>NZ_JBICTV010000006.1:0-444890 GCF_043197855.1 Dactylosporangium sp. NPDC048998
CGCACATGCTTGAGGTGTGTCCGTCGATCGCGGCTGGTATCCCGTCGTGTGAGATTCATCCGCTCGGTATCGGCGGGCGGGAGGATCCGGTGCGGTTGGTGTTCGATGCCGCGCCGGGGCCGGCGGTTGTGCTGGGTCTGGCGGATCTCGGGGAGCGGTTCCGGCTCGTGGCCAACGAGATCGAGGTCGTTGCGCCGGCGGCGCCGTTGCCGAGGCTGCCGGTGGCTCGGGCGGTGTGGAAGCCGGCGCCGTCGCTGGGGGTGTCGGCCGAGGCGTGGCTGACCGCGGGCGGGCCGCATCACACCGTGCTGTCCCAGGCGGTCGGGGTCGAGGAGCTGTACGACCTGGCGGAGATGGTCTCGACCGAGTTGCTGGTCATCGACTCGGCGACGACGACCCGGGAGTTCGCCAAGGAGGTGCGCTGGAACGCCGCGTACTACCGGCTGGCGCGCGGCTTCTGAGTCGGCCGGATCGCCGTCACAAGGCTCGCGGCGTCGTGGGCATCGCGGAGAACGACCGTCACCGTCGATGTCAGGGGCAAGGCGATGCCGCGCCTTGCCCCTGACCGTTGGTGATCAGAGGTTGTAGCCGCCGCTGGATCCGCGCTTGGGCTACGCGAACTGCCTGGGCGGCGACCCACCGGCGGAGGCCGGCAGTGGCGTGCGGGGTCTGCGGCAGTAGTAGACGAATGCGGGTGGCACGTTGGCCCACACCGTCCGGCTGAGCACGACCTCCTCGAACCGCGAGCGCAGCAAGCGCCGGAGCCGGCGGGCCGGTGGGGCCCATCGCGTGTGTGTGTACGCGAAGGTGGTGAACGCGCCGTGCGGGGCGAGGCTGTCGACGACGGCGTCGAGCAGGTCGTCCTGGCGGCCCGCCGCGAATGCCGCCCACGGCAGCCCGCTTACGATCACGTCCGCGTGGTGATGACCGCGCTGCGCCAGTACGTCGCGCAGCCCCCGGGCGTCGGCGACGGCGACGTCGACTCCGGGGAAGCGGAGCGTCAGGCGTTCGGCGAACCGGGCGTTGATCTCGATGGCGACATGCCGGCCGCGGCCGGCGAGCCGCCGCTGGATCGCCGCCGTGAATGCGCCCGTGCCGGGGCCGAGCTCCACGATCAGTGGGGCGCCGGTGCGTGGCACGGTCGCGGTGACCAAGTCGGCCAGCGGCTCGCCGCTGGGTGTGACGGCGGCGACGGTGAATGGGTCGCGGAGGAACTCGCGCAGGAATGCGGCACGGCCGTCGCCGCTCGGCGCCAGCGAAGGGGAAGGTGGGGCGATCGTCTCGGGTTCGGCGCTGGCGAGGGTGGTCATGGTGCGGTGCTCCTTTCGGAGGTGCGGGGGATGGACGCGGTGCTGGGCTAGCTCGGGGAGGGCGAGGTCAGCACGCGGGTGAGCCAGTTGTTGCGGGTGCGGCGGGCCGCGGCGGAGACGCGGGCGTGGGGGTAGAGGGCGTCGAAGCCGTGGAAGCCGCCGGCCCAGACGTGCAGTTCGGACTGACCGCCGGCGGCCCAGATGCGGGTGGCGTAGGCGACGTCCTCGTCGCGGAAGACCTCGGCGGTGCCGGCGTCGATGTAGGTGGCCGGCAGGCCAGAGAGGTCCTCGGCCACGGCGGGTGAGACGTAGCCGGGCACATCGGCGTCCTGAAGGTCGCCGAGCACCGATTGCCACCCGAACGCGTTCATCTCGCGGGTCCACACACCCGGCTCGCCGGAGTACTGCCGGCTGGACGTGGTGGTGTTGCGGTGGTCGAGCATGGGGCAGATGAGCACCTGGGCCGCGATCGCCGGGGTGCCGCGGTCTCGGGCCATCAGGGTGACGCCGGCGGCAAGGCCACCGCCGGCGCTGATCCCGGCGATGATGATGCGGGCGGGGTCGATGCCCAGCTCCGCGGCGTGCTCGGCGGTCCAGAGCAGGCCGTGGTAGCAGTCGTCGACCAGGGTCGTGCCGGTGGCCTCCGGCGCCAGCCGATAGTCCACCGTGACCACGACCGCGCCGAAGCGTTCGAGCCATTCGAGGGGGATGTCGATCTGGGAGAAGCGGTCTCCCATGACCATCCCTCCGCCGTGCAGCCAGTAGACGCACGGCGCCGCCGTGGAGCGATCGGCCCGTTGCGGGCTGAAGATCGACAGTGGGATCCGCGCGCCGTCCGGGCGGGCGACCGTGACCTCGCGCCGCTCGACGGCGCGACCGTCGAGGAGGGTTCCGACCGGCGTCGAGGGGATCTGGCGGATCTGCGCGAGCAGTTCGAGGCTGAGCTCCGACGACAGGGGCATGTCGGCGAGCAGCGACCGCAGCTCGGGGTCGAGGTCGGGTCGGGTCTGGGTCATGGTCGGCTCCTTGGGTGTCGGTGGTTGCGGTGGATCCTCAGAACGTGGGCTTGCCGCCGACGGGGACCGCGTCGGTGTACTGCGACTCACCCGTCAGCAGCGGCTGGAGCTTCGCGACGAACGCCTGCGCCTCCTCGGCCGCGAAAAACTTGGCGTGCGCCTCCTGGCTGGTCCAGCCCTCGGCGACGGAAACGACATCCGGGTTGCCGCCGCAGCGGCTGACCAGGAACACGACGCAGTCCTCGTTCGGCAGGGACGGCGCGTCGAGCAGCAACGCGACGAGCTCGTCACCCCGGCCCGGCTGCGCGGTCATGACGGCGTGGAATCCGTGGTTGACAGTCATGGCGGTACATCTCCTCGGTCCTGTGGCGCTCGCCTGATGTCGGCGGCCGGCGCCGCTTGTGGTGTGCTCCACTCTTCGGCGCGGCCCGGCCGCGCTCATCAGTCATCTGTCTGCGACTTCGGGGGTCGCGGCGGCCGGCGACTTATCCGGGCCGACGGCGTCACCGCCGGCCGGCACCGTGCACGACCGCACCGGTCCGGCCGCGCGACCGGGGTAAGCGGGCGCGCGGGCAACGATCGCGCGGGTGCAGGCGTTAGGTCGTTTGACAGATGTACGGCGGTGACCGGCGTTCGACCATCGAGTGCATGACGATGCCTGCCGGGCGGGGACATGCCGCGTCACCGCCATCCGCGCTACGGATGCGCGAGGTTCGCGACCGGGCCCTGTTCGACCTGGACGACGGGCCGGTCACGCCGTCGAACCGCGCCGAGCTGGCGGCGGTGGCGGGGCTGCTGAACGTACTGCTGGCGAGTCTGGTCGTGTCGTCGCTGCAGTACGAGCAGCATGCGCTGCTCGTGCGCGCACCGTCGGACCGGGCGGTCGCGGAGTTCCTCTCCGCCTACGCCGACCGTGACCGCGCAGGCGCGCGGCTGCTCGCGGCGCGGATCCGGCAGCTCGGGTTCGCCGCCGACTACGATCCGCAGCACCTGGCCGGCCGCTCGCGGGTCGCATTCCAGACCTTCCCCGACGGGGACCTCGCCGGCATCGTGACCCAGGGCCTGGTCGGGGCTCGGATCCTCGTCCAGACGTTGCAGGAGGCGGTGCGCTGGGTCGGCGACGACGATCCCACCACCCGGCGGCTGCTGGAGCGGCTGCTCGAGGACAAGGAGGCACAGGCCGCCGAACTCGGCGCCCCTTCCGCCGCCGCCCGCCCGCGGCAGACGACTACCGGGGATCGGAGCCCGCCGACAGCGCATCCCTGAGTCCGGCGCGCGATGCCACGCCGAGCTTCGGAAAGATCCGGTACAGGTGCGCACCCACGGTGCGGTGCGACAGGTACAGGCGCTCGGCGATCTGCTTGTTGGTCAGACCGCTCGCCGCCAGCTGGGCGATCTGGAACTCCTGCGCGGTCAGGGCGGCCGGACCACCCGACGGTACGTCGGTGAGCCGGTACTTGGTGGCGCGCAGCTCGGTGTGCGTGCGTTCGAGCCATGGCGCCGCGGCCATGGCGGCGAATCCGTCGCGCGCGGCGAGCAGGTGCCGGCGGGCCTGCGACGCTGACCTGGTCCGGCGCAGTCTCTCGCCGAGGGCGAGCCGGGCCCGGGACGCCTCGAACAGCCACCGGTCCGCTGCGGGACTGGCCAGCAGCGACTCCAGCCGCGTCGTCGCCGCCTCGTCGTCGAGGACGAGAACCTCGGTAACCGCCTGGATGAGCGCCATCCGGGTCGACAGCGCGGCGACACCGGCGGCCCGCATCGCCTCGACGTGCGCCCTGGCCTCGACCGTCCGCCCGGTCCGGACCGCCGCCTCGACCAGGTCGAACATCACCCAGGTGCAGTGCGGCACGTGCGACGCGAGCACTCCGGGCGGGCTCATCGCGGCCGCGTGCAGGAAGGCCGCGTCCCAGTCGCCCTGGCCCAGGGCGGCCAGTGTGCGCGGATGATGGGCGAACAGGGCGGCGGCCGACACACCGCGAGGCAGTGCCCAGTGGGTCATCTCGTCGGCGAGGGCGTACGCCTCGTCGAAGCGTCCTCGGCCGGCCGCGACGATCGCCCGGTTGTACAGGAAGTACCACGCGAAGAACGAGAAGCCGCTGGTGGCGCAGACCCGCTGGCCCTCGAGCGCGAGTTGTTCGGCCTCGTCCCACCGGCCGACGAGGTAGTCGTCCAGACACAGGTGCATGAGGGCGCCGAGGTGTCGACGGGGTGGTCCTCCGTCCCGTCCGTGCCGGACGAGCCGCCATGAGGACTCGCGACAGTCGCCGAGGCGGTCCAGGTAGACCGACGCCGTGCCGATGCGCATGATGCGGGTGGGGTCGGCTTCGTCCGGGAGCGTATCCAGGATCGCGTCGATATGCGGCAGCGCCGACGCCCCGGTGCGTACCGGGTCGGGAAAGGTCCTGCTCGCCAGCGCGAGGACGTCGGGCGGCTGCGGCCGCAGCCGGCCCAGGGCCCGGTAGAAGGGTTCCCAGTACTCGGCGGCGCTGCCGTACCAGCACAGCAGCAGCAGCGTGTGCATGGCCTCGATCAGCGCCGGATGCTCGGCCTGGTAACCGTGGTCGCCGGTCTCGATGGCGCCGACCAGCAGGCGGTGGGCGGTGTTCACGTCACCGTCGCCGTTGAGCATCAGGAAGGCGGCCGCATTGGCCGCGTGGAGCGAGCCGGTGGCGTCCGCGCCCGCCCGGCGCGCATCGGTCAGCAACGTCTTCGCGTCGTCGATGGCGCCGCTCGCCTCGGCGCCGATGTAGGCGGCCTCGGCGAGCCGCCGGCCCCGCCCGGCGCTGGTCGCGCTCAGCTCGGCGGCGCGGATCAGCGCCGCGACCGCGGCGAACGCATCCCCGCGGAGCATGACGCGCCGCGCCGCCTGCTCGAGCAGTTCCGCGACCTCCTCGTCCGGCCCGACGGCGGCCGCCGCCAGATGCCAGGCACGGCGTTCCTGGTCGCCGTGCAACGCGCCGGCGAGGGCGATGTGCGCGCTGCGGCGCTCCTCATGCGTGGACATCGCCACGATCGCCGAGCGGATCAGCGGGTGCCGGAACGCGATGCGGGCCGTGGCGTCGTCCACGCGGACCAGCTGCGCCCGCTCCGCCGGGCCGAGGTCGGCAAGACCGGGCCCTTCCTCGATGACGGCCCGCAGGACCCGGGTGTCGCCGGTGCCCTCGAACGTCGCGAGCAGCAGCAGCCGGCGGGTCGGCTCCGGCAGATCGGCGATGCGTGCGGCGAACATCGCCTGCAGCCGGTCACTGAGCGGAACCACCTCCGGTCGTGCCGCGGTGCGGTGGGCGGCACCCAGCAGTGCGGACGGCAGCTCCATCAACGCCAGTGGATTGCCCTGGGCGAGGTCGAGCAGTCGCTGCCGGACCCGGGCCGGCATCTGCGGATAGGTGACGTCGACCAGCTGCCCGGCCGCCTCGTCGTCCAGCGGCTGGACGACGATCTCGGCCAGTCCCCGCGGATCGAGGAAATTCGCCGTCCCCGTCCTGGCGGACACGAGCAAGCCGGCATGGCAACCCTGCAGGCGGCGGGCGATGAACCCGAGCACGACGGCACTGGCCCGGTCGATCCACTGGACGTCGTCGACGAGCAGGACCATCGGCGCGTCCGCGGCCACCGCCTTGATCAGCAGCAGCGCCGCGGTGCAGACCAGCAGCGCGTCCGGCGGCGGGCCGACGCCGAAACCCAGCGCCACCGCCAGCGCCTCCCGCGGACCGGCGGGAAGGCGCTCGAGGTCGGCGTGGATCGGCAGGAGCAACTGGTTGAGGCAGGAGTAGCTGACGTCGGCTTCGAACTCGGACCCCGAGGCCCGCAGCACTCGCATCCGCGCTGCGAAAGCGAGCTCCGCCGCGGCGACGATCAGGGAGGACTTGCCGACTCCGGGCTCACCCCAGATCAGCCGCGCATCACCGCGTTCCCGCGCGGCGGCCAGGAAATCGGAGACCTGTTCCAGCTCGGCATCGCGGCCGAAGAGTTCGATGGTTGTCACAATGCCTCATGGCGCCGGGCACGGTGTCCTACCGCCATCCCGGTGGACCCGGTGCGGCACGTCGTCGACGCCGATTCGGATCTCGCGGCGCTTCTCGTCGGTCACCTCTGCTTGCTCCTCGGGCACGGCCGGACACCTGAACACTCATGAAACCAGTTCAAGACCCGCAGTTGCTTGCCCAAAGGTCGCGAAGTCTAGCTTGATCCTGCCCGATTCGACCGGTACGTGACCTGGGCCGCGGCATCACGCCCGGTGCTGGCCGGCCCGATGCTCCGGCGCTTTAATCGCACGTATGGCCCTCGACGAGCTCCGCAGCCTGCTTGCCCGCCACGCCCGACCTGACCTGACGACCGGCATCGAGGATGTCCTGATCTTCAAGGCCGAGCGGCCGTACCCGCCGACGCCGACCATCTACCGCACGGTGCTCGCGGTGGTCGCGCAAGGCACCAAACGGCTGGCGCTGGGGGAGCGCGTCTACCACTACCATGCCGGGCAGTGCCTCATCGCGTCGGTCGACCTGCCCGTGAGCAGCCACTTCACCGAGGCCAGTCCGGAGCTTCCCGGCCTCGGAGTCGGGCTGAACCTCAACCCGGCCGCCGTTGCCGACGTGCTGCTGCGGGCGGCCCCGGGCGACCTGCCGGACGTCGGCAACGACGCACCGGCCGGCCTCGCCGTCAGTGACGCGTCCGCCGAGCTCCTCGACGCCGTCGTCCGGCTCGTGCGCCTGCTCGACCAGCCGCGCGACATCCCGGTGCTCGCGCCGCTGGTCAAGCGCGAGATCCTCTGGCGGCTCATCACCGGCGAGCAGGGTGCGATGGTCCGCCAGTTCGGTCTGCCCGACAGCAGCCTCAGCCACATCGCCCGCGCCGTGCGATGGATCCGGGACAACTACATGCGGCGCTTCCTCGTCGAGGAAGTGGCACAACAAGCGGGCATGAGCGTCTCGGCCTTCCATCGCAACTTCCAGGCCGTCACCGCGATGAGTCCGATCCAGTTCCAGAAACAGATCCGGCTCCAGCACGCCCGGCTCCAGCTCGCCGCGGACGCCAACGACATCGGCGCCATCAGCCGCCGCGTCGGCTATGGCAGCATTTCGCAGTTCAGCCGCGAGTACCGTCGCCAGTTCGGCGCCCCACCGAGCCAGGACGCCACACGGTTGCGCACCGCCGCCCGGACCACGCCCTGACAAGGATGCTGCTGGAGATCATCGCGCTGGACGCGCTCGACGCCCGCAACGCCGCGGAGGGTGGCGCCGACCGGGTTGAGCTCGTCAGCGACATGGCGGTCGGCGGGCTGAGCCCCGACCCGCGGACCGTCGCCGCGGTGCGCGCCGCGACGTCGCTGCCGGTCCGCGTGATGCTGCGCACGACGCCGGGCTTCGGTGCCGATGCGCCCGCGTTGCGGCGCGCGGCCCGGGATCTGCGCTCGGCCGGCGCCGCCGAGTTTGTGCTGGGCTTCCTGGACGCCGCCGGGGGCGTGGACCGGGCCGCGCTGGACGCGGTGCTGCCGGCGCTGGACGGCGCCCCGTGGACGTTCCACCGTGCGATCGACCACGCCGCCGACCGCGCCGCGGCCTGGCGGGCGCTCGACGGCCGGCCGGGCCTGGACACCGTGCTCACCGCGGGGTCCCCGGACGGTATCGGCGCGGGCCTGGACGTCCTGACGGCCGAGGCGCGCGGCGGGCGGATCCTCGCGGGCGGCGGCCTGCGCGAGGACCACCTGGAGCGCCTGGCGGCCGCGGGCGTCACGGCGTTCCACTCCGGCAGCGCGGTGCGCCCGGGCGGCGACTGGTCGGCCCCGGTCGACCCGGCGCGGGTCCGCCACCTCCGAACCATGCTGACGGCACTGAGCCGATAAGCGGATGCGTCCGGCACGTTGTGCGCGCCGGACGCATCCGTCAGGTGTTACGCCGGAACGGTCCAGCTCTGGTTGGCGGCGCCGTTGCAGGTCCAGATCTGCAGCCGCGTGCCGTTGGCCGAGCTCGGGCCGGTCGCGTCGAGGCACTTGCCCGATCCCGCGTTGACCAGCGCCGAGCCGCTGCGGGTCCACTTCTGCGCGTTGGTGCCGTTGCAGTCGTACAGCTGGACCTTCGTCCCGTTGGCTGTGCCCGCGCCCGTCACGTCCATGCACTTGCCGAGCGCGCGCAGCGTCCCGTCCGAGGCGCGGGTCCACTTCTGGGCGTTGCTGCCGTTGCAGTCGTAGAGCTGCACGGCGGTACCGTTGGCGGAACTCGCCCCGGCGACGTCGACGCACTTGCCGCCGTAGCCGACGATCTGGCCGGTGCCGCCGGTCGGGCCGGTGGTCGGCGTGGTCGGGCCGCCGCTCGGCGTGGTGCCGAGCCACGTGTTCGCGGCGGCGGCGCCGGTGTTGTCGATCGCGGTGTTGCTCTCCACGGGGCTGGGCACCGAGCTGGGGAAGACGATGTACGTGACCGGCCCGGCCGTGCCGCCGGTCGCCGGGTTCGGGTCGATGCCGAGCGCCGTGGCCAGCGCGTACGAGCCCTCGCCGATGATGTTGTTCGGCCCCTCGTCGGCGAAGACGGCGTAGGCGACCTGGTTGTTGTAGACGACCGCGGCGACGGCGCCGGGCCGGATGCCGTTCGCGCCGTAGTCGAAGCGGGAGCTGGGCAGCGGTATCACGTAGTAGCGCGTGACGTCCGACGTGAAGTACGCGCCGGTCGAGGTGGTGAACGACGTCTGCGGCTGGTACCACGGGTCGGTCGAGGCGTTGCAGCGCGACGTGCCGATGCCGTCGCAGTCGATGTCCATGTCGGCGGTCCAGAAGTACGCCGTCCCGCTCTTGCAGATCGCGACGGTGGCCGGAGCGCCGTCGTCGGTGGCGTACTTGCCGTTGGAGACCTGGTTGCAGGTCTGCGTGCGGGCCAGCAGCTGGCTCGCGGTCGGCCCGGCGGCGAGCGCCGCCTTGCCGGTCTGGGTCAGGGCGAACGCGGTGGTCGCGCTCAGCGAGAGCACGACGGCCACGAACGCGACGAGGGGTAGACGGTACCTGGTCACGGGCAGGCTCCTAGGAAGACTCGGACAGGGTCTCCCGACGGCGAGCGGACGGAACCGCCGAAGGTTGAAAGATAGGAAACCTGACTGACAGATGTCTGTCAATACTCTCGCTCGGCCGGCAGCAGCGCCCGGGCCGCGTCGAGGTCGCCGGTGAAGCGCCCGGCTTTCAGTGCCGGCAGGGCGATCTGCGGGCCGTACGCCTGATAGACCGTGATCGTCTCCGCGGAGTGCACGGCCCGGATCTGCCGCGTCACGACCGGTCGATCCGGGTGAGGCGCTCGGCGAGGGCCGGCAGGGGCTCCGTCATGCTGAGCATTGTGAACAACTCCCGCCCCTTCACGCTCGCTGATTTGCCCGAGGTCGCCGCCGACGTGGCCGCCAAGCTGACCGCCGCCGGCTTCACCGAGGCGCCCCATTTGCGCCAGACGCTCGCCCTCGCCGAGGAGGCCGGCGAGTTCGTCGGCGCCGTGCGGCGCCACTACGGCATGGCCCGCCGCTCCGGCTCGTTCGAAGACGTCGAGGCCGAGCTCGCCGACGTGGTCATCACCGCCTTCGTCACCGCCCACACGATGGGCATCGACCTCGAGCGGGCCGTGGGCGCCAAGCTCGGCGTGGTGTACACCCGCGGCTGGCGGGACGAGCGATGAGCTGGTTGGAGATCGTCGGTTGGGCAGGCTCGGCGGTGCTGGTGTGGTCGCTGCTGCAGCGCCGGCTGCTGCGCCTGCGCGCGTTCAACCTGATCGGCTCGGTGATCCTGGTCGGCTACAACGCCGGCGCGCGGGTCTGGCCCATGGTCGGCCTCAACCTCACCCTCGCCGTCATCAACGTCTGGCAGTTGTACTCCCTGTTGCGCACCCGCCACGACGAGCGCAAATACCAGGTGGTGCAGGTCGCGACCGACGACAACTTCCTGGCGCACGTGCTGCGGGTCCACTGGGCCGACATCGCGAAGTACAACCCCCGCTTCCGCTTCGACGACGAGCACCGGCTCGCGTTTCTGACGCTGGACGCTGACGAGGTCGTCGGCGTGCTCATGCTCCGCCCGGACCCCGAGGACCCGCAGGTGGCGCAGGTCGAGCTGGACTACGTGACCCGCCGTTACCGGGACCTGAGCCCGGGCGAGTTCGTCTTCCGCCGCAGCGGGCAACTGAGCGCGCACGGGTTCCGCCGCGTGCTGACCCCGCCGGGCATGGTCGCGCCCTACTACGCCCGCCTGGGCTTCCGGCCGGTCGGCGACCGCTTCGCGCTGGAGCTTCCTTCTGATTAGCTCTGCTAACGAGGTATATTGTTGATGTGGATCACGAGGGCTTGGCCGACGCGCTCGGCGCGCAGCTCATGGGCGTGCGCCGCGTGCTGCGCAGGCGCCTGCGCGCCGGCCTGTTCGCGGACTCGGACGGCCCGGCGCTGACCGGCAGCCAGGTGGAGCTGCTGCGCCTGGTCGAGTCGACGCCCGGCATCGGCGTCGGCGCGGCCGCGCAGCAGCTGCACCTGGCCGGCAACTCGGTCAGCACGCTGGTCAACCAGCTCACCGAGGCGGGGCTGCTGCGCCGGGAGCGGGACCCCGCCGACCGCCGCTCGGCCCGGCTGGTGCTGACCCCGGCGGCCGCGGCGCGCCTGGACGCGTGGCGCGCCGCGCGGGTGTCGCTGCTGGCCGGCGCGCTGGGGGAGCTCGGCGACGGCGAGCGCGACGCGCTCGCCGCGGCGGTGCCCGCGCTGTCCCGCCTCGCCGGCATCCTGGCGGGCGATCCACAGCCTAGTTTCCTAGGAAGCGCGAGCGAGTGTGGCGAGGGGGACCGTGATGACGGCGGCGGTTGAGATACGCGGGCTGCGGCACCGGTTCAAGGAGACGGTCGCGGTCGACGACCTGTCGCTCAGCGTCCCGCCCGCCGAGATCTTCGGCCTGCTCGGGCCCAACGGCGCCGGCAAGACCACCACGATCCGGGTGCTGACGACGCTGCTGCCGCCCCAGGCGGGGGAGGTGGCCGTCTTCGGGCTCGACGTGCGGCGCAACCGGATGGCGGTGCGGCGGATGATCGGGTACGTCCCGCAGGCGCTGTCCGCCGACGCGGCGCTCAGCGGGCGGGAGAACGTGGCGCTGTTCGCGCGGCTGTTCGACGTGCCCCGCGCCCAGCGGCGCGGCCGGGCCGCCGCCGTGATCGAGGCGATGGGGCTGGCCGAGGCGGCCGACCGGCCGGCCGCGACGTATTCGGGCGGCATGATCCGCCGGCTGGAGCTGGCCCAGGCTCTGGTGAGCGCGCCGCGCCTGCTGGTGCTGGACGAGCCGACGATCGGGCTCGACCCGGTGGCGCGCGCCGGGGTGTGGGAGCGCATCACCCGGGTGCGGGCGGAGACCGGGATGACGGTCCTGGTCACCACGCACTACATGGAGGAGGCCGAGGAGTACTGCGACCGCGTCGCGCTGATGCACCGCGGCCGGATCCGGGCGCTCGGCACCCCGCAGGAGCTGATCGCGTCGGCGCAGGGGCAGAGCCTCGACGACGTGTTCCGCGAGTACACCGGAGACGATCTCGACTCGGGAGGGTTCAGCGATGTCCGCGCAGCTCGTCGCACCGCAAGCCGTCTCGGCTGACACGCGGCCCGCCGGCCCGGTGCGGGTGCTGCTGACCCGCATCGTGGCGATGTGCCTCGTCGAGCTGCAGAAGCTGCGCCGGGACCGGACCGAGGTCGTCACGCGGGCCGTCCAGCCGGCGCTGTGGCTGATCATTTTCGGCCAGACGTTCTCGCACCTGCGGGCGATCCCGACCGGAGGCATTCCGTACCTGGACTTCCTGGCGCCGGGCATCCTGGCCCAGTCGGCGCTGTTCGTGTCGATCTTCTACGGCATCCACATCATCTGGGAGCGCGACGCCGGGGTGCTGGCGAAGCTCATGGTGACGCCGACGCCGCGGGCGGCGCTGGTGACCGGCAAGGCGTTCGCCGCCGGGTTTCGGGCGCTGGTGCAGGCGGTGGTGGTGATCGTGCTGGCCGCGGTGCTGGGGGTGGCGATGACGGCCAACCCGCTGAAGCTGCTCGGCACGGCGTTCGTGCTGGTGCTGGGCTCGGCGTTCTTCTGCTGCCTGTCGATCACCCTCGCGGGCCTGGTGCTCAAGCGGGACCGGTTGATGGGCATCGGTCAGGCGATCATGATGCCGCTGTTCTTCGCCTCGAACGCGCTGTACCCGGTCTCGGTGATGCCGGGCTGGCTGCGCGTGCTCAACCACGTCAATCCGCTCAGTTACGAGGTCGACGCGCTGCGGGGCCTGCTGATCGGCACCCCGTCGCGGCTGTTGCTCGACGTCGCGGTGCTGGTCGCCTCGGTCGCGGTGGCGGTGTTCGCGGCCTCGGCGATGCTGGGCCGGCTCACGCGATGAGACGTTGATGGCCTACGATGCGTACTCATGACGGATGGCGGCGTCGACGAGCAGGCCGGCTGGTCCGAGCGGATCGACACGAGAACGTCGCACCCGGCCCGGCGCTACAACTACTGGCTCGGCGGCAAGGACAACTTCGCCGCCGACCGTGAGTCGGGCGAGGCCATCGCCAAGGTCTATCCCGCGATCCGCACGACGGCCCTGGAAAACCGCGCGTTCCTGCGGCGGGCGGTGCGGTTCCTGACCGCCGAGGCGGGCGTGCGGCAGTTCCTGGACATCGGCACCGGCATCCCGACGGCCGACAACACGCACGAGGTGGCGCAGTCGATCGCGCCGGAGTCGCGGATCGTCTACGTCGACAACGACCCGATCGTGCTGGCCCACGCCCGCGCGCTGCTGACCAGCACGCCGCAGGGCGCGACCGCGTACATCGACGCGGACCTGCGCGACCCGGCCTCGATCCTGGCCCACGACAGCGTGCGCGGGACGCTCGACTTCGACCGGCCGATCGCGCTGATGCTGATCGCGATCGTGCACTTCCTGTTCGAGGAGCACCGGCCGTATGCGACGGTCCGCCGCCTGGTCGACGCGCTGCCGCCGGGCAGCTACGTGGTGATGACGCACGGCACGAGCGACCTGGTGCCGGCCGCGATGCGCGAATACGCGGAGGAGGAGATCCGCGCCGGCCGGCTGCGCGTGGACGCGGTGGCCCGCTCCAAGGACGAGATCGCCCGCTTCTTCGACGGCCTGGAGCTTCTCGACCCGGGCATCGCGCCGATCGTGGAGTGGCGCCCGACGGTGCCGCCGGAGGACCGCCCGCCGCTGGCCGACACGGCGCTGTACGGCGTGGTGGCCCGCGTCCCGTAGGCCCGCTCGGCCCCGGCGACCGTCACCGCCGGGGCGCCGGGCCGGTCGAGCCGCGCACGGTGAGGTGCACCGGCAGCATCACCTGCTGGCGGGTGGTGGGTGACGGGGCGGCCGTGCGGTCCAGCCGGGACAGCAGCATCGACACGGCGACCCGGCCGGCCTGCTCGATCGGGGCGGTCAGCGTGGTCAGCGGCGGGTGGCAGAAGTCGGCGCCGAAGATGTCGTCGCAGCCGACGACGCTGATGTCCTCCGGGACGCGGACGTGCCGCTCGCGCAGGCGCTGCAGGATGCCGATGGCGAGCAGGTCGTTGAAGACGATGCAGGCGGTGGCGCCGGTGTTGAGCACGGCGTCGGCGGCGGCCGGGCCGGAGCCGCGGCCGGACGGGAAGGGGCCGACCCGGGTGAAGGTGAGGCGGTGGCGGGCGGCGACGGCGCGCATCGCGTTCCAGCGGGCCTCGTTGGGCCAGGAGCGCTGCGGGCCCGACACGTAGGCGATGTCGCGGTGGCCGAGCGACAGCAGGTGCTCGGCGGCCTGGCCGATGCCGGCGGGGGTGTCGATGATGGCGCTGGGCACGCCGCGGACGTTGCGGTTGATGGTGACGAGGGGGATGTCCCCGGCGAGGCGGGCGAGCTCCTTGTCGGGCAGGCGGGACGCGGCGAGGATGGCGCCGTCCAGGGAGCGGCGCATCTTGTGCAGCATCTCGGCCTCGAGTTCGCCGGTGTCCTCGGTGTCGATGAGCAGCTGCGCGTAGCCGGCTGCCTTGAGCTGCTGCTGCGTGCCGCGGATGACGCCGAAGTAGAACGGGTTGGTGACGTCGGAGACCAGCACGGCGATGGCCCGGGTGCGCCCGGACGACAGCGCCCGGGCCGGTGAGCTCGGCACGTAGCGCAGTTCGCGGGCGGCGGCCTCGATGCGTTCGCGGGTGGCGGCGTTGACCCGGCCGGGGTTGTTCAGCGCGCGGGAGACGGTCGACGCGGCGACGCCGGTGGCGGCGGCGATGTCGTTGATGGTGACCGGGCGTTTCCCGTGGGTGCCGCGGGGCAGGGCGGGCATGGCGCACAGCAAAGCAGGTTTGGCAAAAGATGGCAAACGATTGCCACTGCCGGAGCTGCGCTGATAGCGTCCGCCTCGATCCGCCGTGAAGCAGCATCGATGCGTCGCCGACACCCCCAACGCCGCGGCGGCGCACCGCTCACTGAGGAGTGGACACCCTTATGAACCGATTGAAGATCATCGCCGTCGGCGCCGCCGCGGCCCTGGCGCTGGCGGCCTGCGGTAACGACGCGAAGAGCGACGGCAGCAGCGACGGCGCGCTCAACGGCGCCGGCAAGACCCTCAACGTGCTGGTCCAGGCCAACACGATCTATCCGCAGCAGCAGAAGCAGTGGTTCACCGACACCAGCAACGCGTTCAAGGCGCAGACCGGCGCCGAGGTGAAGTTCGAGACGTTCGCCTCGGCCAACGACGAGCTGACGAAGATCCAGACGTCGGTCGTGTCCGGGCAGGGCCCGGACGTCTACTCGCTGGGCACGACGTTCACCCCGACCGCCTACGCGACCGGCGCGTTCCTGGAGCTCACCGACGCCGACTGGCAGAAGGCCGGCGGCAAGGACTCCTTCGTGCAGGCCACGCTCGGCATCTCCGGCCCCGACGACAAGCACCAGGTCGGCATCCCGTTCACCAGCCGGCCGTTCGTCATGGCGTACAACACCGAGCTGCTCAAGGCCGCCGGCATCGACAAGCCGGCGGACAACTGGGACGGGCTGCGTGAGCAGGCCAAGAAGCTCACCACCGGCGGCACCTACGGCATGGCGATCGCCTACGCCGACGGGTTCGACCCGTGGAAGTTCATCTGGGCGATGAGCGTGCAGGCCGGCAACCCGCTCGTGGCGGGCAAGAAGGCGTCGCTGGACGACCCGGCGACGGTGAAGGCCTACCAGACCTACCTGGGCTGGCTGGCGACCGACAAGGTCGTCGACCCGGCCGCGGTCGGCTGGAAGAACGCCCAGGCGATCGCCGAGTTCGGCGCCGGCAAGGCGGCCTTCCTGCCGATGGTCTCGGCCACCTCCAAGGTCACCCTGGACAAGTCGCAGGTCGCCGGCAAGTACGCGTACGCGATCATGCCGACGATCCCGCCCGGCGCCACCAGCCTTCCCGGCGGCGGCGTCGGCGCGACCAGCATCCTGTCCGGCGACAACCTGGTCGTGGCCAAGTACAGCAAGAACAAGGACCTCGCCCTGGCCCTGGTGAAGCTGCTGACCAGCCCCGATCAGCAGAAGGCGTACTACAAGACGTTCGGCGAGCTGCCGACGAACGCCGCCGCGGCCAAGGAATTGCAGGCCGACCCGGCCCTGGCCGCGATCGTCGACTCGGCGTCGAAGGCGCACGGCACACCGTTCAACGGCGGCTGGAGCAAGGTGCAGCTGGCCCTGGTCAACGTCGTCGTGCAGTCGATACCCGACCTCAAGGCCGGCAAGGTCGACGACGGCCACCTCAGGTCGCTGGTGAGCGCCGCGCAGAAGGACGCGCAGAGCGCCGTCGACGAGGCGAAGTGACGACTCTCGCTCGTCGCGCCCGGCCGGTCCGACCGGCCCGCCGGGCCGTCAGCCGGCGTCAGCGTCCACTGTGGATGCTGGCGCCGGGTGGCGTCCTGCTGCTCGTCGTCATCCTGCTGCCGCTGGCCGTGGCGCTGCTGGTGTCCACGCTGGACCTCAACCAGTACACACTGCGGCAGTGGACCGACGCCCCGAACGTCGGGATCGGCAACTACCTGGAGGCGTGGCGGGAGACCGCGCTGCCGCACGCGATCTGGGTCACCGTCGGCTACTCCGTGATCGTCACCGTCGCCGCGGTGCCGCTGGGCCTGGCCGCGGCCCTCGCGACGCAGCAGCGCTTCGCCGGGCGGGCCCTGGTCCGCTCCGCGTTCCTCATCCCGTACGTGCTGCCGGCGTTCGTCGTCGGCACCGTGTGGCGGACCATCCTGCAGCCGGCCGGGCCGCTGGACCAGGTCCTCGGCGAGCAGTACCTGTGGCTCAACGGCCCGCGCAGCTACTGGGTGCTGGCGTTCGTGCAGCTGTGGACGTCGTGGCCGCTGCTGTACCTGCTGGCCCTGTCCGGGCTGCAGGGCATCGCCGACGACGTGCACGAGGCCGCGGCCCTGGACGGCGCCGGCTGGTGGGCGAAGCTGCGCCACATCGTGCTGCCGCACCTGCGCGGCGTGCTCGCCCTGGGCATGGTCATCGAGTTCCTGCACACCCTCAACAGCTTCACGCTGCCGTACGTGCTCTTCGGCGTCCCCGCCCCGCACGACGTCGAGGTGCTGCCGGTGCTCACCTACGTGGAGAGCTTCCAGAACTTCAAGTTCGGGCTCAGCGCCGCGATGGCGGTGCTGTCGCTGGTGCTCGTGGCCATCCCGCTGTCGGTGTACCTACGAGCGGTGAGGCTGAACCGCAATGAAGACTGACGTCCAGCGCCTGCTGCCCCGGGGCCTGCAGGCGGCCGTCATCGCGCTGCTGCTCGTCTTCGCGCTGACGCCGGTGCTGTACATGCTGTTCGCGAGCGTCAACGACGACCTGGCGGTGGCCCGCGGCGGGTTCTGGCCCAGCGCCTTCCACCCCGCCAACTACCTCGACATCTGGGACACCGTCGAGCTCGGCGACGGCCTGCTCAACAGCGTCCTCGTCGCCGGCGGCGTCGCCGTCCTCTCCGCCCTGGTCTCCGTGGCCACGGCGTACGTGCTGGTGCGGTTCTCCTTTCTCGGCCGCGGCCTGGTCCTGCGCGGGCTGCTGGCGCTGCAGAGCATCCCGGGCACCCTGATGCTGCTGCCGGTGTTCGTGCTGTTCGCCAACCTGTCCCGGGTGCTCGGCATCGACGTCATCGGCACCCGGTGGGCGCTGTTCATCACCTATCTGACGTTCGCGCTACCGTTCTCCACCTGGGTGATGGTCACCTACCTGCGCGGCCTGCCGCACGAGCTGGACGAGGCCGCCCGCCTCGACGGCGCCTCGTCGTGGCGGATCCTGCGCTCGATCGTCATCCCGCTCAGCTGGCCCGGCCTCGTCGTGTCCGGCATCTTCGCGTTCCTGCTCGGCTGGAACGACGTCCTGTTCGCCTCGGTCATCACCAACGCCGACACCCGCACCGCCGCCGTGGCGCTGCAGGTGTTCGGTGCGACCCAGGAGGGCGGCGCCATCCCGCTGTACGGGCAGCTGATGGCCTCCGCGCTCGTCTGCGCGCTGCCGGTGGTGGTCTTGTACCTGGCATTCCAGCGGTTCCTGGTGGGTGGCCTGACGGCCGGAGGAGTGAAATGAGTTCCGAAACGACGCGGCTCAACGTGGCGATCGTCGGCAGCGGCATCATCGGTGCCAACCACGCCGAGGCGATCGGGCGGCACCCGCGGCTGCGCGTCGCCGCGCTCGTCGACGCCCGCATCGAGGCCGCCGAGGGCCTCGCCGCGAAGCTCGACCCGCGCCCGGCATGCCACCTGACCCTGGCCGAGGCGCTGCGGGCGCAGCCGATCGACCTCGTCGCCGTCTGCACCCCCAGCGGCCTGCACGTCGAGGCGGCCGAGCAGACGCTGCGGGCCGGGGCGCACCTGCTGGTGGAGAAGCCGCTGGACACCAGCCTGGCCAAGGCCCGCGAGTTCGCGAAGGTGGCGCTGGAGGCCGAGGGCCGCGGCCTGGTCTGCGCGATGGTCAGCCAGCACCGCTTCGACCCGGCGATGGTCGCCGTGCAGGCCGCGGTCCGCGACGGGCGGCTCGGCCGGGTCACGTCCGCCGTCGTGTCCATGCCGTGGTGGCGCGACCAGGCGTACTACGACTCCGCCGACTGGCGCGGCACGTGGGCGTACGACGGCGGCGGGGCCCTGGCCAACCAGGGCATCCACCTCGTCGACCAGATGCTCGCCCTGCTCGGCCGCCCCGAGGAGGTCTACGCCCGCACCGCTATGGTCTGCCACGAGCGCATCGAGGTCGAGGACCTCGCCGTGGCCACGATCCGCTTCGCCGGCGGCGCCCTCGCCGTGCTGCACGCCACCACCGGCGCCCACCCCGGCCTGCCGGTCCGCCTCGCCCTGCACGGCACCGGCGGGTCCGCGATCCTGCACGACGACCAGCTGGAGTACTTCCACTCCGCCACCCCCGGCGACCTCGACCTCGACATCGTGGCGCCCGGCGAACGCTACGGCGCCACGAAGGCCGCGGACGGGTTCGTCGTCGGGCACCTGCGGCAGTACCAGGACATCGTCGAGGCGATCGACACCGGCCGGCCACCGGGGGTGCGGGTCGCCGACGGCCTGCTCGCCCTTGCGCTCGTGCGGGCCGTCTACGTCTCGGCCACCCTCGGCCGCCCCGTCGACTTCGGTCAGGTCCTCGACGGCGTCTTCGACGACGTCACCGTCACAACCCAGGAGTAGCACGTGAGGTTCTCCGTCTTCACCGCCTCGACACCCGACTGGACCCCCGAGGAGGCCGTCGCCAACCTCGCCGAGCAGGGCTGGGACGGCGTCGAGTGGCGTGTCACCGACCAAGACCCGGCAGACCCGGCCGGCACCCCCGGCTTCTGGGCCGGCAACCGCGCCACCTGGCCCCTCACCGGCCTCGAGGACCGCCTCGGCGACATCGACCGCCTCACCCGCGGCGCCGGCCTCGCGTACTCCGGCATCGGCGGCTACGCCCGCAGCTTCGAGCGCGACGACGTGGCCCGGCTGCTCGCCGCCACCGCCGCCCTCGGCGCCGGCCGGGTGCGGGTCACCATGCCGCTGCTGAAGACCGGCGACTACCGCGACCTGTTCGCCGGCGCCCGCAAGGACCTCGAGTGGGCCACCGCCGAGGCCGCCCGCCACGGCGTCGCCGTCCTCGTCGAGCTGCACCACGAGACCATCGCCTCGTCCGCGTCCGCCGCCCTGCGCCTCGTCGACGGGCTCGACCCGGCCGCCGTCGGCGTCATCCACGACCTGGGCAACCTCGTCATCGAGGGCCACGAGGACCACCGGGCCGCGTTCCAGCTGCTCGGCCCCTACCTGCAGCACGTCCACGTCAAGAACGTCGCCTGGCACCGCACCGGCACCGCCGCCGACGGCACCGTGACCTGGAAGGCCGACTGGGCGACGCTGCGCGAGGGCCAGGCTGACGTCGGCGCCTACCTGCGGGCCCTGCGCGAGCACGGCTACGACGGCTGGGTCACCCTGGAGGACTTCTCCACCGCCCTGCCGCTGGCCGAGCGCACCCGCGACAACCTCGCCTACGTGCGCTCCCAGCTCGCCCTGGGCTGATCAGGCCGGCCGCGACACCCGCCGCAGATGGGTGACGGCGCTGTCGTGGTTGCGGTACAGGCCCGCGTCCAGGCCGTGCACGGCCAGGAACGCCGCCGGGTAGCGGGTGCCCGTGTCGGCGTCCTGCCACGTGCCGGGCGGCAGGAACGGCAGGCGGGCCGGCGGGGCCGGCTCGCCGTAGCGGTGGCCGTCGAGGAGCTGGAACACCGCGGCCTCCTCGCCCGAGGCCGACAGGTATGCCAGCGCCGGGGCGTCCGACTCGCGCGGGGAGCGCAGCCGGTGCAGCGCACCGTGCTGGACGATCGGGCGGATCCGTTTGTACCGCGCGATCAGCTCCGCCGCCGTCGCCTGCTCCTCCGGCGACCAGTGGGCCAGGTCGCCGCCGATGCCGAGGACGCCGGCCATCGCCACGTGGAAGCGGTACCGCAGCGGCAGCCGGTTGCCGGTCAGGAAGTTCGGGGCGTCGGTCACCCACGCCGTCATGGCCCGGGCGGGGTACAGCTGGCTGAAACCCTCCTGAATGTGCAGCCGGTCGCTGGCGTCGGTGTTGTCGCTCGGCCACACCTGGTCGGTGCGGGCGAGGATGCCCAGGTCGACGCGGCCGCCGCCGGAGGCGCACGACTCGAAGCGCACGTGCGGGTGGTCGCGGCGCAGCCGGTCCAGGATCGCGTAGAGGTTCAGCGCGTGCCGCGACGACCACAGCAGGTCGCGCTGCGGGCCCGGGTCCGTCACCGGGCGGTTCATGTCCCACTTGACGAACGCGATGTCGTTGTCGGTCAGCAGCGTGTCGAGCCACCCGTGCAGCCAGGCCGCCACGTCCGGCCGGCCCAGGTCGAGGACGAGCTGGTTGCGCATCTCGTGGCGCGGGTACCCGGGGGAGGCGTACACCCAGTCGGGGTGCGCCCGGTAGAGGTCGCTGTCGGGGTTGACCGCCTCCGGCTCGACCCAGATGCCGAAGCGCATGCCGAGCTCGCCGACGCGCTTGATGAGCGGGCCGAGGCCGTTGGGGAACCGGGTGCTGTTGGGCAGCCAGTCGCCGAGGCCGGCGTTGTCGCTGACCCGCGCGCCGAACCAGCCGTCGTCCATGACGAACAGCTCGCAGCCGAGCGCCGCGGCGCGCTCCGCCAGGGCCATCTGGTTGGCCTCGTCGAGCAGGAAGCCCGTCGCCTCCCACGAGTTGTACAGCACCGGGCGCAGCTCGTCGCCGTGCGGCAGGACGTGGCCGCGCACGTAGTCGTGCCAGGCCCGGCTCGCCGCGCCGAAGCCGCCGTCGCTCCACAGCCCGCACGAGCGCGGGGTCGCATAGGTCGTACCGCCGGACAGGCTCGCGACCGGCTCCTCGTGCCCGGCGCCGACGTTGGCGACGACCCGCCCCGCCGGCAGGCGTTGCACGTCGATGCGCCAGGTGCCGGACCAGGCCAACGCCGCCGTCCACACCTCGCCGGTCGTCTCGGTCGCGGTGCCGTCGTCCAGCGCGATCCACGGGTTGTGCATCGGGCTCGTCGTGGTGCGGCGGCTGCCCAGGCGTACGACCCCGTCCGGCAGGGCCGAGCGCTCCAGCCGGCTGTCGGCCCCCCACCGCCCGTGCAGCGAACCGAGCCGGTAGCCCTCGCGCGGCGGCGGGCACCAGGCGGCGCTGTCGGCGCGCAGCACCTCGACCGGCACGTCGGTCTGCAGCTCGGCCCAGCGCTCGATCACGTCGTGCGCGGCGGACACCCGGTAGTGCAGGACCAGCCGCAGCGGGCGGGTCAGCTCCGTGTACCGCAGCCGCAGGTGCCCCGGGTCGGCCCCGTCGACCTCGCCGGCGCCGAACACCCACCGCACCGTCCGGCCGCCGTCGCGGAAGCGCAACGCCAGCGCCGGCTCGACGAAGCGCATCCCGGTGTCCGACGGGTACTCCTCGCGCCCGTCGACGTGGCTCTCCCAGCTGCCCCGGGCCGCGTCGAACGGCACCTTCGCCAGCGCCACCGCCGCGTCGTCGTCGACCGGCGCCCCCCAGTGCGCGGCGAGCGGCACGTCCTCGCCGCCGAGCGACAGCACGTAGGCGCTGCGCGGCGTGCGCAGCACCCAGACGCCGGGGACGGGCTCGGACACGAGGGCAGCGGACATCTCTCCCGGGACCTTTCAGTCAGGCGTCGGTGCGCCCCGCATAGGCGGCGCCGAGCAGGGCCGAGCGCTCGGTGTCTCGGACCGGCCGGGCCGGCACCGCCAGGCCCAGCGCCGGCTCGATGAGGTCCCACGCGCCGATCATCGACCCGCCGATCACCACGACCTCGGCGCCGAAGCGCTCCAGCCACGAGGTGAGCAGCCGGCCGAGGACGCCGAACGCGGCGTCGACGACCTCGCGGGCGTCCTTGTCGCCGTCCCGGGCGAGCGCCGCCAGGCCCCGCATGCCGTCAACGGTGGTGCCGGTGCGGGCCAGGTATCCGCGCACCAGCGCCCGGTCCGACACGAGATCCTCGATGTTGACCCCGTCGACGTCGCAGAAGTGGATCTCGCCGTCGGGCGGCACGTCGGGCCCGCTGGACACCACGGCCCCGTCGGCGAGCCAGGACGAGCCGATGCCGGTGCCCAGCGTGATCGCCGCGCTCCGGCTGGTCCCGGTCGCCGCCCCGTCGACCCACTCGCCGAGCAGAAACGCGTCGGCGTCGTTCACGAACGTGAATGCCCCCGGCTCGGCGGGGATCGCCGCGGCCAGCGCCGCGCGCAGGTCCACCCCGCGCAGCTGGTCGAACTTGCCGACCCCCTCGTGCAGCGACACCCCGGCCGCGTAGTCGAACGGCCCCGGCATCGCCACCGCCCACCGGTCGGCCGGCCCGGGCAGCAGCCGCTTGGCCGCGTCCGCGAGCACCCCGACGATCGTGTGCGCGTCCTGCGCGGGATCGAGCGGGTGCCGCTGCCGGTCGAGAAGGCGATGGCCGGCGACCTCGACGCTACCGGCGGTCACGTGACTGCCACCGATCTCGAGAACCCGCACGGGGTTGGAAGCGGAAACGGTGGCCTGCACGGGGTAAACGTTATCGTACGGCCGAATTGTTGATCTGATCCGCGTAGGGATACGGCGTGTGCTTCGACGTCTCGATCAGGCCGGTGAAGAAGTCGTTCATCCGCGCCGCCGTCGGCGCGTCGCGCAGGATCAGGCGGCGGGCCTCGACCGGGGCGTCGTCCAGCTCGGCCGGCAGCGCGCCGGTCGCGGCCTCGGCGACCAGGGCCAGGGCGCGTCCCCAGTCGCCGGGGGAGCCGAGCGTGAACGCCAGCCACGTCGCCAGGTGGCCGGTGGTGTAGTCGCGGTCGTAGCCGGCGTGGGACCGGAAGAACGACGCCTCGTCCGGGGCACGGGCGAACGTTTCATGCAGGGCCAGGCCGAAGTCGGTAAGGTACACCCGGCGGCCGTCGGTGAGCAGGTTGCCCATGTGGGCGTCGAAGTGCAGCAGGCCGCCCGCGTTCATCGCGGCCAGGCCGGCCTCCAGCTGGGCGGCCACCGCCGCGCAGGCGCTTCCGTCACCGCCGGCCAGCCGCTCGGTGAGCCAGGGGCCCAGTCCGTACGGGATGCGCTCCAGGAACAGCACCAGCGCCGACCCGGCCGCGTTGAGCTCCGTCAGCCGCCGGCGGACCGCCGCCGATCCGTCCCAGAACGCCACCCGCTCGTCCACGTCGACGGCCCCGGCCGGGACGCGGGGCAGCACGCGCCAGTGGTACAGCAGCGGAAACCCGAGATGGCGGCCCGAGCGCACCCAGGCCGTGGTGAGGCGGTGCGCGGTCAGCTCCCGCCACGCGCCGAAGCCGGCCGAGCCGATGCCGTACTGGTAGAACCCCGGCAGCCCGAACAGGTTGCCGGTGTCGTGCGGCGCGGCCAGCTCGGTGGCGGTCAGCGGGACCTGCTTGACGAACACCGGCACCCCGTCGACGTCGAGCCCGGCCGTCTGCCCGCCGATGCCGGCGCCGAGCGGCGTGGCGGCCGCGAGCGCCTCGGCCAGGGTGTCGTCGTCGACTTCGGCCAGGGCCGGCGCGGCGCGCGTGAACGCCGCGGCGCGGTGATCGATCACCGCCGCAGTCTGTCATCCGGCGGGGATCGGTGGGGGCGCGCCCGGACGGCGCGCCCCCGGCGCACGGCGTCAGTGCTTGCTGAGCGCGTACAACCCGATGATCACGGCGATGACCGCGATCGCGGCGAGGATCGCCAGGGCGATCTTCATGGCGCTGTACGGGCGCTCGCCCACGACCTCGCCGGTCACGCCGTTGACCTGGATGTTGTACGTCTTGCCGGCGTACAGGTAGCAGGCGATCCACACCGGCAGCAGCATGAGCTTGAACGTCACGTCGTTGTACTGCGTGTGCACGCTGTTGACGCGCTGCTCGTCGCCGCCGATGTCGGCGCGGCAGTCGCCCTCGATCACCGGGGCCATCTTCTGCTTGGCCGACTCCAGGCCCGACTCCGGCTCGACGTCGTAGCGCAGCGTCTCGTGCCCGGCGAGGTACTCCGGGCGGTACGGCTGCGCGTCGAGCAGCGGCCACGGGTCGAGCTGCTCGAGGTGCTTCTGCGCGACCCTCGTCGTGCCGGTCACCAGCACGTCGTCGAAGTCCCGCGCCACGGTGCCGCTCGCGTGGTACCAGCGCGTCTTCTGCACCTCGCGGGTCTTCGTCTCACCGTTCTCGGTGTAGGTCTCGGTGACCCAGTAGTGCTCGCCGCGCTGGCCCACGTAGTCCGAGACGGTCCGGGCGTCGTACGTCCAGTGCGGCAGGTACATGCTCTTGGCGGTCTCCGCCTCGGTCACCTTCTTCAGGCCCGACGGCGCGAACCAGCGTGACGAGGCCCACTTGCCCAGCGACTCGCGCAGCCGGCGCTTGTCGAGCACGAAGGGCAGCACCGCCTCCGGGACCACCAGGTCCTGGGGGTTGAGCTCGGCAACGACCGGGGCGTGGCAGAACCGGCAGCGGTCGGAGATGGCGTCGCTCTCCGTCTGCGCGCCGCAGTTACGGCAGACGAAGACGTTCTTGGCCAGCATCGCGACCGGCTTGCGCGGCAGGCTGGTGAAGTTGAGGTAGTCGTGCTCGCGGACCCGCGCGCCGGTGGACTGCAGCACGGTCTCGTGGCCGCAGTACGGGCACTTGAGCACGTTCGTGCCGGGCGCGAACTCGACATCGGCGCCGCAGGCGGCGCACGGATACTGGCTCTGCGACATGTTCGGATCAGCCCATCGGGGGGAGCGGCGGGGGAGCGGCGGCGAAGAGGTTGCTGAGCTCGGGCACCTGAGCGGCCGGCGTCCAGTTGGCCATGCCGTTCTTCCACACGAGCGTGTCGCGGTTGATCTGCCCGGCCTGCACCTGCCCGCCGAGCGCGCCGGCGTCGAACGGGCCGGCCTGGGCGCCGTTGATCGCGGCGTACCACTGGTCCTGCTGCGGCAGCGGTGGCGGCGGGCCCTGGGGAGCCGGCTGCGGCGCGTATTGCGGCTGCTGGGGCGCGTACTGCTGCTGGGGAGCGTATTGCGGCTGCTGGGGAGCGTACTGCTGCTGCGGGGCGTACGGCTGCTGCGGCGCGTACTGCGGCGGGCGCTGCTGTGCGGCGTTCATCGAGTTGGCCACCTGCTGCGCGGCCGCCATGCCCAGGCCCAGGCCGAAGCCCTCGCCCGCGCCGCCCTGGTTGTTCGCTGCGGCCTCCATGGCGTTGGCGGCCTGGAACTTCGTGTACTGGTCCAGGTTGCCCAGCACGCCCATCGAGGTGCGCTTGTCCAGCGCCTCCTCGACCTCCGGCGGCAGGGAGATGTTCTCGATGATGAACTTGGGGATCTGGATGCCGTAACTGGCCAGCTCCTGGGTCAGCACCCCGGCCAGCTTCGTGCCGATCGTGAGCTGCTGCGCGGCGAGGTCGAGCACCGGCACCTGCGCGGCGGCCAGGGCGCTGCCGAGGTGGCCGACGATGAGCTGGCGCAGGAACTCCGACACCTCCTCGGTGCGGAACTGCGGGTCGGTGCCGACGAGCTCCTTGAGCAGCTTCTCCGGGTCGGTCACGCGCAGCGCGTACGCACCGAACGCCCGGATTCGCACCATGCCGAACTCCGGGTCGCGCATCATGACCGGGTTCTGGGTGCCCCACTTGAAGTCGGTGAACTGCCGGGTGTTGACGTAGTAGACCTCGGCCTTCCACGGCGAGTCGAACCCGTACTTCCAGCCCTTCAGGGTGGACAGGATCGGCAGGTTCTGGGTCTGCAGCGTGTAGGTCCCCGGGACGAACACGTCGGCGATCTGGCCCTCGTTGACGAAGACCGCGACCTGCGACTCGCGCACGACGAGCTTGGCGCCCATCTTGATCTCGTTCTGGTAGCGCGGGAACCGCCAGACGATCGTGTCCCGGCTGTCGTCGAGCCACTCGATGATATCGATGAACTCGCCCTTGACCTTGTCCCACAGTCCCACGTCGTCCCCCTTACATCCGGATCACCGAGCGTCGCAGACCCTAGCAACTGGTCCCATACGGAACGCAAGCGTTGTCGGGAAGACGCTTTATGTATTTCAGCGTATGAGTTGCGTCGCGTCAGTCAGGAACCGGGCATCGGCGGCCGCGGGCGGTGCTCGATGGCATCGTCGGCGAAGATGGTCACGGACTTAGGTATATCGCGTGCCGGATGGCCAAGATCCATCGCCACGGGCTTGGGGACGGGAAAATCCGCCGCTCCGCGACAGTTTTTCCGACATATCAGGCATTTAGCAGGAAATGCCCGTTGCCCCGAGGAGTCGGCCGTCGGGGTCAGGACAGCAGTGCGCGGCGCAGGCGGGGCAGGGCGATCGCCACGGACAGGGCACCGAACGCGACCAGGTACGCGGCCGAGGGCAGCAGCGCCGGGCCGACGTGGCCCAGGGCCGGCTCACGCAGCAGCTGGATCGCGTGGTAGAGCGGCAGGCACTCCACGAACAGCTGCACCGGGCGTGGGTACACCGTGACCGGGAAGAACGTGGTCGCGAACAGGAACATCGGCAGCATGACCAGCTGGATCAGCTGGAAGTCGGCGGTGCTGCGCAGGAACGTGGCCACGGCCAGGCCCGCGGCGGCGAACGCGAAGCCGACGAGCGCGGCGCTGGGCACGGCGAGCAGCACCCACGGCGAGCGGGCGTAGCCCAGCACCGCGACGACGGCCAGAAACCCGCAGCTCGCGATCGCGCCGCGCAGCAGCGCCCAGGCGGTCTCGCCCAGCGCGATGTCGCGCACGGTCAGCGGGGTGGTGACCATCGTGTCGTAGACGCGGTCGTGGCGCAGTTTGAAGTACAGCCCGAAGGCGGTCTCGTTCATCGCGCCGTTCATCGCCGCGGTGGCCAGCAGCGCGGGGGCGACGAACTGGGCGTAGGTGATGCCGGGGTCGTCGAGGCCGGGCACCGCGCCGACCAGCTGCCCGACGCCGACGCCGATCGACAGCAGATACAGCAGCGGCTCGAGCACCTCGGCGGCGAGCATCGCCCAGGTGTACCGATAAATCATGAGATTGCGCTCGACGAGCAGCAACGCGCGGGTCATGCGAACAACCGCCTGAGGTAGGTGCGGCGGGCCAGCGCCAGGCCCAGGACGGTGAGTGCGGCCAGGTACGCGGTGTGGCCGAGCACGGCGAGCCGGCCGGCGTCACCGAGGAACAGGCCGCGGCACAGTTCGGTGCCGTGCCACAGCGGGGTGGCGTAGATGACGTACCGCAGCGCGACCGGCACCTGCTCGGCCGGGAAGAACACGCCGGAGAACATGTACATCGGCATGATCCCGAAGCGGAACAGGCGCATGATCGGCGCGCTGGTCTCCAGGGTCGCGACCCACGCGGCCAGCGGCGCGGCGAAGGCCAGCCCGGTCAGCAGCGACGCCGGGGTGAGCCACAGCAGGCCCGGGGTGCGCAGCGCCGGGAAGCACAGCAGCGCCGCGACGAAGCACACCGCGGAGGTGGCGATCCGGAAGGCGATGAACGTCATGTGCCCGGCCAGCACGTCGTCGGGGCCGAGCGGCCCCGCGGTCGCGCTGCGGTAGCTGCCGCCGGGGCGCACGGCCAGGAACACCGGGCGGGTCGCCTCGGTGACCGCGGTCTGCATCGTCGCGGCGGCGAGCAGGCCGGGCGCGAAGAAGGCCAGGAACGCCACGCCGTGCAGGGTGTCGGGGGCGGTGTGCCGGTCGACGAGCCGGCCCAGGCCCGCGCCCATCGCGAGCAGGAACAGCAGCGGGTTGAGCACGCTGATGACGATGGTGGCCCGCCAGTTGCGGCGGTAGTGCAGCATCCAGTACGCGAACTCGCGCAGCGCAAGAGCCCTCATTCGACCAGGGACCGTCCCGTGAGGCGCAGGAAGACGTCCTCGAGCGTGGCCCGGCGGACCAGGGCGGTGATCGGCTCGATCCCGTCGGCGCCGGCCTTGGCCAGGGCGGCCTCGCCGTCGTCGGTGTAGAGCAGGACCCGGTCCGGCAGCACCTCGACCCGCTCCACCAGCACCCCGGCCCGCGGCGGCGGCGCGCCCGGCGGGAGGCGCAGCTCGAGAACCTCACGGGTCACGTACCGCTCGATGAGCTCCCGCGGCGAGCCCTCGGCGGCGATCGCGCCCTTGTCCATGACCACGAGCCGGTCGCACAGTTGCTCGGCCTCGTCCATGTAGTGCGTGGTCAGGATCAGCGTCACGCCGTCCTGCTTGAGCCGGAAGAGCCGGTCCCACAGCACGTGCCGGGCCTGCGGGTCCAGCCCGGTGGTGGGCTCGTCGAGCAGGAGGATTTCGGGGTCGTTCACGAGCGATCGGGCGATCGTCAGCCGTCGCCGCATCCCGCCGGAGAGCGCGGCCACCTTTGCGCCCGCCTTGTCCGTCAACTGCGCGAAATCCAGCAGTTGTACCGCCTTGTCGCGCGCCTGCCGGCGGGAGAGGCCGAAGTAGCGGCCGTAGATGAGCAGGTTCTCCTCGACCGTGAGCTCGGTGTCGAGGGCGTCGTCCTGCGGTACGACACCGATGCGGGCCCGGATGCGTGAGCCGTCGCGGACCGGGTCGAGGTCGAGGACCCGCAGCCGCCCGCCGGAGGGCGGCGAGACGCACGCGATCATGCGCATGGTGGTCGACTTGCCGGCGCCGTTGGGCCCCAGGAACCCGAATGCCTCCCCGCGGCTGATCTCGAAGGTGATGCCGTCGACGGCGCGCACGCCGCCGGCGCGGTGCACCTTGGCCAGGCCGTCGGCCCGGACCAGCACGTCCGCTGCCATGCCGTCTCCCCCGTCGCGTGGTTACGTGGAGGCGAAAAACTAGCACAGCAGCTTGCAAAATTCTGACCGTAATTTCTCAGAATCTGGAAGGGGCGTCCTCAGCCGCCGGGCGGGGGCGGCCAGGCCAGCGCCCGCAGGCCGGCCGGGCCGCCGTTGACGACGTCTCGGTCGTGGCTGTGGCGCTGCTCGGGGTCGCCCGGCTGGTACTGCCACAGCGCGAACGTGCTCCACCCGGCGGGCAACTTCATGGCCCTGGTCGAGTAGTTGGCGATGTCCAGCGGATAGCCGCCGTACGACGCGTCGTTGCCCGTGCACGGGTTCCACCAGTAGGTGTTCGTGTAGATCATCGGCTTGCGGCCGATGCCGGCCTCGATCCGGTCCACGAACGCGCGGATCCACGCGCGCATCTGCTGCGGGGTCAGGTCGTAGCAGTCGCCGGCCCGGACCCCGGCGTAGGGCCACTCGAGGTCGACGAACGGCACCAGCGTCCGCGCGTCGCGGGTGAACTTCGCGTGCCGCAGGAAGAACTCCGCCTGGCCGACCGGGTCGCCGCGGTCGGGGCGGGCGTAGACGTAGGCGCCGACGTACCGTCCGGCCGCCCGCGCGGCGGCGTAGTCGGCCGCGAAGTGCGGGTTGACGTACCCGGTGCCCTCGGTGGCCTTGATGTACACGAACTGGCTGCCCGCCGCGACCTCGGTGGGCCAGTGCACGGTGAAGCGGCCGTGGTCGTGGCTGGACAGGTCGATGCCGCCGACCGGGAAGCCGGCCGGGCGCCCGGCCTGGATCGCGGCGACCGCCTGGAGCGACGGCGGCTCCGCCGGCAGGAGCGCCGGGCGCCCCGGCGACGCGGCGCTCACTCCCCAGAGGGAGCCGGTCAGCAGGAGCAGCGAAGCGGCGACGGTGCGGCGCTGCCAGGGCGTCCGCGCGATGCTGCGTGCGATGCGGCCCGCGCGGTCCAGCACCGCGTCCCAACGCTTCGGCATGGTCCCAGTGTGCCCGCCGGGCGCGGCCCCGGCACCGCGGCGACGGACCGCCGCTGGGCGGTCACAGGGTGACGGCGTCGTGGAGATTGCGCATGGCCAGCAGCGAGGAGCGCACCTCCTGCAGCAGCTCGGTCGTGCTCAGCGGCCGCCCCCACGCCCGCATCGCGAGGTCGTCGAAGCCGACCGTCTCGATGCCGCAGCCGTAGCGCAGGCCCAGCAGGCGCACGGCGTCGCAGTGCTGGTGCCGGACGTACGGGTCGTTCGTGACCAGCAGCACGCGCTCGGCCGCGGCCGGGGTGCACACGTGCTCGGCCCACCCGACGAGGGTGTCGGCCGTGTTCGCCCGGCGCGGCGGCCGGGTCGACGCGGCGGCCAGCACGTGGACCTCCTCGACGCCCGGGCACGGGCCCGGCCAGACCCGGTGCCACCAGCCGTCACCCTCGCGCACGGCCGCCGGTTCCGGGAGGTTGAGGAACTGGCGCAGCCCCACCATCATCATGTCGGCCTCGGTGTCGATCGGGCCGAGCCCGAGGCGGATGCCCTCGCGGTGCTCACGGTCGTCGCGCCACCGCAGGCTGCCCAGCCCGGCGAGGGTCCGGGCGCGCAGGTCGCCCTCCAGCAGCCGGGCGGTGTAGTCGGTCCGGCCGAGGGCCACCCGGATCCCGCCACCCAGGATGACGACGTGGTCGTAGCCGTCGCGCGCCGGGCGGTCGCGCCCGCCGAGGCCGAGCGCGTGGATCAGCTCGCGCAGCCGGGTGTCCAGTTCGGGCCCGTAGTCGAGGCGGGCGGTGTCGAACCGCTCCCGCACCCCGGCCCGGAAGTCCCACACCTGCGAGAACTGCGCCGCCCACGCCAGCGCCGGGCCGACCGGGCCGTCCGGCACCCGGCCGCCGAAGTGCCCGACCAGCTCGGCCAGCGCCGGCGATGTCACCCACTCGCCGATCGAGGCCGCCAGAGCCGCCGGATCGGGCCCGCCGGGCTCACACGGTGGCAGCGGCAACGGTTCCGTCATCGCGCACACGTTACAAGACGATCTTCCGGATCGCGGGGAAAGAGGTCCGCCTCCTGCCGTATCCGGCCCGCGCCGGCCGCCTCATGACGACTCCGGGTGCGCGGGTGGCGTGATGCCATCATGGTCGGCATGAGTTGGGCACCGTTGCTGAGCGCTGTGATCGGGGCCGTCATCGCGCTGGGCAGTTCACTCCTGGTGGACGTCCGGCGCGACCGCAGCCAGCGAGGCCGGGACCGCCAGCAGGAGCGACGCCGGCAGGGGGTGGCATTCACCGTCGCGCTCGTCGACGCGTTGGGTGCGCTGCGGCCGGTCGCGGCGGCGGGGCGAGACGCGGCGGAGCGGCGGGTCGCGGCGGGGGAGGCGGTGGCCCCGGTGTACGCCGTGCGCGAGCAGTTGCTGGTGACGGGTACCCCAGGACAGCTCGCTGCCGGCGAGTCAGCGTTCCATGCGTTGATCGGCGTGCGCGACGCCGTGCGAGACGGCTCGGCGCTGGACTCGGCCGAGTACCACGACGCTTACCACTTGTTCGCGGAGGCGCTCTGGCGCTTCCGGCTTACGGTCCGCGCCGACCTGGGCGAGCCCGAGCTCACGCCGGAGGAACTGTCGCATCCGGACTGGACGGACCGGGATCGGTGCGACACGTGCCAGTCCCGAGCGCTACCGTCGGCGATGTAGATCGGCTGCCGGCAGCTGCGCGTTCTCGGTCTTCAGCTGTTCGGCCAGTTCTGTCGACCCGGCCGCCGCGGCCGTGAACGTGGCGGAGATGTCCGTCGACATCATCAGCCGCACCCCGTAGATGTGCGGCTCCTGCCGGCTGGCGGGCAGCCCGCCGGGCTTCCCGCACCCCGACGCTGCCGCCATTGCGCCTGGCGGCCGGGTGGACCCAGGAGCCAACCAAGCGATTGCTTGCTTTTCGCGGTGGGCCTTGGTAAATCTTTTAAAAGATTAGTTCTTAACCGTGAGGGAGGGGACGTGTCAGCTGCGACGGACACCGACGTCGAGGCGCCGGTCAGGCAGGGGGGCGCGGCCGTCTGGACGCCGCGCGTCACGCCGCCGGTCGGGGTGGAGCTCACCGAGGCGCAGGCGCTCGCGTGTGCCTTCCGGATCCTGGCGCACGACGGCTTCAGCGAGAACATCGCCGGGCACATCACGATGCTCAAGAACGACGACGGCGACATGTGGATCAACCCGTGGGGGCTGTGGTGGGACGAGGTCTCGGCCTCGGACCTGTGCGTGGTCGACCGCGACGGCAAGGTCGTCGAGGGGCGCTGGGACGTGACGCCGGCGTTCCACATCCACACCGAGCTGCACCGGGTGCGGCCCGACGCGCGGGTCGTGGTGCACAACCATCCGTACTACGTCACCGTGCTGGCGGCGGTCGGCGTGCTGCCCGAGATCGTGCACCAGACCGGGTCGATGTTCGACGGTGATCTGGCGTTCGTTCAGGAGTACACCGGCGAGGTCGACGACGCCGAGCTCGGTGCCGACCTGGCGCGGCGCATCGGCGACAAGTCGGTGGTCATCCTGGCCAGCCACGGCATCATCGTCACCGCGCCGACCATCCAGGAGGCGACGTACCGCTCGGCGAGCATCGACCGGGCCTGCCGCCTCGCGTACGACGTCATGCTGCTCGGCCGCGACCCCCTCGCCATCGGCCCGGGGCTGCGGCACGGCATGAAGCGGTCGCTGCTGGAGCGCGGCACCGACGTGTTCTGGGCCGGCGCGGTGCGCTCGCTGCTGCGCCGCGAGCCCGAAGTACTGGACTGACCTGAACTGGACTGACAGGAGCGACACCCCTATGGCATCGATCGACGAGCTGCTGAGCAACACCGGCTTCACCACCGCCGACCGCAACAAGGTCACGTTCCTGCCCGACCCGCCCCGGCAGGAGCGCAAGTACACGTTCATCTCCGTCGACGACCACATCGTCGAGCCGCCGGACGCGTTCGAGGGCCGCATGCCGGCGAAGTACGCCGAGCAGACCCCGCGGGTCGTCGAGAAGGACGGCAGCCACGTCTGGGTGTACGACGGCAGAGAATTCCCCAACGTCGGGTTCAACGCCGTCGTCGGGCGTCCCGTCGACGAGTACAGCATGGAGCCGAGCCGCTTCGACGACATGCGCCGCGGCTCGTGGGACATCCACGAGCGCATCAAGGACATGGACCTCAGCGGCGTCTACGCGTCGCTGTGCTTCCCGTCGTTCCTGCCGGGCTTCGCCGGGCAGCGCCTGCAGCTGTCCACAAAGGACGCCGAGCTCGCGCTGGCCGCCACCCGCGCCTGGAACGACTGGAACATCGAGGCGTGGTCCGGCGCCTACCCCGACCGGATGATCCCCTGTCAGCTGCCGTACTTCCTCGACCCGGAGGTCGGCGCCCAGGAGATCTACCGCAACGCCGAGCGCGGCTTCAAGGCGGTGACGTTCACCGAGGCGCCGCACCTGCTCGGGATGCCGTCGCTGCACACCGGGCACTGGGACCCCATCATGCGCGCCTGCGCCGAGACCGGCACCGTGGTGAACCTCCACATCGGATCGTCGGGCACCTCGCCGTCGACCGCCGAGGACGCGCCGCCGGACGTGGTGGGCGTGCTGTTCTTCGGCTACTCCATGTTCTCCGCCGTGGACTGGCTCTACTCCCGCATCCCGGTCCGCTTCCCGGACATCAAGATCGTGCTGTCGGAGGGCGGCATCGGCTGGGTGCCCGGCCTCGTCGACCGGCTCAACCACATGCTCAGCTACCACGAGATGTACGGCACCTGGAAGGGCATCGACCTCACCCCGGCCGAGGTGCTGCTGCGCAACTTCTACTTCTGCGCGGTCGAGGACCCGTCGTCGTTCGCACTGCGCGACGTCATCGGCGTCGACCACATCCTGCTGGAGCAGGACTACCCGCACTGCGACTCCACCTGGCCGCACACCCAGCGCACCATCGAGGAGGAGATCGGCGGCCTGCCCGAAGCGGACGTGCGCAAGATGACGTGGGAGAACGCCTCCGTGCTGTACCGCCACCCGGTCCCCGCCGCCGTCCAGGAGAATCCCGACGCCTACTAGGCTCGCTGCCGTGGAGCCCCAGGTGCGAGTCCATCGGCTCGCCGAGCAGGTGGCCGACCACATCCGCGCGCGGATCATCAGCGGCGAGTTCGCCGACGGCGACCCGCTGCCGAAGTCGGAGGAGCTGATCCGCCGCTACCCGGTCAGCATGCCGACGTTCCGCGAGGCGATGCGCATCCTGGAGGCGGAGGGCCTCATCACGGTCCGCCGGGGACGGCTGGGCGGTGCGATCGTGCACCGGCCGTCCCCGGCGAACCTGGGGTACAACCTCGGCCTCGTCCTGGCCGCCCAGCGGGCCGGGATCGGCGACGTCGCCGTCGCGCTGCGCCACGTGGAGCCGGCCTGCGCCGCGCTCTGCGCCGCCCGCCGCGACCGCGCCCGCACGGTGGTACCGCGCCTGCGGGAGCTGCACGAGGAGTACCTCGCCAGCATCGACGACCTGCCCACCGTGGTGGGCGTGTCGCGCCGCTTCCACGAGGCCCTGGTGAGCCTGTGCGGCAACCCGCCGCTCATCGTCCTCGCCGGCGCGCTGGAGGCGCTGTGGTCCAGCCACGAGGAGGGCTGGGCGAGCCGCACGGAGCCCCGGGGTGTACCGCTACGCAAACGCCGGGCCTCCGGCGAGGTTCACGGCGAGATCCTGGCGCTCATCGAGGCGGGCGAGGCCGACGCGGTGCACCGCCTGGTCGCGTCGCACCTGGCCTCGGCCCAGCGCAACCCGACACCGGCCGGCGACCCGGCCATCGACCTCGCCCTGCTGCGCGAGCTGATGCAGCCGCCCGGCGGACCGTCCGACGCGGCGCCGGGCGGGCGGTGACCTGCTCAAGACGCGAAGTGCGTCCCGTGGTAGAAGAAACGGCCCAGGCCGACCGTGAAGATGAGCAGGCCGTAGGCGGCGTGCTCGACGCAGGCGGTGAGCAGCGAGCGGGTGCGCTGGTAGCGGCGGGCGAACAGCCAGCCGCCCAGCAGGGTCAGCACCACCGCCACCGGGTTGCCGAAGAGCAGGTGGGCCAGGCCGAACGAGACCGCGCTCGCGGCGGCCGCCGCCCGCTCGCCGCGGAACAGCCGGGCGTAGCGGTGCAGCAGGAAGGCGCGGAAGAGCAGCTCCTGCGGATACACCGAAACCACCGGGTAGGCGACGACGATCAGCGCCCACAGCGCCGGGTTGCGCCGGGGCAGGTCGAAGAGGTGCTCGCGGTCGAAGAGGAGCACGGCCGCGACCGCCACGACGGCCGCGAGCGCCCACAGCCGCAGGATCGACGGCAGAGCCGGGCGCAGCGCCGAGGCGCGCCACAGGTCGCGGCGGTCGAAGTCGCGGGCGCGCCGGACGTAGAACGCCACCACGACCGTCAGCAGCAGCAGGATCGGGATCGGGCCGCCCGGGACCTTGACGAAGGCGAACAGCACGGGAAGCGCGACGAACACGAGCATGAACTCGGCGACCATCCGGGGGACGCTGTCACCCAAAGATGACCGTCTCCCCCTACTCTCGTGGACGATGCGCATCGCGAGCTACAACGTCGAGAACCTGTTCAACCGGGCCAAGGCGCTGGATCAGCGCACGTGGGCGGCCGGGCGGCCGGTGCTGGAGGCGTTCGCGCGGGCGGGGGAGCTGCTCGAGGAGCCCGTGTACACCGACGCGGTCAAGCACGACATCCTGCGCGAGCTGACCCGGCTCGGGCTGCGCAACGGGGACCTGGCGAAATTCGCCCGGCTGCGGCAGAACCGCGGGCGGCTGCTGCGCCGCGCGCGCGACGGGCGGGTCGAGGTGGTGGCCGGCGGGCGCGCCGACTGGATCGGCTGGGTCGAGCTGACCACCGACCGCTGCGACGAGACGGCGCTGCTCAACACGGCCCGGGTCATCCTGGACGTGCGCGCCGACGTGCTCGGCGTCGTCGAGGCGGAGAGCCGGCACGCGCTCAAGCGGTTCACCGAGGGCGGGCTGAGCGGCCTGTACCGGCACATCATGGTCATGGACGGCAACGACGAGCGCGGCATCGACGTCGGGGTCATGTCCACCCCCGGCTTCCCGCTCACCGGCCAGCGCACCCACGTCGACGACGCCGACGAGCGCGGGCGGGTGTTCAGCCGGGACTGCCCGGAGTACCACTTCGAGCTGCCCGGCCGCGAGGAGCGCCTGGTGGTGCTGGTGAACCACCTCAAGAGCAAGGGCTACGGGGGCAAGGTCGCCTCGGACGAGATCCGGCGGCGGCAGGCGGCGCGCGTCGCGGAGATCTACCGGGCGCAGCGCTCGCCCTTCGTGGTGGTGCTCGGCGACCTCAACGACACGCCGGAGAGCGAGCCGCTGGCGCCGCTGCTGCGCGGCACCGACCTGCGCGACGCGTCGACGCACCCGGGGTTCGACGACGGCGGGCGGCCCGGCACGTACGGCTACTGCACCGCCCGCAACAAGCTCGACTACGTGCTGCTGTCGCCGGCGCTGTTCGCGGCCGCGACCGGCGGCGGGATCGAGCGCCGGGGCGTGTGGGGCGGCCGCAACGGCGTGCTGTGGCCCGTCTACGAGACGATGACGAGGGCGGTGCACGCGGGCTCCGACCACGCGGCCATCTATGCGGACATCGATCTGAACAAACTGTGATCACACATTCGGTGAAATTTACGCCGAGAGTAGCGGTCGCATTGCTGTTCGTGAAAGTCTGGAATCCGGAAGATCGCGCCTGGCGGGTTGAGCAGGGCGAAGAGCGCGCCGGCCGGGACCAGCTGGAACCGGAGGGGAGATGACCGCGACCGCGGCTGCGACGAGTCTCGCCTCCGGCGAGCCCCCGATCAACTTCGCCGCGCACCAGATGCGGACCGGCAACCTCGCGGGCGCCCGCGACGACTTCGAGCAGATGCTCGCGATGCTGCTCGCGGCGATCTACCCCGGCGCCCGCGCGATCAGCGCGAATCCCGGCGACTGGGGCATCGACATCCTGCTCGGCGAGCTGTCCGGCCTCGTCGTGATCTGGCAGTCGAAGTACTTCTGGCCGATCGTCACCCGCGCGCACCAGGGCCAGATCCGCGAGTCCTTCGACTCCGCAGTGGCCGCCGCGGCGCGCAACGGCTACCGGCTCGCCCAGTGGGTGCTGTGCGTGCCGGCGAGCATGGACGCGCCCACGGCGCAGTGGTGGGACAACTGGCGGGCGCGGCGGCAGCGCGAGACCGGCGTGCAGATCGAGCTGTGGCACGAGAACGTGCTGCGCAACCTGCTGGTCAAGCCCGACTGCGCGCACGTGCGCCGGCACTTCTACGACCCCTACGCGGGCGCCCGCCCGGTGCCGGCGCAGACACCACGGGTACCGCTGCGAAATCTGCCGCCGGAGGACGGCGCCGTCCTCGAAGACGCGCTGTTCGTGCGGCAGCTCCGCGCGGCCGGGCACACCGAGGTGGGCGCGGCCAAGCGGGAGTACTTCAACGCCGACCTCCTGGCCCGCGAGATCCTCGACAAGCGGGTCCCGGAGGAGCTCGAGGCGCTGGACGAGGCCGACGGCATGGTGCACGGCATCTGGGAGGCCGGCTTCAACCACCATGTCATCAAATTTCGGGACAATCCGCTGCTACCGGGGCTGCACGCTGCCGTGATGCACGAGATCCGTGAGTCCACCGCCTTCCCGGCCGGGCTGCGCGCCGGGCCCGTCCACAAGTGCGGGCTCATGCACCGGGTCGTCGAGCAGCGCCGCGCGGGCTGGGTGGCGCATTGGCGGGAGCTGACATGACGCCCGACGACCTCACCGCCTTCCGGCAGGCCAGGATCCTGCTGGTCCTGGCCGGGGCGGGGGAGGAGGGGGTCGACGCCGAGCGCCTCGGGGTCTACGAGTTCCTGGCCGGGCACCCGCTGCTGCTGGCCCGCGCCGAGGACGACCCGGACCGCACCGCGCTGCGGCTGGCCGGGTTCGACGACCGCAACGTCGCCTACGCCAGCCCCGCCCAGCGGTTCGTGACCGCGCAGCTGCACCTTGGGCGCGACCTGGCCGCGCTGGTCGCGCGGGGGCTGGTGCGGGTCACGGCGGCCGGTCGGGTGACGTATCGCCTCACGGACGAGGGAGCGACCATGGCGAGCCGATTCACGGCAATGTATGCTCAGTCATACATCACAGCGGTACGCATCGTCATCCGGCGGCTCCGGCGCCTCAGTGGTCGTAAACTTCGAGAGGGCCTGCGGCACTGGCTCCTCCCGGTGTCCAGCGGGCACGTGCCAGTCCAGCCAGTGTCATTGAAGGACGCGCCATGATCGGTTTGCGTACCCAGGGCATCCGGATCAGACGGCTGCGCCTCCACGGCGACGACCGCGCCTACGACGTCGACTTCCGCGCCCCCGACGACGCCCCGCGACCGCTGTCGATCCTGGCCGGCGCGTTCAGCACCGGCAAGACCACCATCCTCGAGTTCGTCGACTACTGCCTCGGCGCCAACGACCACCCCCGGCACCCGGAGATCACGCCGAAGGTCAAGTCCGCGACGCTGGAGGTGGAGCTGTCCGGCTCGCCGTACCTCATCGAGCGCGCCGTCGGCGAGCCGTCGATGTTCGCCTACGTGCGCGCCGGCCGTCTCGACGACCCCGGCGCCGCCCCGCGGGTGCGCCGGCCGCTGCGCCCCGCCGGGCACCCCGAGAGCCTGTCCAGCCTGCTGCTGTCGCACTGCAAGCTGCAGGGTGTGCGGCTGTCGTTCGACACCGACGACCCGCTGAGCTTCCGCGATCTCATGTGGCTGTGCTTCCTGCCCAACGAGCGCCTCGACGGCAAGGACCTGCTCTTCGAGAGCGTGCCGATGAAGCACCTCAAGCTGCGCCAGGTCGTCGACGTGGTCTTCGACGTCCACGACGACCACACCGTGGAGATCGGCCGGCGGATCCGCACCGTCGAGGCGGAGCTGGCCGCGGCCCGCACCGCGTACCGCGCCGCCGAGCAGCTCGTCGAGGAGCAGCACGTCGGCAGCCGCGCCGACCTGGAGGCGCTGCACCAGAGCGCCAAGGAGGAGCTGTCCGCCTGCGCGCAGGCCCTGGCCGACCTCGACGCCCGCGCCCGGGCCGGCACCGGCTTCGCCGCCGAGCTGCGCGAGCGGCACCGCGAGGCGGCCCGCGCCGCGCTGCTGGCCTACGCCGAGTTACGCGACCGCGAGACCCAGCTGCAGCGCATGATCCCGCTGCGCGGCAGCTACGCCGACGACGTGAGCAAGTGGACGATGCTCGCCGAGGCCGACCGGCTCTTCGAGACCGCCGCGAGCGTCTGCGCGTCCTGCCAGGCCCCGCTCGCCGCCACCGACGACGAGCGCTGCCCCGCCTGCCGCTTCCCGGTCACCCCGGTCGACGTGTCCGGGGAGCTGCGCTCGGCCAAGACCCGCCTGGCGGAGCTCAACCGGCACCTCGACGACCTCGAGCGGGAGATCCCCCGGCTGCGCTCGGCGGCCTCGCGCGCCCAGGAGGCCGAGTCCCGCGCCGCCGCCGAGGTCGACGCCGTCACCGCGCACGCCGTCACCCCGTTCCTGGCCGAGCGTGACGCGATCGCCCGCCGCCGCGAGGAGGCCGCGGCCACCCTCCAGCGCGCCGTCGGCGGGCTGCGGCTGGTGCAGGGCCTCGAGCGGCGCGCCGCCGGCATCGTGCAGATGATGGACCAGGTCGCCGCCGACCGCGAGGAGCTGGTCGCGGCCGGCCCGCAGTCCCGTCGTGCCGACCGCTCCGCCGTCGTGCGCCGCGTCGGCGAGCGCTACCGCGAGATCCTGCGCGTGTTCCGGTACCCGAAGCTCGCCGACGCCTACCTGGCCGAGGACCTCACCCCGTATGTGCGCGGCGAGCCCTACACCGCCGCGTCCTCCGGCGGCCGCACCCTCATCGCCCTCGCCTGGCAGCTGGCGATGTTCGAGACCGCGTGGGAGACCCGTTCGTCGCACCCCGGGTTTCTGCTGCTGGACAGCCCGCAGAAGAACCTCGGCGCGCTCGGCGACCTCGAGGACGGCCGGACGATCCAGCGCATCTACCGGCACATCGAGGACTGGCTGGCCGGCCGCGGCGTCGGTGCGCAGGTCGTCGTCGCCGACAACGCCCCGCCCCCGACCGCCGCCGACGACGTGATCGTGCGGTACTCGCGCCGCGCCGACCAGCCCCCCTACGGCCTCATCGACGACGACGTCTGAGACTTCTGGGGCTTCGTCACCGACACGATCACGGTGCCGAGGCGCCGGACGCCGTCCGTTTCGATCATGTTGTACCGCCGGATCGCCGACGCCTCGTCGACGCCCGCCCACAGACGCCTCCCCGTGTCGTCGCCAGTATCCGGATAAAACGCTAAATCCGGGTATATCGGCGGGCGTGGAGCGACGCGGTGCGTTCAGCCGGTCGGGGTCGCCGCGTCGCGCGGGGGGACCAGGTGGCGCTGCAGCGTCTCGAGGGCGGCCTGGACCTCCGGCAGCGCCCGGGGGTCGTCGATCGCTTGCAGCAACGCGTCGTCGATCGGGGGGCCGCTGATCACCAGTAGCCCGCCCCGCTGCTCCGGGTTGGTGCGCACCAGCGTGCGGCGCCGGTCGCGCGGGTCGGGGGCGGTCACCACGTTGCCGTTGTCCTGCAGGCGGGCGATCGACGCCGACACGTGGCTCTGGGGGAAGCCGGTCCGGGCCGCGATCTCGCCCACCGAGCTGTCCGGGTGCTGTGCGATGTCGATCAGTACCGATCGGACGCTGGCCGGCAGCGTCTCGGACCCGAGTGCAGGCAGCGCGACGCCGCCGAGCTTCATGAGGGTGCGGCCGAGGACGAGGAGTTCGAGTCCGTTCACGCCCATCACAATACAGCAGGCTTGATGCATCAGAAATGATGGTTTACCGTCGGTCGCATGTACACCTCGAAGCAAGGCGATGGCGGGCGCATGCTCGTGATCATCCAGCCCGGCGACGGCGACGCGGACGGCAGCGCCGCGCTGGTACGCGAGCTCGTGGGCGGGGGAGGGTTCACCGTCCTGACGTACGACCGGCGCGGCCTGTCCCGCAGCCCGGCCGGTGACGACCCGGTGACGATCGAGTCGCACACCGACGACCTGGCGCTGCTGCTGGCCACGCAGGCGCGGGGTCCGGTCGATGTCCTCGGCATGAGCATCGGCGCCCTGATCGGCCTGGACCTGGCCGCCCGCTACCCCGGGCTGGTGCGCACCCTGGTCGCGCACGAGCCGCCGCTCACCCAGGTCCTCGACGACCCGGCGCCGTTCGTGGCCCGCCAGGAGGCGGTGGAGGAGGCCTTCCGTGCCGAGGGCGTCCAGGCGGCGATGCGGCAGTTCCTCGCGTTGACCGCGCTGGACCCGAACGACCGCGAGCCCGACGCCGAGTTACCGCGGCCGTCCCCGGCCCGCGCGGCCAACCTGGCGTTCTTCCTGACCCACGACGCCCCGGCCGCCCGCCGCTTCCGCCTCTACCTCGAGCCGCTGCTCAAGGGCGAGCCGCCGGTGGTCATCCCGGCGGTCGGCGCGAGCACGAAGGACAGCCCGCACGCCGCGCCGGCCCTCGCGCTGGCCCGCCTGCTGGGCCGCGAGTGCGCCGAGTTCGAGGGCGGCCACTCCGGGCACGTCTTCCGCCCGAGGGCCTTCGCCGCCCGCCTGCGCGAGCTGCTGAGCGCGTGAACCGTGCTGGTTGGGCTCAGTTCACCACTGGGCCCAGGGCACGTTCCAGTCGCCGAGACCGTCGGTGAGGGTGAGCTGCTTGGGCGTGTTGCGGACCTCGACGACGTCGCCGACGTCGAACGTGTCGTAGAACCACTGGGCGTTGGCCGGGCCGACGTTGATGCACCCGTGCGACGTGTTGGCCTTGCCATGCGAGGGGATGTTCCAGTCGGCCATGTGCACGTACTCGCCGGTGAGCGAGATCCGGCAGGCCAGTTTGATCTTCTCCGGGGGGTAATAGTTCGGGTTGTTCTTGTCGGTGATGCCGTAGCTCTCCGAGGTCATGGTGGCGACCGGTTCCTTGGTCATCAGCACGTGGATGCCGGAGCGGGTGAAGAAGTCGATCTTCTCGCCGTTGGCGCCGGTGGTGGTGCCGCCCTTGCCCATGCTGATCGGGATCTTCTTCACCATCTGGCCGTCGACGTAGCACTCCATCTGGTGCGTGTTGGAGTCGGCGATGGCGATGCGGGACGGGCCGATGGAGAAGCTGGCGGAGTAGTTGCCGCCGCCGTACACCCCGTTGCCCAGGTCGACCCCGAGGAGGTTGACGCTGACCTTGACAGTGGTGCCCTTCGTCCAGTACTTCTCCGGGCGCCAGTGCGCGCTCTGGTTGCTGACCCAGTGCCACTTGCCCTCGGCGTCGGACGAGGACGTCACCTTCATCGCCTGCTCGGCGGCGTCCCGGTTCTTGACGGCCTTGTTGAAGAACGCGATGACGGGCTGGCCGACGCCGTAGGTGGCGCCGTTCTTCAGCGCGAGCATCGGGTTGGCCTGGAACGTGATCGAGGCGACCGCGCTGGGCTTGAGCGTGGTGAAGCTGCTGGTCTCGCTGACGTCCTTGCCGCCCGCGTCGACGCCGGCGACGGTCACGGTATACGTCTGCCCGTAGGCCAGCGTCCCCGTCGAGGTCCAGTTGCTCTTGTCGTCGGCGAGCTTGCCGTCGAGGTTCTTGCCGTCGGCCGCGACGGTCACCGTGTTGAGGGTGCCGTTCTCGATGGCGACGGTGACCTGGCTGGTGGGCGTCACGTCCTTGCTGTCGGCGGCCGGCGTGATGGTGACCTTGGCCGGCGTGCCGCCGCCCCCGCCCCCGCCGCCGTCGGCGCCCGACGTCGACCCGGTCGACGTCCAGGTGTTCTCGCCCTTGTTACCGTTGTCACACGCGGCGAGCGCGGCGACCGCGGCGACCCCGGCGCCCGCGGTCAGCATCTTGCGACGACTCAACATGTCTGCGTCCTCCCCGTTCGCGAACGGTACCGACCTCGGGCCACTCCGCAAAACCCTCGGCCGGTATTGCCTGCATTGTCCGAACGAGTGAATCCGCGCGGCTCCGCTTGACAGGCTCCGAACCGTAGACGTTGCCGGCGGCGCTCTTGGTTTACATCGATCGACAGGGACAGCGCACGAAAATAGTGATATAGGCGATAAGCCCGGCGACGGAGTCGCCGGGCTTATCGATGATCGCGGCCAATCGGCGGTCGCTCGGTTCAGGAGACCGAGACGACCGTCACCTCGAGGCGGTCGGTGTAGAAGGCGACGCGCTTTTCGATCGGAGCCACGGCCGGGTACGGCTCCTCGTAGCTCCACACCGCGTTGTCGACCGTCGCGTCCGGCGTGACGACGGAGTAGTAGGACGCGTCCCCCTTGTACGGGCAGTACGTGCTGTGCTCGGTGCGGCGCAGCAGGTTCTGGTCGACGTCGGCCAGCGGGACGTAGTACACGACCGGATAGGTCGACTCCTGCAGCGCGAACGCGTCCGTGGTGTCGGCGACGACGTGCTCGCCGGCGCGTACCACGACCCGCACGCCCGCGGGCTCGACGGTGATCGGGTGGTCGGGGCCTGGGATCAGCTGTGGGCGACTCATGCCGCCAACGCTATGCGGGCAACATCCGGTCGACCAGGCGGGTCGCCAGGTCCTCGTCGAGGGTCCACGGCAGGAAGATGGCCCGGTAGACGATCGGCGCGATGAGCTGGTCGATCACCTCGTCGGCGGTGACCGGGCTCGCGGCGCCGGCCCGCTCGACGATCTGCAGCGCCTCCGTGCGGCGGTTGCGCAGGCAGTCGGTCTCCCGCTCGCCGGCCATCGGGGTGCCGCCGCGCAGGATCGCGGCGTTGAGCGGCTTGCGGTAGTGCTCGACGATCTCGCCGGCCCAGGCGGCCAGGTCGGCGCGCAGGTCGCCGGTCTGCGGCAGCGACCGGTCCGGGTCGAGCCGGTACGTCGCGATGTCGTTGAGCATCGCCGGCGCGTCGCCCCAGCGGCGGTAGATGCTCGTCGGGTTGACACCCGCGCGCTCCGCGACCATCGGGATCGTCACCTTCTCCGCCCCGCGCTCGCGGATGAGCTCCTCCACGGCGTACCGGATCGCCGACAGCACGGCGGCGCTACGCCCGCCGGTGCGGCGCACAGGGGCAGACATGATGTGACCCTCCTAACTAAAGCAAAAATCTTTGCTTTAACGCCCGAGGCCTGGCGTACCTTCAGCGTAACGCAAGAATCTTTGCTTTAGGAGTCGCGCGATGTCTGCCGCAACACTCGATCGCCCGCTCGTCGCCGGCCGGCGCCGGACCCTTCCGCCGGGCATGGCGTTCGCCGGCGCCGCGCTGGCCTTCGCGTCCCTGTACCTCGCGGCCGGCGCGCCCACACCCCTGCTGGTCCTCTTCGAGCACGAGTGGGGCTTCGCGCCCTGGGTGCTGACGGTGGCGTTCGCCGCCTACGCCTTCGGCCTGCTCGCCTCGCTGCTCGTCGTCGGCTCCCTGTCCGACCACGTCGGGCGCCGCCCGGTGCTCATCGGCGCGCTCGCCGTCGAGCTCGCCGCGATGCTCATGTTCGTGTTCGCGCCCGGCATCGGCTGGGTGATCGCCGCCCGGATCGTGCAGGGCGTCGCCACCGGCGCCGCGAGCAGCGCGTTCACCGCCGCCCTGGTCGAGCTCGCGCCCCCGGCGCACAAGCGGCTCGGCGGCATCCTCGGCGCCGTCGCCCCCGCCGGCGGCCTCGGCCTCGGCGCGCTGCTCACCGGCGCCGCCGTGCAGTTCACGCACGAGGCGAACCTCATCGTCTTCACCAGCCTCGCCGTCATCATGGCGCTGGGCACCCTGACCGCGGCGCTGTCGGCCGAGACGGTCAGCCGCCGCCCGGGCGCCCTCGCCGCGCTGCGGCCCCAGGTGTCGGTACCGCGGCCGGCCCGCCTCGACTTCCTGGCCGCCGCCCCGGCGCACCTGGCCTCATGGATGCTGGCCGGGCTGTTCATGGGCCTGTCGCCGAGCATCCTGCGCGACGTGTTCCACCACAGCAGCGGCCTGCTGGGCGGCGTGACCGCGTTCCTGCCCCCGGCCACCGCCGCGACCGCCGCCTACCTGCTCAGCCGCTACCCCGCGCGCCCCGTCGTCCGGTTCGGCACCGTCGCCGTCCTGGCCGGCGCCGCGCTCGTGCTCGCCGGCATCGGCACGATCACCCTGCCCCTGCTGTGGGTGGGTGGCCTGGTCGGCGGGGCCGGCTTCGGCGCCACCTTCTCCGGCGCCCTGCGCACGGTCGGCCCGCTCGCCGAGGCCCACCAGCGGGCGGGCCTGTTCGCCGCGGTGTTCCTGGTCGCCTACCTCTCCTTCGGCGTTCCGGTCATCCTCGCCGGCCAGCTCGTCGCGCCGCTGGGGCTGCTGAGCACCGTGCTGTGGTACGGCGGCGCGATCATCGTGGCCGCGCTCGTCGCGCTCGCCGCCCAGCTGCGCCTGGCCCGGTAGACCGTCCCATCCGGGTCAGGCGCCGGCGGTGTCCAGCAGGCGGGTGGCGGCGCGCAGGGCCACGCCGCCCAGCGGCTCGGCGTGCATCACGGCCCGCACCGCGGCGCCGTCGAAGAGCATCGTGAGCTGGGCCGCCAGGAACCCCGGGTCGGGGGCGCCGAGGCGCTCGGCGTGCTCCTGGAAGTACGACTCCAGCCGCTGTTTGAAGCCGAGCGCGACCGCGCTCGCCGGGTGGCCGGGGTCACGCAGCTCGATGGCCGTGTTCACGAACGGGCAGCCGTGGAAGGACGGGTCGGCGGACTGTTCCTCCAGGCGGGCGAACACGTGCAGGATGCGTTCGCGGGGCGGCATCTCCGCGGCCGGATCGGGGAAGTACCCGGCCACGTTCGCAGGCCCGTGCACCCGCAGGCTCTCGGCGATGACGTCGTCCTTCGTCGCGAAGAGCTGGTACATCGAGCGCTTCGACACGCCGGCGGTCTGGCACAGCCGCTCGACGCCGACCGCGGCGGCGCCCTCGGCGTAGAAGAGCTCGGCGGCGGCGCGCAGCAGGCGCTCGCGGGGCGGGGCGATGGGGGTCACACCAGCAGGTTAGCGCGCCCCTCGACAATCGGAAACCGATCGGTTTACCGTTGGGGAAACCGATCGGTTTCTCGCTCACGCGGAGGTTCAGATGCAGCTCGAAAACGCCGTCGTCCTGGTCACGGGCGGCAACCGGGGGCTCGGCCGGGCCTTCGTGGAGGAGGCGCTGGCCCGCGGCGCCCGCAAGGTCTACGCCGCCGCCCGCGACCCGCGGTCCGTGAGCACGCCCGGCGCCACGCCGCTCGCCCTCGACGTCACGGATCCGGATTCGGTACTGCGCGCGGCCGGCCAGGCGCAGGACGTGACCCTGGTGGTGAACAACGCCGGCATCAGCGAGCGCGCCAGCATGCTCAACGGCGCCATCGCCGACATCCGCCGCGAGTTCGAGACGAACTTCTACGGCCCGATCCACGTCACCCGCGCCTTCGCCCCGATCCTCGCGGCCAACGGCGGCGGGCACCTGCTCAACGTGCACTCGGTGCTGTCGTGGATCAGCCAGGGCACGTCGTACAGCGCGTCCAAGGCCGCCGCCTGGCAGGCGACGAACGCGTTCCGGCTGGAGCTCGCGCCGCAGGGAACCGGGGTGACCGGCCTGCACGTCGGGTACATCGACACCGACATGACCGCGGACATCGACGGCCCGAAGGCGTCGGCCGCCGAGGTCGCCCGGCTCGCCTTCGACGGGGTCGAGACGAACGCGTTCGAGGTGCTCGCCGACGAGGTCACCCGTAACGTCAAGCGCGGCCTCTCCGCCGAACCGGAGGCGCTCTACCCGCAGCTGGTGTAATGGAAGGGTGAGCACATACCGGGCCGAAGGCGAGTTCAAGCGCGACGCGCGGTACATCGGCACCCGCATCACGGCGGACGGCCGGGACGGCTATCCGGTCGAGCCCGGCCGCTACCGCCTGGTGGTGAGCCGGGCCTGCCCGTGGGCGAGCCGGGCCATCATCGTCCGCCGGCTGCTGGGGCTGGAAGACGTGCTGTCGATGGGCGTGTGCGGCCCCACCCACGACGCGCGCAGCTGGACGTTCGACCTCGACCCGGGCGGCCGCGACCCGGTGCTGGGCATCGAGCGGCTGCAGGAGGCCTACTTCAAGCGCTTTCCCGGCTACGAGCGCGGCATCACCGTGCCCGCGATCGTCGACGTGCCCACCGGCGAGGTCGTGACGAACGACTACGCCCCGCTGACGCTGGACCTGTCGACGGAGTGGACCGCGTACCACCGCGAGGGCGCGCCCCGGCTCTACCCCGAGGCCCTGCGCGCGGAGATCGACGAGGTCAACGACCTGGTCTTCAGGGACGTCAACAACGGGGTGTACCGCTGCGGCTTCGCGGGCACCCAGAAGGCCTACGAGGACGCCTTCCGGCGCCTGTTCGCCCGCCTCGACTGGCTCTCGGAGCGCCTTTCGCGGCGGCGGTACCTCGTGGGAGACACCATCACCGAGGCCGACGTGCGGCTGTTCACCACCCTGGTGCGCTTCGACGCCGTCTACCACGGCCACTTCAAGTGCAACCGCGAGAAGCTCACCGAGATGCCGGTCCTGTGGGCCTACGCACGCGACCTGTTCCAGACCCCGGGCTTCGGCGACACCGTGGACTTCGACCAGATCAAGCGCCACTACTACGTGGTGCACCGCGACATCAACCCGTCCGGCGTCGTCCCGCTCGGCCCCGACCTCTCCGGCTGGCAGGAGCCCCACGGCCGCGAGTCGCTCGGCGGCACCCCGTTCGGCACCGGCACACCCCCGACCGCCCCCGCCGACCGGTAGGTTCGGGGCATGGAGAAAGTGACCATCGTGACCGGCGGCAGCCGGGGGATCGGCGCGGCGACCTGCCTGCGGCTCGCCCGGGACGGGCACCGGGTCGTCGTCGGGTATCGCAGCGCGGCCGGAGCGGCGCACGGCGTCGTCGACGCCGTCGCGGCGCTGGGCGGCCGGGCGATCGCGGTGCGGGCCGACACCGCGGTGGAGGACGACGTCGTCGAGCTGTTCGACGCGGCGGCCGAGCGCCTCGGCCCGGTCACCGGACTGGTCAACAACGCCGGCATCGCCTCCACCCTGGGGCGTCTGGCCGACGTGAAGGCCGACGAGCTGCGCCGGGTCATGGACGTCAACGTCATCGGGGCGTTCCTCTGCGCGCGGCAGGCGGCCCGCGTGATGACCCGGGGCGGCGCGATCGTCAACGTGTCCTCGACCGCGGCCACCCTGGGCAGCCCCGGCAACTACATCCACTACGCCGCCAGCAAGGCCGCCGTCGACGCGCTCACCCTCGGGCTGGCCAAGGAGCTCGCGGCCGACGGCATCCGGGTCAACGGCGTCGCGCCCGGCTTCGTCGACACCGAGATCCACGAGCAGACCGGCGACCCGGACCGCGCCGCCAACGTCGTGTCCCGCATCCCCGTCGGGCGGCTGGGCACGCCGGACGAGATCGCCGACGCCATCGCCTGGCTGCTCAGCCCCGCCGCCTCGTACGCGACCGGCGCCACCCTCCGCGTCGCCGGCGGCCTCTGACGGCGCGGGGCGCAACCACCGACCCAGCTCAGGTGGCGTTGCCGGCGTCGAACCGGCTCCGGCCGCCGTTCCCCCGCAGCTTCATCGACCCATCGTAATGCCGGCCCTCAGAGGCAAGCCTCCAGCGCGTCGTACACCGCGTTGCCGCGGTCGTGGTCGGCCAGATGCCTGGTCACGTATGCCATCCGGTAGCCGCCCGGCTCGTCGAGGAACCCGCCGGCCGACGACCCGCCGATCCCGCCCATGCCGACCCAGCGCCCTTCGCGCCGCCAGCCGAGCGTCCAGGTCGCGTCCTCCTCGAGCAGCCGGTCGACCCCCTCGGCCTGCGGCGCCAGCGCCTCGGCGAGCAGCCCGGCGGGCAACAGGTCGGGGAGGGCCTGGTAGAGCCCCGCGAGCCCGCGCGCGGTCGCGTGAGCGTTCACCGCGGGCAGCTCACCCCCTCGCCAGGCGGCCCCGTTGAGCACCCCGGTGTCGAGCAGCCCGGCCGGGTTGCCCAGCGCCCGGGCCCACAGCTCGCCGTGGCCGTGCACCGCGTGCTCCGGCCAGTCCGGCGCCCGGTGCTCCACCTCAGCGCACCGCGCCGAGTCCGCCGCGGACAGTCCGAAGTGGACATCATGGCCCAGGCCGCGAACCACCGCACCGACGGTCTCGCCCGTCGCGCCCCGGAGGATGGCGCCGAGGACGTTACCGTACGTCAGGGCGTGCTCGCCCACCGCCGTCCCCGGCTCCCACTCCAGCGGACTCGCGAAGATCGCGCCCGTGCAGCGCTCCCAGTCCAGCGCCTCGTCCGGCGTGAGCGCCTCGGCGATCGCGGGCAGCCCCAGCTGATGCGCCAGCGCATGCCGGACGGTGCCACCGGAGTGCCGGAACGCCGGCCAGTAGCGCGCGACGGGTTCGTCCAGCCCGATCCGCCCGTCGGCGACCCGCGTGAGCACGGCGAGCGCGGCGACAGGCTTGCTCGCCGAGAACACGGTCGCGAGCGTGTCATGCCGCCAGGGCCTCGTCCGACCGGCGTCGGCCCAGCCGCCCCAGAGGTCCACGACGAGCTCGCCGCCCACGTAGGCCGCCACCGAGGCCCCGGTCTCGGCCCCGGACTCGACCAGCCCGCGAAACGTCTCGGCGACGCCCTCGAACCCGGGCGCCACGGTTCCTCGTACGACGTCGCTCACGGTCGGGCACAGTACCGCCCGGCCGCGCCCGGCCGCTCCCAAAATACCGCTGCCCGCGGAGCGTGAGCTCGCAGCCAGGTGTTGCGAGTAGATTCAGGGTTCGAACCGTTGATCTGGGGGCGGCACTTGAGGATCGTGATCGTCGGCGGCGGGGTGCTCGGCACCATGCACGCCTGGCACGCCGTGCGGCGCGGCCACGAGGTCGTCCACCTGGAGCGCGAGGCCGAGGCCCGCGGCGCGTCCGTGCGCAACTTCGGCCTGGTCTGGGTCTCCGGCCGGGCCCGAGGCGCCGAGCTGGCGACCGCGCTGCGTGCCCGGCGGCTGTGGGAGGAGATCGGCGCGCAGGTCCCCGGTGTCGGCTTCCGCGGCAACGGCTCGATGACGCTGGTCCGCACCAAGGCGGAGTGGTCCGTCGCCGAGGCCGCGGCCGGCGCGCCCGACGCCGCCGAGCGCGGCTGGCGCCTGCTGGACGCCGCAGCGGTACGAACCATCAACCCGGCGCTGCGCGGCGAATTCCTCGGCGGCCTGCACTGCGCGGCCGACGGCGCCGTCGAGTCGCGCGTCGCCCTGCCCGCGCTGCGCGCGGCGCTGCAGCCCAGCGGCCGCTACACCTGGCTGCCGGGGCGCGAGGCACGCACCGTCGCCGAGGGTTCGGTACGCGACGACACCGGCGCCGTCCACGCCGGCGACCAGGTCGTCCTGGCCACGGGCGCGGCACTCGGCGGCCTCGTGCGCGAGCTGGCCGGGCAGCTGCCGGTGCGCCGGGTGTGGCTGCAGATGGCGCAGACCGCGCCACTGGGCGAGCCGCTGACGACGTCCGTCGCGGACGCGGACAGTTTCCGGTACTACCCGGCGTACGACTCGGGCGGGCTCGTCGACGAACAGCCGCAGCCGCCGGTCGCCGCCGAGCACAAGATGCAGCTGCTCATGGTGCAGCGCCTCGACGGCGGCCTCACGATCGGCGACACCCACGCCTATGCCGAGCCGTTCCCGTTCGACGAGGTCGAGGCGCCGTACGACCATCTCGTCGAGGTCGCGTCCGCGCTGCTGGGCCGTCCGCTGCCGCGCATCGAGCGCCGGTGGAACGGTGTGTACGCGCAGTGCCTCGACCCCGCCGCCGTCGCCTACCGTGCCGCCGTCACGCCCGGTGTCTGGCTGGTCACCGGCCCCGGCGGCCGCGGCATGACCTGTTCGCCCGCCATCGCCGAGCAGACCGCCGAGGAGCTGTCGTGGTAGACCTGGTTGTCCTGGACATGGCCGGCACGACCGTGCAGGACGGCGGCCTGGTGGAGCGCGCGTTCACCGCCGCGATCGGCGAGCAGGGCGTACACCCCGGCGATCCCGCCTTCGCGGACATGCTCGCGCACGTGCGCGCCACCATGGGCGAGTCGAAGATCAGCGTCTTCCGCCACCTCCTGGCCGGCGACGAGGCCGCGGCCCAGGCCGGCAACGCCGCGTTCGAGCGCGCCTACGCGGCGCTCGTCGACGACGGCCACTGTGCCCCGATCCCCGGCGCTGCCGAGGTCATCGACCGGCTCCGCACGGCGGGCGTGAAGGTCGCGCTCACCACCGGCTTCTCCCGCGACACCGCCGACCGGATCCTGGCCGCGCTGGGCTGGAAGGACGTCGCCGACCTGACCCTGGTCCCGGCCGAGGCCGGCCGTGGCCGCCCGTTCCCCGACCTGGTCCTGACCGCGGTACTCCGCCTGGAGATCGACGACGTCCGCGCGGTGGCCACGGCGGGCGACACCACGTACGACGTGCTGTGCGGCCTTCGCGCCGGCGCTCGTTTCGCCGCGGGCGTCCTGACCGGCGCACACGACGAGCCGGCCCTGCGAGCCGCCGGCGCGACCCACGTCCTGCCGTCCGTGCGCGACCTTCCGCCGGCGCTGGGCCTGTAGCGACGCCCCGGAATCGGTCGTACGGGTGGTCGGGTGGGCCCGTGCGGTACTGGATATAAATCGATCTTTGTGATATGATGTCCGAAAGGTCGGCCTAGCGTTGCCGCGTGACTGACACCAATACCTCCGCCGCGATCAGCCGCACCGCTCTCATGGCCGCCGCCGCGCGGGCTGCGCATCTCATCGTCGACGACGAACCGTACGTGTTCGAGGACCCGCTGGCCGTCGTGCTGCTCGGCGACCGCGCGGACGAACTGCTCGCATACCACCGCCTGCACGGCGAGCACCCCGTGCTCTCCGGCGCGCGCGCCCAGGTGCTGTGCCGCAGCCGCTACGCCGAGGACACGCTGCACCGGTCCTTTCACTCGCAGTACGTGATCCTCGGTGCCGGGCTCGACAGCTACGCGAACCGCGGCGGCGACGACGTGCGCGTGTTCGAGGTCGACCGCGCCGCGACGCAGGAGTTCAAGCGGGCCGCACTCCGGGCGGCGGGACTCCCCGAGCGGGCGGCGTACGTAGCGGTCGACTTCGAGCGGGACGACCTGCTCGAGCGGCTCGTCGCGCACGGGTTCGACCCGCTACGGCCCGCGGTCGTCAGCTGGCTCGGCGTGACCATGTATCTGACCCGCGAGGCGGTCGAACGCACCGTCGCCGGCGTCGCGCGTCTCGGCGCCGGGACGGTCCTCGTGCTCGACCACATGGTGCCGGAGGAGGATCGCGACCCGGCCGCGCGCGCGTACGTCGAGGCCGTCGGCTCGGTCAACGCCCAGCACGGCGAGCCGTGGCTGTCGTTCTTCTCGCCCGCCGGCCTCGCCGCGATGCTCGGCACGCACGGCATGAGCGCCGAGCACACCAACCAGCACGAGATCCTCGGCGCGCGAACCGATGCGCTGCAGCCGTCCAACCTCACCTGGATCACGCGCGGCACCGTCAGCCCGTGACGCATCGCGACCGCCGCGCCTGACCCGGGTCAAGCGACGCGGTCAGCGCGCGACGCGTTGTGGTCGCCCGGTCTGGCCCGGGTCACGTGCGGGCCAGGGCGTCGGCGCCAACACCGCGTTGCGGGACGCGCGCAACCTGCTGCGGGAGCTCACCGGCGGCAAGCCGTTGCTCGACGCGGTGCGCGACTACGAGCGAGATGATCGAGTACGGCTTCAAGGCCGTCGAGGCCTCGAAGCGGCAGACCGGCGGCGACCAGCTCGTGCACAAGCAGGTGATCGGCCGGGTCGCCCTGGTCGGCCAACGCGCGTTCCTGCGCGCCACGGATCGCATCCCCGCGCTCAAGCGGCGCTTCGAGGCGGAACTGTACGAATCCCGGGGTACCGAGGCGGCATAAGGCTTTTCGACTAGGTCGTCGTGATCTCGATGACCCTCGTCAGCGCCGCATGCAGCTGCAGCAGCTCCTCCAGCGGCATGCCGAGGCGCTCCACCACGGCCGGCGGGATGCGCTCCGCGTCCGCGCGCAGCGCCCGCCCCGGCTCCGTGAGCGTGACTTCCAGAACACGTTCGTCGTGCGGCGCCCGCCGCCGGTGGATGAGCCCGGCCGACTCCAGCCGTTTGAGCAGCGGCGACAGGGTGCCCGGGTCGAGCTGGAGCAGGCGGCTGAGGTCCTTGACCGACAGCGGTGCGTGCTGCCACAGCGCCAGCATCACGAGGTACTGCGGATGCGTCAGCCCCATCGGCTCGAGTAGCGGACGGTAGAGCGCGATGACGTTGCGTGACGCCACCGCGAGCGCGAAGCAGACCTGATGCTCCAGGGCCAGCGGATCAGGAATCTGTACCGCGGCTGCTGCGTCCTTGCTCACGTGCCCCGCCCTTCCCGAACATGTTCGTCGCTGCCATACTAACCGTACACCAATAGTTAGTGTGCCAACGATTTGTACCCGAAGGAATCGCCATGTTCGCGTTCAAGCGTCGTTCGCAGTCGAAGAAGGACCGCGTCGGGGACTTCCTGTTCCGGATCTTCGGTCCGGCCACCGTCGAGGGCGCGATCCAGGGTTGGAGTCCGGAGGCGCGTGAGCAGTACAAGCGGCTGCGGGAGAACCAGAAGCGCGCGGCCGAGGAGCAACGCCGCGCTCGCGAGGCCGGCGCGTCCGGCCCGATCGCCGGCGTCGGCGAGGCGTGACGTAGGCAGTGTGGCCGTGGATTGCCCGCCTCGGGTCGCAGCGGCGCGGATCGTGCGCCCGCAGTCCTGAACTTCGCTCCAAATGCGGCCCTGGCGCCGCGCCGGCTTGGCCCGTCTCGCCGGGACCCGTCCTGCTCCCGCCACCCTGGACCAGTCCGGCCGACCCGCCGCCCGGCAACCGCTCTGTAGCGGGATGAGCCCTGCGGTGCCTGCCCCGGTCGACGCGCTCCGTCGCCGGCTGGCGCGCGTCAGGGCCGACCTTGCCAGGCCCGGCAAGCACAGGATTTCCGTGATCATGCAGCACTCGCCGGCCAAACACCCGGTTCGTCATGATCACGGAGTGGAAACGTACAAGGAGCAGCACGTTCACTCCGTGATCAAGAAGGTACGAACTGCCGCTGCCAACCTGGCGGTCGCGCTAACGCGATCTTCGCCGGTTCGTCTCCTGTAGCAACGCCAGTCGTGCGGCGCCCACGGCCACGACGCCCAGCGCCGTTCGCCACACCACCACCCCGAACTCGACCGACGTGACTTGCCCGGACCCGAACCGCCCGGCCACCCCGTCGAGCCCTGGCACGCTGATGATCAGCGTCAGTATTGCCACCGCCGCCATCGTCGGCGCGATCCAGATCGACCGCGGTCGCTCAAACGTCGTCCAGGCCCCACCCACCAGTACCACCGTGGCGGTGATCAGCAGCATCGCGAACGCCACGGTGACCGGCCGGTGCCCGTCGAGCCGGCTTGCGCCGTGCAGCGCCCAGCCGGTCCACACGTCGCCCCCGCTCTGCAGCAGGGTGGCGGTCCCGCCGACATCGGTGGCCACCGTGACGGTGTTGTCCTCCCGAGCCCACGGCAAGCCCAGCGCCAGCAACGCGGCGAGCGCACCGACGAGCGTCACGACCCGGCTGCCGATCCCGGTCGGCGGAGGCCCAGGCGCCGGCGCCGCCACGGACTGACCGGCTTCGGTCTCCTGCGGTGAGCTCATGCCCGTAGACCGTAGCGGGGCACCGCCAGCGCCGTCACTGGCCCCGGCCGATGGCCCCCGCCCCTACGAATGACGCCGCCGACTGGCGCCTGGCGCTGGTGACGCCGATCCTCGCCCCGTGCGGCAACGCCAATCGTCGCCTGGTGCTGGTGACGCCGGCCCTCGCCTGGCGGGTGACGCATCCTCGCCCGGCGCGGTGACCCGATCGTCGCTCCGCACGGCTGACGTTAGGTGAAGCCACGTTCCGGTTGCCGGCCGCCCGATGCGCACACCGGCGGCCCAGCGCTCCCGCCGCGACTCGCCCGCGACGCCGCGCGGTCAACCCGGGCGTCGCCGTGCTTCAGTTGCCCCGATTCCAGTCCAGACGGCGGACCTTCAGCCCGCCGTCGCGTGCTGTCCGCCGCCTGCTTGCCGACCGGCGTCGTTCCGCTCGGGCTTTCGGCCTCGGGTCACGGTCTGGCACGCAGGTCCCCGCCTACGGACCGCGCGACGCCGACACAGCCGGCCTCTACCCGAACCACGATCGGGGACGCGCCGTAGAGGCAGACGTCGGCGCCGCCCGCGATGAGCGTGGTGAGGTATCAGTCTCGGCCCGCGGACGGGCCGGAGCCACCCGATGGCCGACGCCGCTACGTCCCCTGGCCGACGGGCTTTCGGCGGCCGCCCGTCTGCTTGTATCCCGGGTGCACGCCCGGAGTGAGCCCCTGCTGGTCCGCGATGCGTTGCAGCAGTCGGGTGAGCTCTGCGCGTTCGTCGGGATCGAGCGCGGTGAGCAGGTCGTCGTCGTGTGCCGTGGCGATCGATCGCATGTCCATCATGATCCGTTCCCCGTCGACGGTCAGATATAGCTCGTGATGCCGGCGGTCGGTGCTGCCCGGCCTCCGCTCGACCAGCCCCTTGTGGCCGAGATTGTCGATGAGCACGACGACGCGGCTCGGCACCACGCCGAGGTCGACCGCGACGGACTGCTGGCTGCGGCCCGGCTGCCCGGCGATCATGCGGAGCAGCCCGACCTCCGGCGGTGACAGCCCGATCTCCTGCACCCGGTCGGCGAACCGTTCCGATGCGTGCGCGCCGACCTGGGCCAGCAGGAATGCCGCTCCTCTGGGTCTGGGTTGCCCGCCGTGCTTCATGGCGCTATCGTACACCACGCCGAACGATTCACTTGACTGAACTATTCACGGAAGAGAAGGGAGTGCTCCGATGTCGTTCACCACCCATTCCGACCTGGCCGGCAAGGTCGCGCTCGTCACCGGCGGATCCCGCGGGATCGGCGCCGCGACCTGCCGGGCGCTGGCCCAGAACGGCGTCCGCGTCGCCGTCAACGGCAGGGATCCCGGCGCCGTTGACGAACTGGTCGCCGAGATCACGCAGGCCGGTGGCGCAGCACTTGCCGCGCCCGGCGATGCCACCGAGGCCGGCACCGTGCACCGCATCCGCGAGGACGTCGAGCGAGCCCTCGGCCCGATCGACGTCCTCGCCCCGTTCGTCGGCGGTCAGGGGCGCCCGGTCCCCACCCACCAGCTCGGCGCCGAGCAGTGGCGCGCCACCATCGAAGCTGACCTGACCTCGGTCTTCCTGGCCGTCAGCGAGGTACTGCCCGGCATGATCGAACGCCGCGCCGGCGTCATCGTCACGATGTCCTCGACCGCCGGACGCCTGCCGGGCCAGGCCAGTGCCGCCTACGCGGCCGCGAAGGCGGGCGTGGTGATGTTCAGCAAGCACCTCGCCGCCGAGGTAGCCCCGCACGGCATCCGCGTCAACTGCCTGGCCCCGTCAGCGGTTCTCAACAGTCGCATGCGCCAGCACATGACCGACGAGCAGCTCGCGGACCTGGCCGCCCGGTTCCCGCTCGGTCGCCTGGGCCGACCCGAGGACGTCGCCGAGGCGGTGCTCTACCTGGCCTCCGACTCCGCCTCCTGGATCACGGGCGCCACATTGGACCTCACCGGCGGCCGGGTGATCGTATGACGGCGCCCGGCACCACCTCGGGCGCCACGCCCCGGCGGCGCCAGGCTCAGGGCGGCCCGCATTTGGGCGCGCTCGCCATCGTCTTCGCCGCGCTGTTCCTCGGCGGCCTCGTCCTCGCCACGATGCTCGCCGGCGGTAAGCCTTACCCGTCCCCGTTCGGCGCCGCCGCGGACATCCTCGCCTATTTCCGCGACCATCCGCGCGCCGTACAGATCGGCGGTGCGTTCCAGTTCGGCGCCGCCGTTCCCCTGGCCATCTACGCGGCCACCGCCAGCGCACGCCTGCACCAGCTCGGCATCCGCGCTCCCGGCGCCACGATCGCCCTGGCCGGCGGTCTGCTCGCCGCGGCGTTCCTGGCCCTGTCGGGCCTGCTGGGCTGGGTCCTGTCCCGTCCGGAGGTCCTCGACGATCCCGCCATGGTCCGCGCTCTGCAGCTGCTGAACTTCGCGTCGGGAGGGGTCGCCCATGTCGTACCGCTGGGTCTGCTCCTTGCCGGCATAGCGGTGCCCGGCCTGCTGGCGCGCCTCCTGCCGACCTGGCTGGCATGGTCCGGCCTGGTGATCGCCGCGATTGCGGAACTGTCCACGCTGACCCTGCTGCTCGACCCCGCGGCGTACCTGCTGCCGATCGCCCGCTTCACCGCCCTCGCCTGGCTCATCGCCGCCGGCTTCCTGCTGCCGCGCCAAAGGACGCGCTCCGATGCCTAACCACGTTCCGACGCCGGCTCCGCTCCGAAGCCCGCCGCACGCCGATGGCCCGCGGTTCGATAGCCGGGGTCCGCTCCGACGCTCCGGCCGCGGTCTGACCTGAGGGCCCCGGTTCGACGGTCGCGGTCTTACGGCTGCGGTCGAACGGCTGTGGATCGACGTCGCGATCTGGGTTCGACGACGGCGGTGGTGGCGGTTCGACGGCCGCGGTTGGCGCTGTCGCTGGACAGCGCTCGCTGGGCGCCGCAACGTCTGCTCGTAGCCGGGGCCGCTATCGATCGGGCGCGGTTCGCACGATCGCGTAGTAGCAGGGCACCTCCTGCAGCGGTCCGCCGGCGCGTAGCGGTCGGCCGTATTGCGTCGTGGGGCCGCTCGCCAGGACCTGCCACGCGTCGGGCGGAAAGTGGGCCTCCACCTCGGGCTGGCCGAAATTGATGGGCGGGCGGACACCCGAGGCGATCAAGCGCCGCAGGATCGGCGGCATGCCGATCGCGGTGGCGCCCTGCCGGCGCAGGATCACCAGCGGGTTGCCGCGAACGTTCGTTTCGCAGATGTGGGCGGTGCCGCGGGCGCCCAGCATCGCCGCGAGGTTTCGCACGACGGCGGGCCGGGCTTCCGGCGCGACGATGTGCAGCATGCCGCGGATGTGCACGTTGACGTCACCCAGCTCGTCGTGGAGCCGCTCGCCGAGGCCCTCTTCAGTGGCGTCGGCGACCCGGTACTCCACACCGCCGCCGGCGGCGTTCGCCCGCGCGATCGCGGCCTCGGCGCCGTCGATGCCGATCACCCGCGGGGCGATCCGGGCCAGCGCCCTGGACTGGGTGCCGTTGCCGCAGCCGAGGTCGACGATCGGCAGCGTCAGGTCGGCGTGCTCGCGGAGCCTGGCGGCCGTCGTGTCGGACTCGGGTGAATGGCCGGCGTCCCACATGACCTCGTCGTCGCGCGCCGTCGACCAGTACTTTTGCCACGCCCGCCGTTGGTCACGCGGGGCGAGGGCGCGATAGATCGTCAGTTGCGGGATCAGGAGGTTGTTCCGCCAACTCATGTGAGCAGAGTGCCTGGGTGCGGTACCCGTTGCCAAGCCCTCGAGGCCCTCTTGCGCGGTTGTTGCGCTTCGGCCGGTATCAATTTGATGCCTGGCCCGATGGTGACGACGACCGATGTGGGAGACGTGGCAGTGTCCGTTGTTTCCGCCAGCGTCACGAAGCGAATGCCGCAGCACCGGAAGGAGCGGGACCAGCATGAGGAGGAGCAGCAGGAGCTGGATCCGCTGGATCCGGTGGAACGGCTCGGCCTGACGCTCGGTCCCGTGGTGGACGTCGAGGTCGGGTGCCTGTGGGACGGCCTCTTGCCGCGCTCCGGCGGCGAGTGCCCCGACCACGTCCGCCGGCTCGCCGACGCCGAGCCCGGAAAGCTCCCGCCGATCATCGCGCACCGGCCGACGCACCGGGTCGTCGACGGCATGCACCGTCTGCGCGCCGCGGTGCTTCGCGGCGACCGGACGGTTCCGGTCCGGTTCCTCGATGGCGACCCGGACGACGCGTTCGTCCTCGCCGTGTGGCTCAACGCCGCGCACGGGCTTCCGCTGAGCGCCGCTGACCGCAGGGCCGCCGCCGAGCGGATTCTCGGGTCGCACCCGGCGTGGTCGGACCGCATGATCGCGTCGGTGACCGGGCTGTCCGCCCGCACGGTCGGTGAGCTGCGCCGCGCTCGGCCCGGTACGGCGCCGCAGCCCGCCGGGCGGATCGGCCGGGACGGGCGGGTGCGGCCGGTCGACCGGCTCGCCAAACGCAGGCTCGCCGCGGAGCTGATGAGCCGCGACCCCGAGCTGTCGCTGCGGCAGGTGGCCCGTGTGGTCGGCATCTCGCCGGAGACCGTCCGGTCGGTCCGGGCCGAGCTGCGGGCCCAGCGGCGGGCCGTGGGCAGCGCGCGACAGGCGCGGGAGCCGGAGGTACGCGAGCGGCAACAACCCGCGCAGGACAGTGCCGCGATCGTGCGGCGCCTGCGGGCCGACCCGATGTTGCGGTTCAGCGAGACCGGCCGGGTTCTGCTGCGCCTGCTGGACATGCACACGCTCACGACGGCGCACTGGGCGGCCATCCTGCGCAGCGTGCCGCCGCACAACCGGGCCACCGTGGCCAGTCTGGCGATGGAGTGCGCGCGGGTCTGGCGCCTGGTGGGCGAGCACCTCAACAAGACCGACGAGACGCCGGACCGGGAAGCCGCATGATTCCGCAGATCGCACCGTATCCGTTGCCTCAGCCGGGCGACCTGCCGGCCAACGTAGCCGATTGGGCTGCCGCCGCCGACCGGGCCGTGCTGCTCGTCCACGACATGCAGCGGTACTTCCTGCGCCCGCTGCCACCGGCGGTGCGTGAGCAGATCGTCGCCAACACCGCGACGATCCGGCAGCGGTGCCGCGCGCTCGGCGTGCCGGTCGCGTACACCGCGCAGCCGGGCGGGATGACCGACGAGGAACGCGGCCTGCTCAAGGACTTCTGGGGGCCGGGCATGCGGGTCGACCCGGCGGACCGGGCGGTCGTCGACGAGCTCGCGCCCGGCCCGGACGACCTGGTGCTGACGAAATGGCGGTACAGCGCGTTCTTCCGGTCGCCGCTGCTGGCCTGGATGCGCGAGCGGGGCCGTGACCAGCTGGTGCTGTGCGGGGTGTACGCCCACGTCGGCGTCCTCGCCACCGCGGTGGACGCCTTCACCAACGACATCCAGCCGTTCCTGGTGGCCGACGCGGTCGCCGACTTCTCCGCCGACCACCACGGCTTGGCGCTGCGCTATGCCGCCGCCCGCTGCGCCATGGTCCTGATGGCCAAGGAGATCCTTGCGTGAACAAGGCGTTCCTGCTCGACCGGGTGCTGCGGGACAACCCGCCGCCGTTCGCGCTCCTGCACCGGCCGGCGACCGGCGACGGCCGGGTGGACGTGCTCATCGGCGAGGTCGAGACCCCGGCCACGCTCGCCGGCATTGCGCTGCCGGCCTCCGAACGCGCCCGGGACCACCAGGTGCTCGTCCTGGTCCCGTTCCGCCAGCTCGAGGAGCGCGGCTTCACCGCGGTCCAGGACGACGCGCCGCTGCTCGCGATGCGGATCCGCGGGCAGGTCGCGTTGCCGCTCGCCGAGGTACTGGCGCGGATCCCGGACGTGCCGGTCGACGTGGCCGGCGGGCGGTTCGACGTCGACGACGAGGCATACGCGGCGACGGTACGGGCGGTGATCGCCGACGAGATCGGCCGCGGCGAGGGATCGAACTTCGTCATCAAGCGCACGTACACCGCCGACATCACCGGCTACCGGCCGTCCGCCGCGCTCACCCTGTTCCGCCGGCTCTGCGAGCGGGAGAGCGGCGCCTACTGGACGTTCGTCATCCACACCGGGGAGCGCACGTTCGTCGGCGCCAGCCCCGAGCGGCACGTCAGCCTGGACGACGGCGCGGCCGTGATGAACCCGATCAGCGGCACCTACCGGTACCCGCCGACCGGACCGACGCTCTCCGGCCTGCTGGAGTTCCTGGCCGACGTCAAGGAGCGCGACGAGCTCTTCATGGTCGTCGACGAGGAGCTGAAGATGATGGCCCGGATCTGCACCGACGGCGGGCGCGTCGTCGGGCCCCGGCTGAAGGAGATGGCCCGCCTCGCCCACACCGAGTACCTCATCACCGGACGGTCCACGATGGACCCCCGGGACATCCTGCGGGAGACGCTGTTCGCCCCGACGGTGACGGGCAGCCCGCTGGAGAGCGCCTGCCGGGTGATCGCCCGGCACGAGCCGGCCGGCCGCGGCTACTACGCCGGGGTCGCGGCCCTCATCGGGCGCGACGCCGGCGGCGGTTGGGCGATGGACTCGGCGATTCTCATCCGTACCGCCGACATCGACGCCGGTGGACGGCTGCGGATCGGGGTCGGCGCCACCGTCGTGCGCCACTCCGACCCGGCGTCGGAGGCGGCGGAGACGACCGCGAAGGTCGCCGGGCTCCTCGGCGCGCTGAACGCGGCACCTGCGGTACCACTGGCGCAACATCCGCATGTGCGGGCGGCGCTCGCCGGCCGCAACGCCGGGCTGGCGCCGTTCTGGCTGGCCGGAGCGGACGAGGACCGCACGGTGCCGGAGTTCGCCGGGCGCCGGGCGCTCGTGGTCGACGCCGAGGACACCTTCACCGCGATGATCGGGCACCAGTTGCGCGCGCTCGGGCTGGCGGTCACCGTGTGCCGCTACGACGAGCCCGCCGGCGACGCCGACGTCGTCGTCATGGGGCCCGGGCCCGGCGACCCGCGGGACAGCGCCGACCCGCGTATCGCGTACCTGCACGCGACGATCGAGCGGCTGCTCGCCGATCGGCGCCGGTTCGTCGCGGTGTGCCTGAGCCATCAGGTGCTCAGCGGGCGGTTCGAACTGCCGCTGGCGCCGTGCGAGCGGTCGAACCAAGGCCGGCAGCGCCGGATCGACCTGTTCGGCGAGCCGGCGGTCGTCGGGCTCTACAACACGTTCGCGGCCCGCTGCGACCAGGACAAGATCGACCCGCCGGGTGTCGGGCCGGTCGAGGTCAGCCGCGACCCGCACACCGGTGAGGTGTTCGCATTGCGTGGCCAGCACTTCGCGTCCCTGCAGTTCCACGCCGAGTCGGTGCTGACCGTCGACGGCCCGCGCATCTTCGCCGCCCGCATCAAGGAGGTACTCGGCACATGAAGGCGACCGTCACCTGGTGGGACCTGAGCGAGTCGACGCAGACGATCGACTCGCTGCGGGAGTACCTGCGCGACGAGGGCGTGCTGCCCTGGGAGTCGGTGCCCGGGCTGCGGCTCAAGTTCTGGGTCTCCGACCGCGCCGGCAACCGGTGGGGCGCGGTCATGTTGTGGGACCGCGACGACGTCGACCCCGCCGTGCTGCCGCCGCATCGGGCCAGCGAGCTGATCGGCTACCCGCCGCAGCAGCGGATCCGGTTCGACGTGGAGGCCACCGTCGAGGGCCGCTACGACGAGCCGCGTCTCGGCGGCCGCGGCCTCGCGCTCCCGGGGTTCATCGATGACTGACGACGTCTTCGCGGTGGTCCCCGCCGAGCCGTTGACCGCGCTGCGCCAGTGGTTCGAGGGCGCCGTCGCGGCGGGGGTGCGCGAGCCGGGCGTGCTGGCGCTGGCGACCGCCGGTTCGGACGGGCGCAGCGCGAGCCGCATGGTGCAGACGTTGCGGCTCGATGCCGACGGGCTCCTGTTCACCAGCCATGCCGGCTCCGTGAAGGGCAGGCACATCGCGGAGACCGGCTGGGCGTCCGGGGTGCTGTACTGGCGGGAGAACGGCCGCCAGATCACCCTCGCCGGCCGGGTGACGCGGCTGCCCGACGCCGACTCCGACGCGCTGTGGGCCGCACGACCGGCGGCGACGCACCCGATGTCGGTCGCCTCCGAGCAGAGCGCGCCGCTGGACGACGAGGCGGCGCTGCGGGCCGCCGCGCGGCGGCTGGCGGACCAGGGGGCGCCGCTGACCCGGCCGGCGCAGTGGTGCGGCTACCGGCTCACACCGTCCACAGTGGAGTTCTGGGAGGCCGACGCGGACCGGCTGCACCGGCGACTGCGCTACGACCGGACCGGCGACGGCTGGCTCGGCCGCCGCCTGCAACCGTAGTGTCAGACGTCGAGCATGCCGCGGCCGACGAGCACCGCGGAGCCGGCCACCTCGATGCGTTCGATGCGCTCGGCGCTGCCGTCCACCTTGGCGTACATCGTGGACGGCCGGCCCATCTCGACGCCCTGGCGGATCGTGATCCGCGTGCCGAACGGCACCAGCCCGTGCCGGCCGAGGTGCAGCGCGAGCGGGCCGGCAGCCGAGCCGGTGGCGGCGTCCTCGGCCACGCCGTAGGCGGGGGAGAACATCCGGATGCGCCAGCTCGTGCCGGCGCCGGCGAAGCAGTTGGCCGCCATGTCGTGGTGGGTGGCGAGGGCGAGCAGGTCGACCCGCACGGCGGACAGTGCCTCGATGCTCGGCAGGCCGACGAAGACGTGCCGCGGGCCGTTGCGGTATACCTCGACCGGCAGCGTCGAACGCTCCAGCCCGAGCGCGGCGAGCAGCTCGCTGCGCCGGTCGTACGGCTCCCAGACCGGCGTCGGCTGGAGCATCCGGGCGACCCGCACCTTGCCTCCGCCGCCGCCCGGGCGGTCGAACCGGAACGGCACCACGCCCATGGCGGTCTCCATCCGCAGCTCCTCGCGGTGCTCGCGGTCGGCGAGGACGATCGCCGTGCCGAGCGTCGGATGACCCGCGAAGGGCAGCTCGTTGACGGGGGTGAAGATGCGCACCCGCACGTCGGCGTCGGTGGACGGGGGCAGGACGAAGGTCGTCTCGGACAGGTTCATTTCGCGGGCGATGCGCTGCATGCGCTCGCCGCTCAGACCGGCGGCGTCGAGGAACACCGCGACGGGATTGCCCTGCAGGGCGGTCGCGGTGAACACGTCGGCGATCACGTAGGCGTACACGTGGATGACGGTAACGGCCGTGGCCGTGCACCGGTGGTGCGTCCAAGCGCCGGTTTCCGGCACTTGGACGAGCCCATATGATCGACAGTGGTCGATGAGGGAGGTCTGCCGATGTTCGGCGCCGACGAGGATGTCCGCAAGCAGAACCGGGCCGTGGTCGAGGACTACATGAACCGCAAAGGGGAGCGCCGGCTGACCCGCTACCTGCTCTTCACCGAGGACGGCAGCGGCGGCCTCTACACGGCCGACACACGGGAGCCGGTCATCACCACGGGCCACGCCGGGCTCAAGGCGCACGGCGAGTGGTCGCTGCGCATGTTCCCGGACTGGGAGTGGTACAACGTCGAGATCTTCCAGACGCAGGACCCGAACCGGTTCTGGGTCGAGTGCGACGGCGCCGGGCAGATCCTGTTCCCGGACTACCCGCCGGGCCGCTACGAGAACCACTTCATCCACTCGTTCCGGTTCCGCGACGGGCGCATCGCCGAGCAGCGCGAGTTCATGAACCCCTTCCGCCAGCTGGACGCCCTCGGCATCGCGGTGCCGGTCGTCAAGCGTGGCGGCATCCCCCGCTGAGACCTCGAAGGGAACGTTGTCGTGGCACGAACGGATCTGGACGCCGCCGGGCGGGTCGTCGAGCTCATCACCGGCGGGTGGCGCGCCCAGGCGGTCTACACCGCGGCGAGGATGCGGCTGCCGGACCTCATCGCGGCCGGGAGCACCACCGCGGCCGAGCTCGCCGCCGCAGCCGGCGCCGAGGTCGAGGGCGTCCGCCGGCTGATGCGCCTGCTGGTCGCGATGGAGGTGTTCGACGGCGACGAGCGCGGCTACCGCAACACGCCGGCCAGCCTCGCACTGATGGACGAGCCCGAGTCGCTGCGGGACATGTGCCTGCTGTACGGCGAGGAGTTCTACACCGCCTGGGGCCAGGCGTACGAGTCGATCCGCACCGTGCGCGCCGGCTTCGAGATCGCCTTCGGCCAGGCGCTGTACCCCTACCTCGGCACCGCCCCCGACCTCGCCGAGCGGTTCCAGGCGGCGATGCGCTCCGGCAACCTCTTCTTCGACTACGTGCCGGACGTCTTCGACTTCGCCGGCAAGACCGTCGCCGACCTCGGCGGCGGACCGGGCCGGCTGCTCATGGCCGTCCTGGGGGCCGTGCCGGACGCGCGGGGCATCCTGCTGGATCGCGAGCACGTGGTACCGATCGCGAAGGCCAACCTCGCCGCCACCGTCGGCCTGGAGCGGATCGAGTTCGTCGCCGCCGACATGTTCGAGACGGTCCCCGCCGGCGCCGACGTCTACGTGCTGTGCCGGGTGCTCGCCGGGCACAGCGACGACGCCGTCGCCGGGCTGTTCGCGGCCTGCCGCCGGGCGATGGACGGGCCGGACGGCCGGCTGATGATCCTCGAACGGGTCGTCACCGACGAGGGTGGCACCGTCCTGCCGGCCCTGTGGGACCTGCACCTGCTGATGACCAACGGCGGGCGGCACCGCTCCCTCGACACCTTCCGCGCGCTGCTGGACCGGGCCGGCCTCGACGTCGAGCGGGTCGTCGACCTGCCGATGGAGACCACCGCCATCATCGCGGCCCCCCGCGGGTAGGCCGGGATGTGTGGCATCACCGGGTGGGTGGCCTACGACGACGACCTGACCCGCCACCGCGACGTCGTCGAACGGATGACCGCGACGATGGCCCTGCGCGGTCCGGACGACGCCGGCGTCTGGATCGAGCCGCACGCCGCGCTGGGCCACCGGCGCCTCGCGGTCATCGACCTCGCCGGCGGACGGCAGCCGATGGTCGAACAGACCCCGGCGGGCGCTGTCGCCGTCGTCTACAGCGGCGAGGTGTACAACTTCACCGAGCTGCGCGCCGAGCTGACCGCCCGCGGCCACCGGTTTCGCACGAGCAGCGACACCGAGGTCGTCCTGCGCGCCTACCTGCAGTGGGGCGACCGGCTCGCCGAGCGGCTCAACGGCATGTTCGCCTTCGCTGTCTGGGACGGCCGCACGCAGACCCTCGCCCTGGTCCGCGACCGGCTCGGCGTCAAGCCGCTGTACGTGTTCCACACGCCCGGCGGCGTCCTGTTCGGATCCGAACCGAAGGCGATCCTGGCCAACCCGCTCGCTCCCGCCGTCGTCGACGCCGACGGGCTGCGGGAACTGGCCGCCAACACGATGGCGCCGGGCTGGGCGCTGTGGCGCGGGATGGCGGAGGTACCGCCCGGCGCGGTCGTCACCGTCGACCGCGCCGGCGCGCGCACCCGCACCTACTGGCGGCTCGAACCCCGCGAGCACCCCGACGACCTCGGCCGCACCGTCGAGCGGGTCCGGGAGCTGCTCACCGACATCGTCGCCCGGCAACTCGTCGCCGACGTGCCCCGCTGCGTGCTGCTCTCCGGCGGCCTCGACTCCAGCGCCGTCACCGGGCTCGCCGCCCGCCACCTCGCCCGCGACGGCGAGCGACTGCGCACCTTCTCGGTCGACTTCGTGGCGCGGGAGGAGACGTTCCGCGCCGACGAGGTCCGGGACACACCCGACACGCCGTACATCCGCGACGTCGTCGCCCGGGTCGGCTCCGCGCACGAGAACGTCACCCTCGACCCGGCACCGCTCGCCGACCCGGCGATGCGCCGGGCGGTCATCGCGGCCCGGGACATGCCGATCGGCTTCGGTGAGATGGACACCTCGCTGCTGGCGCTCTTCCGCGCGGTGCGGGCCACCTCGACCGTCGCGCTGTCCGGCGAGTCCGCCGACGAGGTCTTCGGCGGATACCGCTGGATGCACGACCCGGCGTCGGTCGGCGCGGCGACGTTCCCCTGGCTCGCGTTCCGCAGCGCGATGAGCGGGGACCGGGCCGCCGTCCTGCACCCCCGGCTGCGCTCCACACTGGACCTCGGCGGCTACCTCGCCGACCAGTACGCGGGCGCGGTCGCGGCGGTCGAGCACCTGCCGGGCGCCGACCCGTTCGAGCGGCGCATGCGGGAGGTCACCCACCTGCATCTGACCCGGTTCGTGCGGATGCTGCTGGACCGGAAGGACCGTGTGTCGATGGCGGTCGGGCTGGAGGTGCGGGTACCGTTCTGCGATCATCGATTGGCCGACTACGTGTACAACGTGCCGTGGGCGCTCAAGACGTTCGACGGGCGGGAGAAGAGCCTGCTGCGGCACGCCGCCGCGCACGTGCTGCCGCCGTCGGCGCGGGACCGGGTGAAGGCGTCCTATCCCTCGACACAGGATCCGGCGTACCTGCTGAGCCTCCAGCAGCAGGCCAAGGAGGTCCTCGCCGAGCACGACCATCCGGTCTTCGCCGTCGTGGACCGGGACTGGCTGACCGCGGCCACCGCCCTGGACCCGTTGACCGTCCCGAGCGACATCCGCCGCGGCGTCGATCGCGTCCTCGACCTGTACCACTGGCTCGACATGTACCGCCCGACCCTCGCCCTCGACTGACCCTGGTGCCGGACCGGGGCCGTGCCACGGCCGGCCCCGCACGTCCGGATTCAGGGGCGGCGACCCCAGGCGGCCACGGTCAACCAGGTGTAGTCGATGAAGGACGGGTCGTCGTACGTCGCGGCGGCCCGGTCGAGGTCCGCCCGCGTCAGGTCGCCGTCGGCGAGCACCGCGTCGTCGACCAGGCGGAGCGTGTCGCGCAACCAGCGGGCCAGCGGCGAGCCGCCCCGCACCGGGGGTGCCTCCGCGTGCGCCGTGCAACCCGCCAGCCCGGCCGCCTCCAACGGTAGCGGCAGGCTGCGCGCCCACGCCGGATCGGTGCCCAGTCGTCGGGCCAGCACCGCGTTGGCGGCCGCCATCGCCCGGCCCACCACCGGCGAGGACGAGAGCGCCGGCGCGGTGCTGCCGGCCTCGACCAGCAGCCAGCCGCCGGGGCGCAGCCACCCGGCCATCCGCTCCAGCGCCCGCCGGCGGTCCGGCAGGTGGTCGACGACGAACCGGCAGTGGATCAGGTCGAACTCGCCCGGTGCGGCGTCGCGCAGCACGTCGTGGCGCAGCACCTGGACGCCCGATTCGGCGAGCGGGCCCAGCAGGCGGGTGCTCAGGTCGGTGGCCGTGACGTTCGCCGCGCCGGCGCGGCGGGCGAGTTCGAAGGCGATCGAGCCGCGGCCGGCGCCGACCTCCAGGCAGCGCCAGCCCGCGCCGACGCCGAGGCGGTCGAGGCCGGCCCGGCTGAACGGGTCGAACACCGACTCCAGCAGCGCGAGCCGCTCGTGTTCGGCGCGGTCGGTGGTGTCGACGAACTCGGGCCAGAGCACGGTTTCGGGCATGCCCGAATCCTCGCACCAGGCCGGTGGGTGTCAACGTCGGTCGATGGACGATGCGCTTGCGGCGCCCCTACGATCGGCCCGCGAAACCACACCGATTGATTTACATGCCTCACTGGAGCGGAGATATGCCCAACCGGCGTAGTGTCCTGGCGCTCGGCGCCGTCGCGGGCGGCATGCTCGCGACGGCCAAGGTTTCCACCGAGATCGTGGCGCGCTGGCCGGGTGGTGCCAATCCCCGGCTCAGCCCGGCCGCCGCCGGGGCGCTCGCGGCGCCCCCGCCGTTCTCGGTACCGCTGCCGATCCCGCGCGACCTGCGCCCGATCGCCACCGTCGCCGGCGTCGACATCTTCCGGACCGACATCACCCCGGCCACCGTGGAGATCCTGCCCGCCGTGCGGACGCGGGCGCTGACCTTCGGCGGGCAGTTCGTCGGCCCGACGATCCGCGCCCGCACCGGCCGTCCCGCGCTTGTGCAGTTCGTCAACCGGTTGGACATGGCCGCCAACGTGCACCTGCACGGCGGGCACGTGGCGGCCGAGAACGACGGTTTCCCTACCGACGTCATCGACCCCGGCCACTCCCGGTGGTACACCTACCCGAACAGCCAGCCCGGTGCGACGCTGTGGTACCACGACCACGCCCACGGCATGGAGTCCGAGGACGTGTACCGCGGGCTGCACGGGTTCTACCTCCTTGAGGACGACGCCGAGCGGGGGCTGCAACTGCCCCGCGGCGAGTTCGACGTGCCGATCCTGCTGCGTGACGCCGCGTTCGCCGCCGACGGCAGCCTGGACTACGCGAGCTTCGAACGGCCGTTCCTGCTCGCCAACGGACGGCCGCAGCCGTTCTTCCGGGTCGCCGCCAGGAAGTACCGCCTCCGCCTCCTCAACGCCGGGAACACCCGCGTCTTGCGGCTGACCCTCGGTGACGGCGCGACTATGACCCAGGTCGGCTCCGACGGTGGGCTGCTGCCGGCGCCGGTCGCCCGTACCGAGATCGTCCTCGCCTCCGCCGAACGGCAGGACGTCGTCGTCGACTTCGCCCGGTTCCCGCTCGGCAGCCAGGTCGTCCTGCGGGACGCGACCGCCGGGCCGGTGCTGCGCTTCGACGTGGTACGGCAGGCCGCCGACCCCAGCCGCGTGCCGGCCGTGCTGCGGCCGCTGCCGCCTGCCCCGGCCGCGACCGTGACCCGCGACGTGACGATGAGCTTCGACCTGACCCGGCAGATGCCGGTCGGCATGCTCAACGGGCACGTCTTCGACCCGAACCGGGTCGACTTCACCGTGAAGCGGGGCAGCACCGAGATCTGGCGGATCGGCAACGGCGACCCGCCGGGCTTCGACCACACGTTCCACATGCACATGACACACTTCCGGGTGCTCGACCGCGACGGCGCGAGACCCACTGCCGACGACGCCGGCCTGAAGGACACCATCTACGTGCCGGCCGGCGCGCGCAACGTCCGCGTCCAGGCCACGTTCCCCAACCACACCGGTCGGTACGTGTACCACTGCCATTTCCTGGAGCACTCGGCCGCCGGCATGATGGGTGTCATCGAGATCGTGCCCTGAGCCGGGTCGGACCGACGGCCGCCGGGCACGGCCACGGTCATCGCTGAGCCGGGTTGAACCGCGAGTACTCGCCGAACGACCACCGCATGCCGAGCCCGGCGGTGACCTCCACGACCTGATCGACCTCGACGTCGACGAAGCGCTGGGCGCCGGGGGTCGCCGCGGCGCGGCCGGGGTCCCAGTCGACGCGGGCCCGGCCGGTCAGCTGCAGCGCGTGGCCGTGCTCCCAGTCCACGAAGAGCAGGCCGCAGCGCGGGTCGAGCTCGAGGTTGCCCAGCGTCATGTACATCCCGTTGCCGGCGTAGTCGGGCCAGCTCAGGTGCCGCGCGTCGGCGACGGTGACGAAGCCCGGGTTGCCGCCGCGGTGCGACGCGTCGGCGCCGAGCCCCGGGACGGCGCTCGCGATGAAGAACGTGTCGGCCGCCGCGATCCACCGCTGCTGCGCGACGGTGAGCGCGGTCGCGCGCCGGGCCACCCGGGCGGTCGTGGCCGGCCGGTCGCCCCGGGGGTACCTGGTCTGCAGGTATTTGAGGCAGTTGGCGTACACCTGGTTCGTGTCGATCACCAGCCGGTCGGCGGCGCGGCGGGCCCGGCCGTTGGCGCGCATCCGCCGGCAGGTAGCCGGGTCGATGGCGAGCATGCCGATGTCGCGCTCGGCGTCGAACCGCCCGTCGAGGGGCTCGCCGGGGCCGGGCAGGCGGTCGACGACGATGGTGTGCTCCCCGGCTGTGGTGACGAAACCGGGCGGGCCGGTGAGCGGGCTCGCCCACACCGCGCCGTCGCCGTCCGCGGCGCCGATCACGACCAGCCGCTGCTCGCCGAGGAACCGCGCGGCCACCGCCGGGACGTCCGCGCGGACGTCCCGGCCCCCGACGGCCGCGCCGGCCTTGTGCCGGACGGCGCGTTCACCCGCGTGATCCATGAGCGCGGGTTAGAAGAACCCGCAGGTCGGCGCGGCCGGGGTCGGCGCGGGTGCGCCCTCGGCGCCGCTCAGCGCGTAGATCTCCAGCCGGATGCCGTCGGGGTCGGTGAAGAACACGCCGCCGGACGAGGCGCCCTCGCCGTGCGGCACCACGCCCTCGTAGACCAGTGCCGCGCCCAGCTCCCGCAGTGTGGCCTCGGCACGCCGGACCGCCTCGACGTCCGGCGCCTGGAACGCCAGGTGGTGCAGGCCCGGCCGGGCCGCCGCGAACTCCCCGGTGCTCTGCCGCCACAACGTGACCACCGGCCTGCCCTCCCGGCCGAGGAAGGCGAACTGCCGCTCGCCCTTGGCCTGCTCCGCGATGACGTCGAGCTCGAAGACCCGCGTGTAGAAGGCGATCGACCGGGCCAGGTCGGTCACGTTCAACCCGACATGACCGGTTTCCAGGGTGGGTGTTGCCATGCGCTGCCTCCGCTGGTTCTAATGGATAGAACAGACGAGTACCGTTAGGTACGATGGCACGCCTGATCGCAGGCCGTCAATGGGCCACTATGAGAACCGTGGAGTTGATCCGCCTCAGCGCGGGCGGGGCGCCGCTACTGGGCGAGCCTGCCCCGATCGAGTTCGCCAATACCACCTATGCGATCCGCGGCCGGCTGTGTGAGGGACTGGACACGACCGACCACCTCGCCGCGTGGCTGCGCGACATGCGCACCCGACTGGCGGTCGCCCTCACCGACGACGACCTGGACACCGTCACCGGCGGTGATCTCGCCGTGGCGCACGACCTCCGTACCGCGATCCGGGCCGTCGCCGACGCGATCGTGCACGATCAGACACCCGGCGCGGACGCGGTCGCCGCGCTCAACGGCCATGTGCGCCGGGCGCCGCGCTGGCGCGAGCTGCGGGTCGGCGCCGAGCCGCGTACCGAGGTGCGCAGCCACGCACGAGCCGTCGCCGCGGTGCTGTCCGCACTGGCCGAGGAGGCCGCCGACCTGTTCGCCGGCTTGTTCGCCGACCCGGCCCGGCACGAGTTGCGCATCTGCCCCGGCCCGAACTGCGTGCTGTACTTCCTGCGCGGGAGCACACGGCGTGAGTGGTGCACACCGGACTGCGGCAACCGGGCGCGCGCGGCACGCCACTACAGCAAGACCAGGCAGGCCCGCTGAGCCGGTGCTGCGCCGCAACCTCGTCGTGTGAGGCTGAGTGCCGCCGTAGGGTAGGGGCCGTGAAGACCTTCCCGCTGGGCCGGCGCAACGTCCACCGCGTCGGGTTCGGCGCCATGCAGCTGCCCGGGCGCGGCGCGTTCGGCCCGCCCCGGGACCGCGCCGAGGCCCTCGCGGTGGTGCGCCGCGCGGTCGACCTGGGCGTCGACCACATCGATACGGCTCAGTACTACGGGCCCGACGTCGCTAACGAGATCCTGCGCAGCGCGCTGTACCCGTACCCCAGCCAGCTCGTCTTCGTCAGCAAGGTCGGCGCGCGGCGCGACGGGAAGGGCGCCTGGCTGCCCGCGCAGGAGCCCGAGGAGCTGCGCGCCGGCGTGCTGGACAACCTGCGCGCCCTCGGCGTCGACCGGCTGCACGCCGTCAACCTGCGCCTGCACTCGAAGTCGGCACCCGAGGTCTTCGACGCGCAGCTCGACGCCATGATCGCCATGCGCGACGAGGGCCTGATCGACGGCATCGGGCTGAGCAACGTCGACATCGAGCAGCTGCGGCAGGCTCTTGAGCGCACCGAGATCGTGTGCGTGCAGAACCCGTTCAACCTCGTGGACCAGCAATCCCGGCCGGTACTGGACCTGTGCCTCGAACGCGGCATCGCCTTCGTGCCCTTCTTTCCGCTGGGCGCGGCGTTCGGACGCGAACGAGTGCTCGGCCACCCGCGGGTCAGGGCGGTCGCGGAGCGCCTGGACGCGACCCCGGCGCAGGTGGCGCTCGCGTGGATCCTGGCCGTGGCGCCCAACACGCTGCTCATCCCCGGCACGGCCTCGCTGGAGCACCTCGAGGAGAACGTCGCGGCCGGTCGCCTCGTGCTCGACGAGGAGGCGCGCGTCGCGCTCGGCCTGCCCGGTGCGGCGTGAAGCGGCGCAAGGTCGGCAACCTGCTCGCGCTGTCGGTGCTGGCGTACCTCAGCCGCGAGCCGATGCACCCGTACGAGCTGTCCAAGACGCTGCGCAACTACGGCGACGCGCGCAGCATCAAGTTCACCCACGGCTCGCTGTACATGGTCGTGCAGCAGCTGGCGAAGGCCGGTTTCGTCGCCGAGCAGGAGGTCAGTCGCGAGGGCGCGCGGCCCGAGCGCACCGTCTACGCGATCACCGACGCCGGCCGCGCGGAGCTGCGCGACTGGCTGCGCGAGCTGGTCGGGGAGCCGCAGCACGAGTATCCGGCGTTCGTCTCCGCGCTGTCGCTGGTCTCCGCGCTGCCGCCGACCGAGGTTGTGCGGCTGCTGCGCGAGCGGCTGACCGGCCTCGACGCGCAGCGCGCCGAGGCGGTGGCCATGATCGAGAAGTCCGAGGCCGAAGGGCTGCATCCGCTCTTCTTGATCGAGGAGTCGTACCGCGTGCGCCTCCTCGACGCCGAGCGCGCCTTCGTCGAGGAGTTCATCGCCAAGATCTCTGACCCCGCGGAGGGCTGGGGCCCGATGTGGGCGGCGGTCCATGGAACGGTATTCGAATCTGAATAGTTGACACTGACTAGTCGCTCTCGGATAGTTGAGACCAACTAACCGAGAGGGCGGGGCTTGTGATGTCCAGGATTGGCAACGCGATCATCGTCGGCGGCGGGATCGGCGGCCCGGTGGTCGCGATGGCGCTGCGGCGGGCGGGGATCGAGGCGACGGTCTACGAGGCGTACGACGGGTCGGCGGACGGCGTGGGCGGCGCGCTGAGCATCGCCCCGAACGGCCGGACGGCGCTCGCCGCGATCGACGCCGAGGCCGCCGTGGCCGCGATCGGGCACCCGATGCGCGCGATGGTGATGCAGAGCTGGACGGGCAAGCGCCTGGCCGAGTTCGGCTCACCGCCGAGCCTGCCGGAGCAGTTGCTGGTGTGGCGCTCGGACCTGTACCGCGCCCTGTACGACGAGGCCACCCGCCGCGGCATCCGCATCGAGCACGGCAAGCGCCTGGTCTCCCTCACCGAGTCCACGGCCGGCGACGGCCGAGTGGTCGCGCACTTCTCGGACGGCACGAGCGCCGCCGGTGACGTGCTCATCGGCGCTGACGGGATCCGTTCGACGGTACGGCGCCTCATCGACCCCGCGGCCCCCGAGCCCCGCTACGCCGGCCTGCTCGGCTTCGGCGCGCGCACGAGCGGTGCCGGCCTGGTCTCGACCGGCGACAAGATGCACATGGTGTTCGGCAAGCGCGCCTTCTTCGGGTACCAGGTCGGCGCCGACGAGAGCGGCTGGTTCGCCAACCTGCCCCACCCGACCCCGATGAGCGCCGCCGAAGCCCGCCGGATCGACGCCGCCGAGTGGCTGCGACGGCTGGCGGAGGTGTTCCGCGACGACCGCACCCCGGCCGTGGAGATGATCCGCCGGACCGCACCCGAGGAGCTCGTCATCACCGGCGGCCTCGAGGACATCCCGTCGGTGCCCACCTGGCATCGCGGCCGCGTCGTCCTCGTCGGCGACGCCGCGCACGCCACCTCGCCCAGCTCCGGGCAGGGCGCCTCGCTGGCCATCGAGAGCGCCGTGCAGCTCGCCCGCTGCCTGCGGGACCTGCCCGTGCCGGAGGCGTTCACCGCTTACGAGCGCCTGCGCCGCGACCGCGCGGAACGGATCATCAAGATGGCCGCCCGCACCAACAGCGACAAGGCCGCCGGCCCGATCGCCCGCGTGCTGCGCGACCTGCTCATGCCGGTCGCGATGCGGCTGCTCGCCAACCCCGAGAAGTGGGCCTGGCAGTTCGATTACCCGATCGACTGGGCCGCGCCGGTCGCCGCGCCCGCCAGGGTCGCCGCGTAGCCGGGCTTCAGGACCACGGTGAACGCGCGCCGGACGCTGCTGAGGATCCGTCACCGAATCTGCACACTTCGCACACCCGACGCCCCGGCCGGACTCATACGGTCGGGGCATGCGGGTCCTGACGCCGTACCCCGGGACCGGGCTCTTCCGCCGCGTCGAGGCCGAGGGGCGCATCGTGCATCGCGACTGGGACCTGTACGACACCCGGCACGTGGTCTACGAGCCGCGCGGGATGACGGCCCGCCAGCTCGAGGACGGCTACTGGCGCGCCTACCGCGACTTCTACCGGTGGGGCGCGCTGTGGCGGGGCGCGGCCACCCACGAACGCCCCGGCGACCGGCTGCGCCACCTGGCGTACGCCGGGGGCTGGAAGAAGTTCGAGCGGGTCTGGGACGCCCTGATCCGCACCCGGCAGGTGCTGCACGCGTTACCGCTGCTGGAGACGGCATTGAGCAGCTTCGGCGCCCGCCGCCCGGTGCGTTCGCGGCCACCCCAGCGTGCGACGATCGCCGCATGACACTGGCTGTGCTGGGCACCGGGATCATGGGTGCGGCGGTCGCCCGCAACTGGCTCAAGGCGGGCCAGCAGGTGCGGGTGTGGAACCGCACCCGCGCCGGCGCCGAACCGCTCGCCGCCGACGGCGCGGTCGTGGCGGACACGCCCGCCGACGCGGTCCGGGGCGCCGATCCCGTGGTGACCGTGCTGTTCGACGCCGCCTCCGTCGCCGAGGTCATGCGCGCCGCCGCGCCCGGGCTCGCACCGGGCGCGCTGTGGCTGCAGCTGAGCACCGTCGGGGCCGACGGCGCCGACGAGCTCGGGGCGCTGGCCGCCGAGCTGGGCCTGGTCTACGTCGACGCGCCGGTGCTCGGCACCCGCGGCCCGGCCGAGCAGGGCAAGCTCAACGTGCTTGCCTCCGGCCCCGACGAGGTGCGCGCCCGCGTCGAGGAGCTGGCCGCGCCGATCTCGGCGAAGGTCACCTGGCTCGGCCCGGCCGGCCAGGGCAGCCGCGCCAAGCTCGTCGTCAACAGCTGGGTGGTGACCAGCGTCGCCGCGCTCGCGCAGAGCGTCGCGCTGGCCGACGCGCTCGGCGTCGACTTCCTCTCGCTCATCGCCGGCGGCCCGCTCGATATGCCGTACGCGCAGGTCAAGGCGCCGCTGATGCAGCAGCGCGGCTATCCGGTGGCGTTCCCGGCCGAGGGCGCGGCGAAGGACGCCCGGCTCGTCGGTGAGCTCGCCTCCCGGGCCGGCGTCGATTCGTCCATTGTGGACGCTGCCCGCGAGCTGCTGGACGAGGCGGTCGCGCGTGGTTTCGCGGAGGTCGACATGGCGGCGATCTACGAGGCCGTCCGCTCACCGTCGTGACGGGCGACGGGTCGTCGGCGGGCGCCGGGTCGCGGGCGGGCGCTGAGTCGCCGGTGGACCGCGAGCCGTCGGCGGGCGAAAAAATGCTGATAAGTCCGAAATATCCGGCGCCCGTGGCGCCGGATATTTCGCAAATTTCGGTCACCGGCGCCTCCGACCTCGCCGCCTCCCGGCCGATCGACCGGCGCCGCCTGCTGCTCCTGGGCGGGGCCGCCGCCATGGCGCTGGCCGGCTGCGGCGGCCCGACCCGAAGGTTGCCGGTCCCGGCCGCGGCGCCACCGTCGCCCGGATCGTCGGCCTGGTCGATCCCGGTGTCGCTGCCGGAGCCGTGGGCCACGCCGCCGGTCACCCGATACGACGCCGAGCTGCGCGCCGCGGTCGCCCGCTTCCTGCGGCCGACGCCCGACCACCCGGCGCACCCGCTGTACCCGGGCGCGGCCGTCTTCGCCGCCGTCGGCGGGCGGGTCGCCGCACACTTCGCCGTCGGCGACGCGGTCCGCTACGCCGCGGACAAGACGGAGCTGCCGGCGGCCGAGCGCGTGCCGGCCCACCCGGACACGATCTACGACCTGGCGTCGCTGACCAAGGTGTTCACCGCGGTGCTCGCCCTGCGCCTCGTCGAGCGCGGCCGGCTCGACCTCGACGCGCCGGCATCGCGGTACCTGCCGTCCTTTGTGGACAAGCCGGGGATCACGGTGCGGATGCTGTTCACCCACACGTCCGGCCTGTCCAAGGACACCCCGCTGGCCGGCGGCTCCCCGGCCGACCAACTGGAGTACGTGCTGCGCGAGCCGCCGGTCGTCGCGCCCGGCACCGCGTTCATCTACGCCGACCAGAACTTCATCGCCCTCGGCGCGATCGTCACCGAGCTGACCGGCGAGCGCCTCGACACCCTGGTCCGCACCGAGATCGCCGCGCCGCTGGGCATGGCCGACACCGGTTACCTCCCGCCGCCGCGGCTGCTGCCCCGCATCGCCGCGACCGAGGGCCCGCTGCGCGGCACCGTCCACGATCCGACCGCGGCCGCGTTCGGCGGCGTGTCCGGGCACGCCGGCCTGTTCGCCACGGCCGCCGACCTGGGCCTGTTCGGCCGGGCACTGCTGTCCGGCGGCGGCCCGCTGCTGCGCCCGGGCACCGTGGAGCGGATGTGCGCCAACGCCAACGCCCGCTTCGGCCCGGCGGCGGCGCACGGGCTGGGCGTCGACGTCGACCAGGCGTGGTACATGGGCCGCCTGACCGGCCGCGGCGCTTTCGGCCACACCGGCTTCACCGGTACGTCGATCGTGATGGAGCCTCGCCGGAAGGTGGTGCTGGTGCTGCTGACCAACCGGGTGCATCCCGACGCGGCCTGGGGTGGCAACAACGCCGCCCGCAAGGCCGCCGCCGACGCCCTCGCGGGCTGACTCGCCCGACCAGCCCACTGTGGGATCGTATAGCCAGCTAGTTGGCTATACATTTGCGCTATGAGCGTGGAGTTCGCGCCGAAGTACCACCAAATCGAGCAGGCGCTGCGGGTGCGCGTCGCGGCGGCCCGGCCGCACGACCCGGTGCCGTCCGAGGCCGAGCTGTGCGAGGAGTTCGGCGTCAGCCGGATGACCGCCCGCGCGGCGCTGCAGCGGCTCGCCGCCGACGGGCTGGTGTACCGCCGGGTGGGCCGGGGCACGTTCGTCGCGCCGCCGGTCACCCAGCGCCGTGCCGACATGCTCGTGCGGTTCAGCGCGGAGATGCGCCGCCGCGGCCGGCGGCCCTCCTCGCGCCTGCTCGGCGCCGAGGTGCGCCCGGCCGGCCCCGACGAGGCGGCGCGGCTCGCGCTGGAGCCGGGCGCCGACGTCGTCGCGGTGTCTCGCCTGCGGCTGGCCGACGATGTGCCGGTGGCGATCGAGCGCGCCGTGTTCCCGGGCGACCTGCGCGGGCTGCTCGACGCCGACCTCGCGCGCGACTCGCTGCACGAGACGCTGGTCCGGCTGGGCCGCGCCCCGGCGCACGGTCACGCCTCGGTCGACGCGCATCCGGCGACCGAGGACGACTGCCGGCTGCTGGACCTGCCGCCCGGCTCGGCGCTGCTGGTGGAGCGGCGCCTCATCCTCGACCGGGACGACCACCCGCTGGAGCTGACCGAGTCCCGATACGCCGGCGCCCGATACGGCCTGCAGGTCGCGTTCTCCATGGATTCCTGACGAAAGGACCCCGCATGCTGTCCGTACGACAGGTCGCGAAGATGATCGACCACTCGCTCCTGCGTCCGGAGCTGACCCTCGCCGACGTCGCCGCGGGCTGTGATCTCGCCGCGCGCTACGACGTCGCGTCGGTGTGCGTGAAACCGTCCGACGTGCCGTTCGCCGCCGAACGGCTCTCCGGCACCGGCGTCCTGGTCGGCACGGTGGTCGGCTTTCCGCACGGCGCCCACGCGACCCGGATCAAGGTCGCGGAGACCGCGGCGGCCCTGGCCGACGGCGCCGCCGAGATCGACATGGTGCTCAACATCGGCCGCCTGCGCGAGGGCCGCGACGACGACGTGTGCGCGGACGTCGCCGCCGTCGTGGTCGCGGCCTCCGGCGCGGCGGTCAAGGTGATTCTGGAGAATGCCTACCTGACCGATGCCGAGAAGCGCCGCGGCTGCGCGCTCGCCGAGGAGGCGGGCGCGGGGTACGTCAAGACGTCGACCGGGTTCGCCCCGACCGGCGCCACGCTGCACGACGTACGGCTGATGCGGGCCGCGGTCTCGGCGCACGTCGGCGTCAAGGCGGCCGGCGGCGTGCGGACGCTGGACGTGCTGCTGTCGATGGTGGACGCCGGCGCCACGAGATTCGGCGCCACCACGACCGCGGCGATGCTCGACGAACTGGCCGCCCGAGACCTCGCGTGAGATCAGGCCGGCGGCGGCTCCCGGCGGTTTGTCACTGCGTCCGGCGGCGACTGACCCGGTGCATCGCGATACCGACACCGATCGCGGTGACCCCGGCGAGCGCCAGCCCGCCGAGCGTCCCGCCCGTCGCGCCGCCGGTGACCGGCAGGGTCGACTGGGTCGGCTTCACCGTGTGGGTCGGCTTCACCGTGTGGGTCGGCGTCGGGGTCTCCGAATGCGTCTTGGTCGGCGTCGGGCTGTGGTGGTGCCAGAAGCCGCCGTCCGATGCGGTCAGGATTTGCGCCGGGTTGTGTGCCGGTGGCGCGGAGGACCAGGCGGACAGCACGCCGGGCCCGGCGATGAGCAGCGCTGTGCAGCCCGTGGCCGTGAACAGGACTTTCCAAACGGGTCGAGACATGAGGCCTCCCTGCTTCCGAGGAACCGAATGCCGGAAGCAAAACCCCGTGATTGGTGGCCGGGTCGTCACATTCGGAGGCGAGTTTTCGGCGGATCCGGGGTCACCCAGGTCAGCCGGCCGTGTCGGGCCCCGTCGGCGGCAGCACCGGCGCCATGACGACGGTCCATGTGCGGACGGTCACCGCGAGCAGGCCCGAGCGGACCGCCTCGTCGTCCTGTTCGGCCAGGCGGCGAGCCTCCTCGGGGGTCTGGGTGGCCAGCACCGTGATGCCCTCGCCCTCGCCGGTCTCGTTGTCCTCGAGCGGGCCGGCGGCCACCAGGGTGCCGTCCTTCGCGCGCCGGCGCAGGAACGCCAGGTGTTCCTGAAAGCCGGGCTGGTCGGTGATGCGGACGGCGGGGTCGGCGGTGGGGCCGGGGCGGTGCTGCAGGACGTACCAGATGCGGGGTCGCGTCATGCGACCAAGGATCGCACCGTCAGGCCGCCGGCGGAGGGGCCGTCGAGGAGCGGATCACCAGCTCGGTGGCGAGCTCGACGTGCAGCGCGTCGAGCTCGTGCTGCTCCAGCAGGCGGACCAGCAGCGAGACCGCCATGCGGCCCATCTCCTGTAGCGGCTGGCGCACCGTGGTCAGGCCCGTCGCCTGGGCCAGGTCCAGGTCGTCGAAGCCGGTGACGGAGAGGTCGGCCGGGACGCGCAGGCCGCGCTCGGCGGCGGCGCGCAGGGCGCCCACGGCGGCCTTGTCGTTGAAGCAGACCAGGGCCGTCGGGCGCTCCGGCAGGTCGAGCAGCTCGCCGGCGGCGCGGTGGCCGTGCTCGGTGGTCGGCTCGACGCTGCGCAGCAGCTCGCCGGAGGGGAGCACGCCGACGTCGGCGAGGGCGGCGTTGTGGCCGGCCAGGCGGGCGTCGCTGGCCAGCCACTCGGTCGGGCCGCCGACCACGCCGATGCGGCGGTGGCCCAGCTCCACCAGGTGGCCGGTGAGGCGCCGGGCGCCGGCGAAGTGCGCGGCGGAGACCGAGACGATGTCGCGCGGCAGCGCGGTGCGCGGATCGACGACCACGAACGGGATGCCGCGGCGCTGCAGCTCGACCAGGTCGTCGCCGGGCTCCGGGGGCAGGATCACGATGACGCCGGTCAGTCCCTCGCGGCCGTCGAGGTCGGCGAACAGCCGGGTGCGCTGGGCGGCCTCGCCGGCGGTGAGCACGAGCTGGCGGCCGTGCAGCGTGAGCGTCTCGGCGATCGAGGAGACGATCAGGCCGAAGTAGTCGGTCAGCACGTACGGGCAGCGCACGAACACCGCGCCGCCCTTGGGCTTGCCGCTCACGCCGATCCGCGCGCGCAGGCGCTCGGCGGCCTCGCGGACCAGCGCGCGGGTGGCCGGCGTGACCGAGGGGTGGTCGTTGAGCGCGCGCGAGACCGTGGCGATCGACATGCCGGTCTCCGCGGCGATGGCGCGCACCGTGACCCGCCGGTGGCCGGCCATGGTCACCACCCCCGTTCCATGATCCGCAGCATAGAGGTTTCTCTAAGACTCTTGACAGTCAATCCCTGTGGCGGTTTCCTGATGCTCCGCGATGTTACACCGCCGTTCCATTTGTTACATCGCCGCCGGCGTCCGCACCGCCATGTCCCGCCACTGGCCCTAGGAGGCCGCATGTACCGCACCCGCATCAGGCTGCGCACCGGGCTCGCCGCGTTCGCCGCCGTCACGCTCGGCGTCGTCGGTTTCGTCGCCGTGCCGAGCGCCTTCGCCGCCGGCGAGACCGTCAACGTCTGGCTCACCACCACCAGCGACGCCGGTGGCCGTACCGTCACCCAGGGCCTGGCCCAGCAGGCCGCCGTGAGCTTCACCTCCGGCACCGGCGGCGCCGGGCAGAACGTCACCGTCAACGACGCCACCCGCTACCAGACGTTCACCGGCGGCGGCGCCTCGTTCACCGACACCGCCGCCTGGCTGATGAACAGCTCCGGCGCGCTGTCGGCGAGCACCAGAAGTACCGTGATGCAGAAGCTCTTCGATCCGAACAGCGGCATCGGCCTGAGCTTCCTGCGCAACCCCATGGGCGCCTCGGACCTGGCCCGCTACGGGTACAGCTACGACGACCGCCCGGCCGGCCAGACCGACCCCAGCCTGGCGAACTTCAGCATCTCCCACGACCTCGCCGACGTGGTGCCGCTGACCAAGCAGGCGCAGCAGCTCAACCCCCAGCTGACCACGATGGCCAGCCCCTGGACGGCGCCGGCGTGGATGAAGGACAGCGGCAACCTCAACGGCGGCTGGCTGCAGGCGCAGTACTACGCCGCCTATGCGCAGTACTTCGTCAAGTACGTCCAGGCGTACCAGGCGCAGGGCGTGAAGGTCGACTTCGTGACCCCGCAGAACGAGCCGACGTGCTGCGCCGGCTACCCGTCGATGAGCTGGAACGCCAGCGGCCTCGACTACTTCGTCGGCACGAACCTGCTGCCCGCGTTCCACGCCGCCGGACTGTCCACAAAGGTCCTCGTGCACGACTGGAACTGGGACGTCTACGACTCCTACGCCGCGCAGTCGGTCAACGACGCGGCCATCCGCAACGACTCGCTCTTCGGCGGCATCGCCTGGCACGGTTACGGCGGCGACGTCACCAAGCAGACGTCGGTGCACAACCAGTACCCGGGCGTCGACGCCTACAGCACCGAGCACTCCGGCGGCACCTGGATCTCCAACCAGCAGCAGGAGGACATGCTCAACCTCATCGACTACGGGCGGAACTGGAGCAAGAGCTTCACGAAGTGGAGCCTCGCCGTGGACCAGAACATGGGCCCGCACTACGGCGGCTGCGGCACCTGCACCGGCCTCATCACGGTCCACAACGGAGACTCGCGCAGCGGGCAGGTGGACTACACCATCGAGTACTACACGATGGGCCACCTGACGAAGTTCGTGAAGCCGGGCGCCTCGCGCGTCGACTCCACCGCCAACGCGAGCGTGCCGAACATCGCGTACCTCAACACCGACGGCACCCGCGCGCTGATCGCCTACAACAACACCGGCAGCACCCAGCAGGTCACCGTGAACTGGAGCGGCCAGCACTTCACCTACAGCCTGCCCACCAAGACCTCGGCGACCTTCACCTGGAAGTCCGGCGTCACGGGCGGCGGGGGCGGCTCGCGCACAGGTCAGATCACCGGCCTCGGCGGCAAGTGCGTCGACGTGGCCGGCGCGAGCTCCGCCAACGGCACGGCGGTCCAGCTGTACACCTGCAACGGCACCGCCGCCCAACAGTGGACGGTCGGCACCGACGGCACGATCCGGGCGCTGGGCAAGTGCCTCGACGTGACCGCGGCCAGCTCGGCCGACGGCACGAAGATCCAGCTGTACGACTGCAACGGCACGGCGGCGCAGCAGTGGACGGCGGGCACCGACGGCACGCTGCGCTCGCTCGGCAAGTGCCTCGACGCGACCGACAACTCCTCGGCCGACGGCACACGGCTGCAGATCTGGACCTGCTTCGCGGGCGCGAACCAGCGCTGGACGCTGCCCGCCTAGAAACGACCGGGTCCCGGACGGCGCCGGTGGGGTGGTCGTCCGGGACCCGGTCGCTGTGCCCGCCCGCAGCTTCCAGCTCATGCGGTACTATGGGCGCGTGAATTTCGGTTATCGGGCGTTTACCGTGGCTCCGGGTGGAGCCGGCGGTCGCTCGCGCTGACCTAGTTCACCCGGAGCCAGCAAGGGCAGAGACCTCGGTCTCTGCCCTTCGTCGTGTCACGCGGCGGGGCTGGTTGCACCGGGCCCGCCTCCCTGGGAAGGACTGAGACGGGTCATGATCACCAGCAATCTTCGGGTCACCGGCTACCAGCCGCTGGTCACCCCGCGCGAGCTCGCCGCCGAGCTGCCGATGGACGACGAGCGGGCCGCGGTCGTGCAGCGCGGCCGGGACGAGGTGCACCGCATCGTCACCGGCGCCGACGACCGGCTGCTCGTGGTCGTCGGGCCGTGCTCGGTGCACGATCCGGTGGCGGCGGTGGACTACGCGCGCCGCCTGGCGTCCGCGGCGCGGCGACTGTCCGACGATCTCACCGTCGTCATGCGGGTGTACTTCGAGAAGCCCCGCACCACCGTCGGCTGGAAGGGCCTCATCAACGACCCCGGGCTCGACGAGACGTTCGACGTGCCCCGCGGCCTGCGGCTGGCCCGCCGGCTGCTACTCGACGTGCTCGGCCTCGGGCTGCCGGTCGGGTGCGAGTTCCTGGAGCCGACCAGCCCGCAGTACATCGCCGACGCGGTCTCGTGGGGCGCGATCGGGGCGCGGACGCCGGAGAGCCAGGTACACCGCCAGCTGGCGTCTGGCCTGTCGATGCCGGTCGGGTTCAAGAACGGCACCGACGGCGACGTGCAGGTCGCCATCGACGGCTGCCGCACCGCGGCGAGCCGCCACGTGTTCTTCGGCGTGGACGAGGACGGGCGGGCCTCGGTGGTCTCCACGACCGGCAACCCGGACTGCCACATCATCCTGCGCGGCGCCCGGTCGGGCCCGAACCACGGCCCGGCCGACGTCGCCGACGCGCTGGCCCGGCTGGAGAAGGCGCAGATGCCGCGGCGGCTCATCGTGGACGCCAGCCACGGCAACAGCGGCAAGGACCACGTCCGCCAGGCCGGCGTGGCGCGCGAGGTGGCCGAGCAGGTGGCCGGCGGCCAGGACGGGATCGCCGGAGTGATGCTGGAGAGCTTCCTCGTCGCGGGGCGGCAGGACCTGGGGGGCGAGCTGACGTACGGCCAGAGCGTCACCGACGCCTGCATGTCCTGGGACACCACCGACGCGCTGCTCGACGACCTGGCCGCGGCGGTGCGGGCCCGGCGCGCCGCCTGAAACGGGAACCGGCCCGGGCCGAGTGGCCCGGGCCGTGCTCCGGTCTGGTCGGGGTTCACGCGTTGGTGAGCTGCTTCGAGGCCGACTCGGGGACCGCGAAGCCCTCGCTGCGCGGCGTGCGGGCGGCGTGGATCAGGCCGGCCGCGCCGAGCAGGAGCAGCAGCCCCGAGGCGAGGTAGGCCACCAGCGCGGCCTGGGCGGCCTTGGCGCCGAACTCGCTGAAGCCGTAGGAGGTCAGCAGCATCCCGCGCAGCGACTCGCCCTTGAACACCGTCTCCCGCTGGGCGGTCACGTCGGTGAGCTGCTTCTGCAGGTCGGTCAGGGCCGGGTCGTTCGCCTGCTGGGCGGCGGTGATCTTGTTCTTCAGCTCGGTCTGCACGTCGCCGAGCTGAGCATAGGTCTTGCCGCCGGCGATCGACTTCAGGTGCAGGCCGATGAACTCGTTGGCGTAGCACTCGGCCTTCTTGCCGCTGTCGAGCGCCTGACCGGCGTACTTGACCAGGCACGCGGACTGCTTCTCCTCGGCGGTCAGGGTGCCGGCGGTCTTGAAGGTGATCTGCTGCTCGGTGAGCTGCGTCTTGACGTAGTCGTTGGCGAAGTTCGCGTTGCTGGTCAGGACCAGGCCGGCGATCAGCAGCAGCCCGGCCAGGACGACCAGGCCGGCGCCGACGATGATGTCGAGGGTCTTGCGCTTCATGGGGCCCTCCGGGGCTCGGGTCACGCTCGGTTGGTGATGCCAACAGCGTGCCCGTCCGGCCCCGGCCCGTGGGAGAGGCCAAGCGCCCGCCTGCGCGGGACCGACGTCCCGTCCTGCCGGGACCTACGCCACCGGCCGATGCCCGGAGCGCTCAGCCCTGGGCCCTCAGGCCCGGGGCCGCACCGTCGACCTCCATGACCGACAGCAGCACCGCCCAGTCGGCGAAGGCGGTCCGCCCTGCAGCGCTTCGGCGGTGACGGCGCCGCCCTCGATGTCGGCCCGCATCGCTCGGCTCCCTTCGGCGTGTCCGTCCGGCAACCGCCACATCGGTCGCCGCGCCGACCGGTTGAGCCTTTGGCGGCGCCTCTTCCCGCCGGGATACCTTGATCACGTACGAAAGGGGGCCACAGTGACCGACGAGAACGCCTGGCTGCGCCGGAAGGCCGAGGAGCCGGGCCACACGAGCTGGTACGTCCAGCGGTTCCGGGACCTGGCCGCGAGCGGCGCCGACCTGGCCGGGGAGGCCCGGCTGATCGACGCCATGGTGCCGCGCGGCGCCCGGATCCTCGACGCCGGCAGCGGCACCGGGCGGGTCGGCGCCTTCCTGGCCGCGGCCGGCCACGAGGTCGTCGGCGTCGACCTGGACCCCGAGCTGGTCGCCGTCGCCGAGCAGGACCATCCCGGGCCGACGTGGCTGGTCGGCGACCTCGCCGCGCTCGACCTGCCGGCCGCCGGCATCCGGGCCGGCTTCGACGCGGTCGTCTGCGCCGGCAACGTGATCACCTTCGTGGCGCCGTCGACCCGGGTGGAGATCCTGCGGCGTCTCCGCGCGCACCTGGGCGAGGGCGGGCGGGTCATCGTCGGCTTCGGCGCCGGGCGCGGCTACGCGTTCGACGAGTTCCTGGCCGACGCGGCCGCCGCCGGACTGCGGCCGGACCTGCTGCTGAGCACCTGGGACCTGCGGCCGTTCGCCGCGGACTCGGACTTCCTCGTCGCGGTGCTCGGCTCCGGCTGAACGGGGTACCCGCGCAGCGAGATCCTCCGTTAGGGTCGTGGCGTGCTGGGGCTGGTGATCGGCGCGCTGCGGGCCCGGCGGGTGCAGGCACTCGTCATGCTCGCCCTCGCCGCGCTGACCGTCGTCGCGGCCGGGGTCGCGGCGCGTGCCACCGGCACGGCCGCGCGCGACGCCGCCCGGGCGCGCATCGACGCGGCCACCGTCGCCGAGCGCACGCTGCGGGTGCGCGGCACCGTCCCGGCGGGGGACCGGCCCGAGGACGCGCTGCGGCGCATCGACGACCTCGTCGACGCGCCGGTCGAGCAGAGGGCGGGCGGCGTGCGGCTGGCCGGCAGCCTCGTCGACGCGGCCGGCGGCCGGCGCCAGACCGCCGAGCTGCGCACCGCCGACGACCTGTGCCCCAACCTCTCGCTGCGCGAGGGGCGCTGCCCGGGCGCCGACGGCGAGGTCGTGCTCCCCGAGGAGCTCGCCCGGCAGCTCGGCGCCGAGGTCGGCGCCGACCTGCGGCACGACCCGGGGCTCACCGCCAACGCCGTGCCGCTGCGGGTCGTCGGGATCTACGCGCCCGCGGACCCGGGCGGCTGGTTCTGGACCGGGCAGGACGGCACCGCCGCGTACACGACCGCCCCGACCATCGCGTCCGCCCGCGCCACGGTCACCGTCACGGTCGACGCGCTGCTACGGCCCGAGGCGTTCGACGACGCCGACGGGCTGCGGACGGGACTGGACCGGCTGCGCGGCGCGCAGTTCGAGGCGACGTCGGGCGCGCCCTCCCTCGCCGTCGCCGTCGCCGCCGACCGGCGGTCGGTGCGCCGCGGCATCGGCCTGGCCGAGGCGCAGATCCTGCTGTTCGGCGGGCTCGCCGTCGCGGTGGCCGCGGCCTACGCGGCGCAGGAACGCCGCGGCGACGCCGCCCGCCTGGCGATCCGCGGCCTGCCGCGATGGCGCATCCGGGCCGCGACCGCGGGGCAGAGCCTGCTGCCCCTCGCGGCCGGGTCCGCGTGGTCGCCGCGGCTGTTCGCGGCCGGGGCCGTCATCGTCGTCGCCGCCGACTGGAGCGCGACCCGCGGCGGCGTCGCCGAGCTCATGCGCGACGTGCGGCCGCGCCGCCCGCTCGCCGCGGCCACCGCCGAGGTGTGCGCGCTGGGCCTGGCCGCCGCCGCGCTGTTCCAGATCGTCGCCGCCCCCGCCGCCGACGTGCGCCGCGACACCGGCTTCGGGCTCGCGCAGGTCGCCCCGCTGCTCATCGCGGCCGGGCTCGGCGTGCTCGGCACCCGCGTGCTGCTGGCCGCCGCCGGGCTCTACGGGCGCACCGCGCTCGCCGCCGGCCGGCTCACCGAGGCGCTGACCGGGCTGACCCTCGGCCGGCGCCGCACCGCGTATCGCATCGTGCCCGTGCTCGCCGCCGCCACCTGCGTGCTCGCGCTCGGTGCGCAGGACTGGCAGGGCGGCGCCGCCGCGCGCGCCGGGCGGGCCGGCGTGGAGCTCGGCGCCGACCGCGTCCTGCGGGTCGCGCCCGTCGGCCGGGAGCGGCTGCTGGCTGCGGTCCGCGCCGCCGACCCGGGCGGCCGCGAGGCGATGGCCGTCGTCGTCACCGGCGGTGCCGGTGGCGGCCCGGCGGTCATCGCCGCGGACGCCGGGCGGCTGCGCGCCGTCGCCGGGGTCGACGGCGCCGCGCTGCACCCGGCGGCCCCCGCGCCGCTGACGTTCGCCGGCACCGGCCTCGAGCTGCGCGCCGCCGGCGAGGGCTCGCGGGTGCGGGTGCTGCTGGCCGTCGAGGGGACGGGGGAGCAGGTGGTGGCCGAGTTCGGGCCGCTCGCCCCGGGCGTCGAGCGATACGCGGCGGTGGCGCCGGCCTGCGCCCGCGGCTGCCGCGTCGAGGCGCTGGAGGCCGACCACGGCCCGGTCGAGCTGAGCGAGCTGACCTCCGGCGGCGCCGCCGTCGCGCCCGGCGCGGTCCTCGCGGATCCGGCCCGCTGGCGCACCACCGTCGGCCAGGCCGTCAGCGGCATCCAGGTCGCCCAGGGCGGTGAGCGGCTGCGCCTCACCGACGTGCAGCCCGTCGGCCAGCGGCCCGTCGACAGCCGCCTGTACGTCGTGGACACCCCGGTGCCACTGCCGGCGCTGGTCGCCGGGGAGGCGGCCGGCGGGGGCGCGAGCGTGTTCGGCGTCTCGATGCCGCTGCAGCCCCGCCCGGTCGACCTCGTGCCCCGCGGCGGGGGGCACGGCGTGCTCGTCGACCTGGAGTACGCCGCCCGGATCGCCGCCGTGGCCCGCGACGCCGGGCCCGCAGCCGAGCGCGCCGAGGTCTGGCTCGCCCCCGGCGCCGGCGACACCGTCGTGGCCCGGCTGCGCGCGGCCGGGCTCGACGTCACCGGCTCCGACACCGCCGCCGCGGCCACCGCCCGGGCGGGGCGGCTCGCGCCGGCGGTCACGCTGTTCGGCGACCTCGCCGCGGCCGGCGTCGTCGTGCTGCTGGCCGCGGTCGCCGCGTTCGTCGTCGCCGCCGTCGACCGCCGGGACCGCGACGCAGAGCTGGCCGCACTGCGCCGGCAGGGCGTGCCTGGCCGGGTCGTGCGCCGAGTCGAGCGGCGCGCGGCGCTCGCGCCGGTGCTCGTCGCCGTGGCCCTCGGGCTGCTCGCCGCCGTCCTGCTGCGGCTGCTCGCGCCGCCGCCCGTGCGCCCGTTCACGGACGCGTGGCCGGTGCCGGCGCCGCCGGTGCAGCCCCTCGGCCTGCTCGCCGCGGGCGTGGCGGCGCTGGTCGTCTTCGGCACCGTCGCGCTGATCCGCCCGGGTCGCGGAGGTCGTTCATGACCGCTTTGGTGCTGTCGATGCTGCGCTCCCGGTGGTTGCGCGCCCTCACCGTCGGGGTGCTGACCGCCCTCGCCACCGCCGCTGCGGTCGCCGCGCCCGTCTACCTCGACCGCACCGACCGGCGCATCGTCGACACCGAGGTGGCGGCGGCCGGCGTCACCGAGCGGAACATCCTGGTGACCGGCACCGTCGAGGCCGGTAGCGACGGCTCGATCCCGCCGACCTTCGAGCGGCTCGCCAGCGGCTGGCTCGACGCGCCCGGCTACACCGCCGTGTTCAGCGCCCAGTTCGCCGTGCAGCCCGCCGACCTGCCGATCGCCACCGCCGAGCAGCTCAGCCGCGTGTCCTATCGCGACGGCCTGTGCGAGCACGTCGTGGTCGTCGCCGGCCGCTGCCTCATGGGCGTCGGCGACGCCGTCCTCGGCGTCAGCGCCGCGCGGCAACTGAGCCTGCATCCCGGAGACGCGCTGTCGCTCACCGGCTCCATGTACGACTCCTCCACCAACCGGTACCTGAGCGGCGGCCCGGCGGCGGCGCTGACCGTCGTCGGCATCGTCCGCGCCCGCGACGGCACCGAGCCCTACTGGGGCAGCAGCGGTGCGCTCACCGACGCCAGCGGCCCGGCGTTCGCGGTCGACCGCCGCACGCTGGCGACGTTCATCCGCCCGGCCGACCTGCAGACCTACGACGCCTATCCGCGGCCCGGCGCGATCAGCGTCGCGCACATGGGCGAGCTGCGCCAGTGGCTGGACGATGCCGCGCGGCGCAGCGACGGCGGGGCCCGGCTCAACACCGACCTCGGCAACCTGCTCGACCGCATCGACGAGCACCGGGCGCAGGTGCGCCGCACCGTGCCGTTCGCGGTGGCTCCGGTGCTGGTGCTCGCCTGGGCGGTCATCATCCTGGCCGTGTCCGCGGCGACCCGGGCTCGCCGCTTCGAGCACGGCGTCATCGCGCTGCGCGGCGTCGCCCGCCCCGGCCGGTGGTGGCTGGCGACCGGCGAGACGCTGATCCCGATGCTGGCCGGGGCCGTGGCCGGGTTCACCGCCGCGGGCGGCTGGAGCACCCCCGGCGCGCTCGTGTACGCGGCCGTCGCCGTCCTCGGCGCGCTGCTGGCCGGCCTGGCCGCCGCGCTACGCACCATCTCCGCGCCGCCGGCCGCGCTGCTGCGCCGGGTCGACGTCCGAAGTGGACGGTGGGGCGGCCGGATCGCGCTGCTGACCGCCGTGGCCGCGGCCGCCGCCATCGTGCAGGTGCGCGGCTCCGGCGGCGGCGTGGCCGGGCTCGCCCCCGCGCTCGTGCTGCTGGCCGCCGCGCTGCTGGCCGCCGTGGCCGCGCCGCCGCTCGCCGGCCGCCTCGGCGCCGCCGCGCTGCGCCGCGGCCGGCTCACCACCGGCCTGGCCGGCCTGTGGCTGGCGCGCCGCCCGTCCGCGGCCCGGCTGCTGGCGGTGCTCGTCGTGGCGCTGGCGTCGCTGGGGTCCGCCGCCGCCGCCACAGCCACCGCGCAGCGCCAGCAGGGCGAGCGCGCGGAGGCCGAGACGGGCGCCCCGGTCGTGCTCTCCGTCAGCGCGACCAGCCGTTGGCAGTTGCTGCAGGCGGTGCGCGCCGCGGACCCTTCGAAGCGGTACGCGATGGCCGTGGTACCGCTGCGCGACGCCCTCGCCGTCGACGGACCGCGCCTTTCGGCCACGGCCCTGTGGCCCGGCGGACCCGTCCCGGCCGACCTCGGCGACCGCCTGCACCCCGCGGCCCCGGGCGCCACCGTGACCGTGAGCGGCACGACCCTGAGCCTCGACATCACGGTCACCCGCCTGGACCGCACCGACAACGCCCTGACGGTCGCGGTCGCGCCGCTGGGCGGCCGCCCCACCGTCACCGCCGAGCTGGGCGCGCTCGTCGCCGGCCGGCACACCTACGCCGCTGCCGTGCCGTGCGCGTCCGGCTGCCGGATCGTGCAGCTGGCGGTGCGCGTGCCGCCGTATGCCGGCGCGCCCGTCGAGCTGACCATCCACGGCGCGCCGACCACGGCGTGGCAGGCCCCGCCCGGCGCCACGGTCGCCGCGTCGGGCGGCGACGTGACGGTCTCCCTGCCGGCCGGACCCGGGCCCGGTGCCGGCGTGCTGCGCCCGGACGACGGCCCGCCGGTGCTCCCGATCGTCACCACCGGCCCGCTGCCCCCGGACGGGCTGTTCACCGGCTTCGACCGGCAGCGCCCCGTCCCCGCCGAGGTCGCCGCCACCGTGCCGCGCCTGCCGCGACTCGGCACCGGGGCGCTCGTCGACCTCGAGTATGCCGACCGCCTCGCCGTCGACAGCGGGGCGAGCGGCGCCGAGGTCTGGCTGTCGGCCGACGCGCCGCCCGCGATCCTCGACGCCCTGACCGCAGCCGGCCTGACCATCGACGCGCGGCGGACGGTCGCCGATGCCCGGGCCGAGCTGGCCGGCGAGGGCACGGCGCTCGGCCTGCGCTTCTACCTCGTCGCCGGAGTGCTGGCCGTGGTGCTGGCCGCGGCGGCGCTGCTCAGCGGCGCCGCGGAGGCGTCGAGCGCGGACCTCGCCGCCCTGCGCGCGCAGGGCCTGCCCGCCCGGCGCGCCGCCGCCGTGGAGCCCCTCGCCGCCGTGCTGCTGGTCCTGGCCGCGGGCCTTGTCGCGGTGCCGGCCGCCGCGGTCGCGTGGGTCGCCGCCGCCCCGCCCGAGCTGCGCGGCCTGCCCCCGGCGGGCCCGCCGGCGCTCGCGCTGGCCGCCGCGCTCGTCGTGCTGGCCGTCGTGGCCGTGCTCACCACCGTCCGCCCGCGCGCGAGACTCGCCCGCGACTGACCGGCCTGGCGCCGGCCGGCATCGCCACCGGCGGCGTCGCGCTGCTCACCGTGGCGCGGTGGTCGAGCGGCGGGTGATGAAGCGGTAGATGCGCTCGGCGGTGTCCGGCAGTGGGTCCGCGCCGTCGACGACGAGGTCGGCGAGCTGGCGCCCGGGCGCGACGTTGCGGGCGTGCGCGTCGCGCCCGCCGTCGAGGTAGGCGCGCAGCACCGCGCGCGGGTCGTCGCGGCCCAGCGCGCGGCGGGCGAGGCTGATGTCCAGCGGGGTGTCGACGTAGACGGTCCACCGCGCTGCCCAGCGAATCGGTGGCAGCGCCAGGGCGAAGACGCCCTCGACCACGACCAGCTCGGCGTCCTCGTGGGCGTCCAGCCGGTCCTGCAGGGTGTTGAGGTCGACGCCGTGCTGGTCCTCGCCGGCACCGTCGGCAAGGCCGACGACCGGGGCGTCGAGGCGCTGGGCCACGGCGTCGGCGATGCTGCTCTTGCCCGCACCCGCCGGGCCGCCGATGACGAGCAGGGGCGGCAGCACGCGCATCATGATGCGCGACCCTACCGCGCCGGAGGGCTGGGCACGAACCCGGTTCGTCAGCGGGGCTGGGTGCCCGGGATCGGTACGAGGACCGACGCGTCGTGGGCGCGCAGCACCTTGCCCAGCGCGGTCGCCACGGTCTGCGCCTCGGCGCGGGTCATCAGGCCGGTGAAGTGCCGCTCGATGCCCGCCAGGTAGGTGGGGGAGGCCGCGCGCAGCCGGGCCCGGCCGGCCGGGGTCAGCTTCGCGAACGCCGAGCGCTTGTCGTCGGGGTTGGCGTCGCGCTCGACCAGGCCGGCCCGCGCGAGCTCGTCGACGACGCGGCTGACCCGGCTGCGGCTGACCACCACCGCGGCGCCGAGCGCGGACATCGTGAGCCGGCGGCCGGGCACGGCGTTGAGCTCCAGCAGCACGTCGTACCACGTCAGCGGCAGCCCGTGCGCGGCCTGCAGCTCCTGGTCGAGCAGCGGGGTGAGCGCCGCGTGCACGCGCAGCAGCGCCGCCCAGGCGGTCGTGGAGTCCATGGTCACACCGTATCAGTCTTGTGCGCGCGCACATACATGGCTAGGTTCGTGGCCAGAAGCGTGCGTGCGCACGCACTTACCTGAAAGGAGTCCGGCAATGGCCCGGCTGCTGCACATCTCGGCGTCCCCGCGCGGCGCGCGCTCCGAGTCCCTCGCCCTGGCCGCCACCTTCCTCGAGGTGTACCGCGAGCGGCACCCCGAGGACGAGGTGGTCGAGTGGGACCTGTGGGACGGCTCGCTGCCCGAGTTCGGCCCGGCCGCCGCGGCGGCGAAGATGGACGTGTTCGCCGGGCTCGAGCCCGCCGGGGCGGGCGCCGAGGCGTGGCGCGCGGCCGCCGGCACGTTCCGCCGCTTCGCCGACGCCGACAAGTACCTGTTCTCGGTGCCGATGTGGAACTCCGGAGTGCCGTACGTGCTCAAGCAGCTCATCGACGTGATCAGCCAGCCCGGCATGGTGTTCGCATTCGACGCCGAGTTGGGGTACACCGGCCTCGTCACCGGCCGCAAGGCCGCGGTGCTCTACACCAGTGCGGTCTACGGCGAGGGCCGCGGCCCGGCGTTCGGCGCCGACTTCCAGGCGCCGTTCTTCGGCAACTGGCTGCGCTGGGCCGGCATCACCGACGTCACCGAGGTGACCTTCCGCCCCAACCTGGCCACGACCGACGTCGAGACGCGGCGGGCCCGCGCTCACGCCGACGCGGCCGAGGCGGCCAAGACCTTCTGAGGCGCGCGGTCCGACCCCTACACCGCCGTGGAAGCCGGGCCGGAACCCGTGGCCGCCCGCGCCACCGCATAACCCGTCGTCCATCCGACGCGCAGGCGCGCGCCGGTGCGGTACCGTAGCCCGCGTGTCGTCCTGATCACCTCGGGTGAGGATGGATCCATTTGCCGCGCGGATCTGCGTCGAAGCCGCTCATCGTCGTGGTCGTCTCGGTGGCCCTGGTCGTCGGGCTGGGCGGCTCGAGCCTGCTTCCCGCGTGGTGGTCGCAGTTCGTCGACGACCTCGGCCAGCTCGGCGCCGGCGTGGCCGCGACCGTGGCCTGCTGGCTCAGCGCCCGGAGCTACACCGGCGCCCAGCGGCGATGGCGGCTGTGGATGGGCACCTCCGCCCTCGGCTGGACCGTCGGCCAGGCGATCTGGAGCTTCTACCAGCTGTTCCGCGACGACGCGCTGCCCTCACCGTCCCTGGCCGACGCCGGCTACCTGACCCTGCCCGTCTTCGCGCTGCCCGCGCTCGTGTCGCTGGCCGCCTCCCGGCCGCCCGACGGCGCGCCGCGGCGCCGCCCCGGCCAGCTGCTGATGGTGCTGGACGGGCTGATCGTCGTCGGCGCGCTGTTCGTGCTCACCTGGGCCACCACGCTGGGCTCGGTGGTCGCGGCCGGCGCGGCGACGCCGTTCGCGTACTCGGTCGCCATCGCCTACCCGGTCACCGACCTCGTCCTGACCGTCATCGTGATCCTGCTGCTGGCCACGTCGGCCCCCGCCAACCGTGGCCAGCTCACGATCCTCGGCGCCGGGCTGCTGTGCCTGTCGCTGTCCGACAGCGTCTTCGCCTACCTGGTCTCCAAGGGCGCCGACAGCATGCCGCCGCTGTTCGACGCCGGGTTCATCGCCGGGCAGGCGCTCGTCGCCGTCGCCGCGCTCACCCCGCCGCGGCCGGGCGACGCGCCGGAGCCGCGCCGGCACGCGCGCTGGGTGCACCTGATGCTGCCGTACGTCCCGGTCGCCTTCACCGGGGTGCTGTTCATCGCGCAGCTGATCCGCGGCTTCCCGGTGGACGGCGTGGAGATCGTCGTGGAGACCGCGGTCATCTCGCTGCTCATCATCCGCCAGGCGGTCACGCTGGTGGAGAACGCGGTGCTGCTGGACCGGGTCTCCGAGAGCCAGGCCCGCCTCGCCCACCAGGCGTTCCACGACGCGCTCACCGGTCTGTGCAACCGGGTGCTGTTCCACGACCGCCTCGAGCACGCCCTAGCCCTGCATCACCGCGACGGCCGCCCCCTGGCGGTCCTCTTCTGCGACCTCGACGACTTCAAGGCCGTCAACGACCGCTTCGGCCACCACGCCGGCGACCGGCTGCTGCGCCAGGTCGCCGGGCGGCTGCGCGCCGCGGTGCGCGACAGCGACACCGTCGCGCGGGTCGGCGGCGACGAGTTCGCCATCCTGCTCGAGGGCGATGGCGACCCCGGCGAGCCAGCCGAGCGGATCATGGCCGAGATCGGCCGGCCGTTCGAGCTCGACGGGAAGACCGTCACCGTCGGCGTGAGCGTCGGCCTGGTCCAGGCGGGAGAGCACGGCCCGGTGCCGTCCGCCGACGCGCTGCTGCGCCGGGCCGACGCCGCCATGTACTCGGGGAAGCGGCAGGGCAAGGGCGCGTTGGTGCGCTACCGCGTGGACCTGCCCGACGGCACCGGCAGCTCCGACCTCGCCGAGGCGCTGGCCGCCACGCTGCGTGACGGGAGCGGCCTCGACGTGCACTACCAGCCGATCGTCCGCCTCCACGACGAGACCGTCGTGGCCGTCGAGGCGCTGGCCCGCTGGACCCACCCGAGCCTCGGGCCGGTCTCCACCGACGTCTTCATCGCCACCGCCGAGGAGATCGGCCTCATCCGGCTCGTCGACGACTTCGTGCTCGACCGCGCCTGCCGCGACGCCGCCGCGTTCCGCGGGCCCTGGGCCAGCATCGCCGTGCACGTCAACACGTCAGCCGCCCAGCTGGGCCGACCGGAGCACGAGGAGACGGTGCGGGCCGCGGTCGTGCGCCACGGCCTGGCCCCGCACCGCCTCCTCCTCGAGCTCACCGAGACCGCCCCGCTGCCGGATCTGGGCGCCGCCGCCGGTGCCGTGCGCCGCCTCGGCCGTTTCGGCGTCCGCTTCGCCCTCGACGACTTCGGTACCGGCTACAACGCCCTGGCCCAGCTGCACGCGATGCCGGTCGACGAGGTGAAGCTGGACCGCTCCTTCACCCTCGCCGACGGCGGCCGCAGCGAGGCGATCTGCCGCTCGATCGTGCAGATCTGCACCGGCATCGGCGTCACGGTGGTCGCCGAGGGCATCGAGACCGACCGCCAGGCCACGGCGATGGCGGCCCTGGGCTGCCGGTACGGCCAGGGCCACCGCTACGGCGCCCCGGGCCCCCTGGCGGAGGTGGCCCCGCCGGGGGTGCTCGACCCGGACGACCGCGCCGTCATCGGCCGTTGAGCGTCAGGCCGTTGCGTGTCAGGCCGTTGCGTGTCAGGCAGGGACCTTCGAGACGAACTCCGTGGTGTACGTCTTGGTCAGGTCGACCTGGTCGCCTGCGAAGCCTTTCCGGCGTTGTGGCCGCAGCCCGCGTAAGTCGCGTATTGCTCGTTTTGCTCATGGACCCGTCCGGCCCGTCCGGCGGTACGCTCCGGCTATGTTTCCCCTGCGTTACGGCCGCTTCGCCCGGCAGGCGCTCGCGCTGCAGGCCGGCGTGCTGCTGGTCGTCGTGGGAGTCGGCTTCGCGTTGGTCAGCTGGCTGTTCGACGACGAGCTGACCCAGCAGTACGGCACCCGTGCCCTCGCGGTCGCCAAGACGCTCGCCGCCGACCCGGCGATCGCCGCCGCGGCCGCGGCCGACGACCCGCAGGGCGTGCTGCCCGCGCGCGCCGAGTCGGCCCAGGACGCGAGCGGCGCGCTGTTCGTGGTCATCACCAACCGCGACGGCATCCGGCTGGCGCACCCCAACCCGGACCGCATCCACGAACCGGTCAGCACCGACCCGTCCGCCGCGCTCAGCGGCCACGACACCATCAACGTCCAGCGGGGCACGCTCGGGCTCTCGGCCCGCGGCAAGACGCCGCTGCGCGCCGCGGACGGCACGATCGTCGGCGAGGTGAGCGTCGGCTTCCGCATCGCCGACGTCCGCGGCCACGTCGCCGGCGAGCTCGCCGACGCCGCCCTGTTCGCCGGCGGCGCGCTGCTGCTGGGCATCATCGGCGCGGCGCTGCTGACCCGGCTGCTCAAGCGGGTCACCCTCGGCCTCGAACCGCACGAGCTCGCCGAGCTGGTCCAGGAGCGCGAGGCCGTACTGCACGGCATCGGCGAGGGCGTCCTCGCCGTCGACGCCGGCGGCCGGGTCTCCGTGTGCAACACCGAGGCGGCCCGGCTGCTGGGCCTGTCCGAGCCGGCCGGGCGCAGCGTCGCCGGGCTGAGCCTGCCGGCCCGCCTGCGCGAGGCGATCGAGTCGCGCGGCCCGGCCGACAACCTCATCACCGTCGCCGGCGACCGGGTGCTCGTCGCCAACTACCGCGTGGTGCGCCGAGAGGAGCGCGACCTGGGCGGCGTGCTGACCCTGCGCGACCGCACCGACCTGGAGAACGTCACCCGTGAGCTGGAGTCGGTGCGCACCCTCAGCACCGCACTGCGCGCGCAGCGGCACGAGTTCGCCAACCGGCTGCACGTGCTGTCCGGGCTGCTGCAGAACGGCCACCAAGCCGAGGCCCTGGAGTTCCTGCACGCCGTCTCCGACGCGGCCGCGCCCGCCTCCGGCAACACGCTCGACGACCCCTACCTGCAGGCGTTCGTGGACGCCAAGACCGCCGAGGCCGCCGAGAAGGACGTGCGCCTCACGCTGGCCGACACCAGCTGGGTCGGCACCCGCATCGCCGCGCCCGTCGAGGTGACCACGGTCCTCGGCACGCTGGTCGACAACGCGCTCGAGGCGGCCCGCCGCGGCGCTCGCCGGCCGGCGTGGGTGGACCTCGCGCTGCTCGAGGACGCCGGCACCCTGCACATCTCGGTCGTCGACTCGGGCGACGGCGTGCCCGCCGACCTCACCGGCCGCATCTTCGACGCCGGCGTCTCGACCCGCGACGACGACGCCGGCCCTGCCGCCTCTGCCGCCTCTGCCGGACGCGGCCTCGGCCTGGCGCTGGCCCGGCAGGCGGCCCGGGGGCTCGGCGGCGACGTCCGGCTGGTCGCGCCCGGCGGCGACGGGCACGGCGCCGTGTTCGAGGCCCGGCTGCCCGGCGCGCTGCAACCGGCGGTGCCCGCGTGACGATCCGGGTGCTCGTCGTCGAGGACGACTTCCGGGTGGCCCGGATGCACGTCGAGTTCACCGACCGGATCGGCGGCTTCGCGGTCGCCGCCACCGCCCGCACGGCCTGCGAGGCGCGCGAGGTGCTGGCCGCCCAGCCGATCGACCTGGTCCTGCTCGACACCTACCTGCCCGACGAGTCGGGCCTCGACCTGCTGCGCGAGCTCACCGTCGACACCATCATGCTCACCGCCGCCTCCGACGCCGCGACCGTCCGCGCCGCCTACGCCCGCGGCGCGCTGAACTACCTGGTGAAGCCGTTCACCGCGGAGCAGCTCACCGACCGGCTGGTCGCCTACCGCAACTACCGGGCCGTCGTCGCCGTCGAGCGCGGGCTCGGCCAGGACGAGATCGACCGCTGCTGGCGGGTGCTGCACGACGGCGACCGGCCGGTGGCGCCCAAGGGCCAGTCCGCCGTGACGGTACGGCTGGTCAGCGACGCGCTGCGCCGCGCGGGATCGCCGCGCACCGCCGCCGAGGTGGCCGACGAGCTCGGCATCTCCCGCGCCACGGCCCAGCGGTACCTGGCCGTCCTGGCCCGCGACGGCATGGCCGAGGTCCGGCTGCGCTACGGCGCCACCGGCCGGCCGGAGCACCGGTACCGCTGGGCGTGACGGCGCTTCAGCCGGCGATGCGCTCCATGGCGCCCATCAGCTCCTCGGCGGTGGCGGGGGAGAGGTGCGCGGCGTCGAGGTACAGGCTCAGCCGCAGCGTGCCGGGCGCGTCGTCGACGTGCACGAACAGCGGCTCGAACGACGGGGCGTCCTGGGCGGTCACCCAGCGCAACGACGACTCGCCCGGCTCGATCGGCGCGTCGTCGCGCGACGGGCCGCGACGGTCGTTGAAGTAGCAGCCCAGCTCGATGTCGACGCCGCGCTCGGCGGCTACCCGCGCCACCAGCCGCTCCATGCCCGTGTGGTGGAAGTAGGCGTACTTGTAGGCGGCCATCGTCACGCGGCGGGTGCGCTCCAGCAGCTCGCCGAACGGCGCGCCCGCCGCCTGGATGCTCAGCAGCCCGGCCTGGGCCAGGGTGCACACCACATCGGCCAGGCCGGGGCGGAAGCGGTTGCTCACCATCGGGCGGATCACCACCGGGTCCACGCCGGTGACCGAGGTGAGCGCGCCCGCGTACGCGGCCAGCAGCACCGTCGACGTGTCCAGCCCGGACCGGGCCGCCCAGCGGCGCGCGGCCAGGCCCAGCGCCGGCGAGGTGAACTCGCCGTGCCAGTACCGCGGCGACTCGACCGTCGCGGGGCGCGGGAAGCGATCCGGCGCCGCGGTGCGCAGGATGCCCTCCCAATACCGCTGTGCCGCCGCGTCGTGCCGCTGCCCCGCCGGGGATGCCTGCCACTGCGCCTGGGCGAGCGGCTGCAGCCCGCGCACCGGCGTCGTGGTGCGCTCGGCCACCTCGGCCAGCATCGTCATCGCCCCGGCGGCATCGGTGACGAAGTGCGACACCAGCACCGCCAGGTGGGTGAGCGCGCCGCCGCTGCGCACAACCGCCATGCGCAGCGGCCACTCGGTGGCGAAGTCCAGCTGCTTGGCCCGCCACCGCTCGCAGACGTCCTCGGCGACCCGGGCCGGGTCGGCGTCACCGGCGTCGACCATCTCCAGGTCGATCTCGCCGGCGGCGTAGACGACCTGGGTCGGCGTGCCGTCGGGGTCGAAGCGCAGCAGTGTGCGCATCGGCTCGTAGCGGCTCACGAGGTACCGCAGCTCGGCCGCGACCTCGTCCACGGTCGTGCCCTCCGGCAGCGGCTTCACCCCACCCAGCGGCAGCCACGTCCCCTGCTTGACGATCGCCGACCAGTTCTCGAGCTGGCCCCACGACAGCGGTCCGCACCTCGGTGGGCCGCCGGCCGCCCCCTCGCCCTGGAACCCGACGCTGATCCGATCCGGCGCAGCACGCATCGCCGGCCCTCCCATCCCATCGTGACGGCAGTGCACGACCTCTCGACCCGGCCGGCATCGGCGCGCGGCGGGCAGAGGCGGCCTGCACAACGTGGCGGGTCGCAGCAGGGCGCATCGGCGTTCGTCGTAGCGTACGGAAGCGCCTTCCTCGGCACCATGCGCCGGATGTACGATTGCGCCATGACTGCCGGGTCGGCCAAGCGCCGTGAGTGGAAGTTGCGCCCGGCCATCGCTTGACCGCCCCGCGGGCCCGCGGCCCGCCGCCTCCTGACGCACGACCTCAGCGGAGTCTGCGTAGAAGGGAGGTGAAGTGCATGACCCGCTCTGCGAACTGGGACGACTTCGTGTCCCGGCACGGCGTCGGGGACGTCGTCGACGGCCTCGTCACCAAGCTCGTGCCCTTCGGCGTGTTCGTCACCGTGCACGGCGACATTCCCGGCCTGCTCGTGACCGAGGCCCGGCCGAAGGTCGGCAGCACGCTGCCCGTGCGCGTGAAGGAGCTCGACGGCGCCAAGCAGCGCATCGCGTTCGAGACCGTGTGAACGGTCGCGGGGTCTCCGGCGCGCCGGAGACCCCGCCATCCCTCAGGCGCCCCTGACCTCCGGTCAGGCCCCGGCGTCCGTCGTGTGACGGCCGTCGGGCAGGCGCCGGGTGGCGCCGCGACGGTGCAGCAATTCCAGCAGCGGTACCGCCACCCGCCGCGTCGTCCCGAGCGCCTGGCGGGCCTCGCTCAGCGTGAACGGCTGAGGCAGCGCGGCGAGGCGCTCGACGGCGGCCTCCACGGCGCCGGGCAGCAGCACGATGCCGTCGGCGACGCGCAGCAGCAGGCCGGCCTTCGCGGCGGCGCCGAGCTCCTTCGGGCCCAGACCCAGGGCGGCGAGGCGGTCGCTCTCCGGTGCGACGAACGGGGCCTCGGCCAGGCCGGCCCGCACGGCGTCGATCGCGCGCCGCAGCCGCTCCGGCAGGCGCTGCCCGGCCCCGATGCGTCCATTGTGGATGGTCAGCGGCGGGGTCAGGAGCCGCTCGACGAGCGCGCGGTCGGGCAGGTCGAGGCGGCGGCGGATCGCGTCGACCGGGGGGTCGGGGTCGACGGGGTGCGCCTCGGCGTACCGGCGGACCTCCGACGCCAGCCGCGTGCGCAGCTCGGCCTCGTAACCCGGGTCGAGCAGCCAGCCGGCGCCGGGCGCGGGGATGCCCATCCGGGCCAGCTCACCGGCGTGCACCAGGCGCCGGCGGCGCAGCTCACCGGCGACGTCCGGGCGACCATCCATCGTGGACAGTTCCAGCGCCCGGGCGGCGGCCGCGCCGCGGCGGCGCAGCTCGGGCGGGGCGACGTCGAGGACCGTCACGCCGCCCGGCACGCGGTGCAGGCCCGGGTCGCGCAGCAGCGCCCGGTCGCCGGCGTGCAGCGGCAGGGCCCGGTCCAGGCGCAGGCGCGCGGTGTCGGTGCCGAGCGGGCGTACCCGCGCCGGGACCGCGGCCGAGCCGATGTGCAGCACCACCGACGCGGGCAGGCCGGCGACCGGTTCGCCGTGCACCCGCACGTCGACGAGGTCGGTGAACACGAACCGTCCCGGCGAGACCAGCGCGTCGCCGCGGGCCACCGCGGAGCGTTCGACCCCGCGCAGGTTCACCGCCACGCGCGCCACCGCGTCCACCGTGGACACCGGCTCGCCGAGCGACTGCAGGCCGCGGACGTGCACCGCCGCGCCGTTGAGCTCCAGGTCGGTCTCAGCGGCCAGGCGGCCGGCGCCGAGGGTGCCCGTCACGACGGTACCGCTGCCGCGGATGGTGAAAGAGCGGTCCACCCACAGCCGGACCGGCGCGTCCAGCTCGGGCCGCGGCAGGGCGGCGCCGAGCCGGTCCAGCGCGGCGCGCAGCTCGTCGAGGCCGGCCCCGGTCACCGCGCTCACCGCGACCGCCTCGACGTCGCCGGCCGAGGTCTTCGCCAGCTGCGCCAGGGCCTGCCGGGTCGCCGGCTCCGGGTCGGCCAGGTCGGCCCGGCTCACCACGAGCAGCGCGTGCGGCACGCCGAGCGCGTCCAGGGCCGCCAGGTGCTCGGCGGACTGCGGCTTCCAGCCCTCGTCGGCGGCGACGACGAGCATCGCGGCCGGCACCGGCCCGACCCCGGCGAGCATGTTGGGCACGAACCGCTCGTGCCCCGGCACGTCGACGAACGCGACCGTGGCGCCGGAGGGCAGCCGCGTCCAGGCGAACCCGAGGTCGATCGTCATGCCGCGGCGCCGCTCCTCGGCCCAGCGGTCCGGCTCCATCCCGGTCAGCGCGCGCACCAGCGTCGACTTGCCGTGGTCGACGTGCCCGGCGGTCGCGATCACCCACATCGGCGTTCAGTCTTGCCCTCGTCCCCGTGCTGGGGCGTGCCGCGCGGCATGGCCGCTCACCGTCCGGCGGCGCGCAGGATCGCCGCCGCCACCGTCTTGTCCTCGTCCTCGGGCACGCACCGCAGGTCGAGCAGGAGCCGCTGCCGCTCGACCCGCCCGACGACCGGCGGATCGCCGAGCCGCAGCGCCCCGGCCAGCTCCTCCGGCAGCGCCAGCGCCGCCGAGGGCAGCTCCACCTCCGGCGCCCCACCGCCCCCGACCACCGCCACGGTGTCGACGACCTCCGCCGGCAGCCCGCCGAGCGCCTCCCGGACCGCCTCGGCCCGCCGGCGCAGCCGCTCGACCGGCGCCCGCAGCGCCCGCCACGTCGGCGTCTCGGGCCCGAGCAGCGTGGCCTCCAGCGCGGCGAGCGTGAGCTTGTCGACCCGCAGCGCGCGGGCGAGCGGATGCCGCTGCAGGGCCTGGACGAGATCGGCCCGCCCGAGCAGCAGCCCCGCCTGCGGCCCGCCCAGCAGCTTGTCGCCGCTGGCGGTGACGAGGTCGGCTCCGGCACGCAGTACCGTGGCGGCGTCCGGCTCATCGGGCAGCAGCGGGTCGGCGTCCAGCAGCCCCGACCCGATGTCGACCACGAGCGGCACCGGCAGATCCTTGAGCCGCTCGACCGCCACGGCGGAGACGAACCCATGCTGATAGAAGTTCGAGGGGTGTACCTTGAGGATGAATCCCGTCTGCGCCCCGATCGCCGCCCGGTAGTCCTCCAGCGAGGTCCGGTTGGTCGTGCCGACCTCACGCAGCCGCGCCCCCGTCGACACCAGCAGATCCGGCAGTCGAAACCCGTCCCCGATCTCGACCAGCTCCCCGCGGCTGACCACGATCTCCTTGCCGGCCGCGAGCCCGGTCGCCACCAGCACGAGCGCCGCCGCCCCGTTGTTCAGCACGTGCACGGCCTGGGCCGCCGGAACGGCCTCGGCGAGCGCCCGCATCGCCCCTCGCCCGCGCCGCGCTCGCCGCCCGGACTCCAGATCGAGCTCGACGTCGGTGTGTCCCGCGGCCGCGACGACCGCCTCGACGGCCGCCCCCGACAACGCCGCCCTGCCAAGATTGGTGTGCAGCACCACGCCGGTAGCGTTGAGTACGGGACGCAGCCCGCCCTGGCGCTCCAGCCGTCGCAGCACCGCCTCGACCACCTCACCCGGTGGCAACTCGCCGCGCCTCACCCGGTCAAGCTCGTCACGGACGACGCCCCGGGCCCGGTCCCGCGGAAACGCCGCCAGCCGCGGATCACCGAGCACCGTATCGGTGCGCGGCACCGCTCGTCGCGGATCCACCCCGCAGCCCTCACCTCTCGCTCGACGTGCTGCCCGTTCGAACGTTAGCAGCGGTAATGGTTCGGGCTTGCAGGCGACGGCGAAGTCAGCCCGGGAGATCCTCCGGGCGCTTGGCGGCAAGCTTGCCGTGCAGCAATCCAGTGGACTGGCCGACCTCGATGAGGTACCCGTCCGGATCCCGCATATAGCAGCGGATCTCAGCTTCGCGGTCGATCGGGGGTGTCACGAACGCTGCACCCTTCGCCCTCCACTCCGCATAGCAGGCCTGGATGTCAGCGACCCGCAGGTTCAGAAAGATCGAGGTGGTGTTGCCGGGCTGATAGTCCACCACTGAAATGTCTGGTTTGTCGGGTGTGGGCGGCCCGCCGGGGTTCATGATGATCCATGAGTTGGACAGCCGGACGATGCACGGGTTCTCATCCAGGACGACGGTGCCGCCCAGAACGCGCGAGTAGAAGTCGCGAGACCGCGCTACCTCGCGGACGGTGATGAACAACGTCACCAGGATGCCCTCGGCGGGCGCGGGGAGGTTGGCAACGTCGATGCGCGGCGTAGGTTCTGTCACGAGTTGCGGCTGCCCCCTGATCCTCAGTTCGAACTCGGCTGCATGGGGCAGATCGAGGGGCAGCCACGTGAGCATGCGCCCGACGCCCGGCGGCTTCACGATCCGGCTGACCGCCGGCCCGCCGTACACCGGCTGAGCACCGGTCAGTGTCCGGCGGTCACGGTCCGGGGTGTGACCGTCGCGATCGCGATCGCCACGGCGGCCAGCAGCAGCCCCGAGGCCTTGAACCCGAGCGGCCCATTGTCGCCCACGGGCCCGCCGACGATCCAGGCGACGGTCAGGGTCGGGCCGGCCCACCAGGGCAGGACGTGTGCGCGGACGGACGCGATCGCGAAAAGGATCAGGCCGAGGAAGGTGGTGAAGGTGCCGAGGACGTACACCGGGCCGAGCGAGTTCTCGGACCGGGTCACGAAGGAGGCCAGCAGGCAGACCACCACCGCGACCGTGCCGACCGCGGTGACGAGCAGACCGATCCGGCCCAGGCGCCCGTCCCGGCCGTCCTGTGCGCTGTGCAGGCCGGCGACGATCAGCAGCAGGCCGGCCATCAACGGCAGCCCGTCGAGCGTGTAGAGGTAGTCGGCGGTCGAGGTGAACGCGTCGTTGGACGTGGGGACGAAGAAGTCGAAGACGGCGAGGACCACGCAGGCGAAGCACAGCAGCGCGGCGCCGATGGTCACTACGCGGGGCGCGGTACGGGGTGCCGCTACGGGTAGGGCATTCATGGGGATCTCCCTGTCAGGGGGGTGGAACGTGACGACCTGGCTGACGGTAGGTGCGGGCGGGCCGGCGATCGTCAGGCCGCGCGCCGAGCGCCGGTCCGCTGTACGGGTCCCGGTTTCGCTGATCCCGAATCCGCCCGCGGGTGGACCCGGACTCCGCCCGTGCGCGGACGCGACGGTCCGGAAACGTCCGTATCGTGCGAGGGGATGGACGCCCGGACCCGACCGCTGTACCGCGCCGACGTGGTGATAGCCGCCGCGCTCACGGTGGCCATGTCGGCCGCCGCGGCCATCGGCGCGACGGGGCCGGTCTCCGGGCTCGGCACCGCGGTGGTCGCGGCCGGCCTGCTCGCCCTCGGCGCGCGCCGGCGGCGACCGTTCGCGGCCGCGGCGGCCGTGGGCGTCGTGGTCGTCGTCGAGACCGCCGCCGCCCCGGCGGCCATCACGGCGCCGGCCTTCCTCGCGCTGATGGTGGCCAGCTACTCGGTGGGGGCGCACGCCCGCGGCGCTGCCCTCGCCGGTGGGGTCGCGCTCGGCCTGGCGACGGTCGCCGCAGCCCACCTGCTCGCGCCGCCGGAGGGGTACTCGCATGCCGCCGCGATCTCGTTCTTCGGCGCCACGCTGGTGCTGGCGCCGGCCGCCGTCGGCGGCGCCGTGCGCACGGCCGGCAACCTGAGCCGGCGGCTGCGGGCCAGCACCGAGGCGATGCGGACGGGCGCGGCCGTCCGGCTCGCCGACCAGCGCGCCGCCGACCGCGCGCGGATCGACGCCGACATCGAGCGGATCGTGCTGAGCGGGCTGGAGCGGATGCGCGCCCACGCCGCCGTGCGAGACCTGGCCGACGTCACCGCCCTGCGTGACCACGGACGGGACGTGCTCGGCCGGATGCGCGGGCTGGTCGGGCAGCTGCGGCAGGCCGGCGACGACGAGACACCGCGGGAGCCCGGACGGAGCGTGACCCAGCTGCGTACCCAGGTGAAGCGGGTCCTGTCGGCCGGCGCCGCCGACGGGCTGCCCCCGGCGGTGCTCCGGCTGCGGTGGAACCTGCTCACCATGGCCCGCACCGATACCGTCCTGATGGTCGCTGCCGGCGTGTACGCCCTGCTCGTCATCGCCGGGCAGCTGGCGGATCCGCAGCCGACGGGTCAGCGGCTGCTCGCCTGCGCCGCCGGGGCCGCCGCGGCCGTCCCGCTCGGGTGGGCGCGGCGGTGGCCGCTGACGGCCACCACGGCCGGCATGGTCGCGGCGACCGCGTTCACCTGGCTGACCCCGCACGCCGACCCGCTGGGCGGGCTGGTCGCCGGGGCGATGCTGATCGGCTTCCCGCTGGTGGCCGGCGCGGCCGGCGACCTGCCGGTGGCGGTCGCCGCGCTGATCATCTGCCTGTCGGCCACCGGGGTGGCGGTCGCGGTCAGCACCGCCCCGCGACCGGCCTGGCCCGACCTGCTCTCCTCCGCCGCGATGGCCGTCGGCAGCTGGGCGGCGGGCCGCGTGCTGCGGGCCGGCGCGACCGCGCTCGCCGACACCGCGGCCGCCCGAGCCGCCGAGGAACAGCGGCAACGAACGGCGCTGCGCCGCGCGGTCGACGAAGAACGCGCCCGGGTCGCGCGGGATCTGCACGACGCCGTGGGGCACGCGATGACCGGCATCGTGCTGCAGGCGACCGCGGCCGCGCGGGTGTGGCACAGCGAACCCGCGCTGGCCGCCGGCCACGTCGACGCGCTGCGCGATTCCCTCGGCGAGGCCCTGGACCAGCTACGGCCGCTGGTCGCCACCCTCGCGCTCGGCGGCTCGGCCACGCCCGGGCTGGCCGCCGTCGCCGCCCTGGTCGACCGGGCCCGCGCCTGCGGGCTGCGGTCGCGCCTGCTCATCGAGGGCGAAGGCAACGGCCAAGGCACGGGCGCGCCGCTGGACGCGGCGGTCGACGCGGTCGCGTACCGGATCCTGCAGGAGGCACTGACGAACGCGGCCCGCCACGCACCCGGCGCCGAAGTCGTCATCCGCATCGGCCACGGCCCCGACACCGTCGTCGTCGAGGTGCGCAACGACGCCTCGCCGTACCAGGCGGCGAAGGCAACCGGTACCGGGCACGGTCTGCGCGGCATGGCCGAGCGGGCGTCCGGCTGCGGCGGCACTCTACGGGCCGCCGCCACCACCGGCGGAGGCTTCCAGGTCCGCGCCGTGCTGCCGCGGGCGGTGCCGGCATGACGGGCACGGCGGATCGGCCGCTGCGCGTCCTGCTCGCCGACGACCAGTCGCTGGTCCTGGCCGGGCTGCGCACGATCCTTTCCGCCGAGCCCGACATCGACGTCGTGGGGCAGGCCCGCGACGGGTACGAGGCGGTCCGGCAGGCCCGGGAGCTGCGCCCGGACATCGTGCTCATGGACATCCGTATGCCCGGAATGGACGGCGTCGCGGCGACCGAGCAGATCCTCGCCAACCCCGCCAACGAGGCGCGCGTCGTCATGCTCACCACATTCGACCTCGACGAGTACGTCTACGCGGCGCTGCGCGCCGGGGCCAGCGGCTTCCTGGTCAAGGACATCCCCGACGACGAGCTCGTCGCCGGCGTGCGCGCCGTCTGCCAGGGCGACACCCTGCTCGCGCCGTCGGTGACCAGCCGCCTCATCGAGGCCTACGTACGCCGGCCGCCCGCCGGCACCGCGGTACCCGGCGCCGACACCCTGACGCCGCGCGAGGTCGAGGTCTGGCGGCTGGTGACCGCGGGCCGCTCCAACGCGGAGATCGCCGCGGACCTGTTCCTCGGTGAGTCGACGGTCAAGACCCACGTCTCCCGGCTGATCGCCAAACTCGGCGCCCGCGACCGCATCCAACTCGTCGTGTTCGGCTTCGAAAGCGGCCTGCGCTGACCTCTATTTGCGAGCCGAACGACGAGCAGCTCCGCGCCCGCCGAGGCGCCTTCGACGTAGCACAGTCCGTGCGAAGATCGGCACATGCAGCCACAGCAACGTCCTGTCCACGTTCGCGGCCCCGGCGACCTGCTCCGCGTCGAGCTCCACCACGGCGACGTCACGCTGTCCTGCCTGATCGGCGGCCCGCGCCGCGTTCCGGTGGTACTGCTGCACGGCCTGGCCGGCGGCGCCGAGGAGTTGCGCCCGACGGCCGAGGCCCTCGTGGGCCGCCACCGCGTGCTGGTGCTGGACCAGCGCGGCCACGGCCACAGCACCCGCCGCCCGGACGACCTCTCCCGCCGCGCCTACGCCGCCGACGTCGCCGAGGTCATCGAGCGGCTCTGCGACGGCGGCCCGGTGGTGCTGGCCGGACAGTCGATGGGCGGGCACACGGCGATGCTGGTGGCCGCGTGGTACCCCCACCTCGTCTCGCGCCTGGTGATGCTGGAGGCCGGGGTCGGCGGCACCGAGCCCGGCGACGACTACCCGGACCGCCTCGGCCGCTGGTTCGCCTCCTGGCCGGTGCCGTTCCCGGATCGGGCGGCCGCGGTCGAGTACCTGGGCGCCACCCCGACGGCGCGGGCGTGGGCGGCCGACCTGCAGGAGCATCCGGACGGGCTGCGGCCCCGGTTCGACGCCGACGTCATGCGGGCCGCGATCGCGCCCGTGGCCGCTGAGGCCCGCTGGGCCGAGTGGGCCTCGATCCGCGTGCCGACGCTGCTGGTGCGGGGCGAGCGCGGTACGGTTCCGGCCGCCGAGGATGCCCGGATGCGCGCCGAGCGCCCGGACGTCCGCCACGCGGTCATCCCCGGCGCCGGCCACGACGCCCACCTGGACGCCCCGGAGGCCTGGCTGGACCTGCTGACCGGCTTCCTTCAGGCCTGACGGGCGGCCGCGTACGACCGGGATCAGGTCGTGCCGCGGTCTACGGGAGGGCGTCGGCGCGCCGGACGAATTCGATGACCCCGCCAAAGGTCAAGTGCACACTCGTCGACTGATCAGCAGGCCAGGCCAAGGCCGCTGTGTCAACGATAACGTTGAAAGATTGGCGAACCATCTGCTGGTCTCTGTAGGCGGACTTGACCCGCTGCAGTCAACGCCGGTGTTGACATTTGTTGTGATCAAGCTTAGGTTTCGGCTGCCCGGCAATGCACCGCACATGCGAAGACACCGGGCACGCGGGCCCGCCACTCGCGGGTGGTCCCGAATTGATGGCTCAACCTCGTCACCTACGTCGTCCTGCTGCTCACGTTGCTGCTGCTGCCGGAAGGTCTGTTCGGCATCCGTGTTGTCAAGCGAGTCTGAAAGGGGACACGGCGTGTTGACCTCACAACCAAGGGACGACCGGTGGGTGGCGCGGTGTCTCGTCGTCGTGCTGGTCGCGCTCACGCCGTACGTGAGCGCGACGCAGACCGCGTACAGCCTGCTCCTCTACAACTCGTTCCTCTTCGCGTCCGCGGTGCTGGGCGGGATCTTCGCGCTGCCGTCCGCCCGCCTTGCCGCGCTTTACTTCGCGTTGAGCACACTGGCCGGGCAGGCCATCCTGGTCGACCTCGCGCAGAACTACCAGCGCCGCGTGGGCCCGATCGCTGACCCTGCTGCGCTGCGGCCGCGCAACGATCAATCCGTCCGTGAAATCCCAGTAAAGGAGGCCTCGTGGAGGTCGATGGTGTTGCGGCGCTCGTCACCGGGGGCGCGTCCGGGCTCGGTGCGGCCGCGGCGGCGGCCCTCGTCGATGCCGGGGCCGATGTCTACTGCCTGGATCTTCCCGCTGCGATAGCCGCCGCGGACCGGCACCCAGGGGTGACCTACTTCGGCGGCGACGTGACCGACGACAACGACGTGACCGACGCCGTCGCGGCGGCCGGCGGCGGGGGCCGGCCGTTGCGGCTCGCCGTGAACTGCGCGGGCATCGCGCCCGCGGCGAGGATCGTCGGCCGTCGCGGCGCACACGACATGGAACTCTTCCGGAAGGTCGTCGGCATCAATCTCGCTGGGACGTTCAACGTGATGTCGCGCGCCGCGCTCGCCATGTCGGCGACGAACCCGGACTCCTCCGGCGCGCGCGGCGTCATCGTGAACACGGCGTCCATCGCAGCGTTCGACGGCCAGATCGGCCAGGCGGCATACGCCGCGTCCAAGAGCGGCGTCGTGGGACTCACCCTTCCGGCGGCCCGGGAACTGGCGGCCAAGGCGATCCGTGTCGTGGCCGTCGCGCCCGGTGTCATGGACACGCCAATGATAGCGGGCATGAGTGAGGAGGTCCGCTCCGGTCTGGCCGCGAGCGTGCCGTTCCCGTCGCGACTGGCCAGCCCCGAGGAGTACGCCCGGCTCGTGCTGGCCGTCGTGTCGCTGGACTACCTCAACGGCGAGGTCATCCGCTTCGACGGCGCGCTCAGGATGGGCGCCGCCTGATGGAGGCCCGCACGCCCTCGAGTCCTTGGAGGAAGGCGGGCCGCCCGACCGACCATTCCTGGTCGACGGCCTCGAGTTCCAGGGCGTCGCCGTGCCGGAGCAGGCCGGGGGCGGCGCGGACGGCGCCGACGAGCCGTCGGACGTACTCCGGTTCGAGGCCTGCCAGGCGCCGCAGGCGTTCGAGCGTGGCCGGAAGGAGGCGGTCGGCCGGTACGACGTCGGCCACCAGCCCGTCCCGGAGCGCGGCGGCCGCGTCCCAGGCCTCCCCGAGCAGGACGCCCAGCATCGCCCGTTGTGCACCCACCGCCCGGGAGAGCATCCAGGTGTGACCGCCGCCGGGGAGGATGCCGAGCTCGCTGAACCGGCAGACGAAACGCGCCGAGTCGGCCGCCATGCGGATGTCGCAGGCCAGCGCGAGGTTGAAGCCCGCGCCCACGGCAACGCCGTTGACGGCACCGACGGTGAGCAGCGGCGAGTGCAGGATCCGCAGGAAACCGCCGTAGACCGCGCGGATCAGGCTGAAGTCGCCGGCCGCCGCCCGCTCCAGGGTGGCCAGTTCGGCGCCCGCACAGAAGGCCGGGCCGGCGCCGGTCACGACGACCGCCCGGACCTCCGGCTCGGACTCCAGCTCGTCCATCGCTTCGCCGATCTCGGCGACCAGCGCGGAGGTGAGGATGTTGCGGCGGTCGGGGTCGTTGAGCGTGAGCACGGCGGCGGCGGCGTGACGTTCGACGGTGACAAGGCTGGGCATCGGGTCCTCCGGGATCGTTCGTGGCGGTCATACCTCGTCGAGCAGCCATGACCACAGGTCGGGAGAGGCGGCGGCCGCCTCGGCGAGGTACGCCGCCCACTCTCGCTGCGTCCCGAACTCGTCGCGCCAGGCGAGCAGGGACAGGGTGTGCCGGTGCAGTTCGTACTCGCGCGTGACGCCGATGGCCCCGTGCAGCTGGTGGGCCAGCCGGACCACCTCGCTGGCAGCGCTCGCGACCCGGACACGCGCGGTGGCGAGCCGGGGACCGCCGGCGAACTCGGCGACGGTGGCCACGCCGCGGACGGCCGCATCGACGGCGGCCTCGGCCGCGGCCACCTCGCAGGCGAGGGCGGCGAGGTGCTGTTGCACGGCCTGGAACGCCGAGAGCGGCCGGCCGAACTGCTCGCGCGCCCGGACGTGCTCGACCGTCAGTTGCTGGACGCGGCGCAGCGCGGACCGGGACAGGACCGCCCGGCTCAGGGCGCCGAGGTCTCGCACGAAGCCGACCAGGCCGTCGGCGGGGGTGGCGGCGACGGTGGTCGAGTGTGCGGGCGCCCGGTCGAGCCGCACGTCCGCGAGGGGAGCACCGGCCAGGTTGCGGGCCGTCCTGAGCCGCGCGTGCCCGCTTTCGACGATGCTCAGGCAGGCCGCGCCGTCCCCGGCGGGGGAGACCACGGCGAAATGCGTCGCCCACGGTGCCCAGGGGACGCCGTCCGCGGCCACCGTGACGCCGCCGGCGGATGCGTCGCCGAGCGCCGGCACGACCACGACGGATGTCGAGGGCCGTGCCACGCCGGCGTGTGCGAACAGGCCGTTGCCGACCAACAGCAGGTCCGGCACCGGTGACGGCCAGCCGGTGCCGCCGATCGCGTCCACGACCTCGAGGACGTCGGCGAGATCGCCGCCCTCGCCGCCGAGCCCCTCTTGCAGCCCGACGCCGAGCCAGCCCGCATCGGCCAGCGCGCGCATCGTCTGCCGGCCGAGCTCCTCGTCCCAGCCCTGTGCGGAGATCTCCTGCTTCAGGCTGCCGAGGAGTCCGCCGACGGCCTCCCACACCGCGCCGGTCATGATCGCACCAGGGTGTTGGCGACGATGCCGCGCAGGATCTCGTTCGTGCCTCCGCGCAGCGTGCGGTCGGGGTCGCGCAGCAGCGCCTCACCGAGCAGCCGGGCCAGCTCGTCGTCGGCGTGCGGATCGGGGCGCACGCCGGCGAGAGGCCAGGCCACCTCGGCCACCCGGCGTTCGAGCCGGGTGCCCAGATCCTTGACCAGAGCGCTCTGCGCTGCCTGGATCCGGCCCTGGTCGAGCGCCACCGCGACCTGGTAGGAGAGCACCCGGACGCTGCGCAGCTCGGCCAGCAGCATCCCGACCTCCGGCGTTTCGCAGTCCGCCCGGCGCAGCAGTGCACGCAGTAGCGGCATGGTGGACAGGAACCGCTCGGGACCGCTCCGCTCGTATGCGAGTTCGGCGGTCACCTGCGCCCAGCCCATGCCGCGGGCGCCGAGCAGCGCGTCGTCGCCCAGCGGCACGTCGTCGAAGACGACCTCGTTGAAGTGGTGCTCGCCGTCCATCGTCACGATGGGCCGCACCGTCACGCCCTCGAGGTCGAGATCGAGGAGGAACTGGGAGAGTCCGGTGTGCCGGCTCGGCGCGGGCGGGTCGGTTCGGGCAAGCACGAGGATGCCATGGGCGCGGTGGGCGTGGCTGGTCCAGATCTTGGCGCCGTTGAGCCGCCATCCGCCGGGCACCTTCGTGGCGCGGGTGCGCACGGCGGCGAGGTCCGATCCGCTCTCCGCCTCGCTCATCCCGATCGCGAAGTACCGCTCGCCGGCGGCGATGCCCGGGAGGTACCGGCGCCGCTGCTCCTCGGTGCCGTGGCGCAGTACCGAGGGACCGACCTGGCGGTCGGCGAACCAGTGGGCCGCGATCGGCGCACCGAGGGCAAGCAGTTCCTCGTTGACCACGTAGCGCTCCAGGAACGACCGGCCGCGTCCGCCGTATTCGGAAGGTATCGTCATGCCCACCCAGCCGTGGGCGGCCAGGTCCCGGCTGAACTGCGGCGAGTGGGACACCATCCACGAGTCGCAGCGAGGCCGCAGCCCCAGGGACGCCATGGTCTCGACGGCGAACGCCCGGACCTCGGCCCGCAGCCTGCGGTGGTCGGCGGTAATGGGAGCCACCTTTCTCCGGCGCCCCGGCGGCGCCTCGGGGCCAGCGTAGACAGGCGGTTTCGCGTCAGTCAACGCTAGTGTTGACAACTGCGGCTTCCGGGGACACGATGACCTCGTGAGTGACCAGCGCCACGGTACTGATGACGAGATCGGAGCCGCCCGGACCGTCGGGTCGCAGGCCGTGCGCCGCGGTCTGGCGGCGGTGCGCACCGGCACGCCGATCCCCCTGGCGGCGCCGATCCGTCACGGCGTGGGGTTCGGACTGGTCGGCCGGGCCGCACCCATGCACTTCATGCTCCGGACCGGCAGCGACTACGCCGCGGGGTTGCCGGAGCGGGCCGGCTTCGGCTTCGCCGACGACGTCGTCACGCTGCCGACGCACGGCGCGACGCACGTCGACGCCCTCGCCCACGTCTGGCAGGACGGGCTGATGTACAACGGCTTCCCAGCCAACAGCGTCACCAGCCGCGGTGCGCAGCACCTCGGCATCGACAAGATGCCCCCGATCGTGACCCGCGGCGTCGTGATCGACGCCTGCCCCGGCGGCGCGAGGTCCCCGTCCGATCCCGTCCGCCGCGATGAGCTCGCCGCCCTAGTCGCGAACGCCGGTGTCGAGCTCGCGCCGGGCGACGCACTCCTGGTCAGGACCGGCTGGCTGGCCGCCGCGCTTGCCGGCGATGCCGACAGCACCGCCTGGCCGGGCCTGCACCACGACTGCGGCGCCTGGCTGGCGGAGCGGCAAGTGGCGGTTGTCGGCGCCGACAACCCGGCGGTCGAGGCGTTTCCCTCCTTCGACCCCGCCTGCCAGGTGCCGTTGCACATCGAGCTGATCCGTGGCCACGGCGTCTACTTCGCCGAGCTGATGGCCCTCGACGCCCTGTGCGCCGCCGGCCAGCCTGAGTTTTTGTTCGTGTTGTCCCCGTTACCGCTGGTGGGAGCGGTCGGAAGCCCGGTCGCTCCGGTCGCCGTGGTGTGACGTCCGCCGAAAGGGAGATGTGCATGATCGACGTGAGAACTGCGATGCGCCGCGCGGCCGGTTTCCACCGCGACCGCCCAGCGGTGACGGCCGGGGGACGCACGCTGACCTTCGCCGAGGCATGGGAGCGCGGGGTCAGGTTCGCCAACGCCCTGATCAGCCTCGGGGCCAAGCCGGGCGATCGGATCGCCGTGCTCGAGGACAACGTGCTGGCGTCGTCGGACTTCTTCCTCGGTACCGCCATCAGCAACACGGTCCGCGTCCCGCTCTATCGTCGCAACAGCGAGGAGGCGCACCGTCACATGCTGCAGCAGAGCGGTTCGTCGATCCTGGTGGTCGGCGCCGAACAGTACGACGAGGTCCGCGACCTCGAAGGACGGCTCGACGGGCTGCAGCATGTCATCGTGCGCGACGAGGGCTACGAGCGCTGGCTGGCCGGATTCCCCGCGACGGACCCCGACCCCGAGATCTCGCCGGGCGACTTCTACGTGATCCGGCACTCTGCCGGTACCACCGGCATCCCCAAGGGGATCGCGTTCACCCACGAGGCGTGGATGAACACCGAGCGGAACTGGACCTACGGCCTGCCGCCCTTCGCCGCCGGCAACCACGCCATCCACGTCGGGCCGATCTCACACGGCTCGGGTTACCTGTTCGTGCCGATGTGGCTGGCCGGCGGCTGCAACGTGCTGGAGCCGAGGTTCGACCCCGAACGGCTGATGCGGCTCATCGCCGAGCTCGGCGGTACGTACGTGTTCGGGGTCCCGACCATGCTGGCTGACCTCGTCAAGAAGGTGGGCGGCGCCGGCCGGGACGTCTCGGGGTTGAAGGCGTTCGTGCTGGGCGGTGCGCCCATCGACCGGCGCACGATCATCGCGGCCCGCGACCTGCTCGGGCCGAAGCTCTACCAGATGTTCGGGCAGACCGAGTGCGTGCCCGGGACGTGGATCGGCCCTGAGGACTGGTTCGGTGCGTTCCCGGGCTCCGACCCGCTGGCCTGCGCCGGGCGGATCATGCCGTACACCGAGATCGAGATTCGCGACGAGCACAACCATCCCCTGCCGCCGGGCGAGATCGGTGAGATCGCGCTGCGCAGCGACGGGCAGATGACCCTGATCTGGGCCGACCCGGAGTTGACCGCCAAGCGGCTCGTGGACGGCTGGGTGCTGACCGGCGACATCGGCCGGATCGACGAGAACGGCTTCCTGTACCTGCACGACCGCAAGGACGAGCTGATCATCTCCGGCGGGTTCAACATCTGGCCGGCCGAGCTGGAGTCAGTGATCATGGACTTGCCCGGCGTGCAGGAGGTCGCCGTCTTCGGCATCCCCAGCGAACGCTGGGGGGAGAGCCCGATGGCGATGGTGGTCGTCACCCCAGGTGCGGCGCTGACCGAGCAGGAGGTGACCGAAGCATGTCGCGTCCGGCTCGGCTCCTACAAGAAGCCCGCCGCCGTGGAGATCCGCACCGACGGCCTGCCGCGCACGCCGCTGGGCAAGATTTCCCGCAAGCAGCTGCGGGCGCCGTACTGGGCCGGCCGGGCCACGACGCTCGGCGCCTCGACCTGAGCGGCCGGACGAGCGGTGATGGTCACCGGTCTGTCGCCGGCCGAGGCGCTGTGGGAGATCGAAGCGATCAAGCAGGTCAAGGCGCGGTACTGCCGGCTCGTCGACCTGCGTGACTGGGACGGCGTAGTCGGTCTCTTCAGCCTCGGCTGCGAGTTCGTCCATCCCGTCCACACCGACGTGACGGGTCCGCGCGACTTCTTCGAGCGCGTGGCCCGGCGCATCACACCCGGGGTCAGCGTCCATCAGGTGCACGCACCGGAGATCACGCTGACCTCCGCGACGACGGCGGCGGGCACCTGGGCGCTGCACGACTACGTCGAGACCGACGACGGCACGATCCGCTACCAGGGCTACGGCTTCTACCACGACGAGCTGGCCAAGAACGAGGACGGGTGCTGGGTCATCACCTCGTTCCGCCAGCACCGGCTCCGCATGGACAGCGTGCCGCCGGTCACGCCCTGGGACCCGAAGGAAGGGACGCCGCGTGAACACCACCGATGACCTGCCGCTGGCCGGACGGGTTGCCGTCGTCTCCGGGGCCGGGGCGGGCCTGGGCCGAGCGCACGCCCGCACGCTCGCCGCGATGGGCGCCTCGGTCGTCATCAACGACCTGCCGGTGCCGTCGGATGCAGACCCGGGCGTGACGATCGCCGAGGCCGTGGCCGCCGAGATCCGGGCCGTCGGCGGCGCGGCGATCGCGGTGCACGCCTCCGTCGCCGACGCGGGCGCGGGGGAGCGGATCGTGGAGAAGGCCATCGACGCGTTCTCCCGCGTCGACATCGTGGTGAACAACGCCGGCATCCTGCGCGACGGCCCGTTGCGCAAGCGCGACCGCGCCGACTGGGAGGCAGTGATCGGGGTGCACGTCCACGGCGCCTACGAGCTGACCCGGGCGGCCTGGCCGTACATGCTCGACGCGGGCTTCGGCCGGGTCGTGGTCACCTCATCCGCGGCCGGGATCTACGGCACGGCGAACAACGCCAGCTACGGTACGGCCAAGATGGGCGTCGTGGGCATGGCCCGCATGCTGGCGGCCGAGGCCGCGGGAACCGACATCAACGTCAACGCGATCGCGCCGCTGGCCCTTACCGCAATGAGCTCCTCGGGCGGCGACCGTGACCGGGCCGCCGACGTCATCGGCGACCTCTTCCAGCGCATGCCCGCCGAGCAGGTATCGCAGACCGTGGGGTGGTTGTGCCATCCGGACTGCGACGTGACCGGCCGGATCTTCGCGGTCGGCGGGGGCCGAGTAGCGGAGGTGCTGGTCACCGAGACCCGGGGCTGGGTGCGGCCCGGCCACACATGGCGCGACGTCCGCGACAACTGGGACAGCGTCACGGACCGCGGCGAGCTGCACGTCCCGGTGCACATCTCCGACGAGCTCCAGCTGTTCATGGCGGTCCTCGGGTGAGCCGCCGTGGTTGACCTCGGCCTTGTTTACGACCTGCGGTTGCCCGGCGCGGACGCGCAGGCCCGGGCCCGCCAGTACCGCACGATGCTGGAGCAGGCCGCCTGGGCCGACCGGCATGGGTTCTCGCGGATGGCGGTGCGCGAGCACCACGGCGCGGACGACGGCTACCTGCCGTCCCCGCTTGTCGCCGCGGGCGGCGTCGCCGCGGTCACGTCGACGATGACGATCCTGCTCCAGGCGCTGGTGGTGACCCTGCACGACCCGGTCCGGCTGGCCGAAGACCTGGCGGTGCTGGACCTGATGTCCGCGGGCCGGCTGGTCGTGGTGGCCGCGGGCGGCTACGCCGACGACGAGTTCGCAATGTTCGGGGTCTCCGCGGCCGACCGGCCCCGGCTGGTCGGCCGCGCCGTCCGGGTACTTCGTCAGGCGTGGACGGCAGAGCCGTTCGAGCTCGACGGCCGGTGGGTGCGGGTCACGCCGCGGCCGTTCCGGTCGCCCGGTCCGCCGCTGCTCCTTGGCGGCGCGTCGGAGGCCGCTGCCCGGCGGGCCGCCCGGGTCGCGGACGGGTTCCTGCCCGTGCGCAACCGGCACTACGGCGCCTACCAGCGGGCGGTGGCCGATCTGGGTCGGACGCCGCCCGGGCCGCTGCCGCAGGCGGGTCCGCCGTTCGTCTACGTCGCCGAGGACCCCGAGCGCGCCTGGAGCCGGATCGCGCCGTACTGCCTGCACGAAAGCAACGCCTACGGTGCGCTGGCCCGGCGGTCCGGGGTGGACACGGGGTATGCCGAGCACGCCACGACCGGCTCGCTGCGCGCGAGCGGCGCCTACCCGGTGCTCACCCCCGACGAGGCGGTGGTGCTGTGCGAGGAGCTCGGCCCGGGCGGTCAGCTTACGATCCCGCCGCTGGTGGGCGGGATGGACCCGGACCTGTCCTGGGAGAGCCTGCAGCTGCTCGCGGACCAGGTGATCCCCCGGGTGGCGCTCACCAGGGTCGATCCCGAGACGTACCGGCATTCGCCGCCATGACCGAGTTCGAGGTGCTGGCCGCCCAGGTGCGGCGGCTGACGGACATCGAGGAGCTCCGGCTGCTCAAGGCCCGGTACTTCGCGTGGGTCGACGGCCGGGAGTGGCAATTGCTGCGCGGCCTGTTCGCCGAGGACTGTACGTTCACCAGCTCGGCGCGGCTGCCCGACCTGGCCGGGCCCGACGACTTCGTCGACTTCGTCCGGGCGACGGTCGAGCCGGGGCGGTCGACCCACCTGGGGTTCATGCCCCGCTTCGAGTTCGCCGACGACGATCACGCCACCGGCACTTGGTCGATGTTCGACGTCGTCGAACTCGACGACCCGCGGCGCCCCGGCTGGTTCGGCCTGGGCACCTACGTCGAGCGGTACCGACGCGTCGGCGGCGGGTGGCGCATCACGTCGTGGCACCTCGAGCGCGGTGCCGTCCGCCGGCTCAGCCGTCCGTCGTGACGTCGATGGCACCCATCGGACAGAGGTCCGCGGCCCGCCGCACCTGTGCCTCGGTCCAGGGACCGTGCGGGTCGAACGTGGACAGGCCCTCCTCGTCGAACCGGAACGCGCCCGGGGCCTCCAGCATGCACTGGCCGATGCCGGCGCAGAGGTCGTGGTCGACGGTCGCGCGGGGGCGCGCCGAGGGTCCGGTCACCGGTCGTGTAGCCGCGCGTCGAGGCCCGACAGGCTACGCGAGACCAGGTTGCGGCCGTAGCGCAGTTCGCGGGTGAGCACCTCGACCGAGGCGAACTCGCGGGCCAGGTAGGCGAACGCCTCCTGCGCCTCCAACCGGGCCAGCGGGGCGCCGACGCAGGTGTGGATGCCCTGTCCGAAGGCGAGGTGCTTGTTCGGCCACCGTCCGATGTCGAAGTGGCCGGGGTGCGCGAAGAACGCGGGGTCGTGGTTGGCCGCGTGCTGGACCAGCAGGATCCGGTGATTTTTCTCGATCTGTCGGCCGCCGAGCTCGAACGGCTCCTTCGCCCACCGGGCCAGCGCGCGGATCGGGCCGTCGTAGCGGAGCACCTCCTCGACCGCGGTCCGCGCGAGCCCCGGGTCGCCCGCCAGCCGCTCCCACTCCCCGGGGAAGCGGTCGAAGGCGACGATGCCGTTCGCGATCAGGTTCATCGTCGTCTCGTGGCCGGCGAACACCATCAGCACGACGTTCGAGATGATCTCGTCCTCCTCGAATCGGTCGCCGTCGAGCTCGGCGTGCACCATGCCGGAGATGAGATCCTCGCGCGGGTTCGTGGCGCGGTCGCGCACGATCGGGCGGATCAACTCCGCCAGGTGCTGCATCGCCTGGCCGCCGGTGTCGAATCGGTCCTGGTTGCCGCCCTGGAAGAAGACGACCGCGCCGAGGTCTTCCGACCATGCGCGGAGGTTCTCGCGGGACTCGGGCGGGATCCCGAGGTACTCCGCGATGACGACGACCGGCAGGGTGAAGGCGAACTCCGCCATGAAGTTGACCCGGTCCCGGCCGCGCAGCGAATCGGCAAGTGAGGCCACCAGCTGCCGGATGCGGGGCCTGAGCACCTCCACGCTGCGCGGCGTGAAGGCCGTGTTGACCAGCGAGCGCAGGTGGGTGTGGTAGGGCCGGTCCTTGGTGAACATCCAGTGGCTCATGAAGTCGATCAACTGCTGGTACCGCGAGCCGGAGCCGGCCATGTCCTTGGCGAAGGGTCCCGCGAAGCGGTCGGAGGACAGCCGCTCGTGGTCGCGGAAGCCGGCTATCACGTCCCGGTAGCCGGTCACGATCCAGCCGTTCCAGCGCGGGTTCCAGTGGACCGGATCCTGCTCACGGAGCCGGTTGTAGAACTCGGTCGGGGTCTGGATGGCCGCATCGCTGAGCAGGTCGTCGAACAACTGCGGCGCGGCCGGCAAGGTCTCGGTCATGCTCGCTCCTCTTGACGCACCCATCGTGACCCCACAGTCTGGATGTGTCAACGATAGCGTTGATAGAATGGAGGGGATTGTGGTGGGGGAGCAGAGGGCGAACTTGAGCCGGAGTAAGACCCTGGACGCCACACCGCTCGGGGAGGACCGCTTCGGTTTCGTGGCGCGGCTTACCGACACCGCGTTCCACGGCAACTTCCCCGGCGGCTCGGTGGTCATCCACGACTTCGGCGCCGAGGGTGTGGTCGAGGGACCGCGGCTGGTCCTGCGTGAGCTCGCGGTGGTGGCCTACGCCCACCCCTACGAGGACTGTCCCTTCGCCATTCCGCCCACAGTGCAGCTCATCGGCGAGTCCGTGGCCTCCGGGTGGCGCCGGACGGTGCTGGCCGCGCTGGGCGGGGCGCGCGGATGCACCCACGTGAACACCCTGCTGCTCGGGCTCAGCGAACTGATCACGATGGTGATCTTCCTGCGGATCAACCCGGAGGTGGCATACACGCCGGACACGCGCGGCGACGGGCGGTGGACGCGGGCGGCGGCGCGCGTCGCCCCCGGCCTGTCCGGCGCCTGCTACGGCCTGCGCGCCGACGGCCCTCAGGTGGGGCTGGCCCGCGATGGTATCAACGTAGGTGTTGACGAAATGCCGCCTTCGCTGTGACGCTGCTCATGTCCAATCCCCTTTCCCCTGGAGGGCGTCATGCTCGACGTGAGGACGGCCATGCGGCGTTCGGCCCAGTTCCACAGCGACCTCGTCGCGGTGCGCAGCGGGGGCCGTGAACTGACCTTCGCGACGGCTTGGCAGCGCGGCGTTCGGCTGGCCAACGCGCTGGGCGAGCTCGGTGTCAAGCCCGGCGACCGCGTCGCCGTGCTCGAGGACAACTCCCTCGAGGCGGCCGACTTCTACGTCGGGACGGCCGCGGGAAACCTTGTCCGGGTGCCGCTCTACCGCCGCAACTCGGCCGAGTCGCACGCGTACATGCTCAAGCACACGCAGTGCAAGGCGGTGGTCGTCTCCCAGCAGTACGCCCACGAGCTCGACGGCGTCGACCGGAAGCTTCCCGGCCTGCGGGTGATCGTCCGCGACGACGGTTACGAGGAGTGGCTGGCGGGCTTCTCGGACGAGGACCCCGACCCGGTCGTGGGCCTCGACGACGTGTTCATCATCCGGCATTCGGCGGGTACCAGTGGCCGGGCCAAGGGCGTCGCCTACACGCACCGGGCGTGGATGAGCGCGACGCGCGACTGGTTCTACCAGCTGCCGCCGGTGAACATGGGCGACTCGATGCTCCACGTGGCCCCGATCTCGCACGGGTCGGGCTATCTGTTCCTGCCGATCTGGCTCGGTGGCGGTCTCAACGTCCTCGCGCCCTCGTTCGACGGGCGGCAGGTGATCGACGACCTCAGGGACGACCGGATCACCCACTTCTTCGCGGTGCCGACCATGCTCGCCGACATCGTCGAGCGCGTCGGCGGCGAGCCGCAGGACCTGCCGGCGCTGAAGGTCGTGATGGTATCGGGCGCGCCGATCAGCGAGAAGACCGCCCGCGCCGCGCACCGCGTGTTCGGTGACACGCTCTACCAGATGTACGGCCAGACGGAGGCCGTGCCGGTGACCTTCATGGGTCCGCAGGAGTGGTTCCGCGACCGCCCCGGCTCGAACCCCGTCCTGTCGGCGGGGCGGGTCATGCCCTTCGCCGAGCTGGAGATCCGGGGCGAGGGGAACCAGCCGCTGCCGGTGGGCGAGCAGGGTGAGGTCGCGATCCGCTGCGAGGGGCAGATGACCGGGCTCTGGGGTGATCCCGAGCAGACGGCACGCCGTCTCGTCGACGGGTGGGTGCTCACCGGAGACGTGGGCCGGCTGGACGCCCGTGGCTTCCTCTACATCCTCGATCGCGTCGACGACATGATCGTTTCGGGCGGATTCAACATCTGGCCGGCCGAACTGGAGCGGGTCATCTCGGCGCTGCCCGGCGTTCGCGAGGTGGTCGTCGTCGGCGCGCCCCACGAGCGCTGGGGTGAGACGCCGGTCGCCGAGGTGATCCTCGAGGAGGGTGCCGAGGTGCCGGCGGCGACGGTCGTGGCCGCCTGCCGTGAGCAGCTTGGCGCCTACAAGCAGCCGGGGCGCGTGGTGTTCCGCACCGAGCCGTTCCCGCGCAGCCCGGTCGGCAAGCTCCAGCGCAAGGCCGTCAAGGAGCCGTACTGGGCCCAGGAGGGCCGTCGCGTGAGCGGGGCGTGATGTTCGGAACTCTTGTCAACACACATGTTGACGAGCATGGTGGAGGGCGGGTGGAATGGGACCCGCATCATTCAGCGAATGGCAAGGATCGATACATGGCCTTGAACCAGACCGACCAGGACACCGACGCCGACGAGGTCTACGCCGCGTGGCTGCGGCGTTTCGGCGACGCCCTCGAGCGCCACGACATCGACGCGGTGCTCGGCGACTTCGCTGCGGAAAGCTACTGGAAGGACGTGCTCGCCTTCACCTGGGGCTACCGTACGTTCGGGGAGCGGTCCGATATCGAGGCCGGCCTGCGCGCCACCATCGCCGCCACGCGACCGCGCAACGTGCGCAAGGCGCAGGGTCGCACCCCGGCCCGGCTCGTGCGCCGCTCGGCCAAGGACGTCATCGAGGCATATTTCGACTTCGACACCGCGGTGGGCAGCGGCACCGGGTTCGTCCGGCTCCTGTACGCGCCGGGCTCGGCCACCCCGCCCACCATCTGGATACTGCTCACCACCCTGCAGGAACTGCGGGGCTTCGAGCCCCGGACGGGCGATCGACGCCCGTCCGGCCTGCAGTACTCCCACAACTTCGCGGGCGACAACTGGACGGACGAGCGGCGCAGGGCGGTCGAGACCGCCGGCGAGCGGGCCGAGGTGCTCGTCGTCGGGGCCGGCCAGGCCGGCCTCGCCCTGGCGGCCCGGCTCGGCCAGCTCGGCGTGCAGACGCTGCTGGTGGAGAAGAACCCCAGGGTCGGCGACAACTGGCGCGATCGGTACCACTCCCTGACGCTGCACAACGAGGTGTGGTCCAACCACCTGCCGTACCTGCCCTTCCCCGACACTTGGCCGGCGTTCGTGCCCAAGGACAAGCTGGCCGACTGGCTCGAGTACTACGCCGAAGCGATGGAGCTCAACGTCTGGACGTCGACCGAGGCGCAGTCGGCCCGCTTCGACCGGGACACCGAACGCTGGACGGTCCGGCTGCGGCGGGCCGACGGGAGCGTCCGAGACCTCACCGTGCCCCATCTCGTGCTCGCCACCGGCGGCACCAGCGGCGTGCCCAACATCCCCGAACTGCCCGGCCTCGCCGACTACGAGGGGACCGTGCTGCACTCCGGCAAGTTCACCAGCGGCGTCCCCTACGCGGGCAAGCGCGCGCTGGTCGTCGGAACTGGCACCAGCGGCCACGACGTCGCCCAGGACCTGCGCAGCAACGGGGCCGAGGTGACCCTGATGCAGCGCAGCCCGACCTGCGTGGTGAGCCTGATCCCTTGCGGCACGATGGTCTACGCCGTCTACTCCGAGGGGCCGCCGGCGGACGACGTCGACCTGGTCACCGCCGCGATTCCGTTCCCGGTGCTGCAGAGCACATACCGGTTCCTGACCAGGAAGACCACCGAGCTCGACCAGGCCCTCCTCGACGGCCTGGCGGCCCGGGGATTCAAGCTGGACTTCGGCACCGACGCGACCGGCTTCCACATGATGTACCTGCGCAAGGGCGGCGGCTACTACATCAATGTGGGCGCCTCCGACCTGATCGTGTCGGGCGAGATCGAGCTGATACAGGCCGGAGAGTACGAGACCTTCGTGCCCGCGGGGATCCGGCTCAAGACCGGCCGGATGCGGGAGTACGACCTGGTCGTGCTGGCGACCGGCTACCGCGACCAGCAGGACGGCATCCGCGCCATGCTGGGCGACGAGGTGGCCGACAAGGTCGGCCCGGTGTGGGGTTTCGACGACAACTACATCATGCGGAACATGTGGCAGCGCACCGCCCAGGAGGGCCTGTGGGTCGCCGGAGGTTCGCTGCTGGACTGCCGGCTGTACTCGCGCTTCCTGGCTCTGCTGATCAAGGCCGATCTCGAAGGCATCTCCTCCACGGAGGTCGCGTTGCCCTCGACGCGGTACGACACGACGGGCCGCAGCACCATCCTGGAGTCGGTATGAGCAGGGCCGGCGCGGGTGCGTGGACGGAGCCGGGCGCCTTCCCGATCGCGCCCGGGATCCACCGGCTGCCACTGCCACTGCGCGACGACGGGCTCAAGGGCGTCAACGTCTACGCGATCGAGGACGGCGACGGCGTGGCGCTCATCGATGGCGGATGGGCGATCCCGGAGGCGTTCGACGTCCTCGCCGCGTCGCTCAACTCGATCGGCTACCGCCCCGGCGACGTCACCCGGACCGTCGTGACGCACGCCCACATCGACCACTACACCCTGGCCGTACGGCTGCGCACCGAGTACGGCGCGCCGGTCGCGGTCGGCCGCGGCGAACGGGACTCGCTCACCTGGATCACCGGTCACGGGCCCCGTCACGGGTTCCAGGCCGCCCAGCTCCTCACCGCGGGTGCCCCGCAGCTGGCGGAGTACATGTCGCGGAAGGACCCCGCGGCCGATCCGGTGGCCGAGTCCTGGGAGCTGCCCGACGTGTGGCTCGGCGAGGGCGAGATCAAGATCGGGCAGCGGACGCTGCGCGTGCTGGAGACACCCGGGCACACCCAGGGCCACATCGTGCTGTGGCTGGAGGACGAGGAGCTGTTGTTCAGCGGCGACCAGATCCTGCCGCACATCACGCCGTCGATCGGCTTCGAGTCGGTACCGCAGCCGCAGCCGCTCGTGTCGTTCCTGGACTCCCTCGGACGGGTCCGGCAGCTCCCGGACGCCCGGCTGCTGCCCGCGCATGGCCCCGCTGACGCGCGCGTACACGCCCGCATCGACGAGCTGGTCGAGCACCATCGCCGCCGACTCGACCAGACCCGCTCCGCCGTGGCCCGGCTCGCCTCCGCCACCGCGGCCGAGGTCGCGCAGGAGCTGCCCTGGACGCGGCACGAGCGGACGTTCGCCGAACTCGACCTGTTCAACCGCACGCTGGCGGTCACCGAGACCCGCGCCCACCTCGCGTTCCTGGTACACCGGGGCGAGGTCGCGGCGAGCGCCGACGACGTCGTCCTGTACTCGGTCGTCGCATGACGGCGCCGGTCGTGCAGGGTATGAGCGCGCGCGTCGTCACCGGCGACGCGAGCCGCTCCCTCCCCGAGTTCATCTTCGCCACCGTCTCCGCTGCCCTCGCCGACGCCGGCTGCACGATGGCCGACGTCGACGCCGTCGTCATCGCCGCGCACGACCTCGTGGACGGCCGCTCGCTGTCCAGCATGATCACGGGGCCCGCCGCGGGCGCGTATCTGCGCGACGAGATCCGGGTCTCCGACGACGGGCTCGTGGCCGTCTCGCTGGCCGCGGCCCGCCTACAGGCTCACGAGGCGACGAGGGTCCTCGTGGCGGCCTGGGGCCGGGCCAGCGAGGGAAGCCCGCAACGGACGTCGCGCGCTGGCTTCGACCCGGTCGTCGAGCAGCCGCTCGGGCTCACCGACACCGCGGTGTCGGCGCTGCGGGCCTCGGCGTACCTGCGCCGCTACCCGGGGGACCGGCGCACCGAGGCCGCCGCCGCCCGCTGGCGCCGGGCCGCGGCGGCGCCGGCGGACGCGGACGCCCGGGTGGTCGCGCCGCTGCGCCCCGCCGAGCTCGCGGTCACCGCCGACGCCGCGGCCGCCGTCGTCCTGGGGCCGCATGGCCGCGGGCCACGTGTCACCGGGGTTGGCCACGGCACCGACCGGGCCGGGATCGGCGACCGGGACCTCGTTGAGCTGCCGGCCGTGCGTGACGCCGTCGTCGCCGCCCTGCGGGCCGCCGGCCGCGCCGTGTCCGACGTCGGGCTGGCCGAGCTCGCCGGCCCGACGCTCTTCGACGAGGTCCTGACCCTGGAGGCGGCCGGACTCGCCGCCCGTGGCGAGGGCCTCGGCGTCTTCGCCGACAGCGGGTGGGTGAACCCCTCGGGCGGGTCGGCGGCGGGCGACTGCTTCCCCTGCGGCGGCCTGCTGCGCTTCGTCGCGGCCGCCCGTCGGCTGCGCGGCCATCATGGGGATTCCGTCGGTCTCGTCGTCGCCGGCTCGACGGTGGCGCAACAGACCGCCACGGCGGTCGTCCTGGAGCGGATATGAGCGAGCCTCTCGGCATCATCGGCGTCGGCCAGACTCCGTATCGCAAGCGCAACCCAGACCGGTCCGCGGCAGAGTTGGTCCGGCTCGCCGTCACCGAGGCCCTCGCCGACGCGCGCATCGACCTCGCGGACGTCGACTTCGTCGTCGGGGGCGTGGCTCCGGACGCCCTCAGCGGGATCGCCGACATCGACAAGTCCGCGATCAGTGTGCCCGGCAAGCCGTACCTGCACGTCAACACCGGTGGTGCGACCGGTGCGTCGGCGCTGCTGGCCGCCCGGACGCTGATCGACGCGGGCCGCGCCGGGGTGGTGCTCGTCGTCGCTCTGGAGCGGATGGGTCAGGCGACCACGGCGCAGAGCATCTTCAACACGATCTTCGACCCCATCTACGAGAAGGACTTCGTCCTCACCACGATCACGATGGCCGCGCTGCGGGCCACGATGCTCATGAGCCGGCACGGCTTCACCGGTGAGCACTGGGCCGGCATCGCCTCGCGCAACTTCACTCAGGCCACTCGCAACCCGCTCGTGGTCGGCGCGAAGGCGCGCACAGTCCAGGACGTGCTGGCCTCGCCCGTGCTGGCCTGGCCCATCCACCTGTACGAGGCCTGCCCCATCTCCGAGGGCGCCTGTGCGGTCATCGTGGCCCGCGGCGAACTGGCCCGCTCCCGCGACACCGCGTGGATCCTCGGCACGGGTGCCTACAGCGACACCTACGCGATGGGCGACCGAATGCACCGGCCGGAGGGCAGCCTGATCGAGATGGTGCCGCTGCGGCGGGCCGCGGTGAAGGCGTACCGCGAGGCCGGTGTCACCGACCCCCTGCGCCAGATCGACGTGCTGGAGCTGCAGGCACCCTTCGCGATCATCGAGGCGATGGCCTACCCGGCCCTGGGCCTGTGCGACCTGGAGGGCAACCGCGACTTCGTCGAGCGGGCGATCGTCCTCGACATTCCGCTGACCGTCAACCCGTCGGGCGGCGCCCAGGCCGCCAACCCGGTGTCCGCGACGGCGCTGGTGCGCATCGCGGAGGCGGCGCTCCAGGTCCGCCACCGGGCCGGCGACAGACAGGTGCCCGGCGCCCGGACGGCGCTGGCCACTGGACAGGGCGGCGCGACCCAGTTCTCCACCGTCTGCCTGCTCGGAAGCGAGGCGCCATGACCGTCGACGACCTGCTGGTACTCCCCGGCAACTGGAACTTCGACTACCAGTACTTCGCCGGCGAGACCGCGAGCCGCTTCTTCGCGGAGCTGCGCGACCACCGCCGCATCATGGGGCGGCGCTGCCCGTCCTGCCGGCGGCTGCTCATCCCCGCCCGGTCGTACTGCGACGCCTGCTACGTCGAGACCGGGGAGTGGGAGGAAGTGGGCCTGTCCGGCACGCTCGAGGCGTTCGCCATCATCCAGGCTCACTTTCCGGGCCTTCCCGAGCCGCCGCTGGCGATCGGCTTCGTCACGCTCGACGGCGCCGACTCGGCGATCCTCAACTTCCTCCGCGGCGTGGACCTCACTGACGCCGACGCGGCCGGCGAGCGGCTCCTCCGCGCGACGCGGGTGGACGTCGTGTTCGCCGACGAACCGGCCGGGCGGATCACCGACTTCCACTTCGTGCTCGGCCGGCCTTCGGAACGGAACCCGTGACCATGCGCAATCGCGATCTCGCCACCGTCGCCCGGGCCCTGTCCGACCTCCTGCCGGACCTGACTGATGCGATGCCGGGCGCGTCGCTGGTCCGCGTGCGCTCCGCCGGCGGCAATGCCGGCTTCTCTTACCTGTTCGACGTGGCCACGGACCAGGGGGAGCGCACCTGCTTCCTGCGGCTTGCCCCGCCGGGCGTGCGCCGTGCGGGGACCGCCGACCTGCGGCGGCAGAGCACCGCCCTCGCAGCGCTGGGGCGTACCGAGGTACCGCATCCGGTGGTGCTGGCGGAGGGTGAGCACGCGCTGGTCGGCGACTACCTGGTCACCTCGGTGGTGGCGGGTCGCGCACGGGGAGGGCGGGGCTCGCTCGCCGGTCTCGCCGGTGACGTCCGCGATCGCATGGCCGCGGAGGCGATGGCCGCGCTGGCCGGGATCCACTCGGTGCCCGCCGGTGCGGTCGAGGGGTACCTGGGTCCGTTCGAGGGGCCCGAGCAGCAGGTGACCCGATGGGACCGGTTCTTCGTCAAGGGTGAGTACGTCGCGGAGCTCCGTCGCGACTTCGAGCGTGCCCGCGCGCTGCTGCTGGCATCCGCGCCGAGCGACGAGCGGCTCGCGTTGTGTCACGGCGACTTCCAGTTCGGCAACCTCATGTTCACCGACGACGGTGCGCTGACCGCCGTCATCGACTGGGAGCTGTGCGGGGTGGCGCCGGCGCTGAGTGACCTCGGGTGGATCATGGCCTTCCACGACCGGCGGGCGTGGGGCCCGTTGGCCCGCGAGTCCGCGTCGTACTTCGACGCCGAGCAGCTGCGCGCGCTGTACACGAAGGCGGGCGGTGACAGCGCCGGTGTGACGTGGTTCCAGGCACTGGCCCACTACAAGTACGCCGTCATCGCGTCGTTGAACCTGAGCCTGCATCGCCGCGGCAAGCGCGAGGACCCCGAGTGGGAACGGCGCGGACCGGGCGCGCTCACCAACATGCGCCACGCGGTGAGGCTGCTGGAGTCGGGCTAAGGGTGGGCCCGGAACCCGTCGAGCAACATGTCGGCCATCTGGTCGCCGAGCACGCGTCCCGTCGAACCGCGCCCCGGCGTGAACCAGCGGTGCGTCCAGTTCACCGCGCCGATGATGACGTTCATCGCCAGGTGCGGATGGGCGATGACGAGGCTGTCGTCCTTGTCGCCGTCCTCCAGGATGCGCATCAGGGCCAGCTCGAACCGGCGCCCGAGCTCGACCATCGTGCGCGCCCACACCTCGTCGATCGAGCTCGAGTGGATCCGGTTCATGTCCTCCTGGATGTACACGAACATGTACGGGAAATGGGCCTCGTACTTCTCGACGGTCGTGACGATCAACTCGCGGAGCCGGCTCTCCGCGTCGCCCTTCTGGGCGGCGACCGCCTCGGCGGCGACGACAACCTCGGTCACCGCCCGCTGCGTGACGAGCTGGAACAGCTCGTTCTTGCTCGCGACGTAGTAGTACAGCGAAGCACGGTCGGTGCCTAGCCGCTCGGCGACATCACGCAGGCTGGATGCCTCGAAACCCTTGTCCCGGAAGACCTGCGCCCCCGCGGCGATGATTTCGTTGCGGCGCTGTGTGTATCCCTCGCCGTGGTCGCGCAGCGCGGCCGTTCGCCGCCGCCCGATCCCGCTCTTCGCCATGGTGTGATGCTAGCTTGCGACGCCGACGGGGTACTGCCGCACGGCCCGCTCGTGGGCGAAGGGCCGGAAGTACTCCGGAAAGTCCTCGGGGCCGGGTGTGACGTCGCGCAGCAGCTGCTTGGCCAGGTTGATCCGATGCACGTCGGTGGGGCCGTCGGAGAGCCCGACCCGGTACGACTGCATGATCCAGTCCGAGAACGGCATGTCCGTCGACAGCCCGAGCGACCCGTGCACCTGCAGCGCCGCCGAGGCGACGTCGTGGAGCACGCGCGGCATGGTCGCCTTCACGGCGGCGATGTTGCGGCGCACCTCGGCCGGCTCCCGGCGTGCGTCGATCAGCCACGCGGTCTCGAGCACCAGCAGCCGGAACATGCGCAGCTGGGTCCACGCGTCGGCGACCATCGCCTGGACGAGCTGTTTGTCGGCGAGGCGCTCGCCCTTCGTCGTCCGGGACACGGCGCGCTCGCACATCATCTCGAACGCCCGGCGGGCCTGCCCGACGGTGCGCATGGCGTGGTGCATGCGGCCACCGCCGAGCCGTGCCTGCGCGACCGCGAAGCCGGCGCCGCGCTCGCCCAGCAGGCTGCCCGCCGGCACCCGGACCCGGTCGAACCGCACGTGCGAGTGGGCCGGCTCCGGCTCGCCGTGGAAGCCGCTGTCGCGCAGGATCCGCACGCCGGGCGTCCCGGCGGGGACGATCACCAGCGACATGCGGCGGTGCGGGCTCGCGTCCGGGTCGGTCACGGCGGCCACGATGAAGAACGCCGCGTACTTGGCGCTGGTGGAGAACCACTTGTCGCCGACAACCACCCAGTTGTCGCCGTCGAGCGTCGCGGTGGTGCGCAGGGCGGTCGGGTCGGAGCCGCCGTGCGGTTCCGTCATCGCGAAGCACGAGACGATGCGGTTGTCCAGCAGAGGCTCCAGGTAGCGCGCCCGCTGCTCGGGCGTGCCGAACCGGGCCAGAATCTCGCTGTTGCCGGTGTCGGGCGCCTGCGCGCCGAAGACCGTCGGGCCGAACCGTGCGCGGCCCGTCAACTCCGCGAGCAGCGCCAGCTTGACCTGCCCGTAGCCCTTGCCGCCGTGCTCGGGGTCCAGGTGGCAGGCCCACAGGCCACGGGCCTTGACCTGTGCCTGCAACGGCCGGACCAGCTCGTCGAACCGAGGCTGCGCCAGGTCGTGCGGATTCTTCAGGAGGTAGTCCAGTGGCTCGACGCGCTCGCGCACGAACCGGTCGGCCCAGTCGAGCTCCTCCTGGAACTCGGGATCGGTCTCGAACTCCCAAGCCATGTGGCACTCCCTATTCCCGGCCCGCCTGGTGTCAACATTAGCGTTGACAACAATTGCGGCCAACCATAGCGTGCCTGCCATGAACGTCAACCACGTCGGGGTCACCGTCGGAAACCTGGATCAGGCGATCGAGTTCTACACGCGTGTCTTCGAACTCGACCTGCTCGTCGTCGCGGAGACGGCGACCACGCAGACGCCGGGGGCCGACCGGCGCGCCGAGGTCTTCGGCGCCCGGTGGGGGGCGATGAAGCTCGCGCACCTGGCCGACGCCAACGGCACCGGGGTGGAGCTGTTCGAGTTCATCGAGCCGGCCATGGTCTTCCCGGCCGAGCACTTCGACTACTGGCGGGTGGGCCTGTCGCACCTGGCGTTCACCGTCGACGACCTCGATGCGACGATGGCCGCGCTCGAGGCCGCCGGTGGCAGCGTGCGCACCGGCATCCACGCGGTGCGGCCCGGCTGCCGCATCTGCTACTGCCGCGACCCGTGGGGCAACCCCATCGAACTGAGCACGGGCACGTACCCCGAGACGCACCCCAAGAGCTGACCGGTTGGTGCGTCCCCGGATCGTACGTTTCGGGGCAGACGCCCGATTGCGTTCCGACCCGTGAAACGGGCCGGTTCCCAGCCTGAGCCGCGACGTTTACGCTGCTCAAAGCCTACTTCCGGGAGGGCATGATGGCAATTGTCCAACAATTCGGATACCTGTCGATCGGCGTACGCGACCTGCGCGAGGGCGTGGAGTTCTACTCGCGGTTCGCGCGCCTCGACCTCACCGAGAGGATCGGCGACACCGCGTTCATGACCGGCGGGCTCGAGCATCACTGGATCCGTCTCGAGCAGGGCAACCATCAGGGCGTCAAGCGCGTCGGCTACGAACTCGCGAGCGACGACGCGTTCGACGTCGTGCGCGCTGGCCTGCAGCAGTGGGGCATCGAGTACGAGGAGGGCGGCAGTCCCCAGCAGGACCGCGTTCAGCGCTGGATGCGCTTCACCGATCCCGGCGGGACGGCCATCGAGCTCTATCGGGGCATGTACGAGCGGGGCGTCGCCCCCGTCAACAACGGTGTCAACATCGAGAAGTTCCTGCACGGGGGCTGGGAGACCGCGAACTTCGACCAGACGACCAAGTTCTACCAGGAGGTGCTCGGCTTCAAGGCCTCCGACTGGATCGGCGACAAGGTCGGCTTCTTCCGGGCCGGCGACAAGTTCCACCACTCCGCGGTCATGCTGCGCAGCAACCGGTCGGCGTTCAACCACTTCTGCATCCAGGTCGAGTCGCTCGACGACGTGATGCGCTTCCGCAACAACGCGCTGCGCCACGGTGTGAAGCTTCGCGACGACCTGCTCCGGCACGCACCGTCGGGCTCGATCGGCGTGTACATGAAGGACGAGGCGCGCGGCTTCGCCGTCGAGTACTGCGTCGGGCACCCCAGGATCGAGGACGAGCACCACAAGGCCCGCATCCTGCCCATGTCGCCGGAGACCGCGGATGTCTGGCGTTCGCCGCTCCCCGAGATCGTCATCCCGGACATGGGGCTGCAGGAGGTGGACAGCCTCAGCGCGATGCCTGAGGTCGGCTCCACCGGCGACCCGCGCTCGGTCGCCGCCCGGACCGTTGGCAACGACGTGCGTGAGACGGTAGGTGCCCGCTGATGTCCGCCGACTCGACCCCCCGCTTCGTGATCGACGACCGCGAGCGCGGTCTGTTCCGGGTCAACCGCGAGGTCTTCGTCTCCGACGAGGTCCTCGACCTGGAACGCAGGCACCTGTTCGACAAGGCCTGGCTCTACGTCGGTCACGAGTCCGAGATCTCCAACCCCAACGACTTCCACACCCGGCAGGTGGGCGGCCGGACGGTCATCTTCACCCGCGACCGCCGGGGCGTCGTGCGGGTACTGCTGAACACCTGCCGCCACCGCGGCGCCGAGGTGTGCCGGGAGCGCAGCGGCAACCGCAAGATCTTCACCTGCTTCTACCACGGCTGGGCGTACGACAACTCCGGTGCGCTGGTCAGCGTCCCGGACAGCGACTCGTACTCGTCCGGCTTCGACCGCAGCGAGCTCGGGTTGGCCCAGCCGCGGGTGGACAGCTACCGCGGTTTCGTGTTCGCGACGTTCAGCCAGCAGACCCAGCCGCTGCTGGACTACCTCGCCGACGCGACGCACATTCTCGACCAGGTCTCGGACCTCTCCGACCAGGGCATGCGGATCGTGGTGGGCACGCACCGCTACTCCATGCGCGCGAACTGGAAGCTGTTGATGGAGAACAGCGTCGACGGCTACCACGCCCTCACGGTCCACCAGACGTACTTCGAGATGATGATGAACCTCGGCACCACGCCACCCGGCCTCGACGGCAACCGCGCGATCGGCCGGGGCGTCGAGCTCGGCAACGGCCATGCGGTCGCGCTGATGCCTGAGCTGGGCTCGCCGCTGATGTCCGAGGAGGTGCTCCTCGAGCGTCGGCAGCGACGGGCGGAGCTGGTCGCGAAGTTCGGCGAGGAGCACGCGATCCGCATCGCCAACATGACGCGCAACATGGTGCTCTTCCCGAACTCCGCCATCATCGACCTCAACTGGGGCATCCAGGTGCGCACCATGTACCCGATCGCCCCGGGCCACACCGAGATCGTCGGCTGGCAGCTCATGCCCGAGGGGATCAGCGAGCAGATGCAGCGCTACCGCATCGACAACGCGCTGAGCTTCTGGGGGCCGGCCGGCCTGGCGACGCCGGACGACGTCGAGGGCCTCGAGCAGTGCCAGCGCGGCTTCGCCTCGACCAACGAGGTCGCGTGGTCCGACATCTCCCGCGGGATGAAGAAGGAGAACCCGGCCATCGTCGACGAACTGCAGATGCGCGCGTTCTGGCGGGAGTGGAACAAACAGATCACCGGTGAGTCCTACACGTTCGAGAACGCCCCGCTGGACACCGGCTACATCAGGTCCGGCTCGACGGCCACGACAGGAGGTGCGTGACGTGACGATGGTGGACGAACCGCTCGGCACGCGAGTGGTGACCCGCGCCGAGATCGAGGACTTCCTGTACGAGGAGGCGGCGCTGCTCGACGAGTGGCGGCTGGAGGAATGGCTGAACCTCTTCACGCTTGACTGCGTCTACGAGGTCCCGGCCTCCGACACCCGCGGTATGGACGGCGGTCTGGTCTACTCCCTCGTGCACGACCGCCGCCCGCTGCTGGAGCAGCGGGTTCTGCGGCTGAAGAAGCCCACCGCGCACGCGGAGTACCCGCACTCGCGGACCCGCCGGCTGGTCACCAACGTGCGGCTGCTGTCCCAGGATGGCAGCGGCATCCGGGCCACCGCGAACTTCGCCGTGTTCCGCTCCCGGTACGGCAAGGACGTCACGTACGTCGGCCGGTACGAGTACCTCTTCGTCCTCGACGGCGACACCCTCAAGATCAAGCATCGCACCGCGCTCATCGAGCACGAGTCGCTCGATCCGCACGGCAAGATCAGCATCATCATCTGAGCCGCTGCGGCCGGAACGGAGGACCTCACCGTGCAGTTCGACAACCGCACCGCGATCGTCACGGGCAGCGCCAGCGGCCTGGGCCTCGGCATGGCGACCTACCTGGCCGAGGAGGGCGTCCGCGTCTGTCTCGCCGACATCGACGGCGACCGCCTGGACCAGGTGCTGCCCACCATCCCCGTGGTCGCCCAGGGCCCGCATCTGGGCGTCGTCGCGGATCTGAGCACCCGCGACGGCGCCGAGACGATGGCGGCGCGGGCCATCGCCGCGTTCGGTAGGGTCGACATCCTGGTCAACAACGCGGGCGGCGGCGTGATCCGGCCGACGCTGGAGCACACCGAGGAGACGCTGCGGCAGACCATCGACCGCAACCTGTGGACGATGACCTACTGCACCCTCGCGATGCTGCCGCACCTGCTCGGCAACGGCTACGGCCGGGTGGTGAGCATCGGCGCGGAGTCCGTGCGCAACGGCCTGTGGCAGCACGCCTTCTACAGCGCGGCGAAGGGCGGCGTGCACGGCTTCACCACCGGCCTGGCCCGGGAGTTCGCCGAGACGGGCGTGACGTTCAACGTGGTCGCCCCGGCCATGGTGCTGACGCCGCAGTACTTCGACCTGGTGGCCACGCTCGAGCCCGACGCCTCGGCGAGGCAGGACGCCTTCGTCGAGCAGATCCGCGGCTCGATCCCGATGGCCCGGGGCGGCACCGTGCGCGAGGTCGCAGCGGCGGTGGCCTTCCTGGCCTCCGACGACGCGGGCTACATGACCGGCCAGGTCGTCAGCGTCAACGGCGGCAGCTCGATGCTGTGACAAGATGAGTTTTTCGGAAGGACCTTGCGCACATGGAACGGCAGCACGCCTGTCGCGTGGACGACCTCGCCGATGGCGAGTGCCTGCGCGCCGACACGAACCCGCCCGTCGCGATCTACCGTGTCAACGGCGCGTTCTACGCCACCGCCGACTCCTGCTCTCACGAGGAGTGGTCCCTCGGCGAGGAGGGCGAGGTCGACGGGTTCGAGGTGACGTGCTCGCTGCACATGGCCCGCTTCGACGTGCGTGACGGCCGGCCGCTGTGCCTGCCCGCGATGCGGGCCCTGGAGACGTACTCGGTGGAGGTCATCGACGGCGACGTCTTCGTCGCCGAGCGCCGGACCGCGGACACCCCGGCGGTATGAACGGCGGGGTGTCCGGCGCGCCGCGGGTCAAGCGCCGAGCATGCGCATCCCGCCGTCCACGCCGATGACCTGTCCGGTGATGAACCGCGCGCCGTCACCGGACAGGAAGACCAGCACCGGGGCGAGGTCCCGCAGCGGGTCTCCCATCGCACCGCCGAGCGGGATCAGCGCCTTCATCCGCTGTTCGAGCAGCGCGCCGCCGTCTGGGCCGAAGTGCTCGCGCAACCGCTGCGCGTTGGTGGTGTCGACCACGGGGTTGACCGCGTTCACGGTGACGCCGTACGCGGCCCAGGCGAGCGCGGCCGAGCGGGTCCACGCGTGCACGCCGGCCTTCGCCGCGGCGTAGGCGGCTGACCGCGGGTTCCCGGCGATCCCCTCGACGGAGCCGAAGTTGACGATCCGGCCGCCGCGGTCCCGCATGAGCTCGAACGCGGCCTGGTTGGCGAACACTGTCGACTTGAGGTTGACCGCGAGCATGTGGTCAAGGTCGTCGCCGGTGAGCTGGCCCGGCGCGCCGGGAGCCCACAGCCCCGCCGCGTGGACGAGGACGTCGAGCCGTCCGGCGGACCGGCGGATCTCCTCGAACGCGGCCGTGGTCGCAGCCTGGTCGGTCAGGTCGCACCTCAGCCAGGTCGCGCGGCCGAGGAGGTCCGCACCTGGGGCGGAGGAGCGCTGGAACGCGAAGACGCGGGCGCCTTCGTCCGCCAGCGCCGCCACGGCAGCGGCCCCTGCCCCGGTGGCCGCGCCGGTCACCGCGATCACACGCCCTTCGAGCTGCCCGTTCATGCTGACTCCTTTGCAGTGCCGACGACCGTTGGCACGGTAACGGCCCCGGCACTCGGGCGAAATCCTGCCGTTCCCGGCAACGGAACCGACCTTGACGAGGCCCGGTTCCGGCATCCAGAACAACGGCGTTCTGCGGCCGTCGCGGCGCTCGTACGGTGACGTCCTCTACACGTCGGTTCCGCGTATCCCGGGACTTTCGGCTGGTCGCAGGCCGTACGCGAAGCCCGGGAACGCCTCGAAAGGTGGATAGTCGGATGAAGAGGTCGAGAACCCTCGCAGCAATCGCGGCCCTCGCCGCCGCGGCCGGCGCGCTCGCCGGGTGTGCCAAGGACGACGCCGCGCCGGGCGGCTCCGGCGGTGACATCACCGTCGCGTTCATCGGGTCGACGGAGTCGCAGGTCTACAGCTTCCCCGAGTCGTCCGCCGCCGCGAAGGCGCGGTTTGCGGCCGTCAACGACGCGGGAGGGGTGAACGGGCGCAAAATCAACTTCACATCGTGCAACGACAAGGCCGACCCGAACGAGGCGGCCGCCTGCGTCCGCAAGGCCGCCCAGGACAAGGCTGTCGCCGTCATCGGCGGCATCTCCGCGGTCGGTGACGCGCTCACCGGCGCCCTCGAGTCGGCCAAGATCGTGTACACCGGGAACCGCCCGCTCAGCCCGGGCGAGCTGCACAGCGCGGTTGCCTTCCCCCTGGTCGGCGGCGGCGCCTCGACGGCCGGCGGCGCCGGCCTGTACGCCGTAAATACCCTCAAGTGCAAGTCGATCTACGTGATCGACGGTGACGTCCCGGGCAACCGCACCGTCGCCGCCGCGTTCAAGGCCGGCGTCAAGGCCGCCTCCGGCAAGGAGCCCGGGGAGACCGTCACCCCGGCGACGTCGTCGGACTACGCCCCGGCCGCGGCCGCCGCCGCCAGCGCCGGCGCGGACTGCGTGTACTACGCCATCTCGGTCCCGGAGATGCCGAAGGCGATCCCCGCCTTCCGCCGGGCACTTCCCGGCGCCACGCTGATCACCAGCTCCGGCAACTTGCCCGGTCCGATCATCAAGGCGTTGGGTGCCGACGCCGAGGGCTTCGTGCTGTCCGACTCGCAGATCCCGGTCACCACCAAGGGCAACGCCTACCTGGACCAGTTCCACGCCGAGATGACCAAGTACACCCCGGACGCGACCCAGAGCGCCTTCGCGCTGTCCTCCTGGATGGGCGCCGACCTGCTCGTCAAGGTTCTGCAGGGGATGAGCGGCGACGTCAGCGCCGCGTCCGTGCTCGACGCCTACCGCAAGCTCGGCGCCGTCCAGGGACACGGCGTCATCGGCGACTTCGCCTTCTCCGACAAGGGCGCCGTGCCGGACGCGCCGCGGTTGTTCAACGTGAAGTACACGGTGGTCAAGGTCGTCAAGGGCGAACCGACGCTGGAGGGCGCGGCGGAGTTCGGCGACGCCACACCGGCCCTGCAGCACTGATCCCGACGCCCGAGGAGGTATACCCGTGGAAGTCGTGAACCTCGTTGTACTCGGCCTGTGCGCCGGTGCGATGATCAGCCTGTCGGCCCAGGGCGTAGTGGTCGTCTTCCGGGGCTCGGGCGTGCTCAACCTCGCGCATGCGGCCATCGGCAGCCTCGGCGCGTTCGTGTACTGGGAGCTCGACGTCAACCACTCGCTGCCGTTCCCGGTCGCGGTCATGGCCGCGACGGTGGTCGCAGCGCTGGCCGGGCTGGTGGTGTACACACTGGTGATCCGGCCGCTGCACGGGGCGTCGACGCTGACGAAGTTGGTCGCGACGCTCGCCGTGCTCGTCGTCGTCCAGTCGGCGCTGCAGCTCGGGTACGGTTCCGACCAGCGCATCGTGCCCAACCCGCTGCCGGACGGCAACGTGGCGCTCGGCGGGCTCGCCGTCCGCGGCGACAAGCTCATCCTCCTCGCGGTCTCGGTCGTGGTCACCGTCGCCCTGGTGCTCGTCTACCGGCGGACCCGGTTCGGGCTCGCCACCACGGCCACCGCCGAGAACGCCCGCGGCGCGGCGGCGCTGGGCATGTCGCCCGGCTTCGTCGGCGCGGCCAACTGGTGCGCCGGCGCGGGCATCGCCGGCTTCGCGAGCGCGATGATGGCGCCCGCACTGCAGGTGCAGCTGGCCAGCCAGCTGGGCCTCGTCGTGCCCGTCCTCGCCGCCGCGCTGATGGGCAGCATGCGCTCGTTCGGCTGGACCTTCGCCGGCGGCGCCGTCATCGGCATCGCGCAGGCGCTCGTCGGCCGCTACATCCACACGCCCGGCTGGGGTGACGCGGTGCCCCTCGCCATCATCATCGCGGTCATGGTCGCGCGCAGCACCGGCCTGCCGAGCCGGCCGCAACCGCGCGAGACCAGACCCCGGGTCGGGTCCGGAACGATCCGACCCCTGCTTGTGGTGATCTCGGCGCTGCTGGTGTTCGTCCTGCTCAACTGGGTGCTCCCGGTCGAGTACGTCGACGCCGTCACGCTGACGCTCTGTGTCGGGCTGATCCTGCTGTCCAGCGTGGTGGTCACCGGCTACGCCGGCCAGCTGTCGCTGTGCCAGTTCGCGCTCGCCGGGGTGGGCGCGGTGACCGCTGGGCTCCTCGTCAGCGAGCTCGGCCTGCCCTTCCTGCTGGCCCTGGTTCTGGGCGTCGTGCTGGCCTTCCCGTTCGCGCTGCTGATCGGTGCGCCGGCGCTGCGCACGCGGGGCATCACGTTCGCCATCACGACCCTGGGCATCGCCTCGGCGCTGCAGGGCGTGCTGTTCCTCAACAGCCGATATACCGGCGGCAGCTACGTCACCGTGCCGGTACCCGCCGTCTTCGGCTGGCAGCTTGACACCTTCCTGCACCCAAGCCGGTACGCCACGTTCGCGCTCGTGCTCGTGGTGCTGGCCAGCCTGATGGTGGCCAACCTGCGGCGCAGCCAGACCGGCCGGAGACTGCTCGCCATGCGGTCCAACGAGCGCGCCGCCGCTGCCGTGGGCATCAACGTCTACGGGGCCAAGCTCTACGCGTTCGCGCTGTCCGGGTCGATCGCGGCGCTGGGCGGCATCCTGCTGGTCTTCCGGCAGACCAGCCTGAGCTATGTGGCCCAGTTCCAGCCGATCCAGTCCATCAACGGCGTGCTCTACTCCGTGGTCGGCGGCGTGGGCTACGTGCTCGGGCCGCTGACGGGCTCCCTCGGCCAGCCCGCGAGCATCATCCCGACCATCTTCCACGGACAGGGCGACACCTTCGCGCTCTGGCTGAGCCTCGTGCTCGGGCTCGGCACGATCAAGCTCATGCAGGACGCCCCCGACGGCCTGGTGGGGCTCGTCCGGCAGCACCTCGGCCGACTCGTCTTCCGGAGGCGGCCGTCGGGCGCGGGCGCCCTCGCCGCCCGCGACGAGGTACCGCTCAGGGTCGCGCCCCGCGCCCTGCAGGTCCGTGACCTCGACGTGCGCTACGGCGGGGTGACGGCGGTCAGCCGGTTCAGCTGCACCGTGGAGCCCGGCACCATCCTGGGCATCATCGGGCCGAACGGTGCCGGCAAGACCTCGCTGGTCGAGGCGGTGACGGGGTACACCACGCCGGCCCGGGGCACGGTCCGGCTCGGCGACGTCACGCTGGACGGGTCGAGCGCCCACGCGCGTGCGCGCGCCGGGCTGGGCCGCACGTTCCAGAGCCTGGAGCTCTTCGACGACCTGACCGTCGGCGAGAACCTGCTGCTGGCATCGGGCGGCCACCGGTTCTCGTCCCTCGCCACCGACCTGGTCCATCCCCGCAAGGTGGCCTTCAGCGATGCGGCCCGGGCCGCGATCCACGAGTTCGGGCTCGAGCGGGACCTCGACCGGCTCCCGGACGAGCTGTCCTACGGCCGGCGGCGCCTGGTGGCGATCGCCCGCAGCGTGGCCGCGGGGCCGTCGGTGCTGTGCCTGGACGAGCCGGCGGCCGGCCTGTCGGGCGTGGAGCGCGGCGAGCTGGCCGAGCTGCTGCGCCGGCTCGCCCGGGACTGGGGCATCGCGATCATCCTGATCGAGCACGACGTCGACCTCGTCATGTCGGTGTGTGACCACATCACCGCCATCGACTTCGGGCGGACCATCGCCAGCGGTACGCCGGCCGAGGTGCGCTCGGACCCCCTGGTCCTGGCCGCCTATCTTGGCGCCGAGGAGCCGACCGCCGCCGAAGGTGTAGAGGTGACGTCATGAGGACCCCGGTTGCCGGAACTGCCGTGCTCGAGTGCCGGGGGCTGACCGCCGGCTACGGCGGCGTCCCGGTCGTGCAGGACGTCGACATCTGCGTCGCGGCCGGTGAGGTGGTGGTCCTGCTCGGGCCGAACGGCGCGGGCAAGACCACGACGCTGCTGACCGTGGCCGGTGACCTGCCGCGCATCGGCGGTGAGATCCTCTTCGACGGCGAGAGCCGGAGACTCCCGCTGTACCAGCGCGCCCGTCGCGGACTCGCCTTCATCACCGAGGAGCGGTCCGCCTTCATGTCGCTCACGGTGCGGGAGAACCTCCGGCTCGGCCGGGGCGGGGTGGACGCGGCCCTCGACCTCGTGCCCGAGCTCGCCCCGCTCCTGGACCGGCGGGTCGGGCTGCTGTCCGGCGGGGAGCAGCAGATGCTCACCGTCGGCCGGGCGCTGGCCGCCCGTCCGGCGGTGCTGCTCGCCGACGAGCTGTCGCTGGGTCTGGCGCCCAAGATCCTGGACCGCCTGCTCGGGCTCGTCCGCCGGGCCGCCGACGACGGCGTTGGCGTCCTGATGGTCGAGCAGCAGGCGCGCAAGGCGCTGCGCATCTGCGACCGGGGCTACGTGCTGAGCAAGGGGCGGGTCTCGATGGAGGGCGGAGCCGAGGACCTCCTGCGGCGCCTGCCGGAGATCGAGGCGGCCTACCTGTCGGCCCGAACGTAGGTTCCATCAGGCGAAAAGGCCAGGTTGTCGCGCCGGTGCCGAGGGAGCAGCCTGTTGGGGACGCGGCCGGGCACGCGTCGTTGAACGTGGAGAAGGGAGCAGAGATGGCGTTGACCGACGAAGGCATCATCAAGGTTCCGGGCCTGCTGAGCCGTTGGGTCCAGCTGGGCGACGGCCAGCGGGCGCACTACATGACCGCCGGCGAGACGGGCCCGGCGGTGATCCTCCTGCACGGAGGCATTCCGGGATCCTCCGGGGTGGCCGGCTGGCGGCTCATGGCGCCGCTGCTCGCGGCGCAGGGTTTCCGGGTGTACTGCCCGGATCAGCCCGGTTTCGGGCTGTCTGACAACCGTCGGCAGTACTGGCCGGTCAATGGCCCGTACACGCACGTCGACTTCATCAACCGGTTCGCCGACGCGCTCTGCCTGGACGAGTTCCACATCTCCGGCAACTCGATGGGGTGCATCAACACCTCGCACTACGTCGTGCGGTACCCGCATCGGGTCAAGAGCTTTGTCCTGATCGCCGGCCCGGTCGGTGACCTGGTCAGGTTCGAAGCGCAGAAGCAGCTGAAGGCCAAGGTCGGCTGGGAGAAGGGCGACCGGGAGACGATGCGGGTGATGATGCGCTCCATCATCCATCACGAGGAGGCGATCACGGAGGACCTGCTCGAGATGCGGATGCTCGCCGCGGACAACCACAAGGAGGGCTGGGAGGCCTGGCAGCGGGTCAACAACTTCGGCGAGGTGGACCCGGACGTCGCCCTGGCGCTGTCGACCAAGGGCAAGCTCGACCGGACGACGATACCCGGCATCTGCCTGTACGGCATGAACGACGCGATCCTGCCCGCCGAGGAGCTTGGCTTCCAGGTCGAGGACGCCTTGCCCAATGTGCAGTTCTTCTATCCTGAGGACTGTGGCCATCAGGGCCAGACCGACCAGCCGGAGCTCTTCGCCGAGGTCTTCACGGAGTTCTTCGCCACCGGCCGGGTGTCGAGGGCAACCGCGGACAAGGCCGGCGTGTCGAAGCGCCGCCCCGAGATTCCTACGCTGGTTGAGCAGGTCTGACCGCCGGTCCGTCCGGGACCGCGGGTTTGTCGAGAGGGTGAGTATGCAGCTCCTCAAGCACGATCCTGACGGGCCGCACAAGCTGGTCCGGGTCGAGACGATGGGGTGTGCGGTCAATGTGCTCGTCGGCCTCCACGACGAGAACGGCACCCCGGTGATCGCCGTCGAGGTCGAGCCGGCCATCCCCGACGAGGACGGCCGCGTGTGGGAGGCCGCCACCCCGAGCGTCGTCCTCGTGCGGTGCCTCGGCCGGCAGGGCGAGCCGGCGCCGGCCGTGACGGCGGGCGTGGCGGACGAACGCCACCTGGCGAGGCTGCACGAGCTGCTCGGGTCGCCGGGCGAGCCCCGGGAGTTCGTCAACCCATGACGACGTCACGGCCGCGGCTGCCGCCGGGGGCCCGCGTCGACGTGCACACGCACGTCGTGCCGCCGCTCCCGCCGGCGCCCGGCGCCGCCTTCCCGGTGTTCGAGGAGGACGGCACGGCCGGCCGGCTCAGCGTTGCCGGGCGGGTCGTGCGAACGGTGCCGCCCGAGGCATGGTCGATGGATCGGCGCATCCTCGAGCTGGACCGGCGCGGCATCGACCATCACGTGCTCTCGCCGCTTCCTTCGCTGGTGGCGCTCGCGGGAACGGCGCAAGAGGCCGGCCCGTGGACCGATCGGCTGAACGAGTCCATCGCCGAGCTGGTCGCCCCGCACCGCGACCGGTTCAGCGGCATGGGGGCGGTCGCCCAGGCGCACCCGGAGCTGATGGCCGGCCAGGTGGAGCGGGCCCACGAGGCCGGCCTGGTGGGGGTCCTCATCGGCACCGATCTGGGCGGTCGCGAGCTCGACCACCCCGGGCTCGGCGACTTCTTCGAGGCGGTCGAGCGTCTGGGCATGCTCGTGTTCGTCCACCCGATCGCCACCACCCTGGACGACGCGGTGGGCGAGCGGATCACCGGCGCCGAGATGCGCTTCGGCCTGGGGATGACCACCGAAACCGCGATCGCGGCGTCGAAGCTGGTCTTCGGTGGCGTGCTCGAACGGCATCCCCGGCTGCGCGTGGTGCTCGCCCACGGTGGCGGCGCGTTCTTCTGGGCGCTGTCCCGGGCGCGGCGGCTGATGTCGCCCGGCGATCTCGAGGCGCTGCAGAGGCGCCTTTCGCAGGTGTACGTCGACAGCGTCCTCTACGACGTGCGCAACCTGCGGTACGTCCTCGACATCGCCGGCGGCTCGCACGTGCTGTTCGGCACCGACTACCCGCTGCCGGCCGAGGACGTCACGACCCTCGAGCGGCTCGACGAACTGGCCCCGGACGAGGCCGCCGCGGTGCGGGGCGGCAACGCCCGGGCCCTGCTCGGCTGTTGACCCCGCCGTCCACGCCTCCGCCTGAGCAGGCCGGGTCGCCGGCTCAGGCGGAGGCGAGCTGCTCCCGGACGAAGTCGGCGGCCGCCGCCCGCTGCTGGATCGCCTTGCGGGCCCGCACCGCAATCCGCGGGGCGTCGATGGCAAGGACAGCGGTGAGGACACCGTCGCGGGACCAGGCCGCGGCGGACAGCACGCCGTTGGCCTCGACGAGCTGGACGTTGTCGCCTGCAGCGGAGCGGCCCACCACCTGCAGCCGCCGGCCGAACTGGTCGGACCACACGTACGGCACGGCCGCAGCCGTGACGGCGTCGCCGGTGATGCCGCCGGCGACCACGTCGGCGTGCTCGTTGGCGTTGGTCCAGTGCTCGATGCGTACCTCGCGTCCCAGCCCGGGGTGGGGCCACGCGGCGACGTCCCCGGCGGCGTACACATTGGGCGTGGAGACCGAGCGCAGCTGCGCGTCGCAGCGTACGCCGTCGGACACCGCGACCCCGGAGCCCTCCAGCCATGCGGTGGCCGGGGCGACCCCGACGCCGAGGAGGACCAGGTCGGCGTCGACCCGGCTGCCGTCGGAGAGGGCGATCGACTCGACGTGGCCGTTGCCGTGGGCCGCGACGACCGAGACGCCGGTGCGGACCGCGACGCCGCAGTCCTGGACGATTCGGCTGAGCGCAGTGCCGACCTGGCCGCCCAGGCTGAGGGCGAAGGGCGCCGGCTCACGCTCGATCATCGTCACGTCGAGGCCGCGCTCGCGGGCGGCGGAGGCGAACTCCGCGCCGATGAACCCGCCACCGACGACGACCACGCGTGGCGTCCGGTCGAGCGCCCGGCGCAGCGCCCGCGCGTCGTCCAGGGTGCGCAGGCAATGGACGCCGCCGAGATCGGCGCCGGGGACGGCCAGCCGCCGGGCGGTGGCGCCGGTGGCGACGACCAGGGTCTCGTAGGGGACCGTGTCGCCGCCGGCCAGTGCGACCCGCCGACGGGCCGGGTCGAGGCCGGTCGCGCGCCGTCCCAGCAGGAGCTCGATGCCGAGCCCCTCCAACTCGCCGTCGGCGGTGAGGTACGGTGCTGACGCGTCGGGCGCCGCCATGAACTCCTTGCTCAGGGGCGGCCGGTCGTAGGGCCGCTCCCGCTCGTCGCCGATGAGGGTGATCGGCTCGTCGTACCCCCGGCGCCGCAGCGCCTGCACCGTGCGCAGGCCGCTCAGCGACGCCCCGACGACCACGACGCTCACGAGGTCAGCGTCCGTCCGATGCCGGTCGCCGCTCGCATCAGCTCGCGCAGGGCGCCCGTGGAGACGGTCGACGTGACCGGGATGGTCATCGAGACGGCGGCGACCGCACGCGACCGGGAGTCCAGGATGGGAGCCGCGAAGCACTGGGCCGCGATGCTCGACCCCGCCTGGTCCACCGCGTAACCGTGCGCGCGCACGTGGTGGATCTGATCCTGCAGCACTCGAGTGTCCACGACGGTGTACGGCGTCAGCCGCGGGACCGGGTTGGCCAGCGCGGAGTCCCGTTCGTCGGGTGGCGTGTACGCCAGCAGGGCCTTCCCGAGGGCCGTGCAGAGGGCGGGGACCCGGCCGCCCACCCGGCTGGGCAGCGGGACCGCCGCGTGGCCGTAGATCTTCTCGATGTACAGGACGTCGGATCCGTCGAGCACCGCCAGGTGGACGGTCGCGTCGGTCGCCTTGTACAGGTCGACCATGAACGGCATAGCGTTCTCGCGCAGGCTTCGTGGCCGCGTGTCGGCGGTGAGGTTGCCGAGCTCGAAGATCGACCGGCCGAGCATGTAACGCCCGTCCCGCTTCTCGACGAACCCGTGCTCGACGAGCACCGCGAGCAGCCGGTGCGCGGTGCTCTTGGACACCTCGGCACGCTCGGCGATCTGTGAGACGCCCAGCAGGACGCCGGAGCCCCGGAACGAGTTCAGGATCTGCAGCGACTTGCCGACGCTCGACAGGGAGCCGCCTTCCGGGAAGCTCGCCGGGGGATGCGGATGGACGTCGAGCTTGAGGGCGAGAGTCTGTGTCATGACATCCCTGTTTCGGTCTGATGACGGTTACAATGCCCAACATAGCCGTCAACACGTGCGTTGAAAATACCTGGACGGTTCGTTCATTGCCCTGCCCGGGTGGTGTCAACACGTACGTTGATAGGGAGTGGCGAATGAAGCTCAACCACATCGGCGTCACCGTGCCGGCCTCGAGCTGTTCACGTTCATCGACCCGCCGACCGAGCCGGTCCCCGAGCCTTTCGGCTACTGGCGCACCGGCATCAGCCACCTCAGCCTCACGATCGAGGACCTTGACGCAACCCTCGCCCGCGTCGTGGTCGCTGGCGGCGCGCCGCGCACCGCGATCCACGAGATCCGTCCGGGCCGGCGGATGTGTTACTGCCAGGACCCCTGGGGCACCCAGCTGGAGCTGGTCAGCCTGCCGTACCCCGCTCTTGTGGAACCCTGACACGGGTGCCCGCAAAGCAACGCGGCCGCGCTCGCACCGTCGGGCAAGCGGGTCGTCGATCTCACCTCGGCATCCGCCGGAGCGTTCATCGTGCCTGCGTTGGACCCCCCGACGCGCACCTCGGCGCAGCGAACCTCTGCTGTCGAGGGTGCAGCGTGATCAGCCTGCGTCAAGGCTTGCGACGGTCACGATCCTGCCTGTGGCGCGCTGCCACCCTGTTCAGCCGGTGGCCAGGGTGATCGCGATATCGATGATCATGTCCTCCTGGCCGCCGACGAGCTGGCGTGCGCCGCATTCCATGAGGATGTCCCGGACGTCGACCCCATATTGGCGGGAGGCGGTTTCGGCATGGCGGAGGAACGAGGAGTAGACGCCGGCGTAGCCCAGTGTCAGGGTCTCGCGGTCGACTCGCACCGGGCGGTCCTGCAGCTGCCGGACGATGTCGTCGGCGGCGTCCTGCAGCTTGAACAGGTCGCACCCGTGCTTGATGTCGGACAGGTTGGCGACCGCGATGAACGCCTCGATGGGGCAGTTGCCCGCGCCCGCTCCGTGCCCGGCGAGGGACGCATCGACCCGGTAGACCCCGTTCTCGACGGCGACGACCGAGTTCGCGACTGAGAGTGAGAGGTTCTCGTGTGCGTGGATGCCGATCTGCGTGGTTGGGTCGAGCACGTCGCGGTAGGCCCGCACCCGCGCCACGACGTCGTTCATCGTGAGCCGGCCGCCGGAGTCGGTGATGTAGACGCAGTGGGCGCCGTACGACTCCATCAGCTTCGCCTGCCTGGCCAGCTCCTCGGGCGGTGCCATGTGCGACAGCATGAGGAAGCCGGCGACGTCCATCCCGATCTCGCGGGCCGCGGCGATGTGCTGGGCCGAGATGTCGGCCTCGGTGCAGTGGGTCGCCACCCGGACCGAGCGGACGCCGAGGTCCCACGCGGTCTTGAGTTCGTGGATCGTGCCTACGCCGGGCAGCAGCAGTGTGGTCAGGCGGGCGTTGCGGAGCACGTCGGCGGCCGCTTCAATCCACGCCCAGTCGGTGTGGGACCCGGGCCCGTAGTTGAGCGAAGAGCCGGCCAGCCCGTCTCCGTGGGCGACCTCGATTGCATCGACGCCGGCGGCGTCGAGCGCGGTCACAATGCGTCGCACGTCGTCGGTGCTGATGCGGTGGCGGACGGCGTGCATTCCGTCGCGGAGCGTGACGTCCTGGACGAAGATCGCGGTGCTCACGCGGTGGTCTCCTGGTCATGGCGAGCGGCGATCCGCTCGGCCACCTGCAGGCCTGCGGAGGTCATGATGTCGAGGTTGCCGGCATAGGCCGGGAGGTAGTGCGCGGCGCCCTCGACCTCGAGGAACACTGATACCTGGTGGGTCGGTCGCTTCGCGCCGGGCTCGAGGAGGGTCTCGACCGGCTGGTCATCCGGGATCTTGGAAATCTGCACCTGCTGCTTGAGCCGGTAACCAGGCACGTAGGCCGCCACGTCGGCAACCATCTTCTCGACCGAGCGCCGGATCTCATTGTGGAGCTTCTCGTCGGAGGCGTCGACCAGAGCGAAGACCGTGTCCCGCATGATCAGCGGCGGCTCGGCGGGGTTGAGGATGATGATCGCCTTCCCGCGTCGCGCCCCGCCGACCTCCACGATCGCAGCCGAGGTGGTCTCGGTGAACTCGTCGATGTTGGCCCGGGTGCCTGGACCGGCGCTCTTCGAGGCGATCGAGGCGACGATCTCGGCGTACGGCACGGGGGCGACCCGGCTGATGGCCGCGACGACCGGAATGGTCGCCTGGCCGCCGCAAGTCACCATGTTGACGTTCGGTGCGTCGAGGTGCTCCGCGAGATTGACCGCGGGAACGACATAGGGTCCGATCGCGGCCGGTGTGAGGTCGATGAGTCGCTTGCCCAGCGGCTGAAGTTTGCTGGCATTGTGCTCGTGCGCCTTGGCCGAGGTCGCGTCGAAGATGATCTCGATGTCGTGGAACTCGGGGAGTGCGATGAGTCCGTCGACGCCCTCGGGCGTGGTGGCGAATCCGAACCGCCGTGCCCTCGCGAGCCCGTCGGAGTCGGGGTCGATGCCGACCATCGCGCCCATCTCCAGGTGTCGGCTGGTCCGCATCACCTTGATCATCAGGTCCGTCCCGATGTTACCGGACCCGATGATGGCGACCTTCGTCTTGCGCATGACTGTCCTCACTGGCTGGTGTGCTCGCAGCCCTACTGGCTGAACGTGACCGAGACCTTGCCGAGTTCCGTGATCGTGGCGGTGACGGAGTCGCCGGGTCGCACGGGCCGCATCGGTCCCAAAGCTCCGGAGAGGACGAGCTGTCCCGCTCGCAGCGGCTCGCCGAGCTCGCGGGCCTGACGCGCCAGCCAGACGACCGCGTCGATCGGGTCGCCCAGGCAGGCCGTGCCGTTGCCGGTGCAGACCATCTCGCCGTTGACGGTCATCTGCATCTCGACCGACCTGGGCTCGACCTGGTCGAGCTTTTTGCGTAGAGGGCCCAGGACGTACGCCCCGGCCGAAGCGTTGTCGGCGACGGTGTCGCCGAAGGTGATGTCCCAGTCCTGGATACGGCTGCCGCAGATCTCGAGTGCGGGTGAGGCGTAGTCGATGGCGGCCCGTACATGAGTGGCGTCGAGCGGGCCGTCGGCCAGGTCTTCCCTGAGCATGAACGCAATCTCAGCCTCGACGCGAGGCTGTAGCACGGCACCGTAGGGCACAGTGTCGCCACCGACGTAGGCCATGTCGTCGAAGAGCAGGCCGAAATCCGGACGGTCCACACCGAGCTGTTGCTGGACCGCCTCGGAGGTCAGCCCGATCTTGCGGCCGACGATGGTGGCGCCGGCGGCAACGCGTTCGGCGGCCAGCTGCCGCTGCACGGCGTAGGCCGCGACGACGTCGTCGTGCCCGATCAGGTCCCGCACGGGCCGGGTGGGCCGGCTGTCCGCGGCCGCGGCCCGTAGGCGGTCGACAGCGGCGGCGACGGCAGCCACGTCGACGCGATTCGAGAGCGCCTCACTCATGGGCACAAGGTTCGAGTGTTTCGACAACGGCCGCAATCAGAGCGTTCCACTGGACGGCACGTTGAGCGCCATGGCCGCCGAAGCCGCCGACCTGGATAGGGCGCTGGGCAAGGCCCGGACATCAGGTCGCGGCGATGTTCAATGACGGGTATGGACTGGTTCGTGCCGTTCGCCGTGATGTACCGTTCGTGCTCGTGTTCCTGGTGGCGCCGATCCCCGCAGGGTCCGGCCACTGTGGACAGAACTCTGCGGGCTCATGCGCGAACGCGGCCACCTCGTCGGGCACCAGGCTGACGCACTGGCCGCCGTCGACATCGCGCGTGAACCGCTGCACCCACTGGTAGACGGTGACCGACCTCGCCCCCACGTTCGACCAGCAGCTCCTCAACGTCGCGATACGAGAGGTTGAAGCGCAGATACCAGCGGACCGCGACCACGATCACCTCGGTCGGGACCCGAAACCCGGCGAACGCCGAAGTTGGAGGCAACTACGGGCGAGAGCGGGTCGATGGCTTCACTGCTCAAGCCTGCCTCGATCTTGCCAGCGCTCAATGCAACAGTGCCTCCCCGATAGGGAATCAGCGGACGTCGACCCGTCGGCCACCGATCGTGATGAGGCCGGTCCTGCGAACGTCGAAGCCGTAGACCACCCGGTCCCAGGTGCGCTCGGACCCGCCGCGATCGCGGAGCTCCTGCTTCTTGACCTTGGCCGAGGCCGTGCGGGGGAACTCGTCGATGATCTCGAAATACCGGGGAACCATGTAGTGCGCCAGCCGGTCGGTGCAGAATTGCAGGAGATCCACGAAGTCCATGCGTGCCGGCTCCTTGACGATGAGCCATGCCTTCACCTCGTCCTCGGACTCGACGCCGGAGCGTTCCGCGACGATGGCGACGTCGGTGATGCCCGGATAGGTGCGGATGACCGACTCGACCTCGTAGCTGGAGATGTTCTGGCCCCGCCGGCGGATGACGTCCTTGAGCCGATCGACGTAGTAGAAGGTGCCGTCGGCATCTCGGCACAGCAGGTCGCCGGTGTGGAACCAGCCGTTGCGCCAGGCGTGTGCGGTCGTCTCGGGGTTGTCCACGTACTCGGTGGTGATCAGCCAGGGCTTACTGCTGCGGATGACAGCCTCGCCTGGCTGCCCGGTGGGGACCTCGACGTCGTGTTCGTCGACGAGCCGGACGTCCCACCCTGGCCGCAGTCGTCCGATCGAGCCCGGGGGCAGGCCGTCGCCCGGGCGGGCCGCGATGGGACAGGACGTCTCGGTCGAGCCATAGCCGATGGCGAGGTGTTCGATGCCGAATTTCGCCGCGAACCCGGTCGGGTCGGGCGGCAGCGGCACCGTGACGACGACGCGCAGCCGGTGTGTCCGTTCTGCGCCGCGCGGCGGCTGGGCATCCAGGTACGTAATCATGGTGCTGTACAGCTGGCTCACCGTCGCTCCCGTGTCACGGGCGACTTCCCAGTAGTGATCCAGTGCGGGCCGTGACCGCACGGTGATCCGGGTGAGATTGCCGACGGACGCGTGCAGGAAGTATAGGGCGCTGACGTGCACCATTGGGATGTCGGAGAGGTAGGTGTCCGGTGCGCCGATGTCCCACAGCGAGAAGTTCACCTGGCCGCTGTCCATGCTCTGCGCATAGGTAACTCGGACAAGCTTGGACGGCCCGGTCGAGCCCGACGTGAGCGCGAGGCTGATCGGCTCCCACGGTTCGATCGGCCGGTCCAGCACGGGAGTCGTCGCGTCTGAGCCGACGATCTCGGCCGGATCGAGCAGCAGAGCGGCCGGCGCGGGGAGGTCCCCGGTGGCCGCGTCGTCCATGGCGTCGATCAGATGCGGGCGGAACTGTGACGTTGTCACGACGACGGCCGGCTTGGCCTGGCGCATCAGCCGGCGCACCATCGGGCCGCGGTAGGCCGTGTTGAACGGGACGACGGGTGCGCCGAGCATCGCCGCGCCCCACCAGGTCCGCAGGTACGCCGGGCCGTTCGGCAGTGCCGCGGCGACGGCGCGGTCGCGGGTAGCGCCAGCGCGGCTGAGCTCATTGGCGCTCGCGCATGCCTCGCGTAGCGCCTCGGCTCTGGTCCAGCTGGAGCCGTCCTCGAAAACCACGCAGGTCTGGTCGGGCGCGACGCGGGCGGCCCGCTCGAGCTGATAGCGGAGCACAACGCCGTCGCGGTCCAGTACATCCAGCATGCCATGGCCCTCCTCAGCGATACGGTACGCAGACTGGTCGCGATCGGGCTATGCGGGCGTTCCACGCGGCAGAACCGGGTCCGTACCGCAGAACGCCGTGCTGGCACGGTGCATCCCCACGCGCCTAGCCTCCCCCTCGGTTCCCACCGAAGGGTTGTCCAGATGATCAATTTGTCCGCTTCTGCAGAAGACGCCGAACTTTCGGAGCTGGCGCGTTCGGTCGGGGTGAAGGTGCTGGAGCCGGCTGCCCGTGCCGCTGAGATCGGTGGGCGCTACCCCGAGGACGTGTGGGCGAAGCTCGCGGCGACGGGACTCGCCGGCGGCTACCTCGACGGCGGCGCCGACTCGATTCCCACGGCGGCTGCGCACGTCCGGATCGTCGAGAGCCTCGCGTACGGTGATGGCGGGCTGACCATGGCCGCGGTCTGGTCGGGTGCCGCCGAGCTGCTGCTAGCCGCACATGGTTCCGCCGAGCAGATCGAGGCTGCGCGCGGCGCGGGACGTCCGTCGCTCGCGCTCTACGAAGGCTTTGGTCGAGCTCCGGGCGAGTACCGCACCACGATCGTGACCGTGCCGGCGGGCGTCCGCGTCGTCGGGACCAAGGTGGCCGTGGCATTCGGCGACGAGGCCGACCCCCTGGTCGTCGTCGGGCAGGACCCGGACACCGGCGGGCTGCGTGCTGTAGTCACGCGGGTCAGCACCCCCGGTGTGGATGCCGCCGCGCCCGTTGGCCCACTCGCGCTCGGGGCCGGCCGGCTCACCGAGGTTCGCTTCGACGCCACGATCGACGCCTCCGCCCTGGTCGGCGGCACGGAGATCGCGCCCGCCGCCCTGCTGAGCAGCGTGCAACGGATCCGGCTGCTGCTCGCCGCCGCGCTCGTCGGCACCGGCCAGCACGCTGTGGACTACGCCGCCCAGTACGCGACCGAGCGGATCGCATTCGGCAAGCCGATCGCCGGTTTCCAGGGCGTGTCCTTCCCGCTGGCCGAGGCGCACATGCGACTGGACCAGTCCAGGCTGGAGGTCGGCTTGGCCGCCGAGGCTCTGGACGCCGGTGCCGGCCCCGTCAACGGCGCCGTCGACCTCGCGGTGAGTTACGCCTCGACAGCCGCGACGGAGGCGACGCGTACTGCCGTTCAGACCCTGGGCGGCCACGGGTTCATGGTCGACCACCCTGTCGAGCGCTGGTACCGCACAGCTACAGCGCTGTCGGCGATCGACTTCGACGCGGCGCTTTCACCGTTCACCCCTGCCGTGTAGGCACGGCTCTTACAGGAGGAACACCACAGTCATGACGCTCTCCATGGAAGTCAGTCCAGAGCTCGCGAAGTACGGCCAGCAGCTCGAGGAGTGGGCCGTGGCCGTCGGCCGTCTGTATGCGCGGGAGGCCGACACCCGCCACGCCCGTCCCGACAACTGGTCCGAGATCCTGGACACCTGTCCGGTACCGCTCGGCCGGGCGGGCAAGGGAGAGGCCGACGCGTTGCCGCGCGTCCCGGACGGCGAGTGGATCCGCGCACTCGTCTTTCACGAGAGCCTGAACTACGGCGACCCGTGGATGTACGGGTCGGTCGGCAATGGCATCGGGCACTTGGTGGTCGAGGCGATGGGTACGCCCGAGCAGATCGAGCGCTGGTACGACCCGGTGGTGCGGGACGGCACATGCACCGGCTTCGCGCTCACCGAACCGCAGTTCGGCTCGGATACCTCGTTGGTCGCTACCACGGCCCGGCGCGACGGCGACATGTGGGTCCTCAGCGGCGTGAAGCTGTACTGCAGTCAGGGCGCTATCGCGGACTATACGACGGTTTTCGCCACCACGGATCGCGACCAGGGGCCAGCCGCCATCAAGGCATTCGTGGTGCCCCGGGAGACCCGCGGCTACGTGGTGGTGAAGGAGAACGAGGAGAAGCTCGGCATGCGCAGCTGGATGACCTCGCAACTCGCGTTCGACGAGTGTGCCATCCCGTTGGAGAACATGCTTGGATGCGGTCCGGACGGCGAGGGGAGTCCGCGGCAGAGCGGACGCGGTGGCGCTCTGGCTGCTCTCAACAACAATCGTCCCAACATGGCGGCGATCGCCGTCGGGCTCGCCCGCGCCTCGCTGGACGTCGCCGGGCAGGAGCTGAAGAGTCGCAGCCTCGGGTTCACGCCGCAGCGGTGGGCGGCCGTGCAGCGCGAGCTGGCGCTGATGCGCACGGCGATCGACCGCGGCCGGCGCATGGCCTACCGCTCGCAGGACGCCGTCCAGCGCGGTCGGCCGGACCGCGCAATTTCGGCCATGGGCAAGGCCTATGCGCCCGAAACCGCCGAGCGCGTCATCCGCCGGTGCATGCAGTTGCTGGGTCCGGACGGCACGAGCCAGGACCTGCTGATCGAGAAATGGTGGCGGGACTGCAAGATTCTCGACATCTTCGAGGGAACCGGCCAGATCCAGCGTCTCCTCATCGCGCGCGGCCTGATGGGACGGGCCGCAGGATGACCAAGCGAACAGTGCGGGAACGGCGCCGTCACGAGGCTGCCTCGGGCAGAGGGAGACCGAACGGCGACTGCGCGATCACCTTCTCGGCGCGCAGCTGGGCGATGAACTCCGGGTCGGTGAATCCGAGGTCGCGCAGCAGTTCCTCGTTGTCCTGGCCGAACAGTGGTGCGTGCGGCAGCGGCGGGATACCGGGCTGGACCGACAGCCGGGCGGCGGGAGCGATGTAGCTGATCCGACCCGCCACGGGGTGCGCGCTCTCGTAGACGCGCTGGCGCGACAGCAGCTGGGGATGCGTGATGAGGTCCGCGCCGGTCGTCACGACGGCGGCCGGCAGGCCCAGCCCGCGGAGCCGCTCGACCGCATCGGCGGACCGCGTGCCGGCGCAGTAGTCGCGCAGCGCGTCGCTGACCGATGCCGAGCCGGTGCCGAGGGTTGCCGTCACCAGAGGCCACCGGTCCTGCGTGGGCACGGACACCGCCAGCCACGCACTGTCCGCGCACCGGTAGACGTCCTGGTGATGGATCCCGTCGACGACGTTACCGGAGCGTGCGCTCGGCTGCGGCCCGCCGGCGTTGACCACGGCCTTGGCGCTGAGCTGCGAGGCGACGTCGCACAGCGCCATCTCGATCGTGTGGCCTTGCCCTTTCCGGGCACGGTGACGCAGCGCCGCCAGCACGGCGAGGGTGCCATAGGCCGCTGCGGCCGGGTCGATGATCGTACCGCTGAGGAGGGGTGCGCCGTCCGGGTAACCGGTCAAGTCGGCGATGCCGCACATCGCGTTGGCCGTATAGGTGAAGCCGGCCCGTTCGCTCCACGGCCCGGTCAGGCCCCAGGCGGGCATACGCATCACGACCGCGTCGGGTCTGATCGCGTGGATCCCGGCGAAATCCAGGCCGCGTGCCGTCAGCGTGCGGGGCGCGTAGTTCTCCACGACGACGTCACTCGTTGCGATCAGTCGACGCAGGATCTCGAGGCCGTGCGGCGAGCTGAGGTCGACCGTGATGTCGCGCTTGCCGATGTTCGGCGCGAGGAACGCCGAGCTGCGCTCCCACGTCTGCGGCGCCGCTGGCGGACCGCCATTGAACCGGATCAGATCCGGGCGGGACGGTGATTCGATCTTGATTACCTCGGCGCCGAGCAACGCGAGGTATTGCGTGACCAGCGGTCCGGCCTGGAACAAGCCGAGCTCGACCACCCGCAGGCCGGCCAGGGGACGCTCCGGAGTGGCCCGCGGGGTCATCGGCCGGGATTCGCCGCGCGGCGCTGCGCGGCGACTGTGCTCGCCGACGGCCGGCGCCGGCTGCGGGGTCCAGTCGTCGGCGCCGTCGATCCGGAAGGGCGGGCGCGGCTGGTCGAAGCCGCCGGCGGCGTTGTGCACGTAGCTGCCACGCGACGCGAACGGCGGCAGGTTGGCCGCCGAGCGCGCGGTGGCGACGTGTGTGACCGGCACGCGAAACTCCACGCCGAGGGCGAGCAGCTCCTCGACGGTGTGCTTCGTAGTGAACCGTCGGACCATCTGGGTGAGCTCGTCGTTGTGGCGGAACCGTTCGTTGGCCAGGTTGAACCGCGGATCGTCGAGCTCGGAGAGCCCGGACATCCTCTTGAATGCCGTCCACTGGTCGGGCGTGACGGCGACAATGCACACCCATCCGTCGGACGCGGGTTCGATGCCGGGCACCGGGTTCGCGGGAGCGACGAACGGCGAGTGGCCCTCGATCTGGTCGTACATCCACGGGTACTGGATCAGGTTGGCCAGCGACTCCAAGCGCGAGACGTCAACGTCGATCGCCATACCGCCGGCGTCCGTGGACAGCAGCGCGTGCAGCGCGCCCACTGCGGTGTTGACGCCGGCACACAGTTCGCCGAGCGGGACGCCCACCATCACCGGAGGCCGGTCCCCGTGCGGGTGGACGGCGACCAGGCCCGCGCCCGCCTGCAGCGTCAGCTCGCTCGCCGGGTTGTGCGCGTACGGCCCCGTCGACCCGAAGTCCGTCGTCAGCACGACGACCAGCGCGGGGCTGCGTGCGCGTAGCGCTCGCATGGCCTCGGCGACGCGCGGATCGTCGCACACGACCAGGTCGACCGTCGTCACGTCGATGTCCGCCAGGCCAACCGGCGCCGCCGGGCTCTCGTTGACGACCGACTGCTTGCCGGCGTCCAGGTAGGCGGCGTAGGCAGGGTCGTCCACCCGGCGCGGATCACCTGCAGGGGCCTCGACCTTGACGACCGTCGCGCCGAGGTCGGCGAGCAGCCTCCCGCAGTACGCGGTCGACAGGCGGGAGCCGATCTCCAGCACGGTGAGGTCGCTCAGCAGCGCGTCGGCGCGTACGGCCGCTTCGGCGGCGGTGTTGGCATGCACCTGCCGAGTGTGTGCCGATCCGGTATGCCCGACCAGGCCGAGGTTCCGGCTCGCGGAATCGCCCAAGCCCAGGCCTCATGGAGCCGGCGGTGGTCGCGCCGATGGAGCGCCGGCGCTGCCCGATGGCGACCCCTGCCGGAAACCGCGAGGTCGCAGAGTTCGACCAGGGCGGGGCCCGGCCGGCTGACCAACTCGGCCATCGCATGCCCGAGCGGCACCGTCCGCGCAGAGGTGCCCCCGTTGCGGCCTCTCCGGCGAACTCGCAGTCGAAGCCCGCCACCGCGGCCACGCCCGCGTCGAAGACCGGATCCGGACCGGCAAGGACACCGGCTTCGGCCGGTTCCCCTCCCGGGTCTTCGCCATCAAACGCCGCCTGGCTCCAACTCGTCCTCACCGGCATCGACCTGCTCGCCTGGACCCAGATGCTGCTCCTGCACGGCGACCTCGCCGCCGCCGAACCCAAGAGACTGCGCTACCGGCTGCTGCACGTCGCCGCCCGGCTCACCCGCGCCCTGGCCACGGACGAGCCGGTCGGACCGCTGCGGGTCAGCGCAGCGCCGGCTGCCGGTCCGCGGTGTCGTGGGCGGCCTCCGGCGGGACGACCAGCACGCGGCAGCCGGCCTCGGCGATGACCCGCTGGCTGGCGCTGCCGTCGAGCAGGTGGGCGACGCCGTTGTGCGACGGGCTGCCGATCGCGATGAGCCGGGCGTGGACGGCGCGGGCGTGCTCGGCGATCATGCTGCCGGCGTGGCCGTGGTCGGCGACGCTGCGCAGGATGTGTCCGGACGCGGGCATCCCCTGGGCGGCCAGCTCGGCAAGCTGTGCCCGGACACGGTCGCGGGCCTGCTCAAAGCTCTCCCGGTCCACGGCGTCGTCGCCGACGACGGCGATCTCCTGGACGTGCAGCAGCTCCAGCGGCGCGTTCCAGCGGGTGGCCACCTCGACCGCGGCCGCGGTCACCGCCGCCGCGGCGGGGCCGGCGTCGACGGCGACGACGATCGGCGGGTTGCCGTTCGGCTCGCCGGTCCGGCCGACCGGGATGAGCTCGCCGACGGCCAGGTCGGACGGCTCGGCGGCCGCCTCGTCCGCCTTCGCCTCGGCCTCGCTGAGGATCTTGTGGCCGGTGGCCAGGACGGCGATGGCGATGAGGAACGCCCCGGCGCCGGCGTAGAACGGCACGTGGATGTTGAAGTGGTCGGCGAGCTTGCCCGCGGCGAAGGGGGCGAGGCCGCCGCCGATGAAGCGCACGAAGCCGTACGAGGCGGAGGCGACCGGCCGCGGCACCGGGGCGACGGTCATGACGGCCTGCGTCGTCAGGGTGTTGTTGATGCCGATGAAGGCGCCGCAGACGATGACGGCGACGATGACGGTCTTGGGGGAGTTGGTGAACGCCCCGATGACGGTCATGACGACGGCGAGCAGAAACAGGTTGGCGTACAGCGTCGAGGCGGTCCCGAAGCGGCGCTGCAGCCGCGGGGCGACGGCGACGCTGAAGATGGCGACGAGCAGGCCCCAGCCGGCGAAGACGAGCCCGAGCTTGTGCTCGGTCAGGTGCATCGGGTACGGCGCGTACCCGAGCATGGTGAAGAAGCCCCAGTTGTAGAACACGGCCGTCAGGCTCATGATCAGCAGCCCGCGGTGTCGTAGCGCGGCGATCGGCGCGGCGATGGAGGTCCGCTGGGCGGGCCTCGGAGTCTTGGGCACCAGCACGATGGTGGCGATGAGCGCGATGAACATCAGCACGCTGACGCCGTAGAACGGCCCGCGCCAGCTGATCCCGCCGAGCTCGCCGCCGAGCAGTGGGCCGACGGCGATGCCGATGCCCAGCGCCGTCTCGTACAGGATGATCGCCCCGGCGAAGCCGCCGCTGGCCGACGCGACGATGACCGCCAGGGAGGTGGCGATGAACAGCGCGTTGCCCAGGCCCCAGCCGGCCCGGAAGCCGACGATGCCGCCGATGGTGTCCGAGGTGCCGGCCAGGGCGGCGAACACCACGATGAGCACCAGGCCGGCGATGAGGGTGCGCTTCGGGCCGATGAGGCTGGACACCAGGTTGGTAATGAGCATCGCGACCGCGGTGACCAGCAGGTAGCTGGTGAACAGCAGCGACACCTGGCTGGGCGAGGCGTGCAGCTTCACCGACAGGGCGGGCAGGATCGGGTCGACCAGGCCGATGCCCATGAACGACACGACGCAGGCGAACGCGACCGCCCACACCGCCTTCGGCTGTCGGAACGGGCTGGCCGTCGTGCGGCTGTGTTGATGGCTCATGCGGAGGTACTCCTGGGTTCGGTGTGTTACGCGGTGGCCAGTCGGTCCAGGGCGGGCAGCGCGGCGGCGAGCGCGGCGCGGTCGTCGGCGCTGAGGCGGCCGGTCAGGCTGTCCAGCAGGCGGGCCCGAGCGTCGCGGCGGCGGCGCAGCAGATCGGCGCCCGCCGGGGTGAGGTGCACCATGACGACCCGGGCGTCGTCGGCCCATGAGCGCCGCTCCGCATAGCCGTCGTGCTCCAGGCGCGACACCAGCTGGGTCATCGCCGGCTGGGTGATGCCCTCCCGCGTCGCCAGATCCGAGACGCGGCAGGGTCCGTGCACGTCCAAGGTGCGCAGGGTCGCGGCCGTCGTCGGTGAGACGTCATCGGCGGGCGTCAGCCGCCGGAGCAGGGCGACGACCCGCTCGAGGCTGTTCGCCAGCGCCGCGCCGTCGACGGTCGAGGCTGGGGGGATCCTGGACACACCATTTCTATATCATGTACTTATATTAGTGCGTTATGTTTTTGGCGGTGACGAGCCTCTCAGGACCGGAACTTCGGCAAGCTGCTCGCGGCGGCCTCGCCTTCACCGTCGGCCAGCGCCCGCGTTGTCGTACAGCGTCGGTTCAGTCGTGCTCGCGCCGCTGGAATTCGGAGGCCCGGTCGCCGAAGACCGAGGCGTCCGTCTCCCACGAGAGGCGGTCGAGGCCGTCGCCGGGCCGCTCGCAGGATGTCCTTCGCGTGGAGTGCGGCCCTCAACGTTTGCGCCGCCGCTTCCGGGGAATCCAATTTCGCGCACAAATTGCCAAAGAACGGGAGGGCTGCCATGGCAGAGCGGGTGTACGAGCGGACCGCGGCCGAGGCCAAGGCGGACCCCTTGCCGACGCGGCTGGAGTGGCAGCGGGCCGCGGATCGCAACCCGGACGACTTCGACCCGGACGAGGAGGGTCCGCCGATGATCAACCCGGCCACCGGGCTGGAGTACGGCGAGATCGACAACACGCCGCGGCTGCGGCAGGCCTGACCGGCCGCTTCCGGCTCAGGCGGTGACCTCCACGGGGGCGCGACGGTGCGCCAGTTGCCGGCCTACTCGCGGTGGACCCGCGCAGCCCCGGCCAGCCGGTCCGGGCGAGCGCGACGGTGAGCAGCGCACCGCCGACGGCTCCGGGACCGGCTGGAAGAAGGAGGCTACGGACGTCCCCCGAGCGACGTCAGTGGCGGGGCAGGGCCGGTGTGATGTCGACCCCGGTCAGCTCCGCGGACCGCGACCACAGACGCGTCGCCAGGTGGCGGTCGGTGGCGGCGCCGGAGAATGTCTCGAATGTCGGACGGGCCCGGCGCAACGGCCGGCCTGGGCCGATGTGGCGGCCCGTGGGTGCGGCGGTCTCGGTGGCGGCATAGAGGATCGGCGTCACGGCGTCGTCGATCGGGCGCCGCAGGACGAGTCCGAGCAACGTACCGACCACGCGGGCCGAGGGCGGTGCGCTGCGGTCCAGGTCGGTCTTCGCCATGCCGGGATGGGCGAGCAGGCTGCGCACCGGTGACCCGCCGGCGCGCAGGCGGCGGTCGAGTTCCAGGCCGAACAGGACGTTGGCGAGCTTGGAGGTGGCGTAGGCGCCGCCCGGCGAGTAGCTGCGTTCGGCGGCGAGGTCGTCCAGGTCGAGGCGGCCCATGCGGTACAGACCGGACGCGACGGTGACCACGGCTGGGTCGCGCCCGGCGGTCAGCCGGTCGAGGAGTAGGCCGGTGAGCGCGAAGTGCCCGAGGTGGTTGGTCGCGAGCTGGATCTCCACGCCCTGCGGGCTGAGTCGTCGGGGCACGGTCCCGATGCCACCGTTGTTGACGAGCACGTCGGGGGTGACGCCGTCGGCGTGCAGGCGGTCGGCGAAGCGGCGCACGGTGTCGAGGTCCAGCAGGTCGACGTGGCGGACCTCGAGGTCGGCCTTCGGGTGCACGGCCCGCAGTTGGCTGCGTACGCGGTCGCCCTTGCCGGTGTCGCGGACCGCCATGATCACCCGAGCGCCGCGTGCGGCGAGGTGGCGGGTGATCGCCACGCCAAGACCGCTGCTGGCGCCGGTGACGATGAGGGTGCGGCCGGTCTGGTCGCCGAGATCGTCGATGCTCCATGTGGTGGTGTCGGGCATGAGTGCTCCTGAGCCTTAAACGGATGACCTATCCGATTGAAGGGCGCTGGAAGCGGATTGTCAATCCGGTTCGGTAGACTGGTGCCGTGACCGCGACGCTTCGCGCCGACGCCGCCCGCAACCGTGACCGGTTGCTGGCCACGGCCCGCCTGATGGTGGCTGCGGGCGATCTGTCGCTGCAGCTCAACGACGTCGCTCGCCGGGCCGGGATGGGCGTCGGCACTGTCTACCGGCACTTCCCGACCCGCCGGGCGCTCGTCGAGGCCCTCGCCGACGGCACCTTCACCGCACTGCTCGACGACGCGCGTGCCGCGAGCCGGCACGACGACGCCTGGGCCGGCGTCGAGCTGCTGCTGCGGGCGCTGCTCACCCGGCAGCTGGCCGAGCCGTGCTTCGCCGAGGTCATCTCCACTGGGCCGGACCTGGACGCCAGCCCGGGCACCACCGCTCATCGCGACGAGTTCGGGCAGCTGGCCCGGACCGTGCTCGGGCGCGCCAGGCACGGTGGCGAGTTGCGACCCGGTCTCACCGACGAGGACCTGCGCCATCTGGTCTGCGGCATCGTCTTCGCACTGCGCATCGGCGACGAGCCGGGCGTCCGGGTCGACCGCTACCTGCAGGTGCTCCTCGACGGCATCCGCGCCACGGCGCCGGCGCGGCACAGCCGATAGCCGCAGCTGCCCGGGCAAATTCCAGGGTGACTTTCAGGCGACAACGACGATGAGCAGGGAGACACGCACAGGGCCGCTCTCCCACGTGCGGGCCCTTGGTCACGCATCGGCGAACACTGAGTGACATCCTTCGCTTGGACCTCAACGGATGTCCGGTGGGCCAGGGTGCCTGAGATCTGGCGGCAGCGGCTCGGGCGGGCTGTACATCGCCGGTGTGGAACCGTCGGCGAGGGCTGCCGGCGAGTCCGCCAGCCGGAATCGGTCCCGGACCCGTCCGAGGAAGTCGTGCTCCGCCAGACGGAGGAGCTTGGCGCGTCGGGGCCCAGCGTAGACGGAGACCCAGTCGCCGGGGTCCAGCACGCCGCGGAGCTGGCCGTCGAGGGTGACGGCCACCCGCCCGGATCGCTCGAGGACCCGGACGGCGACGCGCTGGTCCCGCGCGGCGAGGACGAGGCTGCGGTTGAAGACCATGTGCGGGGCGACCGGCGTGAAAATCAACGCGTCGAGGTGTGGCGAGACGATCGGGCCGCCGGCGGCGAAGCTGTACGCAGTCGATCCGGTCGAGGTCGCAACGATCAGCGCGTCGGCTGAGTAGGAGGCGAAGAACCGGCCGCTGACGTAGACGGCGAGACTCGCCTGACGATCCCGGACGAGTTTCTCCAAGACCACGTCGTTGAGCGCGATCACGTCCAGCGGCACGCCCCAGCCCACCTGCGTCGCGTCGCTCGGACGAACCTGTGGCGGTGGAAGCGCCGGGCCACGGCCGTAGCGCAGCAACACCTGCATATCAGTGGGGATCTCCAGCGGGCGCGAGGCCCGCATGGTCAAGGTGAGTCGGGCGTCAACAGCAAACTGCCCGGTGTGTACGGCGTCGAGCGCCGCGGCGACGTCGCTCGCCTCCACCTCCGTAAGGAATCCCACACGACCAACGTCAACGCCCAGAACCATCGCGTCGATGGCGGCCGCGACCCGGACGCCACGCAGGAATGTACCGTCGCCGCCGACAGCGACGATGAGACTCGGATTGTTGGCGCGCGCGGCCTCGCCCGCCGGACTGAGGCGGCCACCCTCGGGCGAGGAGTCCCATACGTCAATGTCGACGCACGGGATGGCCCGTTCGTCGGCCCAGCGACGGACATCCCTTGCGGCCGAGACGGCTGCCGGCCGGCCGCCGTGCACAACAAGCCCTATCCGATCAATCATCGACGCTCCTCGCCAGGGATGTCCCTCAGCCCGCTCGGCGCCAGCCCACCATGTGCGGCGCGCCGCGGAGGCGCGCGTCGGTTCGTGTCAGGCGAGGAACTCGGCGAGCGGGAACGAGCGATGGCGACGTGGTGGAACCAGATAGTTCTGCCGGTGGGTCGTATACAGGACCGAGTTGATGCCGGCGTGAGGGGAACGCGGTGCGACAGGGAGGGTCTTATCGGAATAGTGGCCGTCCATCGCGAGCCGAACGCGATTGAAGATTGCAATCGTCGGCTGGAACACAATGAAGTGCAACCCGGCCGCCTTCGTCTTGCTGTAGTGGTCTCCCGCCGGATCGGCGGTGTAGTAGAACGGATTGTCCAGCGTGTCGAAATCGCCGCGCACCGGGATGGTCGTCCCCGTGGGGTAGGCCACGCCGTAGTTGCTGGTTATCGGCGACGTCGTGCTGTCCACCTGCGCCATGCTCCCGCTGTGGCCGTAGGCATGATACCGCTGGACCCCCTGCGCCACGTCGGCCTCACTTTGACCTGGCGGTTCGAGGGTGAGCGTGCCCGGCGCGGGCGCGGGTGAGAGGCCGGGCTGGAACATCGCCTGAACGCGATGCGCATACTGGGGGAAGCTCTGTTCGTACCAGCTTGCCAGATCTTGAAACAGGTGCGAGAGATGCATGGTGGTCCCCTGTTTGAAGTAGCCGTTGGGCCACTGATCGGTGACGCCGGGCAGGGTCTCCAGATTGGCGATGACGCCGGGTCCCATATTCGACTCCAGGGTGGTGGTGAAGCCGAGGAAGCCCTGCGCCTGCGGAGGAATCGAATGTGCGCCCGGGATATGAGCTGCCAGCGCCAATTTGCTCGGCAGGCCCTGTTGCCCGTAGAAACCGCCCCCGGAGAAGCCCCGGCGGATACTCGTCACCTTGAACAGGCTGCCCGCTGGGTTAAATCCGGGCCGGAACAGGGCGTTCGTGGCTGCCATGATATTCGCGATCGAGTCACTGCGTAGTAGCACGGCCACGTCATTCTGTTCCAACCGGACCGGCCCGAAGCCAGGCGGGGGCTGGTCACTGGGGAACGTCCTGGACTCCTGCAGCGCATACACGGTACGGCCCTCCATCTTGGAGGTCATCAAATCGACCGGCAGATACGCTGGATAGGATGTTCCCGCCTTGAAGAAACCCGACGCCTTGCCCAGGCTCGGGATGTAGTCTCGAAAATAGGGAAGTCCCCAGGCCACCGTGATGCCCACTCCTGTGGGAGTGGGCGGAAATTTGCGTTCCAGGCCCAGGAGGACGGACTCGAGGTGGTGCTGCGCCGCCTGCAACGCCTGGGCATTCGCCGAGACATTCAGGGTTGCGGTAATGACATGATCGTGCAGGGCCGGCACCCGGACCGCAATCGTGCCATTGCTACTCTTCACGCCCGAGCCATCGACCTTGACCACCTGCTCGCCCTGGAGGACATATTGTTCCTCGGTGGGTGGGCTGAAGGCGGCAGAGGGCCGCTCCGGTGGTTGCGCAATGGTGTCGATCATCTTATAGATGCCGGCGGATCCCAGAGCAGCGCCGAGAGTGCCCACCGTCCCTTGAAGAAAGCGTCGCCTGCTCAACTTCCACCGTGGTCGTCCCGCACGCACATTTTCGTCGCTATCTGTCATGAAACGCATTCCCCCGCTTGCAACAACGCTTTCAGTAAAGGTCCCATTACAGCTTGCTTCTCTGGTCGCTCGGCCAGCGGCGACCGGCGACGAGCCTGGGTAGCGCCTCGCCGGGAACCAGCCGACCAGCCACCCGGCGACGTGACCCTTCGCCCCGCTCCCGCGTGGCGTGCCTGCCCCGCGAGATGCGCCCCTGCGGAATCGAGGCCACCGGCCGCTCACACCGCGCCGGAAGGCCACACCCGCCCGGAGGCGGCCGCAGGGTCGTCTCAGGCCCGTTGGGCCAGCGCGGCTCGATGTCGTGCACGGCCTCGACCCAGCGCCTCACGCGTTTCCCACCACGAATGATCACCATGTCCCTGCCCGCAAGCAGTAACGCCAAACCCCTCCGAACGTGCGGCGACGAGCGAAACCGAAGACCCGTTACGATGCGCGTCAGCATCGGCATCTGCCGCACCCCCGGCGGTGACCCGCACATCGCCCTCGGCTCGGCCGGGCCGACCGGGCCATGGACACGGCAACGCGACCGGCGCGCCACCCGCCGCGCCGCGGGCAACACCTGATCCACCGCGGCGCACCGGACGCACCATCAACCGCACCGCGGCCACCGACACGATCCGCCGGCTGTGCCGCGAGGCCACCGTCGCCGGCGTATGCGGCATGGCCGGGGTCGGCCCGGGACGTTAGGTCAGGACCCCTTCGGGCAGGAAGGCCAGACGGGCCGACCAAGGCCTCGTGCGCGCTCCCGCCGGACCGAGACGCCAACTCGGCGCGGCGCCATCAGTACCTGGCGACAGCCTTCTGAGGAAGCCCAACATCCCGCACCAGGGATAGGATTTCCCATGCCCACCACCTCCGGCACCGACGACTACGCCACCGGCAGGGTCGCCCTCATCACCGGGGCCAGTCGCCCGTACGGCCTCGGGGTCGCCGTCGCCCGCGAGCTTGCGACACACGGCTTCCATGCCATTCTGGCCGGCCGCGACCTCGACGAGACCCGGCTGCGGGCCGAGGAGATGTCCGTCGCCGGCTTCGCGGCCACCGCAGTACGCATCGACCTGAGCGATCCCGCAACCATCACCGAGGCCGCGGCGCGGCTTCGTGCCGAGTTCGGCCGGCTCGACGCGCTGATCCACAACGCCGCGTTGATGCCCGACTGGGACACGTTCCGGCTCCTGGAGGCCGATGCAGACGCCGTACATGCCGCCTTCGAAGTGTGCGTCTTCGGCCCGTGGGCACTCACCCAGGCCTGCCTGCCTCTGCTGGAGGCGGCGCCGGCAGCCCGGATCGTCACCGTGTCCAGCGGCGCCGCCATGCAGGTCCGCGCCGGCGCCGCGCTGCCCAGCCCCGTCGGTGCACCGGGGTACTCGATGGCCAAATTCACCGCCGAAGCCCTGACCACCTCGCTGGCCGTCGAACTGCGCGACGCCGGGATCCTGGCCAACTCCGTCGACCCTGGGCAGTTCGCCAGCCATCCCGAGCTCGGCGACGACAACGACGGGCGGCCGACGGTCGAGAGCGCACGCTGGGTGGCCTGGGCGGCCATGCTGCCTGCCGGCGGGCCAACCGGTGTGCTCTTCGAGGACGGCAAGCCGGTCGGCCACGGCGCCCTCGCGGACTGACTCCAGCGAGCCGTGCTCGAGCAGTGCGAGGGCCGTGCTGCTACGACTGGCGTACCTGGGCGTGTTTGATCGGGCGTCCGGCTTGGACTCAGTGCGGCGTCGGCGTCTTCGACCTCGTTGGCCATCCGGTGTAGCCCTCGGCGAGGTACGTGGAGCCGGCAATGGCGTGCGCACCGCGTCGTATACGAAGGCCTGGTTGGTCACTCCTGCTCCTCGTCCGTCAGGGCGCCCTGCGCGATCGTGAAGGCGTGGTTGGCAGCAGGAACCCCGCAATAGACGGCGGCCTGGAGGATCACCTCGGCGATCTCCTCGCGGGTGAGCCCGTTGCGCAGCGCGGCGCGCAGGTGTATTGCGAGCTCCTCCCAGTGGCCGTGCGCGATCAGGGCGGTCAGCGTGATCACGCTGCGTGTGCGGCGGTCCAGGCCCGGGCGGGTCCAGACTTCGCCCCACGCGTAGCGGGTGATGAACGCCTGGAAGTCGGCGGTCAGGTCGGTGGTGCGGGCCTGGGCACGGTTGACGTGGTCGTCGCCGAGCACCTGTCGGCGCGTGGTCATGCCGGCGTCGTGGTTGTCGGTCATCGGTCCGCTCGCTGGGTAGTGAGGAAGTCGGTCAGCAGGGTCGCCACGGCGGCGGGGTCCTCGGCCGGCGGCAGGTGGCCGCAGCCGCGAACTACCGCGAACGCGGTGGTCGGCGCCGCCGCGCGGACGAGCTCGGGTGGCAGGACGGCGTCGTGCTCGCCGGCCGCGGCGAGCACCGGCACCTTGGCGCCGGTGACCCCGTCCCGGACGTCAAACGCGGCGAGCGCCTCGCAGGCGAAGGCGTACGAACCTGCGTCGGCGTCGGACAGCGACATGAGCAGTGCACCGGCGTCGTCGGGGTACCGGTCGGTGAACCCGGGTGCGAACCACCGCTGTACGGAGCTGGCCACCATCACCGGCGTGCCGGCTCGCCTGACCAGCCCCGCTCGGTCCCGCCAGGCTCCCGGCTCGCCAATCTTCGGCGCGGAGGCCAGCGCGGCGACCGCAGCGAACGGCCCCGGGTCGAGGGCCAGCTCCCAGCCGACCGCGCCCCCGAGCGACACACCGGCGTACCAGGTCTCTCGACCGCTGGCGGCGGCCGTCGCCAGCTCGCGGACGGCAGCGGCAAGGGCGGCTACCGAGAACGGAGTCGCTGCCGCCGGGCTGCGACCGTGGCCGGGCAGGTCCCAGCCGAGGACCTCGAGTCCCTCAAGCAGGGACGCGCAGCGTCCCCAGAGCGCCGTGACCGAGGTGCCTAGGGACGGCCCGACGACAAGAAGCGCCTCCGAGTCAGGTGATCCGGACAGGCGGGTGGCGGCGAGTTCAACCACGAATTACCCGCCAGCGTTGGATCGCGGCGTCGATGAAGGTGTTGGCGGCGCCCAGGTACGACATCGGGTCGCGGCCCTCGACACTCGCCTCGGCGAGCAGCGTGCTCGCCTCGGTCTCGGCCCGGTGGCGCATCGCGTACGCGTCGATCTGCAGGTTTTCGACCAGTTCTGCGGCCTGGGCGGCGGACGTCAGGGCGAGCTCCAGTAGCCGGCGCAGGGCTGGCCACTCCGCCTGCCACTCGCCCGGCGGTCGCTCGTCGACGCCGTTCGCGGCGCACAGGTGCAGCTGGGCGGCCAGCTGGGGGGCCTGGAGGCCGGCGCTGCGCACAAGGACGCTGAGCATCGGGTTCTGTTTCTGGGGCATCGTCGATGACCCGCCGCGGCCGGCGTGGGCTGCCTCCCGGACCTCGGCGAACTCTGGCCGGCCGAGGAGCAGCACGTCGCTGGCGATGCGTGCGAGGGCCCCGGTCGTCTCGGCGAATAGGTCGCCGAGCCGGGTGACCGGCGTGCGCCGGCTGTGCCACGGCAGTCCCGGCCACACCAGCCCGAGCTGGTCGGCGAACGCCGACGCGGCCCGCACCGGGTCATCGACCAGCCCGGCGGCGAGTGCGAGCGTGCCGGCGGCACCGCCGCACTGGACCGGCAGCGCCGTGCGCGCTTCGAGCAGGCCGGCGCGGGCGTCGAGCACTCCGACCAGCCAGTGCGCCGTCTTGAGCCCGAACGTCACCGGCACGGCGTGCTGAGTCAGCGTCCGGCCCGCCATCACCGAGTCGCGATGGGTGTCGGCCAAACTGGCGAGCGAGTCGCAGGCGGCGTCGAGGTCGACTGTCAGCCGGTCGAGCGCCGCGCGGACCATCAGCATGAGCGCGGTGTCGACAAGGTCTTGGCTGGTGAGGCCACGATGGACGAGTGCGGCCGCGTCCGGGTCGGTCACCGCGGCGCGTAGCGCTCGGACCAGCGGCAGGGCCGGGTTGCCGGCGTCCTCGACATCGCGCGGGGCGATCCGCGGCTCCAGGCTCGCGGCCGCCTTCTCGACGGCGGTCACCTGCTCCGCGGTGGCGGCACCGCAGGCCGCGAGCGCGTGCAGCCAGGCGACCTCCACCCGCAGCATCGCGGACACCAGCGCGCCGTCGTCGACAACGTCGGCCGCACGGTGAGAGCCGGGTTCGAGCAGGGAAGCCACGTCAACCCTGCTTCGGGAACGTCAGGAACGGCGTCTCGCCTGGCCCCTGCAGGTGGATGTCGAATCGCAGCGTGGAATCGTCCTCGCGGGTCACCACCAGCCGGCCCCGATCGGCCGGGATGAGGCTCGCGAGCAGGCCGTCACCGGCCATCGTCGCCTCGTCCGCAGGCAGGTACGCGCGGGTGAAGAGCCGGTTGAGCAGGCCGCGTGCGAAGACGGTCACCGCGAAGAACCGAGCGGCACCAGCGTGTGCCGGCCCCGGCTCGAGGGTGGAGAACCAGTAGCGGCCGGTCGGGTCGGTCGAGCTGCGGCCCCAGCCGGTGAACGCGGCACCGTCTCGGCGCAACGAGCCCTCCACTGCGGGGACGATCCCGGACGGATCGGCTTGCCGGATCTCGATCAGCGCGTCGGGCACACCAGCGCCGACGCCGTCGTACACGTGCCCGTGCAGGCGTACCGATCCTACCGAACCGGGCGGGACCAGTTCCCGGTCGCCCGGGAACGGGAGCGCGTAGTGGAAGAACGGGCCGACCGTCTGGCCGGGCGTGGCGACGAGCTCAGGCATGGTCACCGTCCTCGATTGGCGTGGCGTGGCTACCGGTGAGCACGATGTCCCAGCGGTAGCCGAGCAGCCACTCGTGCTCGGACAGGTTGTGGTCGTAGGTCGCGAGCAGTCGCTCGCGCGCCCGGGGGTCGGTGATCGACTGGTAGATCGGGTCGAGCGCGAACAGCGGGTCGCCGGGGAAGTACATCTGGGTGATCATCCGCTGGGTGAAGTCGGTGCCGAACAGGGAGAAGTGGATGTGCGCCGGCCGCCACGCGTTGTGGTGGTTGCGCCACGGGTAGGGGCCCGGCCTGATCGTGGTGAAGGAGTAGCAGCCGTCGCTGTCGGTCAGGCACCGGCCGACACCGGTGAAGTGCGGATCGACGGGCGCCGGGTGCTGGTCGCGCTTGTGCACGTAGCGGCCGGCGGCGTTGGCCTGCCAGATCTCGACCAATTGGCCGCGCACCGGGCGGCCGTCGCCGTCCACGACTCGCCCCCGCACCCGGATTCGTTCGCCGATCGGGTCGCCGCCGGTCTGGATCGTGAGGTCGGACTCGAGCGGGTCCACGTCGGAGCGGCCGAACACCGGCGCGAGCAGCTCGGCTCCCTCGGGGTCGGCGTGCCGGAGGTCCTTGGTGGGGTGGCGCAGCAGCGAGCTGCGGTACGGCGGGAACCGGAGGCGCGGCTGAGTCTCGCCGGCACGCGCATCGGCGTGGATCTTCTCGATCTGCTCGCTGATCGCCCGCTGCGTCGCCAGGCCCTCGTCTGCAGCCGTGGTCGTGGTCACGGGCCTGACGTTACGGACGGGCGGGGGACCGCGTCGACGCTAGACTTCCGCTGAGCGGAAGGACGACGATGGCTGGCAACACCTCCCAATCGGGCGCGACCGTGGTGTCCAGGACCGTGGCGTTGCTCGGCGCGTTCGACGCGGCCCACCCCCGGTTGACGTTGACAGAACTGGCCCGACGCGCAGGCCTGCCGCTTGCCACCGCCCACCGGCTCGTTGGCGAGCTGACCAAGGCGGGGGCGCTCGCCCGGACGGACGACGGCGACTACGTCGTCGGGCGACGGCTGTGGGACATCGGCCTCTTGGCTCCGGTGCAGACCGATGTCCGAGAGGTGGCCGCGCCGTTCCTGCAGGACTTGTACGCGGCCACGCTGGCGACCGTGCACCTCGCGATCCGGGACGGGACCGAGGTGCTCTACCTCGACCGGTTGTCCGGCAAGCGCTCCGTCCCGGTGGTCAGCAAGGTCGGCTCCCGTCTGCCGCTGCACGCGACGGGCGTCGGCAAGGTGCTGCTCGCGTACGCGCCTGAGGAGGTGCGGCGGGTCGTGCTATCGTCGCTGACCCGGGTCACGCCGTACACGATCACCCAGCCGGCCCGGCTCCAGACGCAGCTCACGGCGGTGCTTGCCGACGGCTACGCCACCACCATCGAGGAGATGTCGCTTGGCGCGTGCTCGGTCGCCGTGCCGATCCAGCGCAACGAGACCGACATCGTCGCTCTAGGCATCGTGGTGCCCAGTTTGAGGCGCGACAAGCAGCGTTTGGTCTCGGCGTTGAAGGTAGCCGCGCACGGCATCGGCCGCACCCTGAACTCCTGGGCGTAACGGCCCCCAGCGGCCCGTGATGCGTCCATGAGTGAACAACGCTCGTGAGTCCGGCGATGCCGAAGAACTGCGCAGGGAGGGGCCGTGCACGTCGCTCGACCCCTCCCTGGCTTTAACGGCGTACTCGTCGACCTACTCGGTGGGGATGATGCCGAGCTGCTGGAGGACCTTCACGCCGTCGTCGAGTCCGACCTCTTCGACGATGAGTCCGTCGACGACCTTGAGGACGGTCGTGCCGGTGAAGCGGAGCGTCTTGCCGGACGCCGCCGGCACCGAGCCGATGGGCACGTCGTCGAAGACGATCGGCCCGGTGTGGGTGCCGCCGCCTTCCCACTGGCCGACCACGTAGTCGCCCTCGGCGATCAGGTCGGCGGTACCCCAGAAGTTGAGGTCCGGGAACGCGGTGCGGAAGTTGGTGGCGAACGCCCGCACTTCGTCGCGACCGCGCATGGGGTTGTGCAGCGAGTACTCGAAGCGGATGTCGGGGTGCGCGAGCTCGTCGATGACCGCAGGGTTCCACGGGTTGCCCCAAAACTCGGTGAACCAGCGTCCGACGATAGCCTTGTTCTCTTCCAGCGACATGATGTCGTCCCTTTTCTCCTGTGGGTGATCGCCGACCGGTTGCTGGCCGCCGACACTGGGAAGACGCATCTGGCGGGTGTTTCGTGAGACCGGCCGCCGGGATTTCTCGACTCGCGGGTGCTGTCGAAGCAGCGCCCCAACATCCTGCAGACGTGCCGACGGCCGGGTTCGTGCGATCAGAGGTAGGCGGCTTCGGTCCACAGATGGAGGAGCGCATACGAGCGGTAGGGCGCCCAGACGCTCGCTCGGCGTCCGGCTTCCTGCTGATCGAGGCCCAGCGCGCGGCGTGCGACGAGATCGCCGGGAGCGAAGGTGTCGGGATGCTGAAGCGCGCGCACGAGCAGGTAGTCCGCGGTCCATGGCCCGACTCCTGGGATTGCGAGTAGCATCCGGCGTGCTTCGTCGGCGGCGAGGCCTGCGAGCCGGTCGCCGTCCGCCCATTCGGTCGCGACGGTGTGGAGCGTCTTCGCGCGAGCTCGGGTCAGTCCCGCGCATTCTTGGAGCTCGTCGGGGTCCCGGTCCGCGAGGACGGCGGCGCTGGGGAACGTGCGGAACTCGTCGATTGGCGTGCCGTAGCGGGCGACGAGGCGCCCCGCGAACGTGCGGGCGGCGGCGAGCGAGACTTGCTGGCCGATGACCGTCGCCGCAACGGCTTCGAACTCGTCCGGGAAGCCGACGAGCCGTATCCCGGGGCGACGGGCGACGAGCGTTTCCAGGAGCGCGTCCTTGATCAAGGTACGGTCCACCAGCGCGGTGTCGGTGTCGAGATCGAGCCAGGACCGGATTCGCCGCGACACCTCGGCGGCCGTTGCGTCGTCGGCGTCCAGGTCGACGCACACGCCGCCAGCGTCGAAGGTGATCGTGACGACGGTCGGCCCGCCCGTGCTCGGCAGGACTCTGGTATGCGTTGACGCTTCGCGGTCGGTGTTCTCCGCCCCGGGAACGGCATGCGCCGCGAGCATCGCGAGCGCAGCATCGTGATGGAACGGCCCGGAGGCGTCGAGACGGATCGTGCTCATTCGGGCCAGACGCCGGAGGTGCCGCGTCGGTGCGAGCCGATCAGGTGCGTGTCGACGATGCCGATCGCCTCCATGAGCGCGAACATCGTCGTCGGGCCGACGAACGCGAATCCGCGCTTGCGGAGCTCTTTGGAGAGGGCGACGGATTCGGGCGAGGTGGTGGGGATGTCGGCGAAGGTTCGCGGCCGGGGGGTCGTTGCCGGCTTGGACGACCAGATGAGCGCGGAAAGTCCGATGTCGTCGCGGAGCCTCTGCGTCGCCTGGGCGTTTCGGATCGCGGCCTCGATCTTCTGCCGGTTTCGGACGATCCCGGTGTCCGCGAGGAGGCGTTCGACATCGCGCTCGGTGTAGGCGGCGACCGCGTCGGGATCGAAATCGTCGAACGCGGCGCGGAATGCGGGGCGTTTGCGGAGGATCGTGGCCCAGGACAGGCCCGCCTGGAAGCCTTCGAGCGTGACCCGCTCGTAGACGCCGCGTTCGTCGGTGACGGGCATGCCCCATTCGGTGTCGTAATAGTCGCGCAGCATCGGATCGACCGATGCCCACGCGGGTCGGGCCAGGCCGTCTTCGCCGATCACGACGCCGGGGTCTTCGGGTGGCTCGTTCATTGCTGTAGTGCTTCTCCGTCAGTCGGTGAGTCCGGTGGTGCGCATGGTGATATTGATCCGGCCGGTATCCAGGCCGCATCCGTCGGGGTCGGGATGAGGATCGCACCGGGACCGGGTTCGCTGCGTTCCCCCGGGTCGAGGTCCGCAGTGAAGAGCGTCATCGTCAAGTCCTTACATGGTGTGCTGTGACGACCTCGTTCTCGATCCGCCAGGCGTCGCCTGATTCGGTGACGCCGGTGATTCCATTGAGGTTGACGAGGCCGACCAGATCGAGCGCCGCCCGCCCGGACAGCGCCGCCGTCAGGATGGTTCGAGCCGGCCGCCAACTGGTCGACCAAAGGAGCCTGCGGGTCATCTGGGCCCATCCGACTGGGGAGCCGGTCATGATCCACAGATCTGGATCAGCAGCGGTGAAACGGGTGGCCTGCCGCAACCACGACGCGGCGGTCTCCGGCCAGGTGAGGGTCGAGACGATCTCGCCGCCGAGCGCTTCCCACCGTGTCGCGACAGCGCGTACCGTCGCGAGGTCGTCGTCCGCCCGGCCCGATCCGATGGCTAACCGTGTTGCGCCGCGGGTCCAGGCGAGTGCCGTGATCGCCTCGACCTCCGCCTCCGTCGCCGCCGAAGCATGTGGGGGGCAGCTTCCCTGCGAACTGCGAAGGAGCGGGCTCACCAAGGCGTCCACGGTTCGCCTTTCTCCTGTGCGACCTTCCACACCTGGTAGCGGTCTTTGCAGCATGTCCCGCACGGCCGGTAGCCGGCGGCGATCGCGGTCTCCTCGTCCGCAAAGAAGACGCGGTGCTTCACGTAGCCACCTCGCGCGATCGCTCGGAGCGCGGCGGGGCAGTCGAAACGGCCGTAGATCTTGTTGCCGCGGTGGCCACCCCACTCGCCCTTGACGGGGGACGGGTGGGGGCGCCCGTCCGCGCCGATGAGCGAATAGGTCTTCGCGGTGCTCATGCCGCGTCGTGGAAGACGAGGGCGAGCGTGTGCCGCTCGCCGGAGCGGATCGCGGAGACCCCGTGCCGCACCGGTGCCGCCGACCAGCCGCGGGCGGAGCGGACGGGGCGGTCGCGAGTGGTGAAGACATACCCGTGACCGTGCGGCAGGAGTGTGGCAGTGCCGCGGGACTGCGCCCGCGGCCGCTGTTCCAGCAGGAGGAACTCGCCGCCGGTGTGATCAACTCCGGGCTCGTTGAGATTGATCACGACCTGGAGGGGAAAGACGAGGTTGCCGTAGAGGTCGCGGTGCAGCGCGTTCCAGTCCTTCTCGGCGTAGCGGAGCAGAATCGCCGACGACTTGGTCTGCCCGGCGTCGTGACACATCTGCAGCCACTCATCGAGGGTGTCCGGCCAAGGGGCAGGCCGGCCGAGCCTGGTCCACCAGTCACGGGCGATCGGCAGCAACCTTGGGTAGAGAGCCTGCTTCAGCGCCTCGATCGGCTGGGGGTACGGTGCCGCGAAGTACCGGTACTGCCCTTCGCCGAAGCGATGCCGGCCCATGTTGATCGTGCTGCGGAACAGCTCATCGCTGTCGTACAGTTCGCGGATCTCTTTCGTCTCCTCGGGGGCGAGGAGCTGCGGGAGCAAGGCGCCGCCGTACTCGTCAATCTCGACTGCAACGGCGGCCCAGTCCGCGGATTCGGCGCGTTGCCGCCAGGGGTTCGCGGGGGGCTTCGTCTTGGTGGTCATGCTGCGACCTCCAGCTCAAGCAGGGCGGTCTTGGCATCGAGCCCGCCGACGTAGCCGCCGAGAGAGCCGTCGGCGCGGAGCACACGGTGACAGGGAACGACGACGGGCAGCGGGTTGGTCGCGCAAGCGGTGCCGACGGCGCGCACGGCCTTGGGGTTGCCGACGAGCTCGGCGACCTCCCGGTAGCTGCGGGTCTGGCCGTATCCGATTTCCGGGAGGTGCCGCTGGACGAGCTGCCGGAAGCCGCGCGAGAGGGACAGATCGAGCGCCAGGTCGAAAACCTTCCGGCGGCGGTCGAAGTACTCATCGAGCTCGCGCGCTGCGTCGTCGAGTCGCTTCGGTGCGCGCAGAATGCGGAGGCTGACCTTCTCGGCCAGGTTCTCCAGCACACGGTCGTGGTCCTCGCGGGCGTAGGCGACGCGGATCAGGCCCTTCGTGGTCGCTGCGAGCAGCAACTTCCCGACCGGGCTGTCAACGGTCGTGTACGCGACGTCGATGAGACCTTCGGCCTGCGCCTCGTTCTCGAGTCGGGCGTGCAGCCTTGCCAGGGTCTCGGGGTCGATGGGCGCCGACAGGGCGGTGAGGGCGTCATCGTTGCGGACGTCGCTCATTGGACTGCTCCTTTCGTGTTTGCGCCCGGATAGTTCGTTCTGAGGCTCTTGAGTCCGTCGGCGGCGGCTCTTCGAGCCGCGTCGACGGTTCCGCCGATGATCGCCGCGATTTCCGCATGCGACATGCCGGCGAGGTATCGAAAGGTGATCGCCTGCCGTTGCTTGTCCGGGAGACGGCCGACGAACTCCCAGAGATCGGTGTCGTCGGCGCCGGGGATTCCGAGTGAAGTCGGCGCTTCCGGCAGTGTCTCCACGGGCAGCGGGTCGCGCTTTGCAGCCCGGTGGACGTCGATCGCCTTGCGGCGGGCGATAGTCACAAGCCAGGCCTCGACGTTCGCGGTCTCCGGAAGGTCCGGGTAGGCGCGCAACGCGGCAAGGAAGGTCTCTGACCAGGCGTCGTCCGCATCTTGCACTCCGAGGAGCGCCCGGCAGACGCGCAGCACGGTGACGCTGTGTTGCGCGACCACTGATTCGAACGGCTGTTTCATGTTCATCCCATTGAAGACGGTGATCTTTTCGCGAGATCCGCTAGAACAAGCGTCCGGCGCGCACCTGGACGGGCTCTTCGAGCTCCAGAAGCGCCTGCTTCCGATTGAGCCCGCCGGCGTAGCCAGTGAGGTTCCCGTTCGCGCCGACGACGCGGTGGCACGGCACGAAGATGGACAACGGGTTCGCTCCGACCGCCTGACCGACACGGTAGGCCAGGGACTTGTCACCGAGCCGCCCGGCGATCTGCCCGTAGGTGGTGGTCTCGCCGAACGGGATTTCGGCGACGACACTCCACACGGCGTGCTGGAACGCATCACCCGCGGCGTCGAACGGAAGGTCGAACGCACGTCGACCGCCAGCGAGGTACTCGATCAGCTGCTCAGCTGCCTCGGCAAGCAGCGCATCCTCGGCGGGCGTCACTTCCTGCCCGAACGTTTCCTGTGCGGGCCGGCGGATGTGATGGCGGAAGTAGAGGCCGATGATCGCGTCACCGCTCGCGACGATCGTGACCGATCCGAGAGATGTTTCCACCAGCATGTGTTGCGTGCTCATCGCGGTTCCTTTCTCTCCTGCGCTCTGTAGACGTCAGATCGGAGCCAAACGTGAGACGGCAGTTTCGACAGATCCTCCGTTCTGGGTCACTGGTCAATAACAGGGTCACCCTCCTTGCAAGCACCGTGGCACGATGGCCGGCGATGACGATCGAGCCTGACGACCCGCGGCTGCGGATCGAGACCCTCACCTGGGCGGACGTCGACCCCGATCGGCACCCGTTCGACCCGGACACCGTGCTCGACGTTGTGCGAGCGGTGGCCCCGGCGGGCGGTGTGCCGGCGCCGTACCGGTACAACCCCGTCCGCGGCTTCGATCGCGCCGCGGACGACGCGCGCTGGGACTGGCAGCGGGCGATGGCCGTCGCCCTCGTCGAGCACTACGGGTCCTGGGCCTGCGGCTGGAACGCCCAGATGGGCGGCCGCACGGCTGACGGTGCGCTGACGTTGCGGTGGAGCGGCGCCCGGGACTCGATCACGACGCCGGAGGATACGCTCGCCGCCGTCGCCGGGGCGCTGCTGGACTGGCGGATGTTCCTCGTGGACCTGGCCGAGCTCTTCGCGCGGCACCTGCCGCTGCCCGCCGAGCCCCGTGCGGCATTCGTTGCCTGGGAGGCCACAGCCGCCACCCTGGTTGCGACGGTGGCGGCGCGGTCCGGCGCGGACGAGGACTGGTACTCCGTCTGCGCCTTGGCCCTGAAGTGGTTTCTCGCCGTCGCCGAGGTGCCGGGCGACGGACACGACGCGCTCGTCGACGCCGCGATCGGCGGGCGGTTCTCGAGCTTCGTCTCCCCGCAGGGTGCGGAGGTGGCCGATGCGGCGGAGTCCCTGGCGGCGGCGCTCACCGGCATCACGCCGCCAGCGGACGACGCGTGGCCCGACACCTGGCCGCAGGACTGGCCGAGTTGGCGCAGCACCGAGCTGCCCGCCGCCGCGCGGGCGCCGCGGGTCGGGCCACCGGCGGTTCCCGACGCCCTCGCGACCTGGCGGCAGGTCCGGCAGACGGCCCGGTGGGAGCACACCGCCGAGCACGTCTCCGGGCCGGCGCACACCGCGCGCGACGGCATCGCCGAGCACCTCGCGAGACGAAAGTACGGCGCCGGCCACGTCCTTGCCGCGCTGGAGCTGGTGCGCGCGGACGCGGCCGAGGGCGGCCCGCTCACGTTCGCGCGCCTTGAGGCATGGCAACGGGAGGTGCTCGCCGTCGCCACGGCACCGTTCCGCACGACGTCCGCCTGGGCGAGGGCCGGCAGCGAGCGGTACGCGTACCGCGACGAGCTACCGGAGGCGTTCGAGGCGTGTCTCGCCGAGGCTACCGACCCGGCCGTACCGCTGCCGTCGCGGGCCGCGCGGGTGTACCTCGATGTGCTGTTCTTTCACCCGTTCGTCGACGGCAACGCGCGATCGGCGGCGCTCGCGCTGTACTTCGTGCTCGCTCGCGAAGGCGTGGTGCTGGACCGGGCCGCGCCGCTGCTGATGACCCGTTGGCCGGCGTCCGACCCACGCGGCGCCGAAGGGCTGGCCGGATTCGTCGCCGTGCTCGTCGAGCAGACCCGCCGATAACGATCGACCCGCGGCTGCAGGGCGGATGCAGGACGCCTGCCGACTCCTGCCCGACCCGCGGGCGGCAGGAGCGCTTCCCGCCGCGCTGCCGCAGCTGGCCCGGTGCCTCATCGCTGGGACCTCAGGCTGCAAGCCCTTGCGGAGCTGAGGTGCGTTACGAATGTCCCCTGGCACGCTCGGGATGCGAGCCAGGTGGAGGCCTGCGCACGCAGCCTCCGGCGGGCGGACTCGGCGCACTTTCCGCTGGCCGGCGACCGTGTCATCGGCCTGCCGCCGGCCGATGACACGATGCCTCAGCTCCAGCGGCAGTGCCTCGGGTTCAATACGGTGCGGCGACCAGCTGGCTCAATTGGTTGGCCGCGCTCCGGACAGGCCTGCGCAGGCGTTCGGCGAGGAAGGTGCTCGTGCGACCGCTGACGCCGATGGCGCCGACAAGGTTGCCGTGCCGGTCGTGTATGCCTGCTGCGATGCAGCTGTAACCGAGTGTGGTCTGTTCGTGCTCAATCGCAACTCCGTTGTCCCGAGCGAGCTCGACGGAATTAGCGACCTGGCCCCAGTTCGTGACCGTGTACCGGGTAAGTCTGGGGAGCGCCCGTGATCGCAGGTCTTCGATCAGTTCGGGTCGATGTGCCAGGACAAGGCGCCCGGCGGCGGTCGTCAGGAAAAAGGCGCTGCGGATGACCGCTGGCCACGGGTGGCGCATATCGTCGATGCGTTGGCTTCCGAATGCGCTCTCCACAAGCGTGTTGCTCGTGTCGGTGAACGCGGTCATCCAGGCGATTTCTCCGGTGCGCGCGAAGAGGTCGTGGACGAAAGGCGCCACGGTACGGCGTACGTCCTGCTGTTTTGCTGCTTCCGCCCCGAGCTGGAGCAGGTGCGCACCGAGTCGGTAGCCGTCGACGTCGCGCTCGAGCATGCCCCGCGTCACCAGGTCCGCAGCGATCCGCCGGACCGTGGGCTTCGGGATGCCGGTGCTGCGCGTGAGCGCGGCCAGGGTCGCCCGACCGGAAGATTGCGCCACCGCGTCGAGCACTGCGATGACTCGGCCGGTGACGGTGCGATCGTCCATGCCTGAAGTATCGGTCCCGTGTTGTCGACCATTTGTCGGATCAACGACCTGGGTCACTCAGTGACACGGCCTTCTGGTGCGAAATGCTGGGTTGCGCAGACGATAAGGACACCCGGCGCATCGCCAACACCATGTCCATCAGGTGGGCGCTAGGTAAAGGCGGCGAAGAACCGCGAGGCGCACTACTCGTGCCCGCCGGGGCGACGGTCGGGACGCTAGAGACGTGGAATTCGGCTTGCTGATCTCGCTTCGACGACGCGCGCCTCATGCTGCTCGTCGGTCGCGCCGGGTCGCCTGGAAGGAGTAACGATGACCAAGTTCGTGGACGACGGTTCTGGCTTCGCGGTGGAGGCAATCTCCGTCACCGGTGGCGTCGGCGTACTGGGCCAGCAGCAGGGCGCCAGCGGTATCTGGAGCCCAGTCGGCGTCGGCGTCGTTGGTGACGCAATCGACGGCACAGGGGTTTTCGGCAGCAGCGCTCACGGCAATGGCGTGTGCGGCGTCAACGGCGCGTTCAGCGGTCTCACACCGCCGACGACCGGGGCCGGGGTGGTGGGTGAGGGCGTGCATGGCAACGGGGTTCTGGGCCGAAGTGCCGCCCGAATCGGGGTCGAGGGGGTCAGCAGGGAAGGCGTTGGCGTGTGGGGATCGAGCGAGCAAGGTGAAGCCGTTCATGGCGAGAGCCACGCCCTGTCGGTCGCTGCAGTGGCGGCGTTCAACCTCAATCCAGACGGCACGGGGGCTGCACTCTACGCCGAGACCAAGGGCAAGGGACCCGCGGGCTTGTTTGTCGGCAATGTGATCGTGACAGGCGATCTCCAACTCGCCGGCGCGGATCTGGCCGAGGAGTTCGACAGCACGGAGACGCGGGTGGAACCCGGAACTGTCATGGTGTTGCGTGGCGAGGGCCTCGTCGGTCCGTGCACTCGCCCCTACGACCGATGTGTCGCTGGCGTAGTGTCGGGCGGTGGAGAGTTCCGGCCAGCGATCCGGCTCAACCGGGTGCCGGCAGACCCAAAGAGGCAGCCACTTGCCCTGGTCGGGCGGGTCTACTGCAAGGTCGACGCCACATTCGGTCCGATCGAGCTCGGAGACCTTCTGACCACGTCTCCCTCACCTGGCCACGCGATGAAAGCGGTCGATCCTGGACGTGCGTACGGTGCGGTTCTCGGCAAGGCCATGGCATCGATGAGGTCGGGCACCGGGCTCCTTCCCGTGCTCGTGAATCTGCAATGACCGGCAGCGGTCCGAAGCGAAACAGGTGACGGCGACATGGACCGGATACGATTGGCCGTACATGTCAGGAACGAGACGAACCTTGAGCTTCGACTCGTCAGCGCGACGCTCGATCACGGCGACTGGACGAATCCCTGGCAACCGCCGCTGATGATCCGCGACGAGGGCGAGTTCCGTGCCGAAGGAAACCTTCTCCTGGCTCCTACCACCGGCACCGAGGGACGCGTCGAGTACCAGGTCGGCGGTGACCCGAACTGCCGGCTGTACATCCATTTTGACAGTCCGCTCGTCGAGTCCCAGTACGGCAACACCTTTCACGTATGGGCTCCGCAGGGATTCGATGTGCAGACCCATGGGGGGCAGGGTCACGACGCCCGCCTAGACGTGGCACTACGCGTTTCCAGTCGGCACCGGGTGCGAAACTTCCTGCCGAGCATTCGGGGGCTGCACTTCAGCAACAAATGGAGCGCCGACCTTCCCGTCACGACGGTCGGCGCTGTGTTCAACAGGCTGCTCGAGCAACTTCCGGGGGTCGCCGAGGACGCTCTCAGCATCCTGCGCATGGACGAGGACGCCCTTCCGATCACCCACGCCGACGCCGGGCTGTGCGGCGGGATGGTATACGCGGTCATGGACTACTATCACGCTGGTCTCTTCCCGCCGCCGCTGACGTCGGCGCCGGTGTCGCCCGACGATCCGATCTTCCGGTACGTGCGGGACCGGCTGATCGACAGCTTCGACATCTTCGGCGGCGGGCATCGTTACCTGGCCTATTCGTCCCCGCTGTATCCCAACGGTGACAAGGGTTTCGTACAGGCAGCCGGGCTGTGGCGCGGCCGGAGTTGGGTGAGCTATCGCGACGAGTGGCCGAAGATCCGCGACGACATCGACCACAACCGGCTCTCTCCCGTCGCGCTCATTCAGACCGACAGCCTTGCCATTGGCAGGAACCACCAGGTCGCGGGGTACGCCTACCAACAGAACGGACAGAAGGTCCAGCTCTGGGTCTACGACCCGAACCACCCCGGCAACAACAACGACATCCTGGAATTCGACATCACCGACACATCGGGCGAGGTTCACGTGACCCGGTCCGTTCCCAGCAACGAGCGGATCTATTGCTTCTTCCGGACCGACAACTACACCCCGAAGCCGTCGCCGGGCGGTCGGGGCCACGAAGCAATCACCGTCAACGACGCGATGCATCTCGTCACGGAACACCGCCAAGGCGTACTCCCGTCCTCGGTACCCGGCATGACCAGGCCGACCTCATTGCGCCAGTTTGTACGCTCGATCTGAATGCGATGTCGCGCGACCAGCCATAGGTCTGATGAGAGTCAGGAAAGCGTGCGCTGCTGCTGGTGCCGCCGCTATGGCCGACCAAACTGGGCGGTGGTGGTTCGGGCCGGCCGGCGCACCGCGTGGGTGGCGCTGCTCTACTGTGGCGGCCGTGGACGAGCGGCTCGGCCGGATCGCGGCGAAGCTGGCCGCAGCAGCGGCGCGATGGGCGCAGTACCAGGATGCGTTCGGAGTCGGCGAGCACCGGTTCCGGGTGCGGGCGCCGCTGGGCGAGTCGGTCGTGGCTGAGTTCGAGGAGCGGCATGGGGTGCGACTGCCGGAGGAGTTCCGGTCGTTCCTTACCGTCATTGGCGACGGCGGAGGCGGGCCGGGGTACGCGATGCCATCGCTCGCCGACGCGTGCGGACGGCGGTGCGAGGTGGGCCACCTGACCACGCCATGCCCCTACCTGCCGGGGCCGCGGTATCCGAACGGCTGGGCGGAGGCGCACGAGGGTCCGCTGCTCGGCGGCACGCTGAAGGTTGCCGATCACGGCTGCTCGCTCGAGACCAGGTTGATCGTGACGGGCGCGGCGCGTGGGCGGCTGTTCAACCTTGACGTTGACGGTGTCGGGCCGTATGTAGTGGAGGACCCGGACTTCCTGGCCTGGTACGAGCGGTGGCTTGACGAGGTGGTCGAGGGCTGCAACGTCGGCTGGTTCGGCGAGAAGCTACCCGGCGGCGAGCAGGAGCTGGTGGCGATCCTCGAGGGCGACCCGTCGCCGGAGCGCCGGGCGCGCGCCGCCGGGTCGATCGCGGCGCTGCCGCGGTTCGGGGCCGCCACAAGGGCCGCGCTGGTCCGGGCCGCGCGGCAGGATCAGGATCCGAGGGTGCGCGCGGAGCTCCTGGCGCCGTACCGCAGCAAGCGGCTCGACGTCCGCCCGGTGACAGCGGACCAGGTCGCGGCCTACGCCCGGTCGGAGAGCGTCCGGAACACCGTCGCGGCCCTCGAGGCGCTACAGACGATCGACCAGGTGACCGTGGCCGACCTCCTGTCGGGCCTGGACGCGTCGGACCCGGCTGTGCGTCGGGTGGCGGTGGACCTGCACTTCTGGGTGCGGTCGGACGCGGCCGCGAGGCACAGTGTCGCCGCGCGGCTCGAGAGGCTGCTGGACGACCCGGACCGCGGCATACGCTCGGCGGCCGCCGCGGCCGCCCGCCATTATCTGGCGTTCGGCGACCTGCGGCCCGCGCTGGAGCGCCGCCGGCTGATCGAGACCGACCGCTGGGTCCGCTGGCACATCGACAACGCCCTGCGGCGCGAGCCGGGCTAGTGCGCTGACCAACCGTATGCGGCGATCCGCTCGTCGATCCCGCGCATCCGGCGCGGGATGACGGTCGTGGCGGTGCCGCTGCCAGCAGCGGCGTGCTCGGCGACGTCCCAGGCCCACTCGCCACGCTCGCTGGCTCGGCCGGGACGGGCGAGCGCTGCTCGCCGGGGCACGACGACGCGCTGCAGGGCCGCCCGCCAGGCCGCGCGGGCCGTGGCGAATGGGATCGGCAGCCCGTCGCCGAAGGCGTCGGGCGCGAGGTCATGTGGCCGGTGGCCCCGCTCGGTGTGCCGAGCGAGCCACACCACCAGTTTCAGGGCGTCGGAGTGCGGCATGACGCCGCGGCCACGCCACCCACCAAAGCGAGCACGGTGATCGCCAGGGCGAACGTGGCCACGACATTCACGCGTCATGACTGTCGGCTGGATCTATCCGATGCTGTCCCGGAAGGTGGGGGCGCGGCGCACCTGGGTGCGCTGCTCGAACGCGTAGGCGAAGGCGAGCAGCGTCGGCTCGCTGTACCGGCCGCCCATGATGGACATGCCCAGCGGCAGCGGACCGGCGAAGCCCATCGGCACCGTCAGGTTCGGATACCCGGCCACGGCCGGCGACCCCGACGAGGTGAGCAGCAACGCGCCGTCACCCTGCCCGAGCACCGTCTTCCAGGCCGCGTTGTTGGTCGGCGCCACGATCGCGTCCAGGTGGTAGGTCGCCATCGTCTCGTCGATGCTGCGCTGGGCGGCGCTCGTAGCGTCGGTGCGCAGCTGCACGTACGCGGGGTCGGTCAGGTCGCCCGACTGGAGTTGGGCGCTGTCCCACAAGTTCTGGGTCCAGAACGGCATCTCGGTGTCGGGATGGGCCAAGTTGTACTGGATGAGCCCGGCCAGGTCCTGCGGATGGTTCCCCGGGCGGGCGGCGAGGTACGCGTTCAGGTCGTGCTTGAACTCGTTGCGGATCGCTTTGAACTCGGTGTTGTCGAGCACGTCCTGATACGGCAGCGTGACGTCCACAGTGGACGCTCCGAGCCGCCGCACCTGGGCCAGCGCTTGGTCGAACGCCGTGTCCGTCTCGGGGCTCACCCCGGCCAGGCCGCGCCACACGCCGATCCGCTTCCCCTTGAGCGACTGGGGCCGCAAGAATCGGGTGTAGTCGTCGAGCGCGTGCCGCCCGGCCGTCACCGACTGCGGGTCGCGCGCGTCGGCACCGTTCATGGCGGCGAGCAGGATGGCCGCGTCGACCACGTGGCGCGCGATCGGGCCGGGCTGGTCCTGTTCGTGGCTGATCGGCACGATCCCGCTGCGACTGACCAGCCCGAGGCTCGGCTTCACGCCGACGATCCCGTTGGTGCCGGCCGGGCACACGATCGACCCGTCAGTCTCGGTGCCGACCGCCACCGTGGCGAGGTTCGCGGCCACGGCCACGGCCGGCCCGCTCGACGAACCGCACGGGTTGCGGTCCAGGACGTACGGGTTGGCCGTCTGCCCCGCGACCGCGCTCCACCCGTTGGACGAACTGGTCGAGCGGAAGCTGGACCACTCCGACAGGTTGGCCTTGCCAAGGATCACCGCCCCCGAGTCCCGCAACCGGCTCACGAGGCCCGCGTCCCGCGCCACGGGCGAGCCGGCCAGCGCGAACGACCCCGCCGTGGTGCCTTCCTTGTCGTTCGTGTCGATGTTGTCCTTCAACAGCACCGTGATGCCGTCCATGGGCCCGCGTAACGCGTGGTGCCGCCGGCGGGCGTCACTGGCGGCGGCGAGGCGTAACGCGTCGGGGTTGGTGGCGATGACGGCGTGCAGGGTCGGGTTGAGCACCTGGATGCGGTGCAGGTAGTACGCGGTAAGCTGCACCGCGGACAGCCGCCCCTGGTTCATCGCGTGCTGCAGGTCGGGGATCGTGGCGTGTTCCAGGTCGATACCGTTGAGGCTCGGGCTCGTGACGCTGCCCGAGTTGGCCAACGCCGGGGTTGCGGCCGAAGTGGAACCGACCGCGGCCGCGCACACGAGTGCGAGCAGCGCGGCGACGTGCCTGCGCATGAGGACCTCCTGGTTGTTCGGGAAGCCCACACTGTCGGCGTCACGGCATCGCGCCGACTGTCCGTAACCTGACACGGGGAAGGTTGAACCGTGGAACGTCGGTGGAATATCGCACCGTACGGCCCCACCCCGGCCGATTGATTGCAGACAATCGATCAACCTTTGAAGGGAGTGGGGCGCTGCGCGGCCAGGTTGATCAGGCCGCCCGCTTCGAGTATCAGGGCCGTGCGCAACGGCGGGCTGTGGCGGGCATGCGGTCCGGTCAGCTCTTCGACTTGCCGTGCACCCGCGCCACGAGGTGCCGCAGCCTGGGCATGGCGCCGTCGTGGCAGCAACCCGGGCCTCGAACAGCACGCCCGCAGCGGTTCGGTAGACGTCTTCGACCACGACACTGCCCAGATGCGGCAGCAACACATCGAGGCTGGCAAGATCGCACCGAAATCATCCACCACGGTCCACATGAGACTGTCCGATGACACACCATGCCCACGATCACAAGATCGTCGACAGAGTCAAACCCGATGACCGTTGACACCGCCGATTTGCCGTGGTCCGCGTCGCGGGGCCTGCGGCGCCCACGCTCCTGCCTCCGGAGGGCGCTGCCCGCAAGTGGTCGTGATGCCGTGATCAGCGCATATGTAGATGCCGGGCTCAGTCAGGCCAAAGCTTTCGGCGGCTATTCGGCGCGGCGCTGACCCCGGGCCCACCGTACGAGAGCGCGGTCGATGATTCCACGTTGCCGCGCCCATCGGACCAGCAGGGCAAGAGCCAGCGACACGACCAAGCCGGCCCACTCCGGCGCACCCGCTTTCCAGGCGAGCCCACCGACAAGCAGGGCCACCAGCAGTAGCAGCCATTCGACCTTCCCCGGGGTGACCCACCGGACCACCTGTGTACGTGTCACCGGTATAGCTCATCACACACGGGCAGAGCGCGCCCCAGGCGAAAGGCCGTTGCCCTGGGACTTCCCGGGTCAACGGTGGGTTGTCGCTGTACGGGTGGCGAGACTTTTTGAACCCGCGCGCCCTTGACCCCCAGGACGGCTGGTGACACGTTGCTGCACGTCAAGCGCGCTGTCGTGGCACGCGTTGAGTGCCGGGGGACTCGAACGTCGTGCAGCGTTGCTCGCTCGACACTCGCTGGCTACGGTGCACGCGCTTCCGGAAGGTTGTCCCAAAGGAGAGATCGGAAGAGTTGTCCGGGGTTCGTCATTGCTCCAACCGAATATTTCGTGCGTGGGGCGCCGTCATCGAGCTATGGCGTCAGGCTGACGTTGACACTCCGGAACGGAGCGGGTCAGCCATCCAGCAGGGTTAAGGCGCCGTTGAGCATGAACAGGCCGGCCCCGGCAAAGATGACGCCGAGGATGCGGGCGATCACCATCGCGTCCCGCACCCGTCCGGCGACCTCCCGCGGGCCGGGCGGCGAGGCCCACGGGTTGAACAGGCTGTTTGGCGAATGGCGCACCAATTCTCGGGCAAACCAGGCGGTGAAGCCCCGGAAGTTGACGGCCAGGGCCGCGCCGACGAGAAAGAACGCCAAGCTGAAAGCGATCGCGGCGATGGAGCGCATACGCGCAGCGTATCGCGGTAGTGATGCAGACCCTCAACTTCGACCACGACTGTCCACTGTGCGTGGATTTGCCGCGCGCACTGAGATCGCCCCGGCGCCGTTGCGATTGAGTGAACGAGTGTCGGCCCCCGATGGTCTCCATTTGCCGAGGTCATCGGGGGGTTTGCCGGTGAGAGAGCTGGTTGGCGGAGGCGGACGGGAATCGAACCCGCCTGGCCCGGATTCCGGACCACACCGGTTTTGAAGACCGGGAGGGGCACCAGCCGCCCGCACGCCTCCTCCATCACCATAGCCCGCCCGTTCGGGCCTTCCTGGCGCACCACCGCCGTTAGGGTCGGACCATGACGTACGCCGAGGTGAACGGGGTCTCGCTGTGGTACGAGGAGCACGGCGAGGGTGAGCCGCTCGTGCTGCTGCACGGCGGGTTCTGGAGCATCGAGATGTTCGGGGCGCTGCTGCCGGCGCTGGCGGCCCGGCGGCGGGTGATCGCCGTCGAGCTGCAGGGGCACGGGCACACGCCGGACGCCGATCGGCCGTTGCGGTACGAGACGCTTGGTGACGACGTGGCGGCGTTGATGCGTCACCTGAGGCTGCCCTGGGCGGACGTGATGGGGTATTCGCTGGGCGCCGGCGCGGCGCTGCGCACGGCGATCCAGCACCCGGACCGGGTGCGCCGCCTGATCGTGGTCTCCATGCCGGTGCGGCGGTCGGGGTGGTTCCCGGAGGTGCTCGCCGGGATGGCGCAGATCGGGCCGCAGGCCGCGGAGGGGATGAAGGGCTCGCCGCTGTACGCCGCGTACTCGAAGGTGGCGCCGCGCGTCGAGGACTGGCCGGTGCTGGCCACGAAGATCGGCGACCTGGTGCGCCGCGACTACGACTGGTCCGCCGAGGCCGCGCGGATCACGGCCCGGACGATGCTGGTGTACGCCGACGCCGACTCGGTCCCGACGACCCACGTGGCCGAATTCTACGCGCTGCTGGGCGGCGGACTACGCGACGCGGACTGGGACGCCTCGAAGCGCGGGCCCAACCTCCTGGCGGTCCTGCCCGGCCGCACGCACTACGACGTGACCGCCGCCCCGTCCCTGCCGTCGCTGGTCGAGGAGTTCCTCTCGGCCCCGGACTGAGGCTCGGCGCCGTCATGACCGCGGGCGTGGGCGGGAGCAAGCACTCAAGGCCCGCTCCCGCCGGCCCGGGGTTGGGCGTGGTCAGCCGTCGATGCGGTGTGTGGTCCAGAACGATGCCAGGCTCGTCGAGCCAGCGGCCTGCTGGGCGGCGGCCTTGAAGTCGGCGACGGTGGACACGCCGTACCAGTGGGACTGGGCGTAGGAGCTCAAGAGGTTGGCCATCGTCGTGGTGCCCAGGGTGCGGCGCAGGTCGTGCAGGGCGCACTTGCCGTAGCCGTAGACGACGGTGGAGTACCGGCTGGAATGGGCGTCCCAGTAGGCCATCGAGCTGGTGAGGCGCTCGCTGGAGGACTGCCACGTCACCGAGTTCCAGCAGTTCGTGCCGGTCTTGCCGAAGTACAGGTCGGTGGCGTAGTCGGTGAAAGCCTCGTCCAGCCACGGCGTGGTGTACTCGTCGTCGCCGACGATGCCGTAGAACCACTGGTGGGCGAGCTCGTGTGCGAGCGCGTTGCTGGAGACGACGTCGAGGACGAAGCCGGGGTACTCCATGCCGCCGAACCAGAAGTTGTTGTCCAGCACGACGTCGGCCTCGCCGTACGGGTAGGCGCCGAACCTTGCCGAGTGCGCGTCCAGGGCGTCCTCCGCCGTGGTGAGCATCGACTGGGCGCTGCTGGTGCTGATGGCGCTGGTGCCGTACACGTTGACGCGGTAACCGCCGGCGGAGACGCCGGTGATCTTCGTGAACGGGCCGGCGGCCCAGGCGAAGTCGCGGACCTTGGCGGCGACCGCGTGGGTGACAGTGCGGCCGCTCGCGCCCGGCGTGTCGGTCGACGTCCCGGTCGCCGGCACGGCCAGCGCGGTGGGGTGGTCGAGCGTGACGTCGAAGTCGCTGATGAGGCTGTAGAACGACTCGCCGTTGTTCGTGTAGGGGTCGAGGTGCCAACCGGCCCCGTCGCGCACGGCCAGCACGGGCAGGGCGTTGCCGATGAAGTTGTACGCCCCGTCGCGCCCGAAGCGGTCGGCCCCGCTCGGCACCGTGATGCCCAGGTCGAACCCGATGGACGCGGAGGCGTTCTGGGCCAGCGACGCCGGCAGCGTGACCTTGAGGGCGGTGCAGCCGACGGTGAGTGTCCCGGCCGTACCGCCGGTCAGGTTGCTCACCGTGATCGGCGTGCCGGACGGGCAGGTGCCGTGGTAGTTGTCCCACAGCCGCAGGTAGACCTCGCTCAGCGCGGTGGGCGAGGTGTTGGTGAAGGTGACCGACTCGTGGCCGGTCCATGAGGCGCCGGTGCTGTCGCTGGTGAGCGTGACGGTGTACTGGGCCAGACCCGGGGTTCGGGTCGTGTCGACCGCGGCGTGCGCGGCGGGGGCGAACGCCCCGACGGCGACGGCGGTGGCGGTGGCGACCGCGGCGGTGAGCGCGGTCAGGACGCGGATGCTCATCCTGCATTCCCTTCGTGGGAGGTGCGGCCAGCATCGTGAAACACACTCATGAATGTCAATGTGGCAATACCCCAGCCGGACCCTCGCCCGGGCGTGGCGGTCCCTGCGGGAAATCGCTCTCCGCCCTTGACGTCGAGGGGGAGGGTGTTGGTAGCGTGCGGTTGAGAGAGCGCTCTCTATGTCGAACCCTCACTGCGCCCGCCCGGTCCTGGCCGATCCGCCGTCGGCCCAGTCAACCGTGCGGCCGGTCGGGCGCCCGCCCACGAGGAGAGCCATGAACACCCCCGATCAGCAGGACCGGCGCCCCCGGCGCCGGACCAAGGGCTGGGCCGCCGGCGTCACAGCCGCCGCGACGCTCGCCCTGGTTGGCATCACCGCCGTCGCCTACGCCGGCTCCAGCGCCGCCGGCAAGGCCGCGGCCGGCACACAGAACGTAAGGCTGGCCGCCGCGGCCGCCGCCGCCCCGCCGCCGGGTTTCACCCTGACCTGGAGCGACGACTTCAACGGCGCCGCGGGCACGGGCGTGGACACCGGCACGTGGAAGTACGACACCGGGCCTGGCAGCAGCTTCGGCACCGGCGAGATCGAAACCATGACCAACAGCACCGCCAACGTGTTCCAGGACGGCAACGGGCACCTGGTGCTGCGGGCCCTGCACTCCGGCACCGACCCGCGGGCGGGCTGGACGTCCGGGCGCATCGAGACCCAGGCGGCCACGTTCGGCGCCGACGCGGGCGACGTGGTGCGCATGGAGTCCTCGATCCAGCAGCCCAACGTGACGACCGCCAACGGCGCCGGGTACTGGCCGGCGTTCTGGATGCTCGGCTCGACGCTGCGCACCGGCACGACGTGGCCGACCAGCGGCGAGATCGACATCCTGGAGGACATCAACGGGCGCAGCTCGGTGTTCGGGACGCTGCACTGCGGCACCAACCCGGGCGGCCCCTGCAACGAGTCGACCGGCCTCGGCAGCGGCGAGCGCGCGTGCGCGGGCTGCCAGACCGGCTACCACACCTACGCCGTGGAGATCGACCGGTCCAAGTCGCCGGAGGAGATCCGCTGGTACCTCGACGGCGCCAACTACTTCACGCTGCCCGCCACCCGCGTGGACGCGACGACGTGGAACAACGCCGTGCACCACCCGTTCTTCATCATCTACGACCTGGCGATGGGCGGCGGCTTCCCCGACGCGTTCGGCGGCGGCCCCAACGCCAGCACCATCTCCGGCGCGCAGATGAACATCGACTGGGTGGCCGTCTACAACAAGAAGGGCGGCGGCACCACCACCACCCCGCCGCCGGGCAACAACATCGCCCAGGGCAAGCCGACCACGGCGTCCTCCAGCGAGAACGCCACCCTCGGCGCGGGCAACGCGACCGACGGCAACCTGAGCACCCGCTGGTCGAGCGCGTTCAGCGACCCGCAGTGGCTGCAGGTCGACCTCGGTCAGTCGTACAACCTCAGCAGCGTCACCCTGAACTGGGAGGCCGCCTACGCCAAGGCGTTCCAGATCCAGACGTCGCCGGACGGCACCAACTGGACCAGCATCTACAGCACGACGACGGGCACGGGCGGCAACCAGACGCTCAACGTGTCCGGCTCCGGACGGTACGTGCGGATGTACGGCACCCAGCGGGCCACCGCCTACGGCTACTCGCTGTACGAGTTCCAGATCGCCGGCACCCCGGGCGGCGGCACCGGCGGCGGCACCCTGCTCTCGCAGGGCCACCCGACCACCGCATCGTCGACGGAGAACGCCGGCACCCCGGCGGCGAACGCCACCGACGGCAACACCGGCACCCGCTGGTCGAGCGCGTTCAGCGACCCGCAGTGGCTGCAGGTCGACCTCGGCGCCACGCACAGCATCAGCAAGGTGACGCTGAACTGGGAGGCCGCCTACGCGACGGCGTTCCAGATCCAGACGTCGCCGGACGGCACCAACTGGACCAGCATCTACAGCACGACGACGGGCGCGGGCGGCAACCAGACGCTCAACGTCACCGGCTCGGGCCGGTACGTGCGGATGTACGGCACCCAGCGGGCCACCGCCTACGGCTACTCGCTGTGGGAGTTCCAGGTCTACGGCAGCTGACCGCCGCCGTCAGGGGGCGCCGGGCGCGATGCCCGGCGCCCCCACGCGTTTCAGCCCCGGGCCGCGGAACACCAGCACGTCGGCGGGCTCCGCAGCGGTAGGCTCGCGAGGCACGAGCGGAGCCGGCGCGACGGGAGAGCACAATCGGGGGCGTGTGGATCGGCCTGCTGGGACCCCTCGAGGTGCGCGACGGCGACGGCGCGCCCGTCGAGGTCGGCGGCACGCGCCTGCGGGTCCTGGTCACCCTGCTCGCGCTGGAGCCGGGCCGGGTCGTCACCGCCGCCCGGCTCGTCGACGGGGTCTGGGGCGAGCACCCGCCCGCCGGTGCCGGCAACGCGCTGCAGTCGCTGGTGTCCCGGCTGCGCCGCGCCCTGCCCGACGGGGTGCTGCAGGCGCGCCCGACCGGGTACCTGCTCGACGCCGACCCGGCCACCGTCGACCACGTCCGGTTCGAGGAGTTCGTCCGGCTGGCCCGCGCGGCCGCGGAGCCGGCGGCCGCGGTGGCGCTGTTCCGGCAGGCCGAGGCGCTGTGGCGGGGGCCGGCGCTGGCCGACGCCGCCGACGCGCCGTTCGCCCGGCCGTGGCGGGCCCGCCTCGACGAGCTGCGCTTCGCAGCCACCGAGGACCGCATCGAGGCCGAGCTCGGCATCGGCGAGCGGGTCGTCGCCGAACTCGAGGCGCTGGTCGCCGCGCACCCGCTGCGGGAGCGGCTCGTCGCGCTGCTCATGCGCGCCCTGCACGACGCCGGCCGCGGGGCCGAGGCGCTCGCCGCGTTCGAGCGCTGCCGGGCCCGCCTCGCCGAGGAGCTCGGCGCCGACCCGTCGGCGCAGCTCGTGGAGGTACACCTGGCGATCCTGCGCGGCGAGGCCGAGCGGGAGCGCCGCGAGCCCGCCGCCGGCAACCTGCGCGCCGCGCTGACCAGCTTCGTCGGGCGCGACGCCGAGCTCGGCGCGGTCCGCCGCCTGGTCGCCGCCGGGCGGCTGGTCACCCTCGTCGGCCCGGGCGGCGCCGGCAAGACGCGACTTTCCGTGGAGGCCGGGCGCACGTTGCGTGAGGAGACTCCCGACGGCGTGTGGCTCGTCGAGCTGGCCCCGGTCACCGACGCCGACGACGTCGTCCAGGCCGTCTGGGCCGCCCTCGGCCTGCGCGACCCGGCCGGCAAGCCCACGCCCGGCCTGCGCACCGGCGGCACCGACGCCGCCGACGCGCCGCGCCGGCTGGCCAACGCCATCGCGCACCGCCGGCAGCTGCTCATCCTCGACAACTGCGAGCACGTCATCGGCCCCGCGGCCGCGCTCGCCGAGCGGCTGCTGGGGGAGTCGCCGCACCTGCGCATCCTGGCCACCAGCCGCGAGCCGCTCGGCATCACCGGCGAGGCGCTCTACGGCGTCGAACCGCTGCCCCTGCCGCCCGGCGGCGCCGACCGAGCGACCGCCGGGCGGTTCCCGTCGCTCCGGCTGTTCCGGGACCGGGCGGCGGCGGTACGGCCCGGCTTCGCCCTCGACGCCGCCACCGTCGACGCCGCCGTGCGCATCTGCCGGGCCCTCGACGGCATGCCGCTGGCGATCGAGCTCGCCGCCGCGCGCTGCCGCACGCTCACCCCGGCGCAGATCGCCGACCGGCTCGACGACCGGTTTCGCCTGCTCACGCGGGGCAGCCGCACCGCCCTGCCGCGCCACCAGACGCTGCGCGCCGTCGTCGACTGGAGCTGGGACCTGCTCGCCGAGCCCGAGCGCGCGATGCTGCGCCGGCTCGCGATCTTCCCCGGCGGCGCGACCGTCGAGTCCGCCGCCGCCGTGTGCGACCCCGGCGGCCTGCTCGGCGACCCGGACGAGCTGCTCGCCACCCTCGTCGAGAAGTCGCTGCTGATCGTCGGCGACGACCTGCGGTACCGGATGCTGGAGACGATCCGCGCCTACGGCCTGGAGCGGCTCGAGGAGCACGGCGAGACCGACGAGCTGCGCCGCCGGCACGGGGCGTGGTTCCTCGCGCTGGCCGAGCGCCTCGAGCCGAGCATGCGCACCGGCGCGCAGCTCGAGGCGCTCGCCGTGCTCAACGCCGAGCACGACAACCTGCACGGCGCCCTGCGCCGGGCCGTCGCCGCCGGGGACTCCGACCTCGCCGTGCGCCTCGTCGCGGTGGTCGGCTGGTACTGGTGGCTCGGCGGGCACCGGGTCGAGGGCGCCGCCCTCGCCAACGCCGCGCTGTCGCTGCCCGGCCCCTCCGACCCCGAGGCCCGCGCCATGGCGTGCGGGGTCGCCGCCGTCAACGGCTTCGACGGCCTGAGCGACAGCGAGATGCTGGACGGGTGGTTCCAGGAGGCCATGCGGTACTCCGGCAGCCACCCCCTGTCCCGGCTCTTCCAGGTCGTCGCCGCCCTCTACCGGCAGGGACCGACCCCCGAGGTCCTCGATCGCATCGGCACCCTGGCCGACGACCCCGAACCGTGGATCGCGGGCCTCGGCCTGCTGCTCGTCGGCCACACCGTGATGAACGTCGGCGCCCGCCTCGCCGAGGCCCTCGACGCCTTCGAGGCGTCGCTGGCCGCGTTCCGCGGCATCGGCGAGCGCTGGGGCATGTCGTTCGCGCTCGCCGCGCTCGCCGAGGTGGTCGCCCGCCAGGGCCGCCACCGGGAGGCCATCGCGTACTTCGAGGAGGCCCTCACCTACCTGCGCGCGCTCGGCGCCACCGAGGACCGGCCGGTGACCGAGGTGCGGCTGGCGCAGGAGTACCTGCTCATCGGCGACGCCGAGCGCGCCGACGAGGTCTACGCCGAGGCCCGCCGCACCGCCCGGCGCTCCGGCGTGCCCGACAGCATCGCCTTCGTCGAGTACGCGTACGGCGACCGGGCCCTGCGCGCCGGCGACATCGACCAGGCCCGCATCCGCTTCGCCCGCGCCCTGGAGATCGTCGGCGAGAAGCGCGTCTCGCCGCAGATGCTCGGCCTCCTGCACAGCGGCCGCGCGCTGGTCCTGGCCCACGAGGGCGACCACGCGGGCGCCCGGGCGCTCAGCCGCGAGGCCGTGACCCTCGGCCGCGGCGCGTTCGACGCCCTGATCGTCGGCTCCGCCCTCAACGACGCCGCCGAGGCCGCCCTGCTCGCCGGCGACCCGTCCCGCGCCCTGACCCTGCTGACCGCCGCCGACGTCCTGCGCGGCGGCCCCGACCGGACCTGCCCGTGGACCGATGCGCTGGACGCCTCGGCCCGCGCGTCGCTGACCGCCGGCGAGGCCGAGGCCGCCACGGAGGAGGGCCGCAAGGCCACGATCGAGAACGTCCTCGAATTCTTTCCGCCGGAGGATGTGTAGCGGCATAAATGCGTTGTGCGGCCCCCGGTCCGCGGAGCACGCTGATGAGTCGCGCCAACTCATCCGGGGGACCACACCATGCGCCTGATCCGTGACCTCTGGGCCACGTCGCCGCGCCGAACCGCCTTCGTGGCCTTCCTCATCGTGCTCGGCGCGGCGGGGCAGGCCGCGGCGTCGGCCGTCGGCGGGTCGGTGCTCATCCATCGATCGTGGACCATGTTCGCGGTCCTCGCGGCCGCCCTCGCGGCGGCCGTGCTCACCGATCTCGGCGTCGGGCTCATCATGGCCCGCCTCACCGCCGACTGGGCCGCCGACGTCCGCCGGCGGCTCTGTCGCGTGGCGTTCGGCCAGGACCTGCCGACACTGGAGACCACGCCCGTCGGCGAACTGCTCGACCGGATCGACGGCGACGTCTACCAGGTCGCCGCCGAGCTGCGCAACGCCGGCGTGCGCATCGCGCAATCGGCCTGCTACACCGTGCTGTCGGTGGCGACCACGCTGTTCGTGTGGTGGCCGGCCGGCCTCGCGATGATCGTCCTCACCGTCGTGCTGAGCGTGGCCCTGCGCAAGCCGACCGCGAAGATCGCCGCCGCGCGCATGGGCGAGGAGGAGGCCTGGTCCGACCTGGCCGCCGTGATGGAGGAGAGCATCCACGGCCAGGACGACGTGCGCACGACCCTCGCCCGGCCGTACGTGCTGCGCCTCTTCGCCCGCCGCGCCGCCACCGTGCTCGAGCGCGGCCGCCGGGTGTGGAACCGCTCGGCGGCCGTGACGTCCGTCGCATCCGGGTTCGTCCGGCTCGGCATCGCGCTCGTCGTGCTCGGCGGCGTGTGGGCCATGGCCGCCGGCACCCTCGACGTCGCCCGGCTCAGCGCGGTCTGGCTGCTCGCGCTCGGCTTCGGCGCGACCGTCGAGCACACCAGCCGGATGGTGCCCGAGCTGCAATACGCGCTCGGCGCCTGGGCCCGCGTACAGCTGCTGCGCGACGCCAAACAGGAGCCGGTCGGCGGGCAGGCGCCCGTCGCCGGCGATCTCGAGGTACGCGACCTGACCTTCCGCTACTCCGAGTCGGCCCGCAAACCGGCCCTGCGCGACGTGAGCCTCACGTTCGCCCGGGGCCGTTCCTACGCGCTGATCGGGCGCACCGGATCGGGCAAGTCGACCCTCGCCAAGGTGCTCACCCGCGCCGTCGAGCTGCCCCGCGGCACCGTCTTCCTGGGCGGCACCGACCTGCTCGACATCGACGTGGAGGCGCTGCGCCGCTGGATCGCCGTCGTGCCGCAGCGAACCGAGATCCTCGCCGGCACGCTCGCGGAGAACATCGCGCTGTTCGACCCCGACCTGCTGGAGCCGGCCGCGCGCGCGATCGAGGAGCTCGGCCTCACCGGCTGGGTCGCCGACCTGCCCGACGGCATCCAGACCCGCCTCGGCGACGGCGGCCACGTGCTCTCGGCCGGCCAGGAGCAGCTCGTCGCGTTCGCCCGCATCGTGGTCCGCGACCCGCAGGTGGTCATCCTCGACGAGGCCACCGCGCGACTGGACCCGGTGACCGAGGCGCGGGTGCAGCGGGCGACCGCACGCCTGCTCGCCGGGCGGATCGGCATCATCGTCGCGCACCGGCTGTCCTCGGTACAGCAGTGCGACGAGGTCGTCGTCCTCGCCGACGGCGCCGTGGTGGAGGCCGGCCCGCTCGCCGCGTCGGCCCGCTTCGCCGAGCTGCTGGCCGCCTCGTCCGCGGCCGTCACGCCCTCCGTGCCCGCCCAGCGGGCCCCGGCGGTGGTCACCGCCGCCGCGGTCAAGGCCGACCCGCCGCCGCTGCCCGAGCTGCCCAAGGCGCGCACGCTCTGGAACATCTTCAAGCTCGCCACGAACGACTGGCGCTTCGGCCTCGTCTCCGTGGCGATGTTCGCGCTGATGGTGCTCCTCGGACTCGACGGCTCGGTCCTGCCGTGGCTGTGGGCCGACCTCGTCGACGGCGCCGGCAACGCGCTGTGGCCGGCGCTGGGGATCGCCGCGGGCCTGCTGGTGCCGATGGCGCTGCCGTACTACACCGGTCGCTGGTTCCCCGAGTGGTGGGTACGCCAGCTGCTGCGCATCAGCCTGCGCCTCGTGCACGGCCAGACCGCCGCGCGGCGGGTCAGCAAGCACACCCCTGCCGAGGTCGTCGCCCAGGGCGGCGACACCGAGCGCGTCGTGGTGCTCGCCGACAACCTCGTCGACCAGTGGATCTGCCTGTGGGTCCTGGTCACGATGACGGTCGTCTCCGGCTCGTTCGTGCCCGCCCTGTTCATGGCGGCCACGATCGTGCTCTCCGGCCTCGCCGCGACCCTGTTCGGCTCGTCGCTGAAGCGCTCGGCGCAGAAGACGGTCGCGGCGCGCGCGGCCTTCGCCACGTCCCTCGTGTCGTCGCTGTCCGCCGCGCGTACGGTGAAGCTCGCCGGCGCCACAGTCCCGGTCCTCGCCCACCTGGCCCGGCTCGACCGCGTCCGCAGCGAGCGCCAGCGCCGCGAGATCTCCGTGCAGGTCTGGGCCCGCTCCACGCCGGCCCTCGCCAGCGGCCTGCTGCCGATCGGCGCCTGGGCCCTGCTGCTGTCCGGCCGCCTCTCCGCCGGCGCCGCTCTGGTCGCGGTCTCCACCCTCGGCTCGGCGCGCTGGTTCGCGTGGACCACCGCCTCGCTCATCTCCCAGCTGCCGTCGGCCCGCGTCTGGACCCGCCGCACCATCGAGATGGCGGGAGTCGGCGAGTACGCCGCCGCCGTCCCAGGCGTCGACCTCTCCGCCGGCACCGCCCCCGCGCCCGCCGTCGCGCCGAGGCACCCGCTGCGCCGCCTCGACCTGGACGGCTTCACCGCCGTACACGAGGACGGCACCGTCGCCGTGCGCGACCTGGACCTGTCCGTCGAGCGCGGCCAGCTCGTCCTCGTCGTGGGCTCGGTCGGGTCCGGGAAGTCGTCGCTGCTGCGCGCCCTGGCCGGCATCGTGCACCACACGGGCAAGCTCAAGTGGAACGGCGAGCCGGTCACCCAGCCCGAGATGTTCCTGCGCCCGAACCAGATCGGTTACGTCGCGCAGCTGCCGAGGGTCCTGTCCGGCACGATCGCGGACAACATCAGCCTGGGCCACGAGGTCGACGCCCACGGCGCCGTCTCCACCGCCCAGCTGGAACACGACCTGAACACCGCCGGCGCCGGCCTGGGCCTGCTCATCGGCCACAAGGGCACCCGCCTGTCCGGCGGCCAGCTGCAACGCCTGGCCCTGGCCCGAGCCCTGGCCCCGCGCACGGAGCTGCTCATCGCCGACGACGTGTCCTCGGCCCTGGACGTGACCACGGAACTGGCCCTGTGGCGCGCCCTGCGCGAACACGGCGTGACGGTGATCGGCTCGACATCGAAGCGAGCGGCCCTGACCCAGGCCGACCGCGTGGTCGTCCTGCAGGACGGCACGGCGGCGGCTCAGGGCACCTGGCGCGAACTCGAGTCCCGGTGGGGACACCTGGCCGGCTGATCCGCCCCCGCCCTGCCCCGCCCCGCCCAGCGGCGGGCGGTCAGACGGTGACCAGGCCCGACTCGTAGGCGAACACGACCAGCTGCGCGCGGTCCCGCGCGTGCAGCTTCGTCATCGCCCGGCTGATGTGGGTCTTGGCCGTGGCCAGGCTGATCACCATCCGTCCGGCTATCTCGTCGTTCGACAGGCCCCACGCGGCGAGGGCGACCACCTCGCGCTCCCGGTTGGTCAGCGTGTTCACCGCGCCGTGGAGCGGTCCCCGCGGCGGCCGGGACACGAACTCCCCGATCAGCCGCCGGGTGATCGCCGGTGACAGCAGCGCGTCGCCCCGCGCCGCGACCCGCACCCCGTACAGCAGGTCGGCCGGCACCGCCAGCGGCAGCTCCGCGCGCACGCTGAACCCGCCAGCATCCCGCGGCCCGACCCGGAGCTCGCCGCCGAGGGCCGTCACCCGTTCACGCATGCCGGTCAGCCCGACCCCGGGCACCGGCTGCACCGCCCCACACCCGTCGTCGTCGATCCGAACGGTGAGCGCGAGGTCGCCGTAGCCGATGCACACCGCGGCGCTCGCCGGCCCCGCGTGCCGGGCCACGTTGGTGAGCGCCTCCTGCACGATCCGGTACGCGGCCCCGTCCACCTCCCCGGGCAGCTCCCGCGGCCGCCCCTCGATGTGCACGCTCACCGGCAGCCCCGCCCGCCGTGCCCCGTCGACGAGCTGATCGAGCCGCTCCAGCCCGCTCTCCACCGGATCCGCTCCGGGTGGGGCCGGGGGTTCGCTGCGCAGGACCTCCAGGGTGTTGCGCAGCTCGCGCATCGCGTCGCCGCTCGCGTGCTGGATGGCGAGCAGCGCCTCGGGCACCGGCTCGCCGCGCTTGTGCGCCAGGTGCACGGCCACGCCGGCCTGCACCTTGATGATGGAGATGCTGTGCGTGAGGGAGTCGTGCAGCTCCCGGGCGATCCGCAGCCGCTCCTCGTCGGCGCGGCGGCGGGCCGTCTCCTCGCGGGTGCGCTCGGCGTCCTCGGCGCGCCGTTCGACCTGTTCCAGGTAGGCGCGGCGATGCCGGGTCACCTCGGCGAACACGCTCGCGGCGACCATCCAGCCGATCAGCAGAAACCACCGCTCGAACACGTCCGGCGGTGGCTCGCTGGTGCTGGCGACCTCGCCGGCCACGCCGCCGACGAGAATGGCGCCGATCGCGACCGCCGCCGTCCGGCGGGCGCCGATGCGGACCGTCGCGTAGAGCGCGAACAGCACGGGCAGCGCCGGGCCCACGCCGGGATAGCCCAGGACGAGGTACGCCAGCAGACACGCGGCGGCGACCACCATCACCAGCCGCGGAAAGCGCCGCAGCCCGGCCAGCGCCAGGCCCGCGACGGCCAGGAACAGCACGCCGGTCGCGTCCAGCGGCATCCGGGCCTGCGGCGCCGTGGCGGCACCGGCCAGCGCGAGCACGGTCACCGCCGCCGCCAGCCCGAGATCCCGCCACGCCTGCCTGTTCATGCCTCCGACCGTATTCGATCAGGGCCGCGGGCGCGTCGGCCCAGGGGTGTATCCGCGGCGTACGTCGCCGGTCGTACGCGGGTGGTAAGGCCCGCAAATTGGGCCCCCGGCTTGGGTCTTCGGTCCCAGGGGATCGACCGTACGGTGTGCGGGCCCTCGCCATCGTTCGCGCACGTCGCAAGCAGTAAGGAGATCCTCGTGCCAAACGTCAGGGGCCTCAGAGGCCTCAGGGCCCTCACGGCCGCCGCAGGGGTTGCGGCGACCGCCCTCGTTGTCGTCGCCGCCGCCATGGTGACGACCGCCGATGCCGCCACGCCGGTGATCGTTCAGGCGGAGGCGTTCGCCGCGCAGTCCGGGGCGCAGGTCGAGAACACCGTCGACACCGGCGGCGGGCAGAACGTCGCGTACCTCGCCGACGGCGACTGGCTGCGCTACGACGGGGTCGATCTCGGCGCCGCCGGGGCGTTGAGCGTCGGTGCACGGGTCGCGTCGGCCGGTACCGGCGGGACAGGCACCGTCGAGCTGCGGACCGGGTCGCTGACCGGGCCGTTGCTCGTGCAGTTCACGATCGCGCCGACCGGCGGCTGGCAGGCCTGGGTGACGCTCACCGCCACGGCCGCGAGCCATCCGACCGGGGCCCAGACCGTCTACGCCGTCATGCGCAACACCACGGGAGGCCGCGACTTCGTCAACATCAACTGGTTTTCGTTCGCCGCCGGGGCGGCCGCCAGCCCCAGCGCCACGCCGTCGTCCGGGGCGGGGTGGGTCGGCGTCGACCCCGCGAAGTGGAACGCGCAGCTCGCCGAGTTCAACGCGATGGCCATGGACCCGGCGCCGGCGAACGCCGTGCGGGTGTCGGAGTTCAACGCCTCGTGCACGTACAGCCACTCGAAGAAGGACGATCCGATCGTGTTCCCGGGCCTGCCGGGGGCCTCGCACATGCACAGCTTCATCGGCAACCACGGCACCGACGCGAACTCGACCGCCGACACGCTGCTGGCCAACGCCGGCACGAGCTGCGCGCCGGCGCCGGACCTGTCGGCGTACTGGGTGCCGACGCTGTACGAGCACGGCGTCGCGGTCGAGCCGAAGGCGGTCGTCGTGTACTACGGGTCGCGGCTGACGGACCCGGCCGGGACGGTGCCGTTCCCGCAGGGGTTCCGGATGATCGCCGGGGACGCGAAGCTGCAGCAGCCGACGCCCGCGGGGTCGGTCAACCAGTTCTACTGCGCCGGGCCGGGCGGGGAGACCGGGCGCAGCGCCGACGGGAACTGGCCGCTGTGCGCGCCGGGCGCCACGCTGATGTTCCAGCTCGTCTTCCCGGACTGCTGGGACGGCGTGCACCTGGACAGCCCGGACCACAAGTCGCACGTCGCGTACACGTACAACGGCGCGTGCGGCGGGGCATACCCGGTCGCGATCCCGTCGATCTCGTTCCTGCTCGCGTATCCGACCAGCGGCACGGCGGACGGGTTCACGCTGTCGTCGGGCATGGCGTCGTCGTTCCACGGTGACGCGTTCCTCGCCTGGGACAACGCGGCGCAGGGCCATCGGGTGAAGAATTGCATCGTCCAGAAGGCGAAGTGCAACACGGCCGGCAACTTCTGATCGGCGGCCGCCCCCGGCATCAGCGCAGTTCGATGCGGTTGATGTCGGGGGCGGGGCCGGCGTCGTTGAAGAAGCGGATCCAGCTGGTCCCCGCGGGGAGGTACACACGGAGGGAGGCCGTGGCGGGGATGAGGTAGTCGCCGGCGCCGGACAGCGACATGGTGTGTACCGGGCCGTCGTTGACGGTGACCATCAGCGTGCGGGGGTCCTGGGTCTCGTACACGATCACGAGGGTCCGGTCGCCGGCGGCGGGGACGTCGGCGACGCGGATGGCCAGGGTGTTCGGGCCGCCGATGTACCCGACGCGGCGGCCGCCGTCGCAGGACGGGCAGTCGATGACGCGCGCGCCCTTGCGGAGGTTGGCGTCGTCGGCCGCGTGCAGGCTGATGGCCCGGAAGGCCGGCACGGGCGGCGCTGCCGGCAGGGACGAGTGCGCGGCCGACGGCGCTTCCGACGGGGCTCCCGACGGCCCTTTCGACGGCGGAGACGGCGCCGCGGAGGGCAGGACGAGCGGGGGGACGACCGCGATCGTCGCGGCGATGGCGGCGGCCAGCGATGCCCATCCGAGCCGTCGCCAGATGACCGGCGACCGGTCGTGCGCGTCAGCGGCTGGATCGGTCATGCCGGAACCTCCGCTTCGCTCCGGCTGCGGCATGATTTGGACCTGAGCCCATGATGACCGGCCCCTCCGCTCCGCTGCGGACCGGTCATGCCGGAACCTCCGCTTCGCTCCGGCTGCGGCATGACTTGGACCTGAGCCCATGATGACCGGCCCCTCCGCTCCGCTGCGGACCGGTCATGTGCGGCCCGTCCAGCGGAGCAGGGCCTCGGTGCGGTTGGTGACGCGGAGCTTGGCGTACACGCGGTGGAGGTGGTTCTTCACCGTCTTCTCCGTCAGCAGCAGGCGGTGGGCGATCGCCGCGTTGGAGAGGCCCTCCGCCAGCAGGTCCAGGACGTCCTGCTCGCGGCGGGTCAGGCCGTACCGGGGATGCGGGCGGGCCGCCGGCCGGGCCCGCATGGTGGCGGTGGCCACCGCGGCCGCGGCGGGGGAGAGCCAGCCGTACCCGGAGGCCACCGCGATGACCGCGCGCTGGAGTTCTTCGGGCGTGAAGGCGCCGTGGATGAGGTAGCCGCGCGCGCCGCCGTGCAGCATGCGGGCGATGAGGGCGGGGTCGGCGTCGCTGGTGAGCACGAGCACGGCGGTGTGGCGGGCAAGCTCGGTGAGCACGGAGAGGCCGTCGGCGATCGGCATGCGGTGGTCGAGCAGCGTGACGGCGGGCGCGGCGCGGCGGGCCTCGGCCAGCGCCTCCAGGCCGTCGGCGGCCTCGGCCACGACGGTGACGTCGGGCGTCGCGTCGAGGTAGCCGCGAAGGGCGGCGCGCACGATCGGGTTGTCGTCGACGACCAGGACGCCGATCATGGGCGGCTCGCCGTGGCCGGGGACGGGAGTGGGATCGCGGCCTCCACCGCCGTACCGCCGCCGGGGGTTGAGGAAACGCGCAGGGTGCCGCCGGCCGACCGGGCCCGCTCGGACATGCCCAGGATGCCGTAGTGGTGCCCCGCGCGCAGCTCGGCCGGGTCGGCGGGCATGCGGAAGCCCCGGCCGTCGTCGCCGATGCGCAGCGTGAGGTGCCGGGGGTGCGCGTCGAGGCGCACGGTGACGGCGGTGGCGCCGGAGTGGCGGGCGGCGTTGCGCAGCGCCTCCTGGAGGATGCGGCACAGCTCGTAGCGGACCGCGACCGGCGGGTCGCAGGGCGCCGCGTCGAACGTGACGGGGATGCCGGTCGACTGCCGCCACCGCGCGCAGAGGGACTCGAGGACTTCGCGGAAGTCGCGGTCGGGCTCGTCGGAGCGCAGGCCGTCGAGCAGGTCCCGGGCCTCGCGCGCGGCGGCCGCGGCGCCCTCGGAGACGGTGCCGGCGAGGCGCTCGGCGAGGTCGGGGTGGCGGCGCAGGCTCTGCGGGAGGGCGAGGGCGGCGAAGGAGACGCCGCGGAGGGTCTTGGCGACCGAGTCGTGCAGCTCGCGGGCGAGGCGGGCGCGCTCGCCGGCCGCGGCGGCGCGCTGGGCGGAGGCGACGACGCGCACGGAGAGCTCGACGTGGCGCCGCAGGGCCGCGGTGGCGACCGCGGCGCCGGCCGCGGCCAGGACGCAGGCGATCGGGAACGCGAGGACGAACTCGGCATGTGCGGGATTGCCGGCCAGGACGCGGGCGGCCACGGCGTACCCGAGGGCGGCGTGCGCGGCGCCGATGACGAGGGCGCGCAGGCCGACGACGACGCCGGCCAGGGCGGACGCGCCGGCGGCGGCGCAGAAGTACGCAATGCCGGGGTCGACGGCCAGCACGCCGAGTACGAGCAGGCCGTCGAGTGCGAGCACCGGCACGGGGCGGCGGACCACGTACGGGTCGCGGGACAGCACGGCGAGCCCGGCGGCCGTGGTCGCGGCGGCGATGCCCGCGGCGAGCAGCAGCGGGCGCGGGTCGGCGGCGAGCCGCAGCCCGGTGCCGGCGGCGGCGAGCGTGGCGGCACCCCGGCCGAGCAGCACGGCCCGCCCAACGGCGGCGGGGGCCACCGCACGATCGACGGTCATCCTGGGACTCTACCGAGTTTCGCGACTTTTTAAATGTACCGAATTAGCCCGGGTGCGCCTGCTGGGGATTTCTCGCCACTTCCCGTACGAGTTCCGCGTCGCGGGCGCCACGCCGTCGGGCTTCGAGCCCGGGCGACCCGCCCGCCGCCCGGGGACAGCGCGTGACGGGGCCAGCGGGATCAGTGGGCCTCGCCCGCAACGCCGTGCTCCCAGGCCCACGCCGCGATCTCCACCCGGTTGCGCAGCCCCAGCTTGGTCTGGATCGTCGACACGTGGCTCTTCACGGTGCTCAGCGAGATGAACAGCTCGGCGCCGATCTCCTGGTTCGTCCGCCCGCGCGCGATGAGCCGCACGATCTCGGTCTCGCGATCGGACAGCCGCACGCCGGCCAGCAGCGCCCGGCGCGGAGGCTTCAAGTGCCGCAGCAGTCGTACCGTGATCGAAGGCGACACCAGCGCGTCCCCCGCGTGCGCGGCGCGCACCGCCTCGACGAGCAGCGCGGGCCCGGCATCCTTGAGAATGAACCCGACCGCCCCGCCGCGCAGCGCGCCGTACACATACTCATCGAGGTCGAACGTCGTGACCACGATGACCCGCAGCGGATCGACCGCGGCCGGCCCCGCCAGCGCCCGGGTGACCTCCAGCCCGTCGAGCCGCGGCATGCGGATGTCGACGAGACACACGTCGGGCCGCAGCCGCCGGGCGGCCTCGATCGCCTCGACCCCGTCGGCCGCCTCCGCGACCACCGAGATGTCGTCCTGGTCCTCGAGAATCAGCCGCAGCCCACCGCGGATCATGGCCTGGTCGTCGGCGATCAGCACCCGGATCGTCATGTGCACCACCCGGTTGTCATCGCGGCAGCCGGGCCACGACCGACCAGCCCCGCGGCTCGGCCGGCCCGGCGCACAGCCGCCCGCCGAGCGCCTCGACCCGCTCGCGCATCCCGATCAGCCCGAAGCCCCCGGGCCCGCCCCGGTTTCCGGGCGGCGGCCCGTCGTCGGTGACCTCGACGGTCACGCCCCCGGCGTCCCGCGTGACCCGCACCGTGACCAGTTCGGCCCGGCCCGCGTGCCGGGCCACGTTGGTGAGCGCCTCCTGCACGACGCGGTACACGGTGCGGTTCAGCTCCGGCGGCCAGTCGTCGGCGCCGTCGGGCAGTTCCACGCGCACCTCCCGCGGCCCGTCCCCGCGTTCGCCTTCTCGCGGGGCTTCGCTGAAGCGCCGGACGAGGGTCTCGAGCCGCTCGGTGCCGCCGCTGGCGGGTGCCGCGTCGGCGTTGTCGCGCAACAGGCCGACGATGCGGCGCATCGCGGTCAGCGCCTCGGAGCCGGCCGCCTCGATGCCGGCGACGGCCTCGTCGAGCCGCCCGTGCTCCGGCGCGCGGCGGGCCACCACCCGGGCCGCCTGGGCCTGGACCACGATGCCGGTGACGTGGTGGGCGACGACGTCGTGGAGTTCCCGGGCGAGGGCGAGGCGCTCTTCCCGGCGTACGGCATCGGCCATCTCCCGGCGCCGCTGCTCCTGCAGCCGCAGCCACAGCCCGGCGCCCGCCCCGCACACCCACGCCAGCACGTCGGCGACCGCGGCCGCGGTCGCACCGCCGGACGAACGCTGGGCCGACAGCACCGGGCCGGCGGCCAGCACGGCCAGGGCAGCCCCCGCGACCGCGCCCGCCACCCGTGGCTCCAGCCGCCGCACCGCGCCGGCGACGAGCGCGGCCAGCCCGAGCGCGAGCCCCGGCTGCGGCTCGACCGGCAGCCCCGCCACCCGCGCTCCCAGCACGGCCCCCACCGCCACGACCAGCCCGGCCCCCGCCGCCGCGAGCGGCGCGCGCCGGCGCAGCATGGCGATCGCGCACACAGCGGCGCCGCAGAGCAGCCCCGGCAGCCAGTACGCCCCGCCCCAGCTGACCGCGAGCGCGACCGCCGTGCCGCCGAGCAGCACCACCGCGCCGGCCCCGAGCGCCGCGTCCACCGTCCGATCCAACAACGCCACGGCTCCCAGACTACGGAACCGCCGACCGCGCCGAACCGGCCAAAAGTAGGGTCCCGAATACGCTCCGCGTTTCCGTGGGAAATCCGCCAGGCGGCCCACTTGAGGATCACTTTAAATCGCCATTATGCCTTGCTCCGCAACGCTTTTCCGGCCCATTCGCAACGTACGGTCGAGCCGTAGCCGCCGGATCGCTGAAGGAGCCGCGATCATTCTGGCCGATCCGTTCAGCAGTGACGGCTGATGACATTCCGTCAATGGCAAGGAGTCCAGCGTGTCCGACAACCGCCCGGCATGGACGCCGGGTCACCGAAGGTCATCGGCCCGGTACCCCGGTCGCCGTTGGGCGTGGCGGCCACTGCTGATGCTGGGCCTGCCCGCGTTCGTTGTGGCGCTGGGCGGGTTCATCCTCACCTCTCAGGAAGCCAACGCCGGTCAGGACGCAGCCGAAGTCAACTGCACCCTGGTCGTACCCGCCAACCCGCTGAGCGCGAACGGCCTCGCCACCCCGTACCGGCTGAGGGCGCCGTGCCACGAGACGGACGCGGGCATGGCCACCTTCGTGCAGGCGACGATCGTCGACCCCGCCACCGGCAACGTCTCCGTGTACAACCCGCTGGTCGTCGACGACGGCAAACGCGCCGCGGTCGTGCCAGCCGCGCCGAAACTCCCGGCCGGCGCGGTCGTGGGCCTGTGGTTCGGCTTCAACGGCGACAACCTGCGGCTCGCCGACGACAGGGGCAGCCTCGCCGCCGGCAAATGCGTCAACGGCGCCCAGAACTCGATCTTCGGCCAGTTCGCGTACTGCAACGCGCCCGCCGTCTTCGACGCCGCCAACGCCGCGATCGCCGCCGGCAGGCTCACCGTGCCGGACCTCGGCACCGCCACCGACGGCCGGCCGTGCCCGACCACCCGCGACTTCGGCCTGGTCGACATGGACCAGAGCGACAACGTCACCACGACGTACCTCGCGCTCGCCGACGGCACGACCGCGCAGAACACCGCCGCGAACCGGGCCGCGCTGGCCAGGCGCGGTGCGCGGGTCGAGGTCAACGGCAGCGACAACGGGCTGCTCGACGCGCACGTCTTCCCGGCGCTCGGCTGCACGCCGTACCGCGCACCAGACCTCGCCGACGCCGGCGCGCCGGCCACCGCGCTGGCCCTCAACGAGCTGCAGGCCGCCGCGCACCAGCAGGCGCCGGTCGCGCTGGTCCCGACGTCGGACCCGATGACGAAGATCGGCAACCGGCCCAGCGTCGCGAAAACCAACCTGTACCGCGTCGGCGTCGGCCAGCCGCCGATCGACCAGGCCACCGAGACACCGACCGCGTACTGCCGCAACCTGCTACAGGTCGGCGCGGACCGCATCCAGCTCGACCGGGCGCTGACCGTCCGCGCGGCGTCACCCGACCCGCAGGCCGCCAACAGCCTGTTCACGTTCCTGGCCCAGCGGTTCAAGGGCTCGTACGACGAGCTCGACTGCCCCCGGCTGCTGCGGATCAAGAACCCGGTGACCGTCTCTTCCGACGCGAACGGCGTCGTGATCAGCGCTCGCTTCGGTCAGCTGCCCAAGCCCACCCCGTCGGGCTCCACCGCCGCGAGGCCGTCCGCGTCCGCCTCTGCCATCGTGCCGACCTCGGCCGCGCCGACGGCAACGGCATCCGCATCGGTACCGCCCACCTCACCGGCCGCCTCGCCGACGCGACCGGCCACGGCGGCCGCACCGGTGCCGACCACGGGGCAGCCGGTCCACACCGCACAGCCGCCGCAGCCGGTGCTCACCACGCAGCCGCCGCGCGCCACGACGCAGCCGCCGCAGCCGCCGCCCGCCACGACGCAGCCGGCCCAGCCGGTGCTCACCGACCAGCCCACACGGCCGGCGCAGCTGATCGCGGCGCAGCCGGCGCCGACCGACGACGTGTCCGGCGACGGCGGCGCGGCAGCCACCACCACCACCGGGGCGACGGCACAGCCCGACGGCAACCTGCCCGGGCTCGCGGTCGACGCGATGCGGCTCAAGAAGCCGGGCACCCTGAGCGCGCTGGACGGCCACTCCATCACCGCCACCACGGTGGGGAGGGTCCTGCTCGTCGGCGGCGGAACCGGCTTCGTCGGCGCGATCATCCAGGCCGTTCGCCGCAACCGGCGATCATGACAGGGACGGCAGGCCCTAAGGCCCTCATGCCGCCAAGGCGTACTTGCGGCGCAAGCACCAGCGGATGATGTGCGGCGAAAGGAATCCGGCAGCCGCGAAGATCGCGGCAAGCCCGGCCCACCCCGGCGCCCCCCACCCGATCACCAGCGCCGTCAGCAGCGGCGGGGCGGCCATGTTGCCGATCTGGCGGCCCGTCTGGTGGACGCCTTGGTACTGTCCTTGCGCCCAGTCGGGCGCGAGGTCGAAGACCACCGCGAAGGTCGCACTCGACAGCCACAACTCACCCAGCACATGCACGGCCGCGCCCATGAGTACGAGTACGCCCACCAGCCACGGCGAGCCGCCCGACGTAAGTCCGAACAGGACACACGACGCTGCGACCACCAACGCGCCGCGCCGGGTTACCCCGGTCGCATCGGCTGCTGTGTGCGTACCACGAGATGCCCAGACCTGAAGGGTCACGCAGCCGATCGTGTTGACGAGCAGTGCGGCCGAGACAAGCGTGACCGGACCGTGTGTGTACGCCACGAGCCAGAGCGGCAGGGCGAGGCTGAGCAGTTCGTTGTAGAGTGCCGCGACGAGCCCGTCGACCATCGCGAAGGCGACGAAGGGTTTGTCGCGCAGGGCGACGATGCGTGGACCGCTGGGCGGCGGCGTGGCCGGCGCGACGCGGTCTGCCCGGCTGACGATGAGCGCGGCGCCGAGGAAGGTCACCGTGTTGAGCAGCAGCACGGCCAGATAGCCGCTGCGGCTGTCGAGCGCCAGCGGGATGCTGCCGGCGAGCGTGCCGAGCGCGATGCCCAAGTTGTTCGTCGACCGCACGAATGCCCGCGTCCGCACGCGCTCCTGCGCCGGGACAGCACCGGCGATCATGGCTCCATTGGCGGCTTTCACCGTCGCGTCGCCGACGGCGATGACGCAGGCCAGTAATGCGAAGGACCACAGTGTCTTCACCGTGGTCATCGCCGCGAACGCTCCCGCCAGCGCCACCAGCGCAGCGACCTGTACGCCCCGCGGACCGCGCCGGTCGACGAGGTAGCCCATCGGCGTTGTCAGCGCCATGCCAGCCACCGCCGCGATCATCAACCCGACGGCGACCTGAGCCGGCGTCAGCCCGACCGATCGGGTCAGGAACAACGCGCTCGTCGTCAGGTACGCCCCGTTGCCGAATGTGTTCACCAGAGTGGCGACCATCAGGATGCGCGGGGTGCCTCGGGGCGGGAGTTTCACGCCGTCGAACTCAACAAGACGAACGTACGGTTTGCAAGTTGGGCTGCCGCCTCGTAGCCCCTGCGAGCGGCCGGATGGCCGGTCTAGTTAGGACTGCGTATGCGCGGAGGGCTCGCCGAGGCCGGCTCGCCGTGCGCGTACGATCGCCTGTGCTCGGTCCTCGACGCGCAACTTGGTGAAGATGTTCGAGATGTTGTTGCGGATCGTCTTGTCGGACAGGTGCAGTCGCCGTGCGATGTCGGTGTTGTTGCATCCCTCCGCGACCAGTCGCAGCACCTCGACCTCGCGGTCGGTCAACTCGGGAAACGGGCGCGCCGCCCGGCCGTGCGGCCCGGCGCCGGCGAAGTAGGCGAGGGCCCGGCTCGCGACGCCTGCGCCGAAAACGACGTCGCCGGAGGCGACCGCGTGGATGGCGCGGGTGATCTGTTCCTGTTCGGCGCCCTTGACGAGATACCCGCGGGCGCCGGCGCGCATCGCGGTGAAGAGGGATTCGTCGTTGTCGAACATGGTGAGTACGAGTATCGCGATGTGCGGCGCGGCGCCAGCCAGTTCGCGGGTGGCATCGATCCCGTTCATGCCGGGCATGTTGAGGTCCATCAACACCACGTCGGCGCCCAGTGCCACCGCCCGTTCGACTGCCGCCTCTCCGGTGGTCGCGTCTCCGACGACGGTGATGCCGTCCGCGTCAGCCAACGCGGCGCGCAGGCCGTGCCGGAACACGGGGTGGTCGTCGGCGATGAGCACGGTGATGGCGTTCATTCGGTCCTCGTGAGCGGTAGCAGCGCCGTGACGAGGGTACCGCCGGTGGCGGCCGCGCTGACGGTGCACGAGCCGCCGAGTTCGGTTGCTCGCTCGGCCATCGAGCGCAGGCCCAGTCCGGGCCTCTGCGGTGTGGCGTGCAAGCCGACCCCGTCATCGCGTACGGCAAGTCGCAGCTGACCGTCGGAGGCTGACACGTGGATGAGACACTGCCCTGCGCGTGCGTGCCGGGTTGTGTTGGTGACGGCCTCCAGCACGATGCGGTACGCGGCGATCTCGACGTCTGTGCTCAGGGCGGGCAGCGGGTCCGCGTCGACGTGGACCTTGAGCGCGCCTTGCGCGCGGCGGGTCACCGTCTCGGCGTACTGGCGCAGCGCCTCGACGAGACCGAGTTGTTCGAGCGTCGTCGGCCGCAGGTCGGCGACGAGCCGTTTGACGTCGTCGAGACTGTCGCGGACCTCGGCTTCCAGGTGGCCGAGCAGCTCCGCGGTGTCCGGCGCGGTAGCGGCGACCGAGCGGCGCGCGGCGCCGATGCCCAGTGCCACGCCCGCGAGCGTGGGGCCGAGCCCGTCATGCAGGTCGCGTCGGATGCGGTGGCGCTCCTCGTCACGGGCGACGGCCAGCGCGTCGCGGGAGCGGCGCAGGTCGTGGGTGAGCCGTACGCCCGCGACCGCGACACCGGCCTGCCGCGCCACCTCGTGCAGGAGCCGCTCGTCGCCCGGATCGAGAAAACGCTGACCGGGCGGCAGACCGATGGTGAGATGCCCGACGACCTCGCCCGTGTGGTGCAACTCCACCTCGGCGGTGGCACCGGCCGGACGACCGTGCGTTGCGGCGGGTGCGGACTCACCGGACAGGGTGATCGCGACGTAGGGCAGCCGCAGCGCGGCGGCGATCGTGGAGACCATCGTCGGCAGTAGATCGTCGGCGGCGATTGCGGTGGACAGCTGTCGGCCGAGCCCGGTCAGTGCCTCGTACGGATCGCGGCGCCGACCGTACAGCAGGCGGTCGACGACGTGCTGCACCGCGGTACGCGCCGGGGCCAGGCCGAGGGAGATGACGACGGCGGCGACGACAGCACCCGTGCCGTGACCGCCCAGCGCGTTGGACGCGACACCGACGGTCAGCCCGAAGACCCCCGCGACGAGCACCGTCAGGATCGAGTAGACCAGAGTCCGGTTCAGCAGCCGGTCGCCGTCGAACAACCGGTGACGCACCATTGCCACGCCCAGGGCCACCGGCACCAGCCCGACCGCCACCGTGGGCACGAGCGGACTGACCGGCAGCACCTGCGCGGTCACCACGACGGCGAACGCGGTGAAGAACCAGCCGACACGCCGACGTTCCGGACCGGAGGCGCGGACCATCCTCACCAGCAGGCCCAGCGCGCCGATGATTCCGCAGGCGAGGGACGCAAGGACGCCGGCCGTGGCGAGCGCCACCGGGATCGCCGGCGGGTCCGCCGCGTCGCGGACGAACAGAAACGCCCCGCTCGCGAGGGCGACCGCCGCCGCGGCGGCCCAAACCAGCGGGCGCCACCGGCGCGAAGCCGGGCGGCCGTCCGGGAACAGTGGCGTGAACAGGCCCGCCGCGATGGCCATACCGGGCAGCCACACATAGCCGCCGATGAAGATCGCGACACCAGTCAACGGCAACGCCGGGCGATGGGCGGCGTACTCGACGAGCATCGTGCTGCCCGCCTGAAGCTGGCCCTCGGCGACCAGCAACCACCCCAACGCATGGCCGGGCCGATGCAGGATCACCACCGCGCCGACCACGCCACAGGAAACGCCGACGACGGCACCGACCAGCTCGTGCTGAGCGATCAGCCACGCCAACGTACGACCGTTGCCGGACGCGAGTACTCCCCACAGCACCGAGGCCGCCACCGCCAGCACGGCCAAAGCGATCGCCACCCGGCCGCGCACGCTCGGCTCACCGCGAAAAGCAGCCGCGGCCGGCGCCACGCCCTCCTCGGGCGCGGCACCGACCAGGTGCACGTTCGAGCCGGTCACGGCGTCACCGGCACCGCTTCGACGCTCCGCCCAGGGGTGCGCAGCACCGCGACCGCCATCCATACCAAACCGACGAGCACCAGCACGGTGGCCGGGAACGGCACGCCGGCCATCTCTACGACCTGGAACGCGACAGGCAGCACGACGGCGGTGCGGGGGACGGCGCGACTGCGCCATACGGCGACCATCGCGAGAACGATACCGAGGCTCCCCCCGATGAAGAACATGGCCATGAATACGGCCCCAGGCAGCCCGGGCAGCTGGTTCGAGACCTCCGCGAACGTCGCGTGGTCGATCCTGTCGCTCTGCGCGACCGAGTAAGCGATCGTCTCGACGCCCTCGATCATCGCCTGGGCGGTAAAGGCGAGCACCAACAGGATCGCACCGATCCAGGCAAGCTTGGGGGATGCACGCCGAGCCATCAGCAGCCACACGACAGCACTGCCCAACAAGAACGGGACCGCGAGGATGTCGGCCGTCACCCCGATGCCCCCCAACGCGGGGTGCGAGGTCATGTACGCCATGTGGTCCTGGCCGAACCCGATCACGTCGCCGACCAACCAGAGCAGGCCGGACGCGACCAGCGTGATCGCCGCCCCCGCGCGACCGGCAGACGTCCAGCCGGTCACCGGTGAGATGGGCCGGGCCTTGACCGGCGCCGGCGAGGCTGTTGCAGTGGTGCTCATCATGTCTCCGTTTCCGAAATGCCGCGCGGATCACGGCAACATGGAAACGGTGCCGCCGGCGGTGTCCCGGGCACATCGGCGCGGTGTCCCGATCCTCACCGGGACATGATCCCCACCGACCACAGCCGGCACCGTATCTGCCCAGCCGCGACGCCGATCTTCCAGACGGATGCAGCTGCAGCGCCACCGTATCCGCCTTGAACTGCGGTGAATAGTGCTTCATCACCATCGTGTCCCAGGCCTCCGACCCACCCGGATCATCGCGCGAACAGATCCGCAAAGCCCCGCGTTCCCGCACTCTGGCAGGGCTTGATGTCAGGTGAGGCGGCGTACCAGTGTGGCGGGTATCAGCAGGCCGCCACGCTCATGATCGTCGTCGGCGATCTCTTCGACGACCAGGTCTGCGGTGGCCTCAGCGGCTTGGTTGACGGGCTGACGAATCGAGCTCAGATCTGCGAGGAGAGCGGTAGGTCATCCCAGGGAAGGCCAAGCTGTTCGAGGGCCGTGCGCCAGCCGCGTTCACGGTCGCGGCTGACGCCATCCTCCTCAGGCCAGCCCAGGAATGCGATGCGGCGGTGGCCGCGCTGTTCACACCAGCTGACCGCCTGGGCGACGCCGGCGGCGCCGTCGACATCCACCCATCCCACGTCGCGGCCCGCCCACGGTCGTCCGTACTGGACCACCGGTACGCCCGCGCCGCGAAGCACTGTCACTCGGTCGTCGCAGGCCTGCGGGTCCATGAGGACGACGGCGCTGATCTCCGATCGCCGGTACAGATCCACATAGGCGTCTGTCTCCTGTCCGCCCCACTCGGCGGCGACCAGACGCAGGCCGAATCCCGCCGCATCCAACGCGGCCGCCAGCCCGGCCAGATACGCGCCGTACAGCGAGGCGTTGACACGGTCCTCGACCCGCGGGATCCGGCAGGCGACAGCGATCGGCGTCCGTGACCGTTGAGATCCCAGACCCAGAGCCCGACGAAGGGCGCCGGAGATCGGGCAAATCACCCCGGTGACGGCTGAGGTGCAGGCGCGGGAGGCGGACCGGGCCGAGCGTCGACGGCTGCGGCGGCGCCGTCGTGCCCGACTCAAGGTGGCCGAGCTCGGGCGCTCGCGCGGCGGGCTGACCAGCAAGGTCCACCTGGCGGCGGACCGCCGCTGCCGTCCGCTGGCGTTCGTGCTCACGCCGGGGCAGGCCGCCGACAGCCCCCGGTTTGTCGCGGTGCTGGAGAAGGTCAAGGTGCGCGGGCCGGTCGGCCGTCCGCGCACCCGGCCCGACGCGGTTGCCGCCGACAAGGCGTACTCCTCCCGCGCTAACCGCGCCTACCTGCGCAGACGCAAGGTCAAGGCGGTGATCCCGGAGAAGGCCGACCAGGCCGCGAACCGCAAGAAGCGTGGTAGCGCCGGCGGACGGCCGGTCTCCCACGACGCCGAGCAGTACAAGGAACGCAACACGGTGGAACGTTGCATCAACAAGATCCGGGCGTGGCGGGGTCTGGCCACGCGCTACGACAAGACGCCCGACAGCTACATGGCGGGGCTCCAACTGCGCGGATCGATCATCTGGATGCGCAGCCTCCACCCCACCACATGATCACAACTCCAAACAGGCCCTAGCTGCGTCTCAGGCGGGAGCGGCGCGAAGCGTCACGGCGGCGCCATCGGGATCTCGGAGAACCCGGGCGGCGGCACGGTCGTCACCGTCAGCCTGCCGCAGCCCTCCCCGCCGCCGTGACGCGCGCCGCTCGGGCCGGCCCGTTGCGGAGCGCTCCGGCAGTGGGTGCCGGACCGGGCCCACCGGCGCTGGGTGTCGGACCGCTCAGCACCGGGCGGATGGCCGCAGCCCAGGCCGTGGCCATCTTCGCGTAGCCCGCGGCGCTCGGGTGGACGCCGTCGGCCAGGTCCGCGACCGTCAGGGCGGCGTGCATGTCGACGAAGTGGACCTGCGCGCCGGCAGCGTTCGGCGCACGCCCCGATTCTGCCCGAGCCACTGCGCGACGTGCCCGCGGTCACCTACCGGGCGACGGTCCTGCCGCCGTCCGGTCAGGGGAGCAGGACCAGCTTGCCGCGCAGGCCGCCCCGCTCCACGCGGCGGTGGGCCTCGGCGGCCTCGGCCAGCGGCAGGCGGCCGGCGATGCGGGTCGTGAGCCGGCCCGCAGCCAGGTCGGCCAGCAGCGCCGCGAGGCCCTCCGCGGACGGCACCACGTGCACCTCGGCGACCCGGATCCCGCGCTCGGGCGCGGGCGCGCTCGGGCCGGTCACCGCGACGTACGCGCCGCCGTCGCGGACCGCGTGCAGCACGCCGCCGTGCGAGGCCGCGTCCAGGGCGGCGTCGAAGGCGCCCACCGGCAGCGCGGCACCGCGGGTGACGACCTCCTTGGCGCCCAGGCCGGCGACGAACGCCTCGTCGCCGGGCGAGGCGATCGCGGTCACGTCCAGGCCGGCCGCGACCGCCAGCTGTACCGCGAAGCCGCCCACCCCGCCGCTGGCGCCGGTGACGAGCAGCCGCGCGCCGGCCGGCAGCCCCGCCAGCGGGAGGGCCTGCCGGGCGGTGAGACCGTTCAGGGCGAGCGTCGCCGCCTCGGCCGGGTCGACGCCGGCCGGGATCGGCGCCAGCCACGCCGGGTCGGCGAGCAGGCGCTCGGCGTAGGTGCCGGTGGCGCCGGCGTCGGCGAACCACGGCACCAGGCCGGCGACCGCGGTGCCGTCGTCGGTGACGCCGGCGAAGTCCCAGCCGAGCACGAACGGCGGCCGAAGGTCCGGCAGCAGCGCGGCCAGGGCGCCGGCCCGGGTCCACACGTCGACGGGGTTGACCACGGCGGCGCTCACGCGGACCGGGACGCGGCCCGCGACGGGCGCCGGGTCGGGCCGCCGCGCGCCGCGCAGGCGGTCGGCGTCGCCGAACTCCGAGACCTCGACTACGAACATGGCTTCCTCCAGGTGGGTGCGGCAATGACCTGTCGCCACCGTGCCCCGGGTCGGGTACCGTTGGTAAGTAGGTACCTATTAGTGCCTATGAAACCCGGAGGAGTCGAAGGAGTCGTGACCAAGACCGCCGAGCAGCGGCGCGCCGACGAGCGGATCGTCTACGACGCGTTCATGGCGGCCTGCCCGACCCGGCAGGTGTTCGCCACCATCGGGGACAAGTGGGCCGGCCTGGTCGTCAACGCCCTCGCCGGCGGGGCACTCCGGCACGGGCAGCTGCGCACCCGCATCGCCGGGGCGAGTCAGAAGATGCTCACCCAGACGCTGCGGACGCTGGAGCGCGACGGACTGGTGACCCGCACCGTCACCCCGTCGGTGCCGGTGCGGGTCGACTATGAGCTGACGCCGCTCGGCCGCACCCTCGTGCCGGTCCTGTCCGCCCTCAAGAGCTGGTCCGAGGCGCACATCGGGCAGATCCTGCAGGCCCGCGAGAACTACGACGCCGCCGCCGCGGGGTAGGCCGGCGTCTCGACGCGGGCCCGGCCGAGCACCCGCCGGCCGGCGAAGGCCATCGCGGCCAGCATCGGCAGGGTGCCCACGGCCGGCAGGATCGGGGTGTCGTACGGCATGAAGAGCAGCCCGGCGTAGCCCACCACCACGGCCGGCACGGTCCACCAGCCGACCACCCCGGCCCGCGACAGCCCGGCGAACGTCAGCAGCAGCGCGAGCGACACCAGCGGTCCGGGGCTGAACGCGAGTTGCTGTGCGGGGTGGGCCAGGACCTTGTCGGAGATCGCGACGGCCTGCTCGACCGGCAGGTTGCGCCCGAGCTCCATGTGGAACCAGTCGGACAGCAGGGCGCCGGACATCTCGATCAGCCCGAGCGCGCCCAGCATCGCGCCGATCACCGTGAGCACGCCGCCGCGGCGGCCGCGGACCAGCAGCGGCACCGCCAGCAGGCCGACGCCCATGAACAGGTTGCCGTAGTGCAGCAGCAGCGCGGACAGCTGGGTGGTGAAGGGGTCCTCGGCGAGCGAGCGGAGATAGGTGGCCTTCGACTCGTCGGCCTGCGGCGGCGACGTGGCGAGGCCGGCGAAGAAGGATGCGGCGCCCGCGACGAGGGCGGTTCCGGCGGCTATCTGCATGACCCGCTTGGCGGGGGAATCGGTGTTCGTCATGCCGGAAACGCTATGACCGGACCGGTCCCCGGCTCTGCCCGCGCGCGTCTCGAATCCGGTCCGCCGCGCGGGGGACGCGGAGCCGTCACGCTGTCCGTCGCACGGCCGACCCGGCGGCTGACCGGCGCCGCTTACGATCGCCGGCATGCACCGCCTGACCGTGCCCTGGGGGCTCGCCGCCGCGCTGGCCGGCGTCGGTACCGTCGAGATTCTCCTCGACGCGCAGTTCTCCGCGGCCCCGGCCGCGCCGGCCGCGGCCCTGGCGGCCGTCGCCGGCGGGATGCTGCTGGGCGCGTGGCGGCCGGTCGCCGGGGCGGTCGTGGTGGGGCTCGCGTTCCCGATCGCGGTCGTCGGCGGGCTGCACGGGCCGACGGGCGCCGCGGTGCTGGGCTTCTTCGCCGCCCCGGCCTGGGCCGGCTACCGGGTCGTTCGAGCCGGCTCTTCTCGCAACGCCGCGTCCTGGCCGGCGCCCCTGGCGCTGCAGCTCATGGCGAGCCTGGGCACCTGGATCGCCGGGCGGGCGGCGGGCTCGACGGTGTCCGGGCTCGGCGGGCAGGCGTGGGAGAACCTGTTCTTCGGCCTGATGTGCTGGGGCGCGTGGGGCGTCGGCCTGCTCGCCCGCCGGCTGCGCGACCGCGCGGACCTGCTGGCGCGGCTCAACACCGCGCTGGATGCCGAGCGCGAGGCCCGCGAGCGGGCCGCGGTCGCGCGGGAGCGGCAGCGCATCGCCCGCGACATGCACGACGCGGTGGCCCACTCGATCAGCGTGATGGTCCTGCAGCTCGGCGCCGTGCGCAGCACGCTGCCGGCGGGCACGCCCCAGGCCGAGATGATGGAGGGCATCGAGCGGCTGGGACGCGAGTCGGTGCAGGAGATGCGGGCCCTGGTCGGCATCATGCGCGACACCTCGCCGGACATCTCGCCGGGCGGAGCGCCGGAGCCGACCCTCGCCCGGGCCGAGGAGCTCGTCGCCGAGGTGCGCGCCGCGGGGCTGCCGGTCTCGCTCACCGTCGACGGCGACCTAGCCGGGATCCCGCGGGCGCAGGACATCTCGGCGTACCGCGTGCTGCAGGAGGCGCTGACCAACGTCCTGCGCCACGCCGGGCCCGCCCCGACCACGGTGTGCCTTCGCCGCGAGCCCGGGCGCGTGTCGCTCACGGTCGACAACGAGTCCGGCGTCGGTACGGCGGGTGCCTCGCCCGGCGGCCACGGGCTGATCGGCATGCGGGAGCGGGTGGCGGCGTTCTCCGGCACGCTGAGCGCTGGGGCGCGGCCGGGCGGGTACACGGTGCGGGCCGTCTTTCCCCTCGGTACCGAATCCGGGGCCGTGAAGGGAATCCGGGCATGATCCGGGTGGTCGTGGCGGACGACGAGGCGATGATCCGGGCCGGGCTGCGGATGCTGCTGGACCACCAGGCCGACATCGAGGTCGTCGGTGAGGCGGCCGACGGGGAGCAGGCGCGCGCCGAGGTCCGCCGGGCCGCGCCCGACGTGGTCCTGCTCGACGTGCGCATGCCCCGCGGCGACGGGATCGAGGCGGCCCGGCACATCCTCGCCGAGTCGTCCGCGAAGGTGATCATCCTCACCACGTTCGACGAGGACGAGGCGGTCCGCCAGGCGCTGCGGGCCGGGGTGAGCGGGTTTCTGCTGAAGGTCGCACCGCCGGAGCAGCTCGTGCACGCGGTGCGCACGGTCGCGGCCGGCCAGGCGCTGCTGGACCCGGCGGTGACGCTGCGGGTCATCGAGTCCTACGCCGGGGCGCCCGCGGTCGACCCGCGCGCCGCGGCGCAGCTGGCCGGGCTCACCGAGCGGGAGGTCGACGTGCTGCGGCTGGTGGCCCGCGGGCTGTCCAACGCCGAGATCGCCGCCGCGCTGTTCCTCGGCGAGGCGACGGTGAAGACGTACGTGTCGCGGATGCTGACCAAGCTCGGGCTGCGTGACCGGGTGCAGGCGGTGGCGTTCGCCTACGAGAGCGGCCTCATCCGCCCCGGGGCCGCGTGAACCCTTGAGAGCGGGTGATCACGCCTCGTCGGCGCGAGCCTCCAGGCGTTCGTAGCGCTGCCGCGCCGCCTGCGGCGAGTTGAGGCCCAGCCCGCACGCGATGTCCTGCCAGGTTATGGCGCCGTTGCGGGCCCTGGTCAGCAGCTGCAGCTCGATCGCGTCGAGCTCCGCGCGGACGTCGGGCAGCAGGGTCAGCGCGGCGAGCAGGTCGCTCGTGTCGAGCCCGGGCTCGCCGGACTCGACCGGGATCGAGCCGCCGGCCAGCCCGGCGACCAGGCGCACCATCTCGTGCGGCGCGGCGAACGTCGGGTGGACCTGCCGCGACCGGTGCTCGGGGCTCGCCGCGTGCCGCTCGACGAGGTGGGCCAGGGCGCCGTGGACGCGGTCCGCGCGCCGCTGCGCCGGATCGGGGCGGGTGAAGAGCTCGGTCATGCCCACCACTCTGGCAGATGAACGATATGTTTTCAACAAGACGTTCAAAGCCACAATCATGGGCATGGCCCACGTCGCGCTCTTCCACTCGGTGTACGGGCTGCGGTCCGTCGAGCGCCGCGCCGCCAACCGGCTGCGCGCCGCCGGCCACCACGTCGTGGCGCCGGACCTGTACGCCGGGCGGACCGGCGCCACGATCGAGGAAGGGTTCGCGCTCAAGGACCGGATCGGCTGGGACGCCATCACGCAGCGGGCCCGCCGGGCCGTGCGCGACCTGCCGGCCGGCGCCGTGCTGGCCGGGTTCTCGATGGGCGCGGGCGTGGTCCAGGCGCTGCTGCCCGACCGGCCCGACGCCGCCGGGGTACTGCTGCTGCACGGCCTCGCCGCGATCCCCGCGGCGGCCGCCCTCGACCTCCCGGTCGAACTGCACGTGGCCGACCCCGACCCGTTCGCGCCCCCGGAGCATGTCGCCGCCTGGCACTCCGCCGCCACGGCCGCCGGCGCCGACGTGCGCGTCTTCACCTACCCGGGCGCGGCCCACTTCTACACCGACGCCGACCTGCCCGACCACGACGCCCGCGCGGCCGCGCTGACCTGGCGGCGCGCCCTGGACTTCCTCGCGACCTGCTGATTCGCGTTCCCTATCATCTGTAGACCGGCAGCGGAGGAACGGAGACACCGGATGCGCATCGCGGCGCGGTACAACGGCCCGCCCGGCTCGGGCAACGGCGGCTACAGCGCCGGCCTGCTGGCCACGGAGCTCGGCCTGGGGCCGGCGGAGGTGACGCTGCGCCGCCCGCCGCCGCTGGAGACCGACCTCGCCGTGGTGCGTGACGCCGCCGCGGCCCGGGCGCTGGCCGGCGACGAGCTGATCGCCGAGGCCCGCCCCGCGCCGGCGCAGCGGGCGGATGCCGTGCCGCCGGTGCCGCTGAGCGACGCCGCGGAGGCCGCGAAGCGCTACCCGGGCCTGCAGTCACACCCGTTCCCGACCTGCTACGTCTGCGGCACCGGGCGCGACGACGGTCTCGCGCTGCACCCGGGCATTCTGCCGGACGGCCGCACCGCGGCACCCTGGCACGTGCCCGGCGACGTCTCCGAGGTGACGATGTGGGCCGCGCTGGACTGCCCCGGCGGCTGGTCGGTCATCGCACCGTCGGGCGGCCGCCCGTACGTCCTGGGGCGGCTCGCGGCCTGGATCGACGCCCTGCCACGGCCGGGCGACACGTGCGTGGTGATGGGCCGCCACATCGGCGGCGGTGGCCGCAAGGCCGACGTACTGTCCACTGTGTACAGCCCCGATGGGACGGTCCTGGCGACCGCCCGCGCCACCTGGATCGCGCTGCCGGCGCCGATGGCCTAGTGCTGATCGGTCGCCGGATCGTAGTCGGCCAGCGGGCGCAGCCAGGCGCCGTGCATGGCGGAGAAGGCCAGCGGCCGCTCGTCCAGCGACACGACGTACGCGATCGTGTCCTCGGGCGGCGGCCCCGGCAGCCGCGCGTCGATCTGCGCGAACACCCCCGGCATCTCCTGCGAGAGCCAGTGCCCGTCCAGGCGCCGGACCCGCTCGACGAACGCGCCGCGCCCCGGCTCCGGCACGTAGTCCAGGACGGCGGTGTGGAAGACCACGAGCGTGGCGCCCGACCGGACCTCGGCACCCGCCTCGGCGACGAGCTCGTCGAGGCGGTCGTTGAGGTCGCCGGCCACGACCCGCGGCGGGTCGCGGCGGGCGACCTCGAGCGCCGCGTCGAGGCGGGCGAGCCGGTCGTGCTGCTCGGGCCAGACCAGCGTGCGCAGCCACCGCACGTCGTCCTCGTCGGTCACGTCGAGCGGGTTGAGGTCGATGCCGGCCCGCCACGCGACGCGCACCGCGTCCGTCCCCACGGCCGGCGGCGCGCCCTCGACGCGGCAGCGCAGCCGCGGCGCACCGTCCGCCGCGCCGGCCCGGACCGTGGTGCCGTTGTCGCAGGTGTACTCGTACGCGTACCGATCGGGCAGCAGGCACAGCCCCGCGGAGGCGCCGACCTCCAGCAGCGCCAGCGGCTGCGGCAGCGCGGCGAGGGCCGGGTAGAGCGCGGCGCACCGCCCCGGCTCATTGGTCTGCGTGCGCCGGGCGAGCATCGTGGCCACGACCGCGTCGCGGTGGCCGAGGGCGATGTCGCGGAACTGCGCGTATCCGCCCGGGGTCCCGCCCACGTGCCGTGCCGCGGCGAAGAGCAGATTGGGCTGGCGCTTGGCGGGCGGCAGCCCGTCGAGCATGCCGATCAGCTCCGCGTCCCCGGCGACGCCGAGGGCGAGCCGCTCGTAGAGCGGTGAACTGCCCCGCGCCATTACCGAGGCGAAATACCGGTATTCATCGGCCGTCGTCCCCCGCAGCGACATACACCGGAGCCTAGTCCGCCCGGCCGGAGGGGGGCGAGTGATGCATGCGGTCATCCGCCGCGCAGGTAGGCGAGGACGGCCAGGACGCGTCGGTGATCGGTATCGGCGGGCGGCAGGTCGAGCTTGGTGAAGAGGTTGCCGATGTGTTTGGTCACGGCGGCCTCGCTGACGGCCAGTGCTTCGGCGATGGCGCTGTTGGAGCGCCCCTGGGCCATGAGCGCGAGGACCTCACGTTCCCGGGGGGAGAGCCGTTCGAGCGGGGAGCTTTCCCTGCGCCTGCGCAGGAGCTGCCGGATGACCTCGGGATCGACGACCGTGGCGCCGGCGGCCACCTGCCGCACCGCGGCGGCGAACTCCTCGATGTCCCCGATGCGGTCCTTGAGCAGGTAGCCCAGGCCCGCGCCGTCCGACTCCAGCAGCCGGGCGGCGTAGGTCTGCTCGACGTACTGGCTGAGCACCAGCACGGCCAAGCCGGGCCGCACGCGCCGGACGGACAGCGCCGCACGCAGCCCTTCGTCGGTGTAGCCGGGCGGCATTCGCACGTCGGTGATCACCATGTCCGGGCCGTGCTCCGCGACGGCCTGTTGCAGCGCGTCGGTGTCGCCCACCGCGGCGACCACCTGGTGGCCGAACCGGTGCAACAGGCCGGTGAGGCCCTCGCGCAGCAGCACGCCGTCCTCGGCGAGGACTATTCGGCGACCTACCTGGTCTCGGTCTGATCGCAAGGGATCTCCACGGTGAGTGTCGTCGGGCCGCCCGGCGGGCTCGTCAGGACCAGTCGGCCGTTGACCGTCGAGACCCGATCCGCGAGTCCCATGATGCCGGTGCCCCGCTGCGGGTCGGCGCCGCCCACTCCGTCGTCCCGCACGGTGAGTACGAGCGTGCCGGAGCCGAGCTGCCCGGTCACCGACGCGTGCCGGGCGCCGCTGTGCTTGACGACGTTCGCCAGCGCCTCGCGCACCACGAAGTACGCGGCCGCCTCGACCGCGGACGGCAGGCGCCGAGGCACCGGCAGCTCGACGACGACCGGGATGCTCAGCTGGTCGGCCAGCTCCTCGACGGCCGCCGGCAGCCCATGGTCGGCCAGCACCCGGGGATGGATGCCGTGCACCAGCTCCCGCAGTTCGCCGAGTGCCCGTTTCGCCTCGTCATGCGCGCGCACGACGAGATCGCGGGCGGAGCCGGGGAGCGCACCGCCCGGCTCCGGCAGTTCCAGCCGGGCCAGTCCGAGTGTCATGGTGAGGACCACGAGCCGCTGCTGGGCGCCGTCGTGCAGGTCGCGTTCGATGCGCCGCCGCTCGGCGTCGAACGCCTCCACCAGCCGTGCACGCGAGCGGGTCAGCTCGATCACCCTCGCCCGCAGTTCCTCCTCGCGCGGTGCGAGCAACGCCCGGGCCAGCGCGGCGTGCAGGCCGGTCGTGGCCAGCAGGAGGTACACCGCGGCGACGACGAGCATCAGCCCGATCGGCAGCGCGAGCCAGGCCTGCGGTTCCGTGGCGATCACCCAGCCCGGGTAGCCCTGGACCGTGGCGTCCGGCGGGCTGTTGGCCAGCAGCGGCCAGGCCAGCACCACCAGCACCGGCGACACCACCGCGTAGACCGTGACCAGCAGCTCCAGGGGCAGCAGCACCGCGAGCAGCAGCGTGTACGCCAGCTCACGCCAGGTCGCCGGTTCCCGGAACCGGGTGCCGAGCCAGCCGCGCAACCCGGCGCGGTGCGGGACGCGGTGCGGCGACGCGAGCGGCTCCCGGTCGACCAGGAGCAACCGCCGCCGCTCGACGGCCGCGACCGGCAGGCCCAGCAGCGCCAACGCGACCAGCACGGGCACGCCGACGAGCGTCAGGCTCAGCACCGCTCCCGCCACGGCTGCTGGCGGCCGGTGAGCCGGGACCGTACGTCTTCGTCGCGCATTCCTATGGAGGCCACGTCGTGCGCCTGTTCGCCGGCCGGTGGCCCGAATCCACCTTCGGCATGGTCCTGCTCGACGTGAGCGACGAGAACGCCACCACGGCCCTGAACGCCGCCAGGACGCCGCTCGCCGTACAGTTCGCGGCCGAGAGCACCGCCGCTCGCCTCGGCGTCGTGCGACTGTTCGGCGACCTGCTGATCCCGGACAACGCGCCGCCCCTGGCCCGCTGGGCCGCGCCGGTGGTCTACGGGCCGGGGTCGCTCACCGCCGCCGGCGCCGAGGTCGCCGCGAGCCTCGACAGCGCCCGCCAGGTCCGGGCGACCGTCCGCCCCGCCGTCTGGGGCGACCGGCCGATCGTCGTCGTCGCCGCTGCCGGACAGCCTACGGCGGCACTCGATGCACAACGCCGGCTCGCCGGACTGTCGAGCCGAGGCTGTTTCCTCATCGCCGGCACCACCGACCACTACATCCACTACGCGCAACCCGACCTGGTCGTCCGCGCGGCGCAGGACGTCCGTGCCGGCAGGTGCTGATCGAGGTGACAGCCGACCGCATCCCGCGCTTCGCCGCCTGAGGATCAGCCGCCCTTCTGCTCGGCCATCCCGGGCCGGATCCGGGCGGACGCGATCGCCTTGCCCTTGGTGCTGTAGACGGTGACAAGGGGGTATTGCTCCGCCGGCCCTGGGCTCGTCTCGCCGCGGTCCGGGTAGAAGATCGCGGCGGGCGCCGGCTTGCCGTGGCGCCGCAGCCAGAAGACGGTGATGGTGTCCTTGTTCCAGCGGGCGAAGAATGCCTCGGTGATGGTGCCCTCGGCCTCGCTGGTGACTCGCGCCGCCTCGCCTCGGAAGGCGCCGAACTCGATGAGGGAGCCGTCGGACGCGACGCATTGCTGCAGGCCGAGGAATGGGGGCTGGGACTCGGCGCCGGTGCCGCCGCGGCACATACCGACGTCCTCGCTGACGGCGCCGGTGCTGGTGTCGCGCACCGCCTGGGCGAACACCGGCACGTTGGAGGCCATCCAGAAGAACAGCACCAACTCCTTGCCGTCGACCACGATGCCCGTCGGCATCGTGTTGCCGGTGACCTGGGCGCTCGGGCCGATGTCGATCGGGATCGACGACGGGGTGACCGGGCCGCCGGGCTGCGACCCGGTCGTGCCGGTGCAGGCGGACAGCGCGAGCAGGAACGGGAGGAGCACGAGTAGCTGGCGGCGCATCGATCCTCCTAAAGTCTGGTTGCCTGAGAGGACGCCGCGGGGCGGTCAGATGGTTGGCGGGGCGGTGCCGCGGAAGGCGCAGCGCCGGGAAGGATCAGAACTCGGCGGCGTGCTCCGCGGCCCACTGCGCGAACGAGCGCGCCGGCGTCCCCGTCAGCCGCTCCACCGTGCCGGTCACCGGCTCGGGCGAGTCGACGAGCGAGGCCCAATGGCGCAGGATCGCCTCCGCCCAGCCCGGGTCGGCCCAGCCCAGCTGCGCCCGCGCCTCCTCCGGCGTGGCCGCCTCGACCCGTGCCGGGCGCCCGGCGGCCGCGGCCAGGATGCGGACCTGCTCGGCCTGGGTGAGGGCGGCGGGGCCGGTCAGCGTGTAGGCGGCGCCAGCGTGTCCGGGCTCGGTCAGCACGCGCGCGGCGACCTCGGCGATGTCACGCTCATGGATGAGCGAGCGCGCCGCCTCCGGATAGGCGACCCGCACCACCCGCCCAGCCCGGATGTTCCCCGCCCATTGTCGCGTATTGGCGGCAAACCCGCTCGCCCGCAGGAACGTCCACGCGACGCCGGTGCGCCGGATCGCGTCCTCGACCTCGCCCCAGACGCCGCTTTCGGCCGGCGGGCGGTCGTCACGGACGGTGAGCGCCGAGACGTACGCGACCCGCCGCGCCTCGCCGGCCATCGCGGCGGCGACCGCCTCGATCCCGTCCGCCGTCGGGAGCGGCCAGATCAGCAGGGCCGCGTCGACCCCGGCGAGCGCCCGGCCCAGGGCGTCGGGGTCGCGCACGTCGCCGCGGACCGGCTCGATGCCGGCGGGCAGACGGGCCGGGTCGCGGGCCATCCCGCGCACGGCGACGCCCCGCTCGTGCAGCAGGGCCACCGCGTGCCGGCCGATGTTGCCGGTCGCGCCGACGACCAGCGCCCGGTCGATGTCCGTCATGCCGGCCATGCTGCGACCTCAACAGCGCTTGAGGTCAAGCCGCGCCTTCGCGGGGCTACGCCGGGCGCAGGGCGGCCGCGCCGGGGAACTCGGCCCGGGCGCCGAGCTCCTCCTCGATGCGGATCAGCCGGTTGTACTTCGCCGTGCGGTCGGAGCGGGAAACCGAGCCGGTCTTGATCTGCCCGCAGCCCGTGGCCACCGCCAGGTCGGCGATCGTGGTGTCCTCGGTCTCGCCGGAGCGGTGCGACATCACGACCCGGTAGCCGGCCCGCCGGGCGGTGTCCACAGTGGACAGCGTCTCGGTCAGCGTGCCGACCTGGTTGACCTTCACCAGGATCGAGTTGGCGTAGCCGCCCGCGATGCCGGCGGCGAGCCGGGCCGCGTCGGTGCAGAAGACGTCGTCGCCGACGAGCTGCGTGCCGGCGCCCTCGCGGGCGGTCAGCGCGCGCCAGCCGTCGATGTCGTCCTGCGCCATGGGGTCCTCGACGGAGGCGATCGGGTACCGCCGCAGCAGCCCCGAGAGGTGGTCGAGGTGCTCGGCGGTCGACCGGGCGACGCCTTCGCCGGCGTAGTCGTACGCGCCGCCCTGCTGGCCGGCACGGTAGAACTCCGACGCCGCCGGGTCCAGGCAGATCGCGACGTCACCGCCGGGCTCGTAACCGCTCGCCGCGATCGCCTCGGTCACGAACCGCAGCGCCTCGTCGGCGGTGGTGAACGCGGGCGCGAAGCCGCCCTCGTCGCCGACGTTGGTGTTGTGCCCGGCCGCGGCCAGCGCGCGGCGCAGCGTGTGGAAGATCTCCGAGCCCATGCGTACCGCCTCGAAGAACGTCGCCGCGCCGACCGGCGCGACCATGAACTCCTGGAAGTCCAGCGTGGGCGCCGCCGTTCACGATGTTGATCATCGGCACCGGCAGCCGGGCGGCGCCGTCGCCGCCGAGGTAGCGGTAGAGCGGCCGGCGGTTCGCGGCCGCGGCGGCCTTGGCCGTGGCCAGGGACACCCCGAGGATCGCGTTCGCGCCGAGGCGGCTCTTGTCCGGCGTACCGTCGGCGGCAATGAGGGCGGCGTCGACCTGCGCCTGCTCCTCGGCGTGCAGCCCGCGGACCGCGTCGGCGAGCGGCCCGGCGGCGTTGGCGACCGCGGTCGCGACCCCCTTGCCGTGGAAGCGCCGCGGGTCGCCGTCGCGCAGCTCCACTGCCTCGGCGGCGCCGGTCGACGCGCCGGAGGGCACCGCGGCCCGGCCGGTCGAGCCGTCGCTCAGGCGGACGTCGACCTCGACGGTCGGATTGCCGCGGCTGTCGAGGATCTGGCGGGCGACGACCTCTTCGATGACTGTCATGAGCCAGATCCTGGCAGCTCAGGACCGCTTCGGCGACGCGATGACGCTCACCTTGACCCGCACCCTGGGGTGCGGGTTTAGGGTCTGAGGAATGCGCGTGGGGGAGCTGGCGCGGCGCTCGGGGACCACCATACGGGCGCTGCGGTACTACGAGTCGGTGGGCCTGGTCGTGCCGCGCCGCCTCGGCAACGGCTACCGTGAGTACGACCCGATCGCCGTGCGGCTGGTCGTGCAGATCCGCGAACTGACCGCGCTCGGGCTCAGCGTGGAGGAGACCCGGCCGTTCGTGGAGAGCCTCGCCGCCGGCGCCGACGAGTCGGACGTGTGCGCGGCGGCCCTGGCCACCTACCGCAGCGCCATCGGCGGCCTGCAGGAGCGCATCGGCCATCTGACCGCGCAGCGCGATGCCCTGGAGGCGCGCCTCGCATTGGTCAACGTCACGAAAAGTCCGGACATCTCGGCGGGCGGCGTCGATCCCGCGGACCTGGTCGGCCGCGCCATGCCCGACGCCGAGATCTTCGCGACGGACGGCAAGCCCGTAAATTTCCGGAATTTCGGGCAAGGCCGGACCGTGCTGTTCGTGTACCCGCTGACCGGCCGCCCCGGCGTCGACCTGCCCGACGGCCTGCTCGAGATCCCCGGCGCGCGCGGCGGCACCGAGCAGGCCCGCTGGTTCCGCGACCACCACGGCGAGCTGCTCGGCGCTGGTGCCGCGCGCGTCTACGGCCTGTCCGCGCAGTCCGCCGGCTACCAGCGGGAGCTCGCGCACCGCCTCAGGCTGCCGTACCCCCTGATCCCGGACCCCCGGCTCACCCTGGCCGCCGCGCTCGGACTGCCCACGTTCACCGCCGGCGGCATGACCCTCTACCGCCGCCTCACCCTGGTCGTCGCGGGCGGCCGCGTCGAGCACGTCTTCCACCCGATCCCGGCCCCGTCCACACACGCCAACGAGGTGCTGCGCTGGCTCAACCGCTCACGGGCTGGGCGGCAGCCGTCCGAGTTGCCGAATCGGGGGTGACCCCGTTCGTACACCCGGCATGACGACTCCACCCTGCTCGACGACCTGCCGCCGGTCGAATCGCCGGCCCCGGCCCCGCACGTCGGCCGGCCCTACACCGGCGGCGGGTCGGTGCTGGCGCTGACCCCTGCGCCTGCGCCGGCAGGTCGTGAGCCGAGCCCGGTCAGCAGGTGACCGACGGCGAATGACAGCGCCACGCCGCCCAGGCTGACGACCAGGCCCTTGACCTCGGCGGGTGCCGGCACCGGCCGCACGGCCAGCGCCAGTACGACCAGCACGTGCGCCTGGACCAGGAACGCCGCGAACGCGTCGCGCGTCGCCGCGGGGGAGCGGGGCGGGCGGGTCAGCCGGCGCTGGGCCGTGCCGAGCAGCCAGACGGCGAGGTGGACCGACAGCAGCCCCTCGGCCGCCGCGGTGGCCAGGGCCGCCGGATTCCACCCGCCGAGGAACTCTTCGGGTGAGGCGCCGGACTCGGCCACGATGAGCGCGAACGCCGCGATCGCCAGGGTGCCGGCGATCGCGACGATGCCGCAGGCGCGGCGCAGGCGGTCGGGCACCGGGTCGAGCCAGCCGTGCCGGACCGCGAGCAGGCCGAGGATGAACAGGGCGAGGTACTGCGCCCACTGGCACAGGTGCAGGCCCAGCCATCCGTCGGTGTTCAGCGGGAACCAGCCCCGCATCAGGAACGAGGTCGCGGCGACGGCGGCCGACACCGCGAACAGCCGCGGCAGGGTGAGCCGGGTGGCCGCCGGTAACGCGCGCGGCGGCCGGACCGGCCGGACGGCCCGCAGCGCCGCGTAGCCCAGCGAGTACACCAGCAGCACCTCGGCGAACCACAGCTGGACGGGGTCGGGTCTGGCGAAGGCCGACCACAGCGAGCCGGTGGGCGTGCCGGCGAGCCGGTCCAGCAGGTACGCCGTCGGCGGCCACAGCAGGAACGTGAACACGGCGAGGGGCAGACCGAGGCGGACCAGCCGGTCGCGGGCGAACCGCGCCGGCCCCTTGCGGTCGACCGACCCGGGCGTGAGCAGGCCGGCGATGAGGAAGAACATGCCCATCGCGAAGAGCGCGAACGGCCCGAGCAGCGCCTCCAGCACGGCGGCGGAGGCCGGCCGCAGGGTCGCCTCCCGTACGTCGGTATAGACCCACGCACCCTGGAAATTCGAGTACCCGGCCCATGCGTGGCCGAAAATGACACCGCCGACAAACAGGATCTTCAGGCGGTCCAGGTACGCCAGGCGGCCGGCGGTCGTCTCGGTCGCGCTCGCGGCACACGTCGATGCCATTCCACAAATGTGCACCGGAGTGGGGTATGCCCGCCAGATCGCGCTTCGGGGCGCATAGGTCCCTGCCCGGTGGCGTGCGTCCACAATCCGAACGAATCCGAACGAATCCGAACGAATCGGAACTACGTCTCAAAGGTGACAGGGGCGTGTGCGATCCGCGCCTGGTTCCAGGTGTTTCGGCCACGACGACGGCCGGTTGCGGCTAGCGTGAGTCACCGACGCGCTGCCCCGCGACCGGGGTGTCGTGGGCCCGCGTCGAGTCGTCGCCCCGGCACAGTGTGCCGCGTCAAATATGTAGTGTCGCTACCTACATGAGGGGCAGCATCGATCCATGACGAGATCTGTCGCGGGACTCATCGCGGGGCGGTGGGTGAAGTACGGCTTCGTGGTCTTCTGGCTGGCCGTCGTCGCCCTCGCACTGCCGGTGTCGCAGAAGCTCTCCGATGCCGAGAAGAACGACACCAAGTCGTGGCTGCCGGGCGGCGCCGAGTCGGTGCAGGTCCTCGACATCCAGGCGAGCTTCACCTCGCCCAACACCATCCCGGCCGTGGTCGTCTACGAGCGCGCCGCCGGCCTCACCGACCCGGACAAGGCCAAGCTCGCGGCGGACGCCCGGGCGTTCGGCGCCATGCCCGAGCTCGACGGCAAGGTCTTCGACGCGCAGCTGACGAACGACGGTCAGGCCGCCCAGATCGTCGTGCCGCTCAACCTCGGCGGCAACGGCTGGCACAAGGCCGGTGACATCGCCGAGCGGCTGCGCGCCACTGCCGAGGCCGGCGCGAACGGCATGACCGTGCACATCACCGGCCCGCTGGGCAACGCCGCCGACTCGAGCAAGGCATTCGCCGGCATCGACACCAACCTGCTGGCCAGCACCGTCGTCGTGGTCGTGGTGATCCTGCTGGTGACGTACCGCAGCCCGCTGCTGTGGCTGCTGCCGGTCATCTCCTCCGGCGTCGCGCTCGTCGTCGCGCAGGGCGTGATCTACCTGCTGGCCAGGCACGCCGGGCTGATCGTCAACGCGCAGAGCGCCGGCATCCTGACGGTGCTCGTCTTCGGCGCCGGCACCGACTACGCGTTGCTCCTTATCGCACGGTACCGCGAGGAACTGCGCCGCCACAGCGACCGCCACGAGGCGATGACCGAGGCCCTGCACCGGGCCGGGCCGGCGATCGTGGCCAGCGCCGGGACGGTCGTGCTCGGCATGCTGTGCCTGCTGTTCGCCGAGACCAACTCGACGAAGGGCCTCGGCCCGGTCGCCGCGATCGGCATCGCCGTCGGCCTGGCCGTGATGCTCACCCTCCTGCCGGTGCTGCTGACCATCTGCGGCCGCTGGATCTTCTGGCCGCTGCGCCCGCGCCTGGGCTCGCCGGAGCCGACGACGACCGGCCTGTGGGCCCGCATCGGCGCCCGCATCGGCCGCCGCCCGCGCGCGGTCTGGATCGTCACCGCCGCCGTCCTCGCGCTCGCCACGATCGGCATCGTCCAGCTCGGCGCGACCGGGCTGACGACCAAGGAGTCGTTCCGCGGCACCCAGGACTCGGTCGTCGGCGAGGATGTCCTCGCCCGGCACGGTGCGGCCGCGGCCGGCACCCCGGTCGTCGTCATCGGCGCCGCGGCGAAGTCCGGCGAGATCCGCGCCGCCGTCGCCGGGACGAGCGGCCTGAACCCGGCGACGGTCACCGCGTTCCCGGCGCGGAACGGCCACGCGTACATCAACGCCTACCTCGTCGACGAGCCCGACAGCGCCGCGGCGTACGCGACCGTCGACCGCCTCCGCGACCGCGTCCACGCCATCCCCGGCGCCGACGCGAAGGTCGGCGGTACGACCGCGATCAACCTGGACGTGCGGCGCGCCGCGAAGTACGACCGCGACCTCATCATCCCGGTCGTCCTCGCCGTCGTCCTGCTCATCCTGATACTGCTGCTGCGCTCGATCGTGGCCCCGCTCGTGCTCATCGCGACGGTCGTACTGTCCTTCGGCGCCGCGATGGGCATCAGCGCCCTGGTGTTCCGCCACGTCTTTGGCTTCGCCGGCGCGGACACCAGCTTCCCGCTGTTCGTCTTCGTGTTCCTGGTCGCGCTCGGCATCGACTACAACATCTTCCTGATGACCCGCGTCCGCGAGGAGTCCCCGCGCCACGGCACGCGTCGCGCCGCCCTGGTCGGCCTGGCCGCGACGGGCGGCGTCATCACCAGCGCCGGCCTGGTTTTGGCCGGCACGTTCGCGGTCCTGGCCACGCTCCCGCTCACCGCGTTCGCCGAGATCGGCTTCGCGGTCGCGTTCGGCGTCCTGCTCGACACGATCATCGTCCGCTCGGTCCTGGTGACCGCCCTCAACCTCGACGCCGGCCGCCACATGTGGTGGCCGAGCGCCCTGTCGAAGGTCACCGACGAACCCGCGGACACGAGGGAGCTCGAACCGACCGTCGCCGCTTCATAAGAACTCGGGCCGTGTCGCCCGTACGATGCGGCACCATGTCGGGGTGAACTGGTTCAGACGAAACCGCTGGCGCGGGCGGCCGGCGACCGCGGACCCGCAGCCACGGCTGGCTGCTGTCGAGGTCGCCGCGGACGGGGCGGCGAGTCGGGGTCGGCAGGCCGTGGACGCTCTGGTGGACGTGCTGGCGGACGTCGATGCCGTCGGCGACGAAGATTGTGCCCGGGCGGCGCTGCGCGTACTCGGCGACCGGCCGACACTGGTCGTCCGGCTGGATGAGCACGCTCGGCGGGTGTTGTGGAACTCGTCGTACCACTCGCCGGCCCTCAACCGGCTCGCGTCCCGTCTCGACGGGACACCGGCCGGCCCGATCGCGGTCGCGTTGGCCAGCACCCACACCGACGGGCGCGTACGCGAGCGCGCCATCGCGGCGATGCTCGACCGGCCGTCACCGGAGTTGATGCCCTTCCTGGCCCTGCGTACCGGCGACTGGGTGGCGCAGGTACGGGACCGGGCGCGTGGCGGCCTGGCCGTGCTGTTCGCCGACGATCCCGGCACCTATCTGCCCGCCGCGCTGCCCACCGTACTGCTGCTGGAGCCCCGGCTTCGCGGCGGTTTCGCCTACACGCAGGCGTTCGCCGCGTTGATCACCGCACCGGTGACGGTTCGCGAGGCGTTGGCCGGTGCTGCTGAGCGGCGCCAGCGTCGGTTCGTGTTCGACGTGGCGCGCACGCAGGGCTGGCTGGGTCTGGATGACCTGCTCGCGGCGGCGGAGTCGGACGACGTGTGGATCCGGGTCCGGGCCGCCGAGGCGGCCTGCCGCGAGGCGGTATGGACCCGCCGGTTGCCGGTGCTTGAGCGGCTCGCCCGCAGCCGGCGCGCCGACGTGCGGGCGCTCGCGCTCACCGGGCTGGTACGCGTCGGCGAAGACACCACGGTCGTCGGCCATCTCGCCGATGACGCGCCACTGGTGCGCGCGGTGGCCCGGGACGCCGCCCGCCGCTGCGGCGCCGACGTACTCGGGTACTACCGCACCGCGGTCACCGAACCGGCACCGCCGGCTGGCGCCATCGCCGGGCTGGCCGAGACCGGCACCGCCGCGGACGCCGCACTGCTGCGCCCCTTGCTGACCCACGACTCCGGGACGATCCGCGCCCAGGCGGTACGGGCGCTAGGCCAGCTGAACGCCGCCGATATCGACGCGACGATCCCGCTGCTGCGTGACCCGTCCCCGGCGGTGGTACGCGAGGCGACCGCGGCACTGCGGCCCTTTCCCCGCCGGGTGGCGGCCGGCCTGGCCTGGCAACTGCTGGCCGAGGCGCGCGCCGAGCTGCGCCGGGCCGGCTACCGCCTCCTGCGTGACCGGCCCACTGCCCTCCATCTGCGCGCCGCCCTCATCCTCACCGTCGACCCGGATGCCGGGTTGGCCCGGCGCGGACTGGCGGACGTCACCCGCCTCGCCCGCGAGGCAGCCCAACCGTCATGGCGCAGCGTCCCACGCCCAGAGCTGCTCGTCACCGCAGCCGAGCACGCCGAACTCACCGAACTGGCCCATCAAGCAGCCCCAGCGCTCGGGAACGACACCACCGGGCTCCTCACAGCCTGGCTGACCGATTCGGGCGCCTGATCTAGTCGGCGCAAGCCTCGATCATCCGGGTCAGGCAAGCCACGACCTGGTTGCCCGTCGCCGAGTTCTCCGTCCACGCCTGGAGCAGCGTGTCCACGACAGCCGGTGCCTCAGGCTCGCCGCCGACCTCCCAGAGCGCGGCGGCGCAATGGACGCGGACCCACTCGTACTTGTCCGTCAGCAGATGGCGCAGGCGCGGCAGCGCGGCCGCGGCCGAAGGGCCGATCTGGCCGAGCACGTCGGCCGCCGCCTGAGCCGCGTAGCCGTTGAGCAGATCGAGCAGCAGCGGCATCACCTCCTCCCGATCGCCGCTGACGGCCCACAGCGCGGCGACGGCCGTGGGCCGTACCCAAAATTTCTCGACGGTGCTCAGCGATCGGATCGCATCGAGGGCGGGCGCCGCTGCGGGGCCGAGCGCCCCGAGCGCCTCCAAAGCGGAGCACACCGGACTCCAGCGTTCGTGCCGCGCCGCCGCGGCGAGCGCCTCGGTGATCGCCGTCAACGCGGTGGGGTCACCGAGCTTCGCCAGGGCGTGCAGGTTCGCGTTCGCGCTCGTCTCCTGCCACTGGTCGGCCAGGTCGACACGGCGCAGGTGGTCGCACAACCGCGGCACCAACTGCTCGGCGGCCTGGGGCAGCGCCCCGGCGACCTGGATGGCCAGCAAGGCGTCGACCCCGCTGTCGAGCGCCACCAGCAGGCTGGGCAGGGCCCGCGTATCGCCGAGGCGGGCGAGCGCCAGGACCGCCTTCTGATGTGCCCGCCGCAGTTGCGGCCGCGGTGCCGCCCACACCTGCGATCCGTGCTCCGCGAGCTGCATGGCGACCTGCGCGGCCAATGCCTCCCGGGCCGGGTTCGGCGATCGCGTGACCGGTGCCGAGGACGGTCGCCGCCTCGGCCGCGACCTCGAGGTTGGTCGCGCCGAGTTGTTCGCCGACGAGCAAGACCAGCGTGCTGTGGTCACCGCGCCAGCGGCTCATGAGCTCGCCGCTCATCCGGATCGCGTCCAGCCGGTCGATCGGTCACCGGAACTACGTCGGTGATTCGGATCTTCAGGGCGGATGGAGCGCTCCGTGGCGGTGAACTGCTCAGCCGTGATTGCCGGACGAGGAGGCTTCCCGCGTTTGTCTTGCTACCGTGGGCGGTCTCGATCCAGGGTGGGGTTGTTGACGATGACCAAAGTTCTCAGGCTGATCGGGTACTGGGATGGTCGGGCGGCGCCGGAAGGGATGCCCGATGTCTGCGACTTCGTAAGGGCCGACGCCGACATCACGATGCAGCGGTCCGTTGCCGCGTATCTTCGATCCGGCACGGTCTTCGCCGCTGCAGCCGGCGTATCCGTCTGCCGGTTGTGTGGTGCCGCAAACGGCAGTACCGAGAAGACTGATGGCGAGCATTTCGTGTGGCCCGAGGGCTTGGCGCACTACGTCGAAGAGCACGGCGTCCGCCTACCGGATGAGGTTGCCGCTGTTGCTGTCCGCGGCGTCGCTCCTGTCGTCGATTTGGAGTGGTTCACGCCTGCCCTGTTGGAAACCGGTGAGCTGACGATCGATGTGGATTGGTGGTGCGGCCTGGCCGGTGTGGGCTCCGCCGGCCCCACCGTTGAGCATCTGCCCGGCTGCCGACGCAGAAGCTCGATGGCACGCTGGCATCTGCCGGCCGCAGCCGATATCTATGTCGACCGGATACCGTCGGACGCCGTGGCGATCCTGGTCCAGATCCGACGACTGCTCGGTGCGCCATGGCCGTTCTCCGGCCTTCGTGACCTGCTCGGCTCCCAGCCATTCCTTGCCGCTGCGGGCAACCCGTCCAGGCTCTCTTGCACACTGATCTCGTCGCCCGAGCTAAGGCCGTATCTCTTCTACGACTCGGAGGGTGGACTCAATCCGGTGTGGTCCGATGCTTGAGCATCGTGATCCAGCCCGTCAGATTGATGATCTCCTTGGCGATATCATCGACGGGTCGGTCGTCGGTGGCTACCCGGTGTACCCATGGCGGAACGGCCTTTTCGAGTTCCCGCGCGGCGATGTCGCTTCGTTCGATGTGTTGCTCCAGCGCGGTGCCGATCTCACGTCGGATCAGCCGCTGCCGAGCTGTGGCGTCGCTAGAAGTCAGCAAGACGGCCGTGACCTTGGGATCGTCGCCCATCGCCCGAGTAAGGCTGTCTATGAACCTTACGCTCACAGTGTTCGTATAGATCAACCTGCGGTAGCCCAAAGAACGGTAGTTGGCCCACATCGCGGCCAGGTTCCGTTCGCCCAGTCCATGCTCCCACGGCGGTGGATAGGCCAAGTCGAGGTTGTCACCCTCGATCACGCAATGCCGAAAACCTGCTGCTGACAACTGGATGTGTATCTCATTGCCGACGCTGCTCTTGCCGACGCCCGACCGGCCTCCAAGAAACAGAACTTCACTCAGCGGAGTCACCGCAGTACCGTAGCGGACCTCGCCGCGACGGGGGTCGGACAGCGGCCGTTCGCCCGCCTTTCACCCGCGACCTATGAATACGCCGGCTCATAGCGGCAGGCGGAGCAGGGCGTTCTGACGCTTGCCACGGAAGGTGGCCAGTGCGCGCTGGCCCGCGGCGGCGCCGAGGAATGCCCACGGGTACTCGGTGGCGTAGCCACGCAAAAGCTTGAAGTGTGCGTTGGCGCGGCCGGGTTCGCGGCTCAGTGCGAACCAGGCGGCCGCATAATTGTGGGCCAGGAACTCGTCCGGGGTCGAGCAGGGCCGGGTGGGCAGCTGCTCGGCCGCCCGATGGCCCTCAGCGCGGACCTCCGCGTTGCGGACGAAGCCTCGCCCCTCCCTGAGGAAGCGCTGGTACTGGGCGACGAAGAACAGCGCGGGCAGCGTCGAGCCGGCCGGGGCCGAGGTCAACCACTTGCGGATGTGGTCGACGGCCAGCTCCACCGAACCGCCCCACATCGGGCCGAGTGCGATGACCGCATCCCTGCGCGGCCGCCCGGCAGTAGCCCTCGGCCTGCCCGAGGGTGGCGATGAAGTCACGCAGCCGCTGCTCCTGCGTTTCGCGGGCCAGGGCGCCGTCGCGGATCTCCCACGCCCGGCCCACCTCGACACCGCCGCGCACTGCGAGGGCCGTCGGGTTGGCCGGCTCGGCGCGCACCCACTCGTCGAGGCCAGCGGGTACCGAGGCGCCGTTTCGCGCCGTCAACGTGTCGACCGCGATCCGTATCCGGTCGAGCCTGTCGTGCGCGCTGGTCAGTCCGGCCGTCAACGCCGTCCCAAGCGCCCGTATGTCACCGCGAGTGGCGGCGTCACGCACCGCCGCCAGTTCCGGTCGGCCAAAGGCGATGTCGAGACGAGCCATGGGGGTGCTCTCCAACCTGACGCCGGACGCTGTGAACGACCTATGATCACCCACCATCCCCCGGCTGTCACCACCACCCCGGTGAGCGCGCCACAAAGCCGCTGGAGTCTGATCAGCTGCCCACTCGGCGCGCTCGCCGGCCCCTGGCTACGGGCCTCAATGAAGGAAACGACCAGGACCGGCGATGAGGTCGGCGACGACGTGCACCAGCACCGCGACGCCCAAGAGCACACCTACGTCGGTCGCGAACCAGGGCTTCGATCCAGCTTGCCGTGACGTTCCGTAGTGCACTGATCGCGGGAAATCGGGACTCCTGATCTTGGGGTGACGTGAAGATCCGAGCCTGGCTCATGCTTGCTGATCCCTTTTGAACTCCACCACAAAACCGGCGAAACGTAGATCGCCGCGATCATCGACCCACTTGACCGTCTCCTCGACATCGCTGAGCTGTCCGGAGCCCGGTACCGGACCCGGATCGAAACGGCAGTGAAGCTCTCTGATCCGCGTGACGGTACCGCTCGTCGGCACGGTGATACCGCCATGGTGATCTTCTGCGGCGTCCACGCGGACCGCCGTCGGCGCTAGGACGTCGGCCAACCATGCGAGGTCACGGTCATAGGTGAGCCTCCACGAGACGCCGGCGTCGATGCGAAATGGTTCGCCGCAGCACTGAAGCTGCCAGCTGTCCACCCATATGCTGATCGTCACGATGATCCAGTGTGCCGGGCGGTACGGGACGACGGAGCCGGCTTACGGAAGGTGACAGAGGCGCCGTCGGCGATATGACCGTGCACCCGATCTTGGGCCTGTTCTGACATGGAGGTCGTTGCGCTGATGGGAGGCCAGTAGCGTGGCATGAGTGGAGTCACGCCCTCGAGCGCTACCAGTGTCGGACCTTGAGGCGATCTTCGGCGTGCTGGTCACGGTGCATGCCCATCTCATGGCCGACGAACTCGCGCCGGACCTGGTGCGTAGTCTGCTCGACCGGCTCACCGATCATGGACCGCTGCCTGAGGGCGCTTCGGCCGGTGAACTGAATGCCCTGTTGGCTGACCTGTGCCAGCGTATGCATTGGGCGATGTCGGAGGAGTACGGCGACTATCCGGCGCCGAAGCCTCGTCGAACCGTCTACTACGTCGACGTCCCGGACGAGCCAGAAGTCGTCGACGCATGCATGGCAGCACTGACAGATCTCGGCGGTGAGGTCAGCCTCCAACGGATCGAGGACCGGAGCAGTTCGGGCGGTCAGCAGATCGCGGCGGCATTCCCAGATCTGCCGCCTGACCCCAGCCACCATGCCCGTATCGCTCAGCTGTCATCGCTTGCGCGCCGCTACGGAGGCCGGTACGCAGGCTTCGGCGGCTGACGTGCGCTGCACCGGCCGCCAGCGGGACTGTGAGTCGCGCGTATCTTGACGATGCGACGCGGTATCGGACAAGGTCCAGCGATACGCGGGCGTCTTGGGTCGGTCGTCGGCGAAGATCAGAGGTAACAAATGTCCGCTTATGGTCCAGCCCTGTTCGTGTCGAGGAAGGATGGCGCGGCCGTATCGGAGGACGAGCGGGAGACGATTCTTCAGCTTGTTCGATCTGCCGTTGGCAGGTTGAGACTGAAGAATGATCGACGTGAGCCGGCCGACCCGCGCGTCTACGACTACGACGGATACGAAAAGGGCGCGTTGGGGATACTTCTGTACTCCGGATACAGCTACGGGCTCATGCCTGAAGAGGTCCAGAAGGACCAGGACGAGGCTTGGGCCAACGAGGGCGCCCGGGTAGGCGCGGAGATCGAACAGCTGATACCTGGGGTCTATGCGTTCGTGGGCTACGGGGTCGAAGACTGACACCCGGTCATTGCGCACGGGCGCTACCCTCAGCGGAACAGGAACGCGTGACTTGGAGCGGGGCATGACGTGGTTCCCGGTTCGATCCTTGGCGCCCTTGGCGGAGAAGTACGACCTCGGCGCGGTGGTCAGCGTGCACAGGCTGGAACGGCGCAACATTCGGATGCTGTGCCGGCTCGCGTGGAGCCTGTTCGCCGCGGTCCCGGCCGGCGTGGTCCCGGCGTACTTCGCCGCCGTCGCCTACAACTACGCCACGGGCGAGATGGTCGGCATCCTGGCCCTCGTCGCCGGACTGTACGGCGCAGGGCTCGTGGCCGCCGGCCCGGTCGGTGCGCTGCTGTTCCCGGCAGACGGTGAAGGTCGCTGGATCGTGCGGTACGAGCGCGGCATCATCGACGCCCGGAAGCCGACCTGGGAGGAGTCCGACGCCGATTGGGACGTGGACGTGGTCGGCACGGTGGTCCGGTTCGAGCAGATCGTCGAGGTGGACGACGGCGGCGACGTGGTCACGTTCGAAGCTTCCACCCCGTCGTCCGTCTTGCTTCCCGCCGGTTCGCTCCCCTCAGGCACCGCCGAGCCACTCGACGCCGACGTCGACGAGTCCGCCTGGACCGTGTCCGGCCCCGGGCGGGCGCGTATCGCCGCCGACCGCGGCGGCGTGCGAACGACGCTCCTCCTGGACGGCTTCCACCGGCAGGACCGTCTGGTCGCCGACCTGCGGCTGCGGTTGCTGCAGCTGCAGGCCGACTGACCATTGGGGCCCGGTCGAAGGAAAAACCTGACCGACGTCCACAGAGCGACGGCCTCGTCGAGCACCGCGACCGGTGGGGCACCCGCCCGACCGCCGACGGCAAAGCCGTCTGAACGGGTGCTCCCTTCCAGGGCTTACTTCGGCGTGGTCGGAGAGTCCAGCCAGGTGTTGATGAGGGACGTGAAGTCCTTGCCGGTGTGCTGGTTCACGAACGCGATGAACGAGGCCCGGTCCTGGGTCGTGCCGCGGTTCTTCTGCGCCCAGTCGGTCGCCATCGCGAAGAACGCGGCGTCACCGATCTGCTTGTGGATCTGGTGCAGCATGAGGGCCGGGCACATGTAGACGTTGCTCTCCGCGAAGCTGTCCGCCTTGGGCTTGCCGGGCGGGCCGAGCCGCTGGCGCAACCGGGCGTCGACGCCGCGGGCCCAGTCCTCCCACTGCTTGGCCGTGACCTTGTCGCGCTCGTTGGTGTACAGGTGCTGCGCGTAGCTGGCCCAGCCCTCGTTGAGCCAAAGGTCGTTCCAGTTCGTCGGGGTGACCGCGTCGCCGAACCACTGGTGGGCGTACTCGTGGAGCAGGTCGGCGTCGAAGCCCCTCTTGAAGTTGGCGTCGGTGTCGTAGTCGGGCAGGCCCATGGTGATCATCTGCTGGGTCTCCATGCCAGAGGCCGACGGCACCATGAGGACGCCCGCGCTGTCGAACGGATACGGGCCGAAGTGCTTCTCCAGCCACTCCAGATACTGCGGCGACTTGCGCAGGTACGGCAGGGCCTTGTCGTCGGGGCCTTGGCGGTACCAATAGGTGAGCGGGATCCCGTGCGGACCGGTCGCCGCCTCCTTCTTGTACTGCCCGACGGCCAGGGTCGTCAGGTAACTCGCCACCGGCTCCGTCGAGGTGTACTTGAACGTGTTGCCGTCCTGGCTCTTCAGCGTGCCGTTCGCGATCGCCGACCAGCCGTCCGGCACGGTCACCGCGATGTCGTACAGGGCCTTGTCCGACGGCTGGTCGTTCACCGGATACCAGGTGCCCGCGCCGTACGGCTCCTGCATCGTCCACAGGCCGCCGTCCTTGGTGACGGTCAGCCCGAGCGGCTCGGCGTCGCTGCGGTGCGACGGCATCGGCACCGTCGTCGGCGTGCCGTGGTACTTGACGACGAGTGTCGCGAACGCGTCCTTGGCAACCGTTCCGGCGACCGTGAGCTTCGTGTCCGCGACGGTACCGGTGGCGACCACCCCGTTCAGCGTGATCCCGTCGAGCGCGTATGCCTTCGAGAAGTCGAGCTTCACCTCGGTGAGATCGGCCGCGGCGCGCAGCTGGAGCGTCGCCGTGCCGGTCAGCGTCTTCGCCTCCGGCTGCCAGGCGAGGTCGAGCCCGTAGTGCAGCACGTCGACACCGGGGTTGCCGTAGTTGGGGTACATCGGATCGGCGACCGGCGTGGAGCGGCCCGCCGCCCACACGCTGTAGTCGGGGCCGGCCGGGCTGGGGGAGACGCTTGGCGCCGCGCTGTCGGCGGCCTCCGGCTTCGGGTTGCTATCGGTGCAGGCGGCCGTCAGCAGGGCCGCGCAGAGAACGACTGGGAACCATGATCGACGCACGGCGCAGACCATACGGTACCGCGACCCGCCGCGATGCCCGGCGACAACGAACCCGGTCGATTCCGATCGATGCGGCCGAGGCGCTGCGCCTCCACTGCCAGAGCGTGCAGCAGCCTGCACGCTCCGGCAGCCCGCTCGACATCAGGCGTCGGAGTTCAAGCCGGCGAGCAGCACGAGCAGCGCCACCAGAGCGAACGGGATGCACAGCCCGATGATGGTCATTGGACGGGCCAGCAGGCGTTTGCCGGGATCCATCGGCGTGCGGCTGTTGCCATCCGGCAGTGGCTGCGGCGCGGGCAGGCTGGCGACCTTGTCCCGCCGAAACAGGTTGATCAGCACCGTGATCGGCGCCGCGATGAGCGAGCCGTAGCTGTACCAGCCCTGGACCAGGGTCTTCGACGTCATGTCGCGGAAGGCGGCCATGCCGCAGTCGCGGCAGAACGGTCCCTTGACGCTCAGGAACCGCATCATCACGATGATGCCCTGGTGGCCGCGGAATGTGGTCTGCACCGCCGGTACGCAGCCGCAGAATCGGCACCGCAGCAGTTGGGGTGCGGCCGGCGGCGGCGTCAGGATCTGATGCGGTTGTGGGGCGGTTGGCTGGGTCATGACGCCTCATCCGGGGGAGGGGGGCAGCGGGGCCGGCCGAGCATATTTGATCTGACCCTCGCTGTGGGGGCGCGGCGGAGCAGTCGCGGCCCAGTGCCACGGCCCGAAAGCGCCCTTGCCGCCAGGGCTCGGGCACCCCGTCAACCACTTATCGAGAATATTCTCTCGACAGATTTCTATCGAGAGAATATTCTCGACACTGTGCCTGACGACTCCGTACCGCGCAGCCAACGCACCCTTGCCGATGCGCGCACCCTGCGCGCACTGAGCCACCCGGTCCGCTTGGCACTGTTGGAAGCCCTGCTCAGCGGACCGCTCACCGCCACGCAGGCCGGCGAGCTGATCGGCGAGTCCCCGACCACATGTTCGTTCCACCTGCGTCAGCTGGCCCGCTACAACTTCGTCGAGGAGACCGGCGGCGGGCGGGGCAGGGCCCGGCCCTGGCGGCTCACCCACACTGGCTGGAAGGCGCCCGCCCAGCCGGACGATCCGGAGTTCACCCGTGCCGCGCAGGCGCTGGATCGGGTGCTCCTCGACCGGCACATGGCCCGGATGCGCCGCTTCGTCGACGCCGCGCCCACCTACCCCGCCGAGTGGCAGGCGGCCGCCGCCGGGCACACCTCGATCCTGCACCTGACCGCGGCGGAGGCCGCCGAAATGGCAGACGCCTACCGCACGATCGCAAACCAGTTCTGGGACCGTTGGGCTGCCCGCAACGACCACCCCGAGCAGCGACCGGACGGCACTGTGCCCGTGGAGGTGTTCATCGGCGTCTACCCGGTCGACGCCCCACCCGGACAACCGCGATGAGCGCCCGCAGGCTCTGGACGCACCGGCAGGCCCGCCGCTACCTGACCGGACAGGCCCTGTCCCTGTTCGGCGACAGCGCCCTCTGGCTCGCCTGCGGGATCTGGGTCAGAACACTGACCGGCAGCGACACCGCCGCCGCACTGACCTTCCTGTTCTTCACCGCCCCCGCGCTGCTGGCGCCATTGGCCGGCTTGCTCGTCGACCGGGTTCGCCGCCGTCCGCTCCTGGTCGCCGCGAATCTGTCCGGGGCTGCCATTCTTACCCCGTTGTTGCTGGTGCACCACCGCCGCGACGTATGGCTCATCTACACCGTGATGCTGCTCTACGGCCTGCTCAACGTCCTCATCGCGCCCGCCCAGTCCGCCCTGCTCACCTCGCTGCTCCCCCCGGACCTGCTCGCCGACGCCAACGCCACACTGCGTACCGTCCAAGAGGGACTGCGGGTGCTCGCCCCGCTCGCCGGTGCCGGCCTGTTCGCATTCCTCGGCGGACATGCCGTGGCCGCGCTGGACATGGCCAGCTTCCTCGCCGCGGCCGCCCTCACCGCACGCATCCGGATCAGCGAGACACACACGGTCGACGCCGCAGCCCGGCACGAGCGCCCAACCCGCCCACTACGCCGCGCCACCGGCCAGATCACTGCCGGCTTCCGATTTCTCACCGGCCTCCCGGCGCTGCGCCGCGTGACCTTCGCCGGCGCCATCGCCGCCTTCGCCCTCGGTGCCGGCGACGCCACCAGCTATGCCGTCGTCAGCCAGGGTCTGCACCGTGCGCCGCAGTTCATCGGCGTCACCCAGATAACGCACGGCATCGGCGCCATCGTGGGCGGCCTGTCCGCGGCCGCGGCGATCCGGCGCTTCGGCGAGATCCGCACCGTTGTCGCCGGCCTGGCGCTGCTCGCCGGCGCCCCACTGTGCCTGGCCACCCCGTGGCTGCCCGTGGTCCTGGCCGGAAAGCTCATCATGGGCGCCGCCCTACCCTGGATCGTCATCGCCATCATCACGCTCCTGCAGCGGCTGGCAGCCACACACCTCCAAGGACGCGTCTACGCCGCGCTCGAGGTCTGCACCACCGGCCCACAAACCGCCGGCCTCGCCCTCGGTGCCGTCCTCATCGCCGTCTTCGACTACCGGCTCGTCCTCGTCGGCGAAACCCTCAGCCTCTTGATCGCCGCCGCAACCCTGGTCCACACGCGCGTCCCAACTGAACTACCCGGGGCGGCGATGACCGCGTGCGCGGCGACCAGCACCCATCGAGAACCGGGCCGTGGTCCGGGCTACACAGGCGCACCCGGCGGGCGACGCGGAAAACCAGCATGAAGGGGGGCCAGGAGGTCGTCGTCGACCGGGCCTGGCCCCGCTTCACTGACCTGACGTGCGGAACTCCGCACGCCAGCCGTCAGGGACAGGACTTGATCAGTGCGTCCGTCGTCTCCCGGCTTGCCTTCAGCACCGTGTCGACGTGGTCGTAGCCGTCGCCGGCGTTGTACTGCTTGAGCGCGGCGACGAGGCTCGCGAGCGAGGCGCGCAGCTCCGAGCCTTGCGCCTGACCGGCGACGGGTTCGAGTGCGGCGGCGCACGCCGAGGCGCCGGCCGCGGTCTCCTCCGCGGCGGTGTCGGCGCAGCCGGCGCCGAGAACCAGCACCGCCGCCGCGATGACCGCGGCCGTGATGTGCCGATACATTTCCATGTGTCTTCCTGTCTGGGGTGGGTGAGTGTCATGCCTGTCCCGGAACCGACCCCGCCCGCCGACAGCCCGCTCCGCACTCCATCGCCAGGACCAGCCGCCTGAAAGAACTGTGCGAGAAAGGACGTACCCGTTGGCAACATCCAGCGTCGACGAGCCGGTCAGCACTACCAGGAACGAGCGCAAGATCCCGCGGCAAGGCCAACCAGGCGACGCCGAGTCGATCCTGCCGGAGCTGCGCGAGATGTGGTGGGAAAGCGGCGTGCGGGCCCGGGCCAAGGCCGGCATGCTCGCCGTGTTCGCCGAATTGCCACGGCTCCTTGCCGCGGCCGTGCGGCTGAGCTGGCGAGCGGATCGGACGCGCACCGTGCTCGTCACGGTGGCCACTATCGGCGGCGGTGCCCTCGCCTCGTTTGGGCTGCTCGCCACCCGGGAGGTCCTGGTCGAGCTGTTCGCCGGCGGGCCGACACCGCAGCGGGTCACCGCGGCGCTGCCCGCGCTCACGGCGCTCGCCGCGATCACCGGGCTGCGGGCCGGGCTGGGCATCGCCAGTGGCTACGCGCAGAACGGCCTCACCCCGCGGGTGGACCGGGAGGTGGAGCGCTCGCTGTTCGAGGTCACCACCGCTGTTCGGCTCGACGCGTTCGACGCGGACGCGTTCGCCGACGACATGGAGCGCGCGTCCCGCGGTACGGACTCGGCCGTCGGACTCGTGCAGGGCGCGATGAACCTGCTCGCGGGGCTCGCCGGCCTGCTCGCCGTCGCCGCGGCCGTCGTGATCATCCACCCGCTGCTCCTGCTGGCGTTGCTGGTGGCGACCCTGCCGAACGCGTGGGCGTCGCTGCGCGCCGGCCACCAGCGCTACCAGACGTTCATCGCCGGGTCGGTGCGCCGCCGCCGGCTGTGGCTGCTGCATCGGCTCATGGCCGAACGCGACTCCGCGGCCGAGCTGCGCTCCTACGGGCTGCGCCGGTTCCTGCTCGACCAGTACGACCGGGTCATGGGTGCCGAGACCGACATCCAGCTGGCGCTGGCGCGCCGGGTCACCACGACCACGAGCGTCGGCTCCGTTATCGGCGGCCTGGCCACCGTCGGCGTCTACGCCATGCTCGGCATCCTGCTGCTGCGTGGCCAGATCCCGATCGCCGCCGCGGCGACGTGCGTCATCGCGGTACAGACCGCGCAGCGCTCGCTGACGACCGTGACCTTGCAGATCGACCGGATCTACACCGACGGACAACACTTCAGTGATTACACGGGCTTCATGGCCCGAGCCGCCGACTACCTGCCCGCGGCCGCCGACGCGGCGGCTCGGGACATGCCCGGACCGCTACAGCGAATCGACGTGCGCGGCGTCAGCCTCGCCTACCCCGAACGCGCCACCCCCGCGGTCGACAACGTCACGCTCACCGTCCATGCGGGGCAGACCGTCGCGTTCGTCGGTGAGAACGGCTCCGGCAAGACCACCCTCGCCTCGATGATCGCCGGGCTCCGCAGCCCCGACATGGGCGTCATCGCCTGGAACGGCCGTCCCGTCAACGAATGGGACCCCGAGGCGCTGCATACCCGGATCGCGGTGGTGACGCAGGAGTACCACAAGTGGCCGTTCACCGCCGCCACGAACATCGCCATCGGTGACAGCGCCGCCGAACCTGACCGGGCCCGTATCGAGGCCGCCGCCGCACGGGCCGCCGCCCACGACATGATCATCGAGCTGCCGCACGGCTACGAGACGCTGCTGGACCGCCAGTTCGCCAACGGTCAGGACCTCTCCGGCGGGCAGTGGCAGCGCATCACCGCAGCCCGCGGCTTCCTGCGCACCGCCGACCTGCTCATCATGGACGAACCCTCCTCGGCCCTCGATCCGCGTGCCGAGGACACCCTGTTCCAGGCCATCCGCGACCGCCAAGGCCGCACCACCACGCTGCTGATCACCCACCGGCTGGCCAATGTCCGCCACGCCGACCACATCTACGTGCTGCACCACGGCCGGATCGTCGAAGACGGCACCCACGACACGCTCATGGCCGCCGGCGGCCGCTACGCCGAATTGTTCCGACTCCAAGCCTCCGGATACCTCGCCACCTGAATCCAGCCGCCGAGCGCATGCTGCTGGCCAACCACGTCGCGATCGCCACGCACCGCACCGACGACGGCGCCATCGTCAATCTCAAACTCCCGCACCACCTGGTGCACGGTGACGGTGACAACCGTCTTCAGCGAACGATCGCGGCCACCGTCATGATGAGTGTGGCGACCGCGCAGGCGGCGCACACCAGGCCGGTGAACCAAGCGGACCAAGCAGTGTCGCCAACACGGTCCCGATAGGGGACTTGTGCCTTTCGTTCTCGCGCCGACGGCGTCGCTCTTCCGCTCGGCCGTGCGGACGCCCCCATATCAGTAGGGCGGCCAGTCCACCGAACAGTACCGTCGCCAGCAGCGGCACGATGATGCGCGTCACAGACGGACATTACGACGTCGGGTCAACCACTCGTTTTGTCGACGCGGATGAGGAGTTGGCCGAACGGGGCCGTGCGGCGGGTCTGTTGATGTTGGACGACCCAGCTCTGATCAACTCTGGTTAGGATGCGTTGCGCCCGTTCCGACGCCGCGCGGATGCCGCGCCGGGGTCGGCCGGTGAAGGACGCCAACCGATCAGGAGGGTCGACAGTGGACAGTGCCGCGCGCACCCGGCGGGGTGCGAGCCCGCGTGCCGATGCGAAGCCGTCCCGGCTGGCGTGGGCCAGTGCCGCGGTCGCCGGCTGGGGGCTCTGCTACGCGCTGTACCGGGGCTACTACGCGGTTGGCGGCACTGCGTTCCTGCCCGGCCGGCCTGCGAACCCAAGCGCCTTCAGAATGCTCAACATGGCGGCGACGATCATTCTGCTCATCGCTGCGGTGCTGCCGATCGCGATGCTGCCGCTGTGGCCACGGCGCCGGGTGGGACCCGTCCTGCTCGCCGTGTGCTGGGTGATCGCCGTCGGCTGCGGCATGCACGGAATCATCGATGCCGTACAACGGGTGCTCAGCCTGGCCGGACTGCTCGACGTTCGCTACCCCGAGGCGGTGTGGGCCTCGATCGACACCCGCACCGCCGACCTGCAGGACCTGTTCTTCAACGAGCCCTGGTTCATGCTGGAAGGACTCGGCTTCGCCGCTCTCGCCTGGATCACGCTGGGGCCGGGGCGAGCGCGGCGAGCCTGGGTCGGCAGCGCCCTGGCGGCAACCGGCGCGCTGACAGTCATCGGCCTGCTCTCCGCCACCGGAGTCATCGGCAGACTGATCATCGGCTGACCCATGGGCCGAAGTCGACGAGCGGTTGACTCAGGACAGCGAAGCTCGCACGTGGCCATCCGCCCCGAGCGGATGGCATGAACGCCGCGTTCTGTATTCGAGTAACGGATGTGGCGCAAATGCGATGATCGCCACCGTGGTCGACGACGACAGTGCCGCTGCCGGCATCCGCAAAGAGGGCCGAGCCGTGACCAGGTTCATGATCGACCGCCGGCTGGCGCGCAGGCGTCCGGTTCCCGAACTGGAGCGAGGCCTCGTCCAGGACCTGGAAGACGCCGGAATTGTGATCAGCGACGTCTGGGACCTGGTAAACACCACCGAGCGGTACCCCGCCGCGATACCGATCCTGATGGCGTGGCTGAACCGGGTCGACGAACTGCCGTCCGACGACGCCCGAGAGCGGCTGCGCGAAGGGCTGATCCGTTCGCTGAGTACCCGTGACGCCCGTCCGGTGGCGGGACCCCTCATGGTGCGGCAGTTCCGGACTGTCTCCCTCGACCCCGTGCGCTGGGCGGTCGGCAACGCGATCGCCATCGTCGCCGACAGCACGGTGTTCGCCGACGTCGTCGACCTTGTCCGTGAGCCGTCCTACGGCACTGCCCGCCAGATGCCGGTCGATGCGCTGCCGCGCATCGGCGGTCGCGCGAACCGGAGCACCGTAATCGAAATCCTCGTCGACCTACTCTCCGACGATGACGTCGTGCTGCACGCGATTTCAGCGGTTCGCAGGATTCGGGCCGCCAATGCCCGCCCGGCGTTGGAGCGCCTACTGGACCACGAACGAGACACCATCCGTCGTCGCGCCCAGCAGGCGCTCGGCCGTCTGCCGTGAAATGACCGACAAGCCAGCCGCTACTGAAGCCATCCTGTCGTAGCGACCAGCTGCGCCGACCGGGTCCTGCGCATCTGGGACATCGCGGCGGGACGCACGATCCTGGCCGTCACCCTGCCGCGACTGTTCCAGATATTGGCGAGATGACCGGAAGCCTACGCATCTGCCCGAGCCCCGTCAGCCGACTTACCGGGCAGATTGGCCCTACAGCACGGATCGGGGTGGCGCGACACCGCCCTGCGGGGGGGCGACGGCGAACACTACGGCAGCCGCGCGGGCCGTCGGTGAAGGTCTGTCTGCCGCGTGGCGACCCGGTCGTGAAATGCTCTCGGGTGAGGGAGGGATCCGTGCCGGACGCGATGATCGAGCTCGACATCACGACACCCTGGGAGCCGCCGCCCGGGCAGCCCCCGCCGCGTCGTCGGCGGCGTCCGCTCCGGCTGGCCGTCGTGCTGGCGCTCGTGGTCGGGCTGCTGTCCGGGGCCGGCGCGCGGCGCGACCTGGCACCGCTGTACGGGCCCGGCCTCCAGGTGATCACCGTCCTGGCCGGCGGCGGCCAGCTCTACCTGGTCCGCCCCCAGCTCAGCCGGGACGGGACGGTCGTCGAGGCGGGGACGGTCATCGAGGCGGTCGATGCGGCCGGCGGCGGGCTGCTGTGGCGCCGGTCGCTGGACCGGGCCGAGCCGGTCGTGGCCACCGACCGAATCGTGTTGCTGCAGGAGGAGCATGCCGGCGAGGGCACTCGGCGGATCTTCGCGCTCGACGCCGCTACCGGGGCGGTGCGCTGGGAGCGGGCGGAGGGGTGGGTGGTCGGGCTGGCTGACCCGCCCGGACGCCTGGTGCTGCTCAACGATCGCGTGTGGCGGAGCCTGGCGGAGGGGCTGGACACGTCCTACGGCGACCCGGAGGACCCGGCGGTGGCGCTGCCGATGGTGCCCAATGACGAGCGGTACGTCGCGGTCGAGCCGGATACCGGCCGGGTCGTGTGGTCCGTCGAGATGCCGCCGGGCACGGTGCCGAGCCTGTCCATGACCACCTACCCGGTCCTCACGGGCCTGACCGACCTGGACGCCGGCGGTGTGCTGCGGGTCCATGACGTGCGTACCGGTGCGCTCGCGGCCACCTACCGGCTGGACTGGTCCGGCCCGGTCGCCCGGCACGAGGACGGCGTGTCCGGGCAGCAGGTGGTGTACCGGGCCGGCGGCCGGGGCGCCGACGTGTACGACCGTGTCTCCGGGCGGCTGCTGTGGCACTGGGCGGGCGACGCGGCCCACAACGGGCCGTACCCGTGCCTGGACGGCCGGTACTGCGTCCTCACCGGGGAAGGTACCGACGTGCTCGACGCGGCGACGGGCGCCCGGCTGTGGCAGGCCGACGGCTACGGCTCCGGGGTCTTGTATCCGGCCGGCGGTCTGGTGCTCGTCGCGCATCCCCAGGCCCGGGACGCGCCCAACGGCCTCGTGGCGTTCGCCGGCGACACCGGCGCGGTCCGGTGGCGCCTGAAGGGCTGGCTCCCGATTTTCGGCTCCACGGGGTCAGGGCCGTTCGTCTGGCGGACGACGAACCTCGGCGATGCCGTGATCGGCCGCCTCGACCCGGCCGACGGCACGGTGCGGGTGATCGGTCGGACGCACGACTTCAACCGCGACGCGCGGTGCGCCGCCACGGACTCCCGCCTGGCCTGCGTCGCGGCCGGCGCCCTGTTCGTCTGGGCGCTCCCGTGACCGACCTGGACGCCGGCCCGGCTCGGTGAGCTCCGTCTCCGATGACGGGGCCGGCGAGTCAGCGGGCAGCGCCGGTGCCCTGATCGTCCTGATCACCTCGCCCCTGCATCGACCAACGTAACACGGCCTCGCGTGCACGATCGGCGCCTGAGCGGACTCCGCAGCGGTTGATCAATGGCCACGACTAGGATGCGCGGAGTGAGCTTCGAGGTTGCCGCAGACGCTTACGGCCGGTTCATGGGTCGGTATTCCGAGCCGTTGGCAGCGAAGTTTGTGGAATTCGCCCGCCTCACGGAGGGGCGACAGGCGTTGGACGTCGGTTGCGGGACCGGAGCGTTGACGGCGGAGCTCGTCGGGCGCCTCGGGGCCGGAGCCGTGTCCGCGGTCGACCCGTCGGGTGCATTTGTCACGGCGGCCCGTTCCCGCTTTCCCGCGGTCGACATCCGCCGCGCCGCCGCGGAGCGGCTGCCGTTCCCCGACGGTGTATTCGGCTACGCGTTTGCTCAATTGGTCGTGCCCTTCATGGACGACCCGGTGGCCGGGCTGCGGGAAATGGCCCGGGTCACGCGTCGCGGGGATGTGGTCGCCGCCTGCGTGTGGGATCACGCCGGTGGCGGTGGTCCACTGACGGCGTTCTGGAAAGCTGTCCTGGACCTCGATCCGCACGCACGCGACGAGTCAACACACGCCGGCGCCCGGGAGGGGCATCTTGCCGAGTTGTTCGCCGCGGCCGGGTTGCGCGACATCGAGTCCACTGTGCTGACGGTTCGGGCGAGTTTCGCGAGTTTCGACGAGTGGTGGGAGCCGTTCACGCTCGGAGTGGGCCCAGCGGGCGAATACGTCAAAGGGCTGGACGCGAGGCGACGTGATGCGCTGCGTGGTCGGTGGGCGGCGCTGCTTCCCCGGGAGGGGCCTATCGACATCGTCGCCTCCGCATGGACCACGCTCGGCCGGGCGCGCTGACCGTTCATATCAGCATGTCCGCGAGCTGAGCGATCCAGTTCGTCGTGACGTTCCGTAGGCCATCACCGCCGCGATCCAAGGGCGTCCGCGGGCGGTAGGGAGCGCACGCGGTTGCTGCGCTTCCACCCAATCCGGGGCCGGCGAACGTGTACGTGGCAGGGAGGTGTCGGTGGATGACTTCGAGGTGTTCGTGCGTGCGCGTTCGGCGGCGCTGGCGCGCACCGCATATTTGTTGACCGGGGACCGGCAGTTGGCCGAGGACCTGCTCCAGGATGCGCTCGCCCGTGTCGCCGGGCGGTGGGCGTCGGTGGCGCGGCTCGGTGACCCCGAGCCGTATGTGCGGCGTGTGCTGTACACGTGCGCGGTGGACGGTTGGCGCAGACATGTTCGCCGGCGCAGGGTGGAGCAGACCGCGACGGAGCAGCGGCCGGAACTGCGCGGCGCTGACGACGACGCGGAGACCGTGACACGGCGGCTTGTCCTGCGTGACGCGCTGGCCCGGCTGACTCACCGGCAACGGGCCGTCCTCGTCCTGCGCTTCTATGAGGACCTGACCGAGAGCCAGGCCGCCGATGTGCTCGGCTGTTCTGTGAACACGGTCAAATCGCAGACCAGGCATGCCCTGGCGCGGCTGCGCGAACTCGCCCCGGAGCTGGGTTCGGTCCTGGTCGACACATCGATGGAGGGGCGATGACGGGTTCACTTCGCGACGCGTTCGACGAGCTCGTCGCCGAGGTCGCGCCACATGTCGTACGGAATGATCTCGCGACCAGGGCACGGATCGCCGGGCGGCGCCGACGAATCCGCGGCCGTCTGGCCGGCGGCGTGATCGTCGCGGCCATGCTGGCGGTGAGCGCGGTCGTGGCCGTTCCGTTGGTCGGCGGCGTGCCCAGCATCGGCCCGTCCCATGCAGAAGACGGTCCCGGTGTCACGGGCCGCCCGCAACGGATCGGCCATCAGTGGTGGGTGCGTGACCTACCGGATCGACCCGGCCCGATCGCGGCGTTGGTCAGCGACCCGGAACGGTGGTACGTCGTCACCGAGAGCGGGCATCGCTGGCGACTCCCGATCGGCGCCGGCATCGGGAACCTGCCGACTCCGGTGCTCGCACCCGACGGGCGTCGGGTCGGATACCAGCCGGACGCCGGGGCGGCATACGTCGTGCACAACCTCGTCACCGGCGAACGAACGCGGTACCCACAGTTCGAAAATGCCCCGCTCGGCCCGTCCTACTCGTACTACAGCATCAACCCCCACTTGGTCGGACGCTGGTCCCCGGACGGGCTGCGCCTCGGCCTTCCCGCGGAGCGGGTCGACATGCGCGACGGCACGATCCGAGCCACGCACAGCGGGGCGGCCGTGCTCGGGCCCGACGGGCAGGTCACCTTCGTCGAGCAGCCTTCCGGCCAACGGTCGGTGCTGGCCGGATGGGCCGGCCCCGACAGCATGGTGTGGCTGCGCATGCTGGATGACGGCGGGCCGCCAGCCGGGCCCGTCGTAGCCGAGGTGACCCGGCTCGACGGCCAGGTGACCCGCACGGTGACCCTGCGGCCGTCCTCGCCGTGGCGGGAGGAGATCCGCGCGGTCGGCATCGGGCCGGTCTCGCCGGACGGGACGAGTCTGCTGGTGCGTGAGGATGGGACCGCCGACAGATGGCTGCGCCGGTTCTCGCTTGCCGACGGCAGTCAGACCGGAGATCCCGTCCGGGTGCCCGGCTGGACCAGCGAATGCGGATCCGACTGGGCGGGGTCAACGCCGGTCGTGTCGCTGTACGACCGGGACACCAAGACCGCAGGCACCGGGCTCGTCGTGAACGGGGCGATCACGCCGATGATCGTCGTCGAGTCACGACTGAACAGCGAATGCCTGGTCTGGGCGTCGGAGGCGTTGGCCGGGCGTCCGCATCCCACGGTGTTCGGCACCTCGGACTTTCCGTGGACGTGGTGGTGGCGTGAGACGGTCCTCGTGCTGCTCGCCGTGATCGGTCTCTGGCTGCTGAGGACATGGGTCGATCGGCGATCCTGGTCCAGGATCATGCGGGAGAACGCCCGGTGGCGACGAGATCGTTGAGACCCCGCGCCGTCCACGACCATCCACGAACTGCTGCGGTATCTCGAGGAGATCGGTTTTCGGCACGCTCCTCGGCTGCTCGGCATCGATGACGACGGCCGGGAGGTTCTCAGTTACATCGATGGGGAGTCCGGTCGTGAGGGGTGGGCCAAGGTCGTCGACGACGAGGGCCTGGTGGCGATGGCTCGTCTCCTGCGCGATTACCACGAGGCGGTGCGTGGGTTCCGTCCGGCCGCCGAGGCGGGGTGGGCAGCCCACGTCGGCGCCGTCGGCGCGGGTGAGCTGATCTGTCACGGTGACTTCGGTCCGTGGAACCTGGTATGGCGCGGCAGTCGGCCCGTGGGCATCCTGGACTGGGACTATGCCTGGCCGGCCCGACCGATCCACGATGTCGCCTACGCGTTGGAGTACGTCGCGCCATTTCGCGACGACCGCACCTGCCTGCGGTGGCTGGGATATTCCGTACCGCCGGACCGGCGACGCAGATTGGAGTTGTTCGCCGAGGCGTACGGTCTCAGCTCGACCGCGGGCCTGGTCGATGAGGTCATCGCTCAGCAGCGGGCAGTGTGGGAGCGGGCCCGCCAGCTCGCGACGCAGGGGCGACAGCCGCAGGTCGCGTGGCGGGAGAGCGGAGTTCTCGACGCGGCGGCGGAACGGATCAGCTGGAGCCGCGCCAACCGGCACCTGTTCGAGTGACACGTCTGGTAACGTCCGCGAGAACAGGGCTCTGGCGGGAACCGCTGGATTGAGCCTGCCCTTCAGCTCCGGCCCGGTCGAGGGCAACGCCAACCGCATCAAAATGATCAAGCGGCAGATGTACGGCCGAGCCAAGTTCGACCTCCTCCGCAACCGACGACAGGTCACAGGGGGTAGACCTCGACCTGGTCGGACGGCACCGCCAGCTCGATCCAGGAATCCCATGCCTCGGCCGGTACCGGCCCAGCAACGTCCAGCAGCACCAGCGAGTCGCCGAACTCCAACGCCGCCGACGCGGCCCGTCCTCGAAGCCGGGCGCGGAAGAAGAGATGACGAGCTCGGCGAGCCGTGAGCAGGAGTCCGCCATGTAGACGTGGACGATTCGGGTGCCGGGTGTCCAAGTCTTGCTGGCGGATTCGGTGGATCTTGGCTTCGGACGCCGCAAGATCGTCCGCAATCTTGACCTGGACACCGCCACCTTGGCCTCGACGGGACCTGACGGCTTCGCGTTCGGGTATCGTGCTCCGGTCGCGGGCACCGTGGAAAGATCTGAAACACCGCCCAAGGTCGTGGTCAGGCAACCAGTGAGGGGCACACATGAAGATCGTCACGGTGGGTAGGGGCCGAATCGGCGGCGGGCTGGCCGGGATCTGGTCGAAGGCCGGGCACGAGGTCATCACATTGGGACGTGACGGCGGTGACGGATCGGCGGCCGACGTGGTCCTGGTCGCCGTGCCCGGGCAGGCAATCGCGGCGGCGTTGGCGAACGTGACCGGCATCGGCGGCAAGGTGACCATCGATGCGACCAACGCCTACGGGCAACGCTCCGCCCAGTTCGTGTCGCAGGCGCACGAGGTCAAGTCCATCATCGGTGGTCCGACCGCCAAGAGCTTCAACACCAACTGGGCGGTGATCTACGACCAGATCGGACAGCAACGGGTCCGGCCGAGCAACCTATTCGCTGCCGACCCAGACGCCCGGCAGGTCGCCGAGCAATTGATCGTCGACGCCGGCTTCGACCCCGTCTTCGTCGGGGACCTGGAGCACGCCCGCATGCTGGAAGACCATCTTCCGCTCATCCAAGCCGTCGCCTCTGCCGGGCTCGGACCCTTCTTCTACCGCATGGCCGGCCCCGGACAATTCTGATCAACATCACGGTGTGCCGACCGCAAACGCGAGCGGGCCGCGCGCCGGCCTGGACGCGCTACGCTCCAAGCGCGACGCCCAGCGCGCCCTCCCCGGCTTCGGTGCACTCGCCGACCGGCAGGTTGTCTATCTGCGTCAGGAGTGGGACGGCGACGATCCGGCGACGTACCTGACGGAGGTCGGGCCTGACGGCCGCCGTATCCGACAGGTGGAGGTGGCCGAGGACGGGACCGCGATCAAGACGGACCCGCAGGACTGGCCCTTCAACCCGCCCCTGGTAGATCTCTTCGATCCACAGCTTCCGGACCAGGAGATACACCGCGACGAGTTCGAGCGGGCGTGGGCGTCCGCCCGGTGGGAGGACGGCCGGCAGCCGACGACCTGACGCCGTCGCTGCAGTGACATGCGCGCGGGCCACGGCATGAGCGGTCAGCTGAGCAAGCGGACACTCCCGATCACCAGTTCTTTTCAGGGCACAAAGATCGGAGGCTCTTGCTACCTCCGTCGTCCATCCAGGAGGGATTCTCGCGCCGGCCGCCAATCCGCTCCATCGGTCCGCCGACCGGGCCAGCCCTTACCTCCGTGTTGGCGGGGCGCCAAATGACGAGCGCGTCCGGGGTATGGCTCACCTCGAAGTCCATGGAGTCCTCCACGAACAGCAAGACGATCTGCCGCTCAGGCGGGAAGGTGTACGACATGCCTTCCGGTTCGACACACAGATCGAACCTCTTGTCCTCGTCGTAGCTGCTCACCAGCACGGAACATCGTGCGTATGACGGCGGCGACGCCGTAACTCGATAGCCTCGTCGATTCGGCCCGTGCGATGATCGGCCCGTGGGTCGCTAGCTCAACTGGTAGAGCATTCGGCTGTGTAGCGCGTCCGCTCCCCGCCTGTGCGGTCATGGGAGCGCTTCCTTCTGGATCGAAGTGTTCGGGGTTCGAGTCCCCGGCGACCCACTGTGCCGCTGCCGCAAGCCGGCAACTGCCGGAGCTGACTCCCGGGTCGGCGTCCGGCCTGACCCCTTGTCGCGGGCACAACCGGCGGAAACGGAGGACCGTGTGCTCGAGAAGCTGATCATCCAGAAGACATTGCGCGTGCCGGCGAGCACTGGCGCGGCCGGCGACGGCACGCCGGTGGCCCGGCAATTGGATGCGGCGCTGCTCGATGTCGGGTTTTCGGCGTCGCGGGCTCTGCTGGAACACATCGGCGCGCTGGCCCCCGGGCCGGCGCTGGATCTCGCCGCCGCGGTCGTGTCCGCGGTGCGCGAGCTGGTCGGCGACCATGTTCAGCACAACGCCTATTTCATCGGCTTCCCGCACGACGTGCCGGACACCGTCGAGTTCTGGACGGAGCGGCTGCGTGCGGCCGTACTCACCGGCGGCGGCACGGCGACCGACGCGCAACTGCGGGACGCGGTCGTCTCGGGCGGGGTGAACCTGCTCGACTTGCCGGGCTACGGCACCTACCAGCACACCTACGCCGACCTGCTGGCCGCGCACGACGCGCTGATCACCGCGGCCGGTGACCGGGTGACCCTGCTGCGGCTCGGCGACACCGCCGACGTGGAGGCAGAGCGGCTCTATCTGGCCCTGGCCGGTAGTTCGACGCCGCACGGCGAGGCGGACCTCGCGATCCTCAGTCAGCTCGCAGTCGCCTGCGTGGACGGCACGCAGCCGGCGCAGATCCCGATGCGGGAGAACCGTGCCGTGCTCAACGGGGTCCGGCTCGTCCTCGGCCGGCCGCTGGTCGCCGTGAACACTACGACCGACGTGCTGCGCCTTGCCTGCCAGGTCTCCGGCGGGGATGCCTCGCTCGTGACGCCCACGCGATTTCGTGCCTTCCGGCGCCGGGAGCGGCGGGTCCTGCTGGGCGCGCTGAACGAGGTCGTCGGGGCGAGCCCGGACAAGCTCGGTGACGTCGTGCGTTACGCGCAGCGGTGGAAGCGGCTCGGGGAGCGTCTGCACCCGCACGAGTACGCCGAGTGGCCGCACGCGCGGGAGGTGTTCGCAGTCGCGCGTGGCGAGCGGCGGGTACGCAACCTCGCCGGCCGCGCGGAGGCGGCGATCCGCGCCGGAGCCGTCGGCCCGGCCGCGTCGGTGCTGTCGGCTGCGCCGGGTCTGCTCCTGCGCTCAGCGGACCGGCTGCTGCGGCTGGCGTCGGCATCGGAGCGATCCGTTGTGGTGGAAGCAGTCACGGGCGCGCTCGGCTCGGCGTCGGGCCGGGTGCTCTGCTCGCTGCGGGAGCATGTCGACAACCGGCTGACGCCCGCGTCGGCCCGGATGTACGCGAACCGCTCGCGGCGCGCGTGGATCGGGCCGGACGAGCGGCCACCGCTGCCGGCCGGGCTGGTGGCCGAGTTGTCGGCCCTGCTCGACGCGGAGATCAGCGCCCGGCTGCCGGAGCCGCAGCGACCGCTGGTGGTGGACCCGGAGGTGCTCGATGTCGCGCTGCCGCTGTCCGGCAAGGCTGGCGAAGGCGGGTTTGCGGTGCTGCCGAGGGGCTCGCGGACATCGGTCTCCGGTGAGCTGCTGCGCTTCTTCACATACTGGCGCCAGACCAGTCGTCGCACCGACTACGACCTGTCGATGCTGCTGCTCGACGACAACTTCCACACCACGGGCCAGGTGTCCTGGACGAACTATCACCATGACGGCGTGGTGCACTCCGGCGACCTCACCGACGCGACGAACGGTGCGACCGAGTTCATCGACGTGCCGTTGACGGTCCGCGGGCACTATGTGGTTCCGCAGGTCTACATCTATGTGGGTGAGTCGTTCGATGAGGTCGCCGAGTCGATGTTCGGGTATCAGACCCGCACACGAGACCAGCGCGGCGCCCCGTTCGACGCACGGACCGTGCGGGCGCGTTCGCACATGCGCGGCCAGGGCCGGGTCGCGCTGCCGATGGTGTTCGCCAAGGGCGAGCGTGGCTGGCAGGCCGTGTGGCTGCACCTGTACCTGCGGGGCATGCCGTCGTTCAACCGGGTGGAGGAGAACACGTTCAACACGGCCGACCGGGTACGAGCACTGATGGAGCGGCGTTACCTCACCGTGTCCTACCTTGTCGACCGGTGGCGCGCACGGGCCGAGGTGATGACGTGGAACGGCCGGCTGCCGGACGAGCCGATCACGTTCATCGGCATCGAGGCGCCCGAGGACCTGCCGGACGAATCGGAGGCATATACACTGGATCGGCTCAGCGAGCTGATCCCTGCGTAGCGGCGACAGCCGAGGCCATGGGGGCGCTTCCTACTATTCCGTTCGATTCGGGACCTCCGCGCAAGCGGAGGATCTGGTATTCAGCGCCCGCGCTCTCCTCGGCTACCACCGCAAGCCGGCTCGGCACGTCGCCATGACGTTTCGCAGCCCGCGACTCGCGGCATCAGCGCGCAGCTGATCAAGCGGATTCGTTGCGCTGTGCGAGCCAATGCCGCACCGCCGAGAAGTCTGCGTCGGTAAGTCCCAGATATGGGTCGACGCGGTGCAGCAGCGCCGGCTGGGGGTGGTGTGCGGCGACCCAGCGCCGGTCGGCATCGGTTGTCTCGTCGTCGAGCCAGACGAACGGACGTCCCGCTGCCCATCGAGTGAGGGACACCGTCTTCCAGTGCACGCCGCGTGGGGCTTCCTCGTCGGTGTCCGGCCAGTCGACGACGGGCAGTGCCGGAAGACCGAGCCGCGGCGAAACAACGTCGTTCGCCTCCGCCATCCACGTGGTCGCCCAGACCAGTTCGCCCAGCAGGGCGAGGAGGTGTCGTCCATCCCCGGGATCGAGCCGATCGAGGAGAGGATTGCCGGCGCCGTCGTGGGCGTCTGTCGCGTGCCCGGTCGAGGGGCGATCCGTGCCGGCCGGCCGGGCCCGGAACGGGATGAGCACGCCGTCCACGTCGAGGAAGATCAACGGTTGTCGCGCGATGCCAGGAAGCACTCCCGAACCGTATCGTTGATCAGGCAGCCAAGCGCGGGCACGCGGGGCCGCGGTGTCAGGACGCCGGTCCGGTGAGGACCCGCCTGCGGTCCCAGCCGCGCTCCGGTAGCCGCGGTACCGGCCACGACGGGCCGGGCCGGAAGTCGCGCCACGTGCCGTCGAACGGGAACGCGCCCGCCTCGACGTCCGCGGCGACCCGCTCGCCCTCGGCGCGGATGCCGGCGGCCTGCGCGGAGGTCCAGTAGGCGGGGTGCCCCACCCGCTCGAGGTACTCGCCCTCGTCCTTCCACCGCCACGCGCGGTCCGGCTCCACGACGATGTCGAGGGCGTGGTCGAACGTGTCGACGCCGGCGGTCCCGTCCGCGCCGTCGTCCCAGCGGGCCGGCGGGGCCTCGAGGTTGACGTACCAACGGCGGAGGATGAAGTCCGGGTCGAACATCCACCACACCGAGTGCGCGCGACCCGGCCGGAACAGGTGCAGCACGTGCAGCCCGCCCCAGACCATCGGCGCGAGCCGCCACTGGACGGTGTGCCGCTCGCGGAACGGGACCTCGCGCCGGTCGCGGCCGTCGGCCGTGCGCCGGAACAGCCACGGCGTGCCGATCGGCCGCCAGGTCAGCAGCCCACGCTCGTCGTCGGACACTACGCGCTGCGGCATCACCAGGACCAGCTCCCCGTCGCCGCGGAAGTCCCGGTAGAGCACCTCGCGGCCGGCATCGAACGTCACGCCTGCGTAGTCTAGCGGCGGTACCGTCGGACAATGATCCGCAAACGGGTGCTCGTCTCCGGCCGGGTGCAGGGCGTGTTCTTCCGCGACACGTGCCGACGCGCCGCCGAGACGCGCGGGGTCGCCGGCTGGGTGCGCAACCTGCCCGACGGCCGGGTGGAGGCCGTGTTCGAGGGTGACGACGAGGCGGTTGACGCGCTCGTGGCGTGGGCCGGCCGCGGGCCCGAGTCGGCCCACGTCACCGGCGTCGAGGTGCGCGACGGGCCGCCGGAGGGGCTGACCGGGTTCAGCATCCGATGAGCTGGTCCGCACGCGGAGGCGGGTGAGGCGTCGGCCGTCACTGGCCGCGGCGCGGGGTCAGGGCGATCGCCGCCGCGGCCGCCCTCACGGCCTCGACGACTGTGCCCGCGTCGCCCGACACCTCGGCCGCCATGGCGCGCAGCCGGCCGAGCGCCGCGCGGTTCGCCCCGTCGGCGACCACACCCTCGAGGCCGGTGGCGAGCGCCAGGGCGGCCAGCGTCCCGATGCGCTCGTCGGTGGTCCCCGCGTCGGCCGCGTGCCGCAGCAGCACCCGGGGCGCCGCGCCGGCCAGCGCGTCCGTGGCCACGTACCGCGCCCGCGCGCGGCCCAGCCGCGCCAGCCGCCCGGCCGGCGGCCGGTGGACCACGCCCGAGCGGACCAGGTCGTCGCCGACCATCGCGTACGCCGCCCCGGCCAGCAGCTCGATCCAGCGCTCCACGCCGTGCCGGCCGCGGCGCAGGATGTCCACTGTGGACGCTGCGACCGCGTCGGCGGGCAGGCCGGTGACCCGCGGCACGCCGCCGTCGAGCGCGAGGTGGCCGGCGAGGGTGAGCTCGCCCAGCAGAGCGCCCGCGACGCCGGCGCCGAGCAGCGCGGCGTCGATGTGCGGGCGGCCGGAGTACCCGTCGTGCGCCAGCAGGAAGTACTCGGCGTGCAGGGATCGCCGCGGCGGCACGGCGACTACCGCGCGGGGGCCGGGGCCGGCCCGGGGGCTACCCCGCGCAGGGTGGCCCGCACGACGCCCGACCGGCGCAGGGCGCGAGCCACGAGTACGAGATGCCGCACCGTCGCCGAAGGCGCGAGATCGGCCGGGAACAGGGGCTCCGCGGGCGCGTCGGGCAGTGCCGCCGCCACCGGGCCGGTCCGGGCGCGCAGGGCCACGGCCAGCACCGCCGCCTCGACGTGGATCGGCCGGTCCGCCGGGCGTGGGCAGCGCCGCCGCGCCTCGTCGCGGGCGACGGCCCAGGCGCGCGGCGGCACCCAAGGGGCGAGCACCGCGCAGGCGTCGAGGATCTCCACCGGCATGCGCAGCGCGGCGAGCGGGGCGTGGCGGGCCAGCGAGCGCAGGGCGGCCGGTCCGCGGTACCGCGGCAGGAGCGCGACCTCGGGCACGGCCGCCCGGACACGGCGCCACAGCGGCCAGAGCCGGGCGACGGTGTAGAGCGCCCGCAGCCGGCACGGCGGCCGCCGGTCACCGGCGGGGCGGGGCGACCGGTCCGGGTCGGCGTCGCGAAGCCGGCCAAGCCGGATCGGGCGTTGCGGGCGGGCGGCGTCGGGGCGGGTGCCCCCGGCGACGACGAGCGGAGCGCCCGCGCCGGCGCGGCGCAGCGCGTTGGCACCGAGATCGGCGTAGGCGGCCGGGTTGCCCCGTCGCAACGCCGTCGCGTAGCGGAGCCCGGCCACGGCGCCCGCCGCCACCAGCCCGGTCAGCACCCAGGTGGCCGGCGAGCCGGGGCCGGCGCCGAAGACCGCGCCCGCGCCCGCGCCCGTGACGCCGACGATCGGGGCCAGGCCGGCGACGGCGAGCGCGGGCGCGAAGCGGGTGCTCCAGCGCGGCGCGCCCGGCCGGCGCCGGAAGAAGCCGATCACCGCGGCCGAGGTGAGCGCGAGCAGCAGCAGGACGCCCAGCGCGCCGAGGTACGACAGCCAGACGAACAGGTCGAGCATCGGATCCAGGCCGAAGACGGCGAACGCGACGAGCGTCACCGCCGACGCCCCGCTCTGCGCCAGCGACCCGGTCGCCGGCGCGGCGTAGCGGCGCCCGGTGCGCGCGAGCGGGCCGGGTAGCAGCCGGTCGCGGGCCATCGCGAACACGTACCGGGCCACGCAGTTGTGGACGCTCAGCAGGCACGCGAAGACGCTGGTGACGAGGAGCCCGTTCGCGACCGTCGCGAGCGGGTCGCCGAACGCGGCGGCGATGATCGAGAACGGCAGGCCGGAGCTGGCGAGCGCCACCACCTTGTCCGGGCCGGCGCCGACGGTCATCGCCCAGGCCGTGATCGTGTACAGCACGCCGGTGACCGCCAGCGCCAGGTAGGTGGCCCGTGCGACCGTGCCGGCGGGGTCGCGGACCTCCTCGCTGTACACCGCGCCCTGCTCGAAGCCGAGGTAGCCGGCGACGGCGAAGGCGAACACGACGCCGAGGCCCGGTTGCAGCAGGTGCTGCGGCGCCAGCCCGGCCAGGCTCGCCGCCCCGCCGGCCGGGTGGGTGAGCGCGGCGGCGTCGAACAGCAGTACCGCGCCGATCTCCAGGCCCAGCAGGACGGCCAGGACCCTGGCGTTGAGGTCGATGCCGCGCACGCCGAGCGCGCCGATGACGGCGAGCGCGGCCGCGGACCACGCCCACCACGGCAGGGCGACGCCGAGGTGCGCGGCGGCGAACGCGCGGGCGACGGCGCCGAAGAGGCCGAACAGCGCGGTCTGCACGGCGCTGTAGGCGACCACCGCGACGAACGACGCCGCGATGCCCCAGCCGCGGCCGAGGCCCAGCACGACGTACGGGTAGAAGCCGCCGGCGCTGCGCACCAGCCGGCTCATCGCGGCGTAGCCGGCGGAGAACAGCGCGAGGACGGCGGCCAGCACGGGATACGCCAGCGGCGTGCCGACGTTGCCGCTGACCGCGAACGTGGTCTCCAGGCCGCCGACGAGCACGGTCATCGGCCCGGAGGCGCTGATGAGGATCATCGTCAGGCCCCGGGTGCCGAGCTCGCGCCGGCCGGACCGGATGCGCGCCAAGCTCACCCCCGATTGATGTGTTCCCATGCTAGCCTCAGCCCATGGCCTCGTTCGCGGAGCGGCTCGACCAGCTGTTCTGGACGGTGTGCAGCCCCCAGACGGGGAAGCCCTACAGCGTCCGGCACGTCGCCGCCGCGTGCGGGCTGTCCCACACCCACCTCAGCAAGCTGCGCTCCGGCACGGCCAGCGACCCGCGCTGGTCGGAGATGGAGGCCCTGGCCCGCTTCTTCGGCGTGCCGATCGACCACTTCGTCACCGGCGGCCGGCGCGACGCCCCGGCGCCGGACGAGCACAGCGCCGCGCTCGCCGCCGCGCTGCGCCAGCCCGGCGTCTCGCAGGTCGCGCTGCGCATGGTCGAGCGGCGGCTGTCCCCGGAGGGCGCGGCGGCGGTCATCCGCATCATCGACGAGGTGGCCCGGCTCGAGGCGGCCCAGCGTCGCCGGAGGTCCGGCGCGCACGACGTTCCCGGCTGAGGCAGGAGATGTCCCGGTACAGCGACGACGCGCTCGTGCTGACCCTGGTCCGGGAGGCCGGGGCGGTCCTCGACGGTCTCGGCCTGGCCGGCACGTTCACGCTCGCCGAGCTGCACACGGGGATCGAGCGGCGCCGCGGCCGCCCGATCGAGATCCGCCACCACCCGATGCCGCCGGAGGGCCCGCATGGCCTGTGGGTGATGGGGGAGACCGCCGACTACGTCTTCGTCGACGAGTCCGCCCCGCCGCTGCGCCGCACCCAGATCATCGGCCACGAGTTCGGCCACATGCTCTTCGACGACCGCGGCGACCCGCTCCCGGGCGAGCCGGCCCTGCATGCCTGCGCCCGCTCCGGCTACGACGAGATGATCGAGCAGCGCTGCGAGTGGTTTGGCACCGTCGTCCTGCAGCGCCTGCGCGATTAGCAGCGACGACGACCTGAGCTGGTTGATGACGGCCAGACGGCTCCGGGTTTCGGTCACACCCCGGCGCCGGGTCACGGTGGCGCGTGGTTCAGTACCGCAGCAGCTCCCACGGCTCGACCACGTCCGCGTCGGCGGGTGCGTCCAGGACGAGGCCGCTGCCGTAGGACAGCCCGCGGCGCGGCGGGCGGGGCGCGGCGCCGGTCGGGCGCGGGCCGAGCTGACGGGCCGCCTCGGCGAGCACGATGCCGGTGACGAAGCGATACCGGCCGGCCGCGCCCGGCGCGTCGACCCGGGCGAACTCGGCGCCCGGCGGCGGCTCCCAGCCGGTGTCGGGGATGACGAGCAGCGTGCCGGCCCCGGTGAGGTCGGCCCGGTGCACCGGCGGGCCGTCCGCGCCCGGCGAGCAGACGACGATCCTGGTATACGCCGGATCCGGCCCGCCCGGCGCGGGCACGACCCGCAGCGGGTTGCGGTGGCTGCGGGCGGCGGCGCGCCCCTCGGCCCGCACCGGCCGCGGGGTGCCGAACCACACCTTGTCGCGGTCCTCGACAGCGACGGACGGCCAGCCGAACGCGGCCGCCGAGCGCAGCGAGCTGCCGGCCTCGACGTGGTCGCCGGGCGCGGCCAGCAGCACCCCGGGTCGCTGCGACTCCGGCCGCGGCCCGCGCACGACGCGCCGCCCGGCCGCGCCGAGCAGGTAGTACAGCGCCACGGCCGCGGCGGTGGCGACGTTGAGCGTGTTCACCCCGCGCCCCGGCATCGGAATCTGCACCGTGCGGGTCGCGGCGCGCAGCAGGTCGGGCCGGATGCCGCGGCGTTCGTTGCCGACCACGACCGACGCCGCGCCGCGGACCGGCGCCGCGCGGTACACCGACTCGGCCCCCGGCGCGTTGTCCACGGCGACGAGCGGTGCGCCGAGCAGCTCAGCAGTGTCCACGGTGGACAGTCCGAGGGGCAGGCCCCGGCCGTCGCGGAAGCCGCACCGTACCGAGAACATCTCCGCCGCCGCGATCAGCGCCCGGGCGTTGGCCGGGTTCTCCAGACCGTCCCCGATCAGCCGAGTCAACGCGCCGCCCAGGAGGCCCGCGCCCGCGCGGCGAACGCGTCGGCGCGCCGCTCGTGGTCGGCGGTGCGCATCGCGGGCGTGCGCTTGTTCGCGGCGTGCTGTACTGCGTGATGGCCGATCTCGTGCATGAGCCCGTCGAAGAGCACGAAGTCGCGCAGCGCCCCGCCCGGCCAGTCGACCCGGGTCGCGGCCGCGCCCTCGGCGACGCGGGCCCCGGCGCGCTCCAGCCGCCGGGCGGCGGCGCCGGTGAGCCGGCCGGGCAGCACCCACGGCGGCTCCGGCTGCTCGAACAGCAGTATCACCCCCGGCACCCGCAGCGCGCCACGACCGGCCCGGCGCCGGCCGGCCGCTGGCGCAACTCGACGCGGCGCAGCCCGTAGGTGGCGGCCGGCCCGAAGAACTCGAGGACCCGGGTGACGTCGGCGGGCTCGGCCGGGTGAACGAACCCGGGCCGCGGCGGGCGGGCCCGCACGGCAACCGGGCCACCGGCCCGGCGGGCGGCGCGCAGGCGGTACGGATCGGTGTGCAGACTACGGCTCAACGGCGCTCACGCGACGTTGATAGCAGCCCGGTTCGGCGCACCACCACGGATTTTCCATGGCTGGCGGCGCGGAGCGGTCAGGAACCCTCATAGAGCGTGACGTAGCGCTCGTTGAGCGTCTCCGCGTGCGGGCCGAGCCGGTGCGGCGAGATGATGTCGTGCCCCAGCCCCAGGTCGGACGGCAGGGTGTCGAGGTGGAGTGAGGCGCCGGCGGCGCGGGCCAGGCTTGCCGGCACCGCGAAGGCCAGTCGCTCGTCCACGGTCGTGTCGCCCGGCGCCAGGACCGCCGCGACGCGTCGCGGGCCGGCGGCCGGGAACGCCGCCGGGTAGTTGGCCACGATTCGCAGGTACTGCGCGACGGCGCGATAGGAGTAGCCGCGGGCGTTGCGCCGGTCCGGCAGCGCGCCCAGGCCGTAGAGCACCTGCATCGGCACCCGCACCGCGGCGGGCACCTGCCCGGCGTGCGGGCCGTAGAGCGGCGCGAGCACGAGCAGCCGGCGCACGACACCCGGCCGGTAGGCGGCCAGCCACGTGGCCAGCACCGCCCCGGCGGAGACGCCGACGACCCCGGTCTCCTCGCCGAGCGCGGCGGCGGTGTCCAGCGCGGCGGCGGCGTAGCCGAGCAGGCCGGCGGCGGTCACGGTGGCGTGCGCGCCGGGGTCACGCCGGAAGCGTAGTCGCGTGAAGAACGCGTCAAGAAACGCGGCGGCGGCGTAGGGATTTCGTCAACGCGCCTGGGCAGTCCTGCGGCGTCGACCTTGACTTTCCGTGGGCCCTGGTGGCAGGGCCGCAGAGCTGAAGGAGGCACTCCGGTGGCTGATGTGGTCTTCGTGCTGCTGACGATCGTGGCGTTCGCGGTCCTCGGCCTGGCGGTGCGGGCGGTGGAGCGGCTGTGAGCGTCGAGAACCTCGTCGGCCTCATCCTCGCGATCGCGCTGGCCGCGTTCCTGATCGTCGCCCTACTCTTCCCGGAACGGTTCTGATGAGCCAGACGGCAGCCGGTGTGCTGTTCATCCTCTCGCTGATCGTGGTGCTGGTGCTGGTGCATCGCCCCTTCGGCGACTACATGTACCGGGCGATCACCACGACCCGCCACCTGCGCGCGGAGAAGGTCCTCTACCGCGCGGTCGGCGTCAACCCCGCCGGCGAGCAGTCGTGGGGCGTCTACGCGCGCAGTGTGCTGGCGTTCTCGGCGGTGTCGATCCTGGCGTTGTACCTGTTCCAGCGGGTGCAGAACCATCTGTGGCTCAGCCTCGGGTTCGCCCCGGTCAAGCCGGACCAGGCGTGGAACACCGCGGTCAGCTTCGTGACGAACACGAACTGGCAGTCGTACTCGGGTGAGTCGACGATGGGTCACCTGGTGCAGATGGCGGGGTTGGCGGTGCAGAACTTCACCTCCGCGGCCGTCGGGGTCGCCGTGGCGGTGGCGCTGGTGCGAGGGTTCGCCCGGTCGAGGACCGATCAGCTCGGCAACTTCTGGGTCGACCTGGTCCGCGTCTGCGTGCGGATCCTGCTGCCGATCGCGGTGCTGGGCACGATCGTGTTCGTCGCCGCTGGCATGGTGCAGAACCTGTCCGCCGGCACCGACGTGACCACCCTGGCGGGTGGGGCGCAGCACATCACCGGCGGGCCGGTGGCCTCGCAGGAGGTGATCAAGGAGCTGGGCACGAACGGCGGCGGGTTCTACAACGCCAACAGCGCGCATCCGTTCGAGAACCCGACGAGCTGGACGAACTGGCTGCAGGTCTTCCTGATCCTGCTCATCCCGTTCAGCCTGCCGCGGGTGTTCGGCCGGATGGTCGGCGACAAGCGCCAGGGCCTGGCGATCGCCGGCATCATGGCGATCCTGGCGATCGGCAGCGTGATCGCGCTCAACGCGCTGCAGCTGCACCACGGCGGCACGGTCCCGACCGCGGTCGGCGCCGCCACCGAGGGCATCGAGACCCGGTTCGGCGTGCCGCAGTCGGCGACGTTCGCGACGGCGACCACGCTGACGTCGACCGGTGCGGTGGACTCGGCCCACGACTCCTACACGGCGCTGGGCGGCATGATGACGATGTTGAACATGATGCTCGGCGAGGTCGCGCCCGGTGGTGTGGGTTCCGGGCTGTACGGCATGCTCATCCTCGCCATCATCACGGTCTTCGTGGCCGGGCTCATGGTGGGGCGCACCCCGGAGTACCTCGGCAAGAAGATCGGCTCGCGGGAGATCAAGTTCGCGTCGCTGTACCTGCTGACCACCCCGGCGCTGGTGCTGGTCGGCACGGCGATCGCGATGGGGTCGGCCACGGCGCGGGCGTCGATGGCCAACCCGGGCGCGCACGGCCTGTCGGAGGTGCTCTACGCCTTCACCTCGACGCCGAACAACAACGGCTCAGCGTTCGCCGGCATCAGCGCCAACACGGAGTTCTACAACACCGCGCTGGGCCTGTGCATGCTGCTGGGCCGCTTCCTGCCCATGATCTTCGTCCTGGGCCTGGCCGGCTCGCTTGCCCGGCAGCAGCCGGTGCCGGCGTCGTCGGGGACGCTGCGGACGTACCAACCCCTGTTCATCGGCATGGTCGTGGGCGTCACGGTCATCGTCGTGCTGCTCACCTACCTGCCGGCCGTCGCGCTCGGCCCTCTCGCGGAAGGACTCGGCAACTCATGATTGCCGCGGGTCTGTTGGATCCCAAGCAGCTGTGGAAGTCGATTCCCGACGCGCTGCGCAAGCTCAACCCGGCCACGCTGTGGCGCAACCCGGTCATGTTCATCGTGGAGATCGGCTCGGTCTTCACCACCGTCCTCGCCGTCATCCACCCCGCCGTGTTCGCGTGGGCGATCGCCGCGTGGCTGTGGCTGACGGTGCTGTTCGCCAACCTCGCCGAGGCCGTCGCCGAGGGCCGCGGCAAGGCCCAGGCCGCCACGCTGCGCCGCGCCAAGCAGGACACCGTGGCATACCTGGCCGACGGGACCACGGTCCAGGCCAGCGAGCTCAAGCTGGGCGACGTCGTGGTGGTCGAGGCCGGCCAGGTCATCCCCGGCGACGGTGACGTCATCGAGGGCATCGCCTCGGTCGACGAGTCCGCGATCACCGGCGAGTCCGCGCCGGTCATCCGCGAGTCCGGCGGCGACCGCAGCGCGGTCACGGGCGGCACCCGGGTGTTGTCCGACCGGATCGTCGTGCGGATCACGCAGAAGCCGGGGGAGTCGTTCATCGACCGGATGATCGCCCTGGTCGAGGGGGCCAACCGGCAGAAGACCCCGAACGAGATCGCGCTGAACATCCTGCTGGCGAGCCTGACGATCATCTTCCTGCTCGCGGTGGCCACGCTGCAGCCGCTGGCCATCTACTCGAAGGCGGTGCAGGCGTTCGCGCCGGACAGCGCGGCGCTCAACGCCGAGGGCGTCACCGGGATCGTGCTGGTGTCACTGCTGGTCTGTCTCATCCCGACCACGATCGGGGCGCTGCTGTCGGCGATCGGCATCGCCGGGATGGACCGGCTGGTGCAGCGCAACGTCCTGGCGATGTCCGGCCGGGCGGTGGAGGCCGCCGGCGACGTCAACACCCTGCTGCTGGACAAGACCGGCACCATCACGCTGGGCAACCGGCAGGCCGGGAACCTGATGCCGGTCGAGGGGGTGAGCGTCGACGAGCTGGCGGAGGCGGCGCAGCTGTCCAGCCTGGCCGACGCCACCCCGGAGGGGCGCAGCATCGTGGTGTACGCCAAGGAACACCACGGCCTGCGCGAGCGCGAGGTCGCCGGCGCGGTCTGGGTGCCGTTCACCGCGCAGACCCGCATGTCCGGCGTCGACGTCGACGGGCGGGAGGTGCGCAAGGGCGCCGCGATCGCGGTCATGAAATGGGTCCGCGACAACGGCGGCCGCCCGACCGAGGAGGTCGGGTCGATCGTGGACGCGGTGTCGTCCTCCGGCGGCACGCCGCTGGTCGTGGCCGAGCACCTGGCGGGGCAGCCGGCCCGGACCCTGGGCGTGATCCACCTGAAGGACGTGGTGAAGCAGGGGATGCGGGAGCGGTTCGACGAGATGCGCCGGATGGGCATCCGCACCGTGATGATCACCGGTGACAACCCGCTGACCGCGAAGGCCATCGCCGAGGAGGCCGGCGTCGACGACTTCCTGGCCGAGGCCACGCCCGAGGACAAGATGGCCCTGATCAAGAAGGAGCAGCAGGGCGGCAAGCTGGTCGCGATGACCGGGGATGGCACCAACGACGCCCCGGCGCTGGCCCAGGCCGACGTGGGTGTGGCGATGAACACCGGCACGTCGGCGGCCAAGGAGGCCGGCAACATGGTCGACCTGGACTCCGACCCGACGAAGCTGATCGAGATCGTCGAGATCGGCAAGCAGCTGCTCATCACCCGGGGCGCGTTGACCACGTTTTCGATCGCCAACGACATCGCCAAGTACTTCGCGATCATCCCGGCGATGTTCGCCGCGATCTACCCGGGCTTGGACACGCTGAACGTCATGCGGCTGCACTCGCCGACCTCGGCGATCCTGTCCGCGGTCATCTTCAACGCCCTGGTCATCGTGGCGCTGATCCCGCTGGCGCTGCGCGGCGTGCGGTACCGGCCCTCCAGCGCGGCGTCGATGCTGCGCCGCAACCTGCTGGTCTACGGCATCGGCGGGATCATCGTGCCGTTCATCGGCATCAAGATCATCGACCTCATCATCATGTCCATCCCGGGGATCTCCTGATGCGTCTGCCCACCTGGCTCGCCCAGCACCTCGCCGCCCTGCGCGCCCTGGTCGTCCTGACCATCGTGCTCGGCCTGGCCTACCCGCTGCTCATGGTCGCCGTCGCCCGCATCCCGGGCCTGTCCGGGCACGCCGACGGCTCGCTCGTCGCCCGCGACGGCAAGCACGTCGGCAGTGCCCTCATCGGGCAGTCGTTCACCGACGCCCAGGGCAACCCCCTCAAGCAGTACTTCCAGTCCCGCCCGTCCGCGGCCGGCAAGGGCTACGACCCGACCTCCACGTCGGCGAGCAACCTCGGCCCGGAGAACATCGTCGACCAGCCCGGCAAGCCCAGCCTGCTGACCCAGGTCTGCGGCCGCAGCAAGGCGATCGGGGAGTTCGAGCACGTCGACGGGGCCCGGCCCTACTGCACGCCGGGCGGCGTCGGCGCGGTCCTGGCCGTGTACCCCGACCACGCCGTCAGCGTCAACGAGGCGTGCCCGGCCACGCCGTTCATCACCCGGTACGAGGGCCGGCCGGTCGAGTGCGCCAAGCCCGGCGAGAACTACAGCACCGGCGTCACCACGCCGGTGCGCGGCAACGCCCCGGCCAGGCCGGCGGTGCCCGCCGACGCGGTCACGGCCAGCGCCAGCGGCCTCGACCCGGACATCAGCGTCGCCTACGCCGACCTGCAGATCCCCCGGGTCGCCGCGGCCCGCGGCCTGTCCCAGGCGCAGGTGCGCCGGCTCGTCCAGGAACACACCGACGGCCGTACCCTCGGCTTCGTGGGAGAACCGGCGGTCAACGTCCTGGAACTCAACCTCGCTCTGGACCGGAGCTGACATGACGACGCGCGGGACGCTGCGGGTCTACCTGGGCGCGGCGCCCGGCGTCGGCAAGACCTACAAGATGCTGGAGGAGGGGCGCCGCCGCCTCGACCGGGGCACCGACGTGGTTGTCGGGTTCGTCGAGACCCACGGCCGCCCCTTCACCCAGGCCATGCTCGACGGCCTCGAGGTCGTACCCCGCCGGGACCTGACCTACCGCGGCGCCGCCTTCACCGAACTCGACCTCGACGCGCTGCTCGCCCGCCGCCCCGAGGTGGCGCTGGTCGACGAGCTCGCGCACACCAACGTGCCCGGCAGCGAGCACGCCAAGCGCTGGCGGGACGTCGACGTGCTCCTCGACGCCGGCATCGACGTGCTCACCACCGTCAACATCCAGCACCTGGAGTCGCTCAACGACGTCGTCGAACGCATCACCGGCGTCCCCCAGCGCGAGACCGTCCCCGACGCCGTCGTGCGCCGCGCCGAGCAGATCGAGCTCGTCGACATGACCCCCGAAGCCCTGCGCCGGCGCATGGCCCACGGCAACGTCTACCGGCCCGAGAAGATCGACGCCGCGCTGGGCAACTACTTCCGCGTCGGCAACCTCACCGCCCTGCGCGAACTCGCCCTGCTCTGGCTGGCCGACAAGGTCGACGAACAGCTCGACCGCTACCGCGCCGCCCACGACATCGACAAGACCTGGGAGACCCGCGAACGCGTCGTCGTCGCCCTCACCGGCGGCCCCGAGGGCGACACCCTCATCCGCCGCGCCGCCCGCGTCGCCGCCCGCACCAAAGGCGCCGACCTCCTCGCCGTGCACGTCGTGCGCGGCGACGGCCTCGCCGGCGCCGATCCCGCCAACCTCACCCGCCAACGGCTGCTCGTGGAGAGCCTCGGCGGCACCTACCACCAGGTCCTCGGCGCCGACGTGCCGCGCGCCCTGCTGGACTTCGCCCGCGGCGTCAACGCCACCCAGCTGGTCCTCGGCGCCAGCCGCCGCGGCCGCCTCGCCCAGATCCTCTCACCCGGCGTCGGCGTCACCACCACCGCCGAATCCGGCTCCATCGACGTCCACCTCGTCACCCACGAGCAGGCCCGCCGGTTCGCGTGGCGGTCCCGGCGCACCGCCGCCCTGACCCCCGAGCGCCGCCTGGCCGGCCTCGCCCTCGCCCTGGCCGGCCTGCCCACCCTGACCCTCGGGCTCGACGCCGCGCGCGCCGACATGGCGCTGCCCAGCGACATCCTCGCCTACCTCGTCCTCGCCGTCGCCACCGCGCTCGTCGGCGGCCTGCTGCCCGCCCTGATCTGCGCCATCGGCGGCTTCCTGCTGCTCAACTGGTACTTCACGCCCCCGCTGGACCAGTTCACCATCGCCGAACGCGAGAACGTCTTCGCCCTCGTCGCGTTCGTCTTCGTCGCCGTCGCCGTGGCCAGCGTCGTCGACCGTGCCGCCCGCCGCGCCCGCGACGCCGCCCGCGCCTCCGCCGAGGCACAGACCCTGTCCACCCTCGCCGGCAGCGTCCTGCACGGCGACAACCCCCTCGCCGCGCTGCTGGAGCGGGTCCGCGAGTCGTTCGGCCTCACCTGCGTCACGCTGCTGGAGCGCGACTCGGAGCACGACCCGTGGCGGCCCGCAGCCTCGGTCGGCGGCACGCCGTGCATGACCCCGGCCGACGGCGAGACCGAGGTGCCGGTCGAGGAAAACGTGTCGCTGGTGCTGCGCGGCCACCCGCTGCCGGCCGAGGCCCGCCGGCTCGTCGAGGCGTTCGCCGCGCACGCCGCGATCGCCCTGCGCCAGCAGCGCCTCGCCGAGCGGGCCGCCGCGGCCGGCACCCTCGCGGAGGTCGACCGGCTGCGCACCGCGCTGCTGTCCGCGGTCAGCCACGACCTGCGCACCCCGCTCGCCTCCGCCAAGGCCGCGGTCGGCAGCCTGCGCAGCCCCGACGTGCACTTCTGCGCCGAGGACGAGGCCGAGCTGCTGGCCACCGCGGAGGAGTCGCTGGACAAGCTCACCCGGCTCGTGGAGAACCTGCTGGACATGTCCCGCCTGCAGGCCGGCGCCCTCGCCCTGACGCTGCAGGCGGTCGACCTGGCCGACGCGCTGCCCCGCGCCGCCGACGACCTCGACGCGGCGGTCGTCGTCAGCGTGCCCGAGGAGCTGCCCGAGGTGCTCGCCGACCCGGCCCTGCTGGAGCGGATCCTGGTCAACCTGCTCGGCAACGCGCTGCGCTACAGCCCGCCGGACCAACCGCCGACGATCGGCGCGAGCGAGCACGCCGGCCTGGTCGACATCCGCGTCGTCGACCACGGCCCCGGCATCCCGGCCGAGGACCACGACCGGGTCTTCCAGCCCTTTCAGCGCCTCGGCGACCGCGACAACGCCACCGGCGTGGGCCTGGGCCTGGCCCTGTCCCGCGGCCTGGCCGAGGCCATGGGCGGCACCCTGGTCCCGGAGCCCACCCCGGGCGGCGGCCTCACGATGACGCTGACCCTTCCCCGGGCGTGACCTGCAGCCGGTAGCCGATGCCGGGCTCGGTGATGAGGTGGCGCGGCCGTGACGGGTCGGCCTCCAGCTTGCGGCGCAGGTTCGCGAAGTGCACCCGCAGGTAGTTGGTCTCCGTCTCGTACCGCGGGCCCCACACCTCGCGCAGCAACTGCCGGTGCTCGACCAGCTTCCCCGCGTGCCGGACGAGGACCTCGAGCAGGTGCCACTCCGTCGGGGTGAGCCGCACGGGCGCGCCGTCCGGGCCGGTCGCCTGTTTCGTGGACAGGTCGAGGCGGAACGACGACCCCTCGACGACGGGGGCGGCCGGCGCGGGCGCGGCCCGGCGCAGCGCGGCGCGCATGCGGGCCAGCAGCTCGTCCATGCCGAACGGCTTGGTGACGTAGTCGTCGGCGCCGGCGTCGAGGGCGGCCACCTTCGACGGGCCGCCGTGCCGGGCGGACAGCACGATGATCGGTACGGTGCTGTACCCCCGGATGCCCGTCACCACGCTCAGACCGTCCATGTCGGGCAGGCCGAGGTCGACCACGACGAGGTCCGGCGGGCGGTGCGCGGCCGCGGCGAGGCCGGCGGCGGCGCTCGTGGCCGTCTGCACCTGGTAGCCGCGCGCGGCGAAGTTGAGCCGCAGCGCGCGCAGCAGGGGTTCGTCGTCGTCGACGATCAGTACTTTCGTCATTGTCGCTTCCCGTTCACGCTACCGGTAGCTCGACCGTCATCGTCAGGCCGCCGCCCGGGCTCTCCGAGGGGGTCACCGTCCCGCCCATCGCCTCGGTGAAGCCGCGCACGATCGCGAGGCCCAGCCCGAGGCCCTGCCCGCCGTGGTCGCCGCGGCGCTGGAACGGCTCGAACATCCCGGGCCGGTCGGCGGCCGGCACGCCCGGGCCGTCGTCGGCGACGAGCAGCCGGACCCGCCCGCCGGCCGGCTCGCCCGTGATGCGCACCCGCGGCGCGGCGGCCAGCGCGTTGGCGAGCAGGTTGGCCACCACCCGCTCCAGCAGCCCCGGGTCGGCCAGCGCGAGCGGCAGGTCGTCGGGGACCTCCACCGCCACCCGGTCCCGCACGTGATCGGGGTCGGGCAGGTGCAGCATCACCTCGGCGACGACGGCGTCCAGCGCGGTCGGCTCCGGGGTGGCCGACAGCACCCCGGCCCGCAGCCGGCTCAGCGACAGCAGGTTTTCCACCAGCGCGGTCATCCGGTCGGTGGCGTCCTCGACGGTCTCGAGCAGGTCGTCGCGGTCCTGGGCGGTCCAGTGGACGTCGTGCTGGCGCAGGCTGGAGGCGGCCGCCTTGATCCCGGCCAGCGGGGTGCGCAGGTCGTGGCTGACCGCGTCGAGCAGCGCGGTGCGCAGCCGGTCCACCTCGGCCAGCTCGCGGGCCCGCGCCGCCTCGTCGGCGAGGTGCTGCCGCTCGTGCAGGCGGGCGGCCGCGGCGGCGAGCCGGCCCAGGGTGCGGCGGTCCTCGGCGAACACCGCGGGGCCCCAGGCGTCCAGGCGTACCCCCGCGGCGGCCTCGACGCTGAGCGCGGGATCGCCGCCGGGCACCTCGCCGACGGCCGCCACCCGTTCGCCGTGGTCGACGAGCGCGACCGCGTCCATCCGGTAGGCGTCGCGGACCTGCGCCAGGATCCCGGCCAGCGCGTCGCCGGCCGCGGGCGCGGCGCCGATCTGGGCCAGCAGCCACGACTCGACCTCGCGGCGGGCGACCGCGGCGCGCTGACGGGCCACCACGTCCATGGCGACCGCCACCGCCGCGGCGACCAGCACGTACACCACCAGCACGATCACGTTGTCGGCGCTGCCGACGCGCAGGGTGCGGTACGGCGGGACAAAGAAGAAGTTGACCAGCGCGTCGGCGGCCACGGCGGCGCCGAGCGCGGGCCACAGCCCGCCCGCGACCGCCGTGACGGCCACCGGCACCAGGAACAGCAGCGTCACCGACGCCAGCGACAGGTGCCCGCGCAGCGGCTCCAGCACGCCGGTGGCCGCGGCCAGCCCGGCCGCCGCCACGAGCAGGCCCGTGCGGGTGCGCCGCGCCCGGCCGCCGGGGTGATCGACGCTCACCTCGTCATTGTCGCAGCGAGTGACTCCGTGTCGGCCCTGGAGTGACCCGCGCTGGAGCGCAGCTGCCACGGCACGCTGATCACCATCACCTGGGGCTGGAAGAGCAGCCGCGCCTTGAGCCGCAGCGCGCTCTGGTTGTGCAGCAGGTTCTCCCACCAGTGACCCACCACGTACTCCGGGATGTACACGGCCACCGCGTCGCGCGGCGCGCCTTCGCGCAGCTCGTGGACGTACTCCAGCACCGGGCCGGTGATCTCCCGGTACGGCGAGTCGAGCACGGCCAGCGGCACCGGGATGCCGCGCTCCGCCCAGCGGGCCTGCAGCGCCCGCGCCTCGTCTGGCGACGTGGCCACGGTCACCGCGGTCAGCGAGTCCGGCCGGGCGGCCCGGGCGAAGGCGAGCGCCCGCAGCGCCGGGCGGTGCAGGCGGGAGACGAGGACGACCGCGTGCACCCGGGCGGGCAGCACCTCGCCGTGCGGCTCCGGCTCCAGCTCGGCGCTCACGTGGTCGTAGTGCCGGCGGATCGCGCTCATCATGAGGTACAGCAGCGGCATCGCGATGACCACGAGGTATGCGCCGTGGGTGAACTTGGTGGCGAGGACGACCACGAGCACCACGGCGGTGCAGAGCGCGCCGAGGCCGTTGATCGCCCGGGCGCGGTGCAGCCGGCGGCGCGCGACCGGGTCCCGCTCGTGCTCCAGCAGCTGGTTCCAGTGCCGGACCATGCCCGCCTGGCTGAGCGTGAAGGAGGTGAAGACCCCCAGGATGTACAGCTGGATCAGCCGCGTCACCGAGCCCTCGAACGCCCAGATCAGCGCGCCCGCCACCAGCGCCAGCAGCAGGATCCCGTTGGAGTAGGCGAGCCGGTCGCCGCGGGTGTGCAGCTGCCGCGGCAGGAACCGCTCCTCGGCGAGGATCGCGCCGAGCAGCGGGAAGCCGTTGAACGCGGTGTTCGCGGCGAGGATGAGGATCAGCGCTGTGGTCGCCTGCACGAAGTAGAAGCCGATCGAGTGCGGCCCGCCGAACACCGCGGCGGCGACCTGCGCGATGACGGTGCGCTGCGCGCCGGTGGCGCAGTCGCCGGGGAAGCCGGCCAGGTCGCAGGTGTTCTCCGCCACGTGCACGCGGGCGATCAGCGCGACCGCGGTCAGCCCGGCGAACATGGTGATCGCCAGCGTGCCCATCGCCGCGAGGGTCCGGGCGGCGTTCTCGCTCTTCGGCGGCCGGAACGCGGGCACGCCGTTGGAGATCGCCTCGACGCCGGTGAGCGCGGTGCAGCCGGAGGCGAACGCGCGCAGCGCGAGCAGCAGCACCGCGAGCCCGGTCAGCCCGGCGTGCTGGGCGCTCACCTGCCAGCCCGCCGACTCTGCGACCGGGCGGTGCCCGAGCGCGGCCTCGGCGAGCCCGGCGACGACCATCGCCAGCACGCCGGCGATGAACAGGTACGTCGGTACCGCGAACGCCCGCCCCGACTCGCGCACGCCGCGCAGGTTCATCGCGGTCAGCGCCGCCACGAACAGCAGGTTCAGCCCGACCCGGTACGGGTTCAGCCCGGGCGCCGCGGAGATGATGTTGTCCACGCCGGCCGCCACCGACACCGCGACCGTCATCACGTAGTCCACCAGCAGGGCCGCGGCGACGACCAGGCCGGCGGAGCGCCCGAGGTTGCGCGAGGCGACCTCGTAGGAGCCGCCGCCGCTGGGGTACGCCCGCACGACCTGCCGGTAGGACAGCGTCACGACGGCCAGCAGCACCGAGACGGCGAGCGCGATCCAGGGGGTGAGGTAGAGGTAGGCCAGCCCGCCGATCGCGAGCACGAGCAGGATCTCCTGCGTCGCGTACGCCACGGACGACAGCGGGTCACTGGCGAAGATCGGCAGCGCGAGCCGCTTGGGCAGCAGCGTCTCGCCGAGCCGGTCGCTGCGGAGCGGCCGCCCGACCACCAGCCGCTTGAGCCAGGTGACCACGCCGCCATCCAACCCCCTCGGCGGCGGCCCCGGCCGCGGTGCATATGCGTCCTTAGCGCCGATCGGCCGGATCTTGACGCGTTCTTGATACGGGTGGCGGTGCCGGACGGCCCGTTACGGGTCTTCCGGCAGCACCCGGAGGTGTGAGAATGTCGCGCATGCCCCTTGATCGTCACCTCGGCCGGCGCGGCGTGCTCGGCGCCGGGTTCGCCGCCTCCGTCGCCGCGCTCGCCGGGTGCGGCAGCGACCCCGGGACCACCGCGACGGGTGGACCGTCGGGCTCGGACACGGACTCGGCCCCGGCCGCGGGGGAGCCGGCGGTCGCCGGCGACGAGGGGGCCGCGGCGCTCGGGGCGGCGAGCGCCAGCCCGTCGGCGGCGGGGCAGCAGGTGCTCGCGGCGCCGTACAGCGCCAAGCTCGTCGAGACCATGAAGCGGTACCTCGTGCCGACGGCCGACAACCCGAAGCACCCGGGCTACGCCGGCGCCGTGGTGCTGGTGGACGTCGACGGCAAGGTCACCACGCACGCCTCGGTGGGCTATGCGCTGCGCTACGGCTCGGGCCCGGTCGAACTGGCGGAGAGTTCGCGGGTGCTCATGCGGCCCGACTCGATCTTCGATGTCGCGTCGGTGACCAAGGTGTACACCACGATCCTGGCGATGCAGCAGGTCGACCGGGGGAAGCTGGACCTCGGCGCACCGGTGGCGCAGTACCTGCCGGCGTTCGACGGGCCGGGCAAGTCCGCGGTCACGGTGCGGATGCTGCTCACCCACACCAGCGGCCTGCCGGTCGGGCCGTCGATCCCGGAGACGTCGAAGAAGCCCGACGTCGCGGCGCGGTGGGCGTACATCCTGTCGACGCCGCTGGCGGACGGGGTGGCGCCGGGCAGCCTCTTCCGGTACACCAGCCTGGGCCTGCTGCTCACCCAGCAGATCCTGGAGAAGCTCACCGGCAAACCCCTCGACCAGCAGGTCAAGTCCGAGATCACCGGGCCGCTGGGGCTGCGCGACACCGGGTTCAAGCCGCTCGGGTGGCTCAGCGCGGCCGACAAGGCCAACCGGCTCGTGGCCACCGACGCCCGAACGTCCCGCGGGCTGCTGCGCGGTATCGTCCACGACGACATCTGCAACGTGCTCGGCGGCGTGGCGGGGTCGGCCGGGATGTTCACTACCGCGGCGGACCTGGCCGTGATCGGCCGGATGCTGCTCGGCGGCGGGCAGGCCAACGGCAAGCGGATCATCTCCGAGGCGACCGTCCAGCGGATGCTCGCCAACTACAACGCCGGGCTGCCCGCCACCGACGTCGACCGGCCGAACCGCACCGCCACCCACGGGCTGGGTCTGGAGCTCGACCAGCCGTGGTTCATGGGCCGGCTCGCGTCGCCGCGCACGTTCGGTCACACCGGTTTCACCGGCTGCGAGCTGGTCGTGGAGCCGCGCCGCCGGCTCGTGCTCGTGCTGCTGACCAACCGCGCCCACCCGAACTGGAGCTGGGCCAACCCCGATCCGACGCGGGTGGCGATCGCGAACGTCCTCGCCGACGCCATCGCCTGACACTCGGTTCAGCTCCGGTCGGGTCGGCTGCGCGGCTCGCTTCGTCCGGCACGACCGGCGTCAGGCCGGCGGCGTATCGCCGGGTGTTTCGCCGCTGAACGCGGCGAGGGCCTTGCGGAGATCCTCCGCCGGGGCGCCGACCTCGGTGAGCCGGCACAGTGCGAACCCGGAGACGTCCGTGCGGTAGCGCGTGCCGGTCAGTGCCGCGCCGTCGACCGGACCGGCCTTGGTGCGTACCACCAGGTGCGGCAGCATGTCGACCTGCGCCACGGACGCCTCGGCGATCTGCGCCCACGGCAGGCTGAGGCGCTGGATGCCGCGCCCGGGGCGCAGGCGCTGGAGGTGGATGCCGTCGCCGTCGACGACGAGGGTGTCGGGGGCCGCCGCCCGGGCCAGGTCGCCCATCGAGAACACGAAGCACGCGACCAGCAGTCCGATGCCGATGACCTTGGCTGCCGTCGTCTGCTGGTCCAGCGTCCCGCTGTTCGCGATGGCGTACCACAGGCCGCACACGACGAACGCGGCCCAGAAGGCGGCACCGGCGAGCGCCCGCCCGCGTGACCTCTGCCACCGGACCTGCACCGGCGCGCCCTCAGGTCTCGCCCCGTCCTCCCCCTGCGACGAAGCCGGCTGTGCCGACAGCCACGGCGCCTGCTCGGGGGACGGCTGTTCAATATCCGGCGGAGCGGCCGCGGGACGCGGACCGGTCCGCAGCGCTCCCTCCGCCACGACCAGTTCGGGCTGGTCCAGCACGGTCGGGGGCCGGCCCGTCGCTCGGTGGAGCAACGTGCCGACGAGCGGGGTCCGGGTGGCGCCACCGACCAGGAAGATGCCGCCCAGCGCGGCGGGGTCCAGGCCGGCCCGCCGTAGCAGGCCGAGGGTCTGGTCGACGGCGAGGCTCAGCATCGGCGCGGCGGCGCGTTCGAACTGCTCGCGGGTCACCGGTGCCTCGCGATCCAGCAGCGGCACCGCGACGGTCACCGACGACCGCCGGGACAGGCTCTCCTTGGCCTGCCGGGCGCGGTCCCACAGGGCGCGGAAGTGCCGGCGCTCCGGCGGCGTCGACGGTGCCAGCAGGCGCGCCCACGCCTCGGGGTCGGCGGCCTTCGCGGACTCCGCGACGAGGTCGACGACGATCGCGTCCAGGTCGACCCCGCCCAGGTCGGCCAGCCCGTCGCTGGCCAGGATCTCGAACTCCTCGCCGCCGCTGCGGACCAGGCACACGTCGAACGTGCCGCCGCCGAGGTCGAAGACGACCGCCGGCGCGCCGGGCGGCGTGACCGCGTCGAGGTGGTACCTGGCGGCCGCGACCGGCTCGGCCAGCATCGCCGGTGCGGCGAACCCGGCGTCGTGGGCGGCGCTGCGCAGCGTCGCCCGGCGCGCGGGCCCCAGCCGGCGGGATGGGTGAGCACCGTCTCGGTGCCGGCGCCGCCGGTCACCCGGGCCGCCTCCTCGGCGACCCGGCGCAGCGTCGCCGTGATCATGTCGGCGACCGGCACCTCCCGGTCGCCGAGCAGCACCGCGCCCGCGTCGATCTGCCGCTTGGGGTGCGGCTCGAACCGGGCCGGGTCGGCCTGGGCTGCGGCGACCGCGTCGGAGCCCGTCAGCAGCGCGCCGCCGGGCTCGGCGTAGACGGCGGACTGCAGCAGCGGCGAGCCGTCGAAGGTCAGGGGGCGCACCCCGCCGTCCGGGCGTTCGAGGACCGCCACCGTGTGCGAGGAGCCGTAGTCGATCGCGAGCCGCCATCCGTCCACGACGGGCCATGCTATCGACTGTTGTGCCCAGCAGCCGCCCTGGTCCCCGTCGCGGTGACCCGCGCCCAGTCGGCGCCGACGCCCGCCAAGGGCACCCAGCGGCAAATCACTCGAGGCCGTCTCCGGTGCCCGGACAACGTCCACTTCGGCCTACGCGCGATAGGCTGCGACGGCCGCCGAAGCGCAGTAGCGCACCCCAACCCGAGACCTAACCCTGTCCTGGCGCCCCGTCGACACGCCAGCGTTGTCGCGGAATGCCATCAGCCGAATGCCCAATGTCATGCCGGTGCGATCTGTGGTCCATTACACGGCATGGCCGAAGTACTCCAGGTGGTCGGCGCTGTCGCCGGTATCGGGGGGTTGGGGCTCGGGGTCGTGCTGCTCGTCTATCGCGACTTCGTCCGGCAGTTGGTGCGGCGGCGCGCGTTCCGGACATTGTCGTCGAGCCAGGCCACTACGCTGTTCGCCGCGGTTGTGATCCTCACGTTCGCCGTGGCGGTCGTCGGCGTGTTCGCCGGCCTCGTCGCCGACGCGGGGCCGGTGACGTTCCTGATCCTGGTCGGGCTCTTGCTCTGCTTCGCCGTTGTCGTGCTGGTTCTCATCGGCCCGCACCGGGAGCCGAGAACCGTTGCGGCGACGGACGCCGCTTCCGAGGCCGGCGACATCGAGCGGCTGATCGACCGCGGCTCCCTGGACGCCGCCGAACACGAACTGGCCCGGCTCTTCCGCGCGGGGCACGAGGAGGCGCCGGTCTGGTATTGGCGGGCACGCATCGCGGCCGCACGCGGCAACCTGCCGGTCGCCATCGCCTACGCCGATGAGGCGCTCAAGCGGGAGCCGCAGTACGTTCCCGGCGCGGCGCTGAAGATCCGGTTGCTGATCCTCAGCCCGCGCCGCGGCGACCGGGAGCGCGCGCGGCAACTGGCCGACTCGATGCGCGGCGTCGACAGGGCGCTCGACGGCTGGCTTGACTGCCTCAGAGCCGGAAACCAATTCCGCCCAGGCGTCACCACTGCGGCGGAGCTCGACGGAACCTGCCCGATGCCGGCGAGGCTGAGTGCGCCGCAACCGACCAACCCGAGTAGGTGACAAGCGCATGCCCGACGATCGCAACGGTGTCCTGGTCCTGGTACTGCTATCCGCAGGCGCGACAGCCGCCGAGGAGACCGCGGCGCTGCGCCGCGGCAGCGACCGCGCGAACACCAGTGGACTGCCCATCGCCCGCCAGGCGGTGCTGCGCATCCCCGCCGACGGCGAGGTATCGCGCCTGGAGATCCTGTGGGGGGTCGAGGGAGGCCCGTTCGCCGCTGTCGTGGTCGACCTAGACCCTCGGGTGGGGGAGGTACGCTCCGATGACGTGCGGCGCCTCATCCGCCGATGGTTTGATGACGGCGTCGACATCCTGGTGCCGTTCGGCAAGCTCTCCCGCAACGAGACGCTCGACCGGCTCTGCGGCCCGCTGAGGCCGCCGGCTGCCGGCCTCCCCGACGCTCACACCCACCGGCCGCAGTTCCGGCTCGAGCAGCACGAGGTAGAGCGTCAAATGTATTCCGCCCGGCGGGCCGGCGCCGCCGACGACGAGGATTCCCTCGGCCGCTTCTACGACGACGACATGGGAATGGAGCGGGCCACCGCACGGCTCCGTCTGGAGCGCAGCGCCCCGGGAGGGTCGCCCGAACGGGCGAAGCGGGACGGGCCTCTGCCACACGACGGGCTGTTCGTCCGGCGGAACAACGCCTTCGGCACCCGTTCCGCGGTCGGTATTCGCGACCTCATCGACAACGGCGTGCTGATCGAGCAGAGTCAGATCCGCTTCGACGACTTCGTGTCCGACACCGACGCCGTGCCGCTCCCACCGCCCGGCAGAGCACTCGCCGTCAGTTTCGGCGCCGCGGCGGTCGTCGGCGACGCCAAGGCCGAGCCGGCCACCACGCACTTCATCGAGATCGCCTTGCGCGCCGCGCCGTCCGCTCCGGCGCACCGGGCGGCGGCCTCGCCGGTGCCGGTCAACTTCGTGTTCGTGGTCGACGTGAGCGGCTCGATGAGCGGCGCCAAGCTCGACACCGTCAAGGTCGCCGTCCGCGAGTTGTACCGCAAGCTGAGCCCCGACGACGTCCTCGGCATCGTCGCGTTCGATACCGGCGTGCAGACCGTCCTGCCGTCCATCCGCCGCGCCGACCTCTCCGCGGACGACCTGGCGGCGACGGTCGGGGCCCTGCGGGCCGGCGGCGGTACCGACCTCAACCTCGGCCTGCAGTACGGCATCGCGGAAATTCGCCGCCACGACGACGGCGCACCATCCATGGTCAACTGCGTCTACTTGTTCTCCGACGGCGAGCCGAACTCCGGCGAGTCGAACTGGATCAACATCCGCCGCAACGCCGCCGAACTGCTGCGCGGCGACATCACCTTGTCGTGTTTCGGCTTCGGCTCCGACGCGCGGACGGGCGAACTCGACGCGCTGGCCGGTCTGACCGGCGGTCACTCGACGTTCGTGACGGACCCGATGGACATCCGGCTCACCCTCGCCGACGATCTGCAGCGCCGCGACCGGCTTGCCGCCATGAACCTGCAACTGCGCATCGACCTCGAGCCCGACGTCGTGCTCTGGCGGCTCTACGGCCATGATCTCGTCGACGAGCCCGCCGCCCGCGAAGCGATCCTGCGGGAAGCCGACGAGCTGCGCGACCTCGCCCACCAACGGCACGGTGTGCGGCCGATTGAGCACATCATCGACACCCCGGGCGGCGTGCGCATCTTCGCCCCGGACCTCGCGTTCGGCGAAACCTACTGGGTCGTGCTGGAGGTGCAGCTCCCGCCCGGCCGCGACCAGTCCCTCGGCACCGCGACCGTCCAGTACGCCGACACCGTCGCCCACGAGCCCGTCACCCATACGCTGCCGCTGACAGGCACCGGTGGGCTGTCCGCCGAGACCGTCCTGGCCCATGGCATCGGCCTGTGGACCAGCGAGGTGACCTTTGCCGCGCTCGACGACCTCTACGCCAATGACCGGGCGTCCGCCACCGCCCGCATCAATCGGCACATCGGCAGCCTGAAAGCCGTGCATCACTTGGTGCCGCTGCCTCAGTTCCGCGACGACCAGGTGACTCTGACCAAGTTTCTGTCCCTGGCCGGCAACCTGGGCCGGGTACAGATGCTCAGTGACGTGACGGGCCAATTCACGATGTACACGATGAGTTCGTTCGGCCGCGCCCGCGGAGGCTACGCAAAGAACACCGGTTGACGTCGATTACGATGTCGGGCCCTGGCTCGCTCGCGCTCGCTGAGGTACAAAGTTTGCAGCGGAGGTGGCGATGAACAACAGCCTGACGGTCGTCCTGATCACCGTGGTCGCGCTCGCGGGGGTGGTGGTCTGGTTCGATCGGCGGTGCCTGGCCGATCTCGCCCGGACCGGCGACCGGGAGTTGCGCTACTTCGACCGCAACACGTGGGCGCTGATCATCGTGCTGTCGTTCCCCATCGGGCCGGCGCTGTACATGCTGTACGCCAAGGGGCCCGGCGGCCGGGGACGGTATTGACAGGCCTCGCTGCCGGGCGGGAGACTGTCCCCGGCTACAAGCCGTTAGCGTTCACACAACCCGCTGGTCGCGCAAATCGGCGGCGGCTTTTCGCGGACTGTGAGCGTTAACACCGGAGGTGAGGGCAGTGCCGTCCCCGACCGTCACCGGGGACGGCGCTTCCGGGGTCACGCGTGGATGCGGGCCTTCAGCCGGGTGCGCAGCCGGAGGCGCCCGCCGCCGGTCGTGGTGCAGTGCATGTCCTCGCCGAGTTCGTCGTAGCGGGTCAGCAGGCCGTCGCGGAGCGTGGGCAGCAGGTGGGCCCGCTTGCGTACCAGGGTCAGGGCGGCCAGGGCGAGGTAGAGCAGGGACAGGCCGAGCAGCTCGCGGTCGTGCCACGCCTCCGGGACCGCCGCGCCGAGCGCGAACTGCAGGACGAACAGGCCGGCCAGCAGCAGCGCCGCGCGCAGGCTCAGGGTCAGGCCGAGCAGCAGCGCGATCGCCAGCAGCGACTGGGCCGCCGTCAGCAGCAGCTCGTCGCGCTGTGCGGGCTCGATCGGCAGGCCCGACCGGCCGCCGCTGGAGGCGGCGAACGCGATCGGCAGCGTGCCGACCAGCAGGGTCCACTGGTTGACCTTCGAGGAGACCAGCGCGCCGAGGGCCTCCGTGGTGTGCAGGCGCCACGCGTACAGGCCGGCGACGAGCAGCTCCGGCGCCTCCGAGGCGAGCGGCGCCACCCACTGCACGAGCAGGAACTGGCTGATGCCCAGCTGAGCGCCGGTGTTGACGAGACCCTCGGCGAACGGCTCGGCGCAGAGCAGGATGACCCCGGCCGACACGACGAACAGCGCGACGACCGTGGCCCGGCGGGGCGTCTTGGCCAGGCCGCCGACCCATGCCGACGGGCCGATCAGGTCGGGCTCGCCGGCGGGCGCCCGCGACACGCGCCAGCTGTAGGCGACGAACACCGCGACGAGCACGCCGGTGTCCCACAGCGTCAGCGTGCGCTGCAACGGCAGCAGCAGGCAGTACAGCGACGCGATGGCCAGGAATGCCAGCGGTACCGCATCCGCGCGCCCCAGCCGGATCCCCCGCACCTTCGAGCGCCGCCACGCGATGAGCACCACGAGGACCCAGCCGACGCCGACGAGGATCCGGTTGGCCCCGGTCATGTTCGCCAGCGCCAGCGAGCACGCCGGGGTCTCGTCGCCCGGGGGAGCGCAGGCGGCGCCGTACCGCGCCGCGGCCTCGCCGCCGCGCCAGGTGAACACGAAATCGACGGAGTACTCGGGCAGGACGGCGATCAGCGCGAGCACCGCGACGGCGAGCCCGGCCGACACGTCGACCTGCGCCGCCTCGGCGGCCCAGGCGAGCACGAACGCGGCCCCGACGATGGCGGCGCCGAAGATGAGCGCCGCCCCGGCGGCCGGCGGATCGACGCCGGCGAGGGCGACGACCACGCCGGGGACGGTCACCGCGGGCGCCAGCAGGCCGGATATCGGCGGTCGTCGCATGTGCGCCGACTCTACCGCCCCGCTCGCCCGCCGAGGGCGATGGCGGGGTGTCGCCCTGACCAGACGCTGGATCCGTCGGGGTCACCCGGCCCCGAGCCGATGCCACACGGTGGCGACCAGTCGGGAGGCAGGCAATGGACGACATCTCGTTCGGTGACGTCGTGCTGTCGACGCTGTGGTTCATGGTGGTGTTCGCCTGGATCTGGCTGATGGTGAGCATCCTGACCGACATCTTCCGGGACCATTCGATGAACGGGTGGGCGAAGGCGGCCTGGACCGTGTTCCTCATCGTGTTCCCGTGGTTGGGCGCACTGGTCTACCTCATCGCGCGCGGCCGGTCGATGAACGCACGCGCCGCCGAGCGCGCCCGGCAGCAGGAGGCCCAGGTCCGCGACTACGTCCGCGAACAGGCCCGCGACGTCGCTCCCGCGCCGAGCACCGCCGACGAACTGACCAAGCTCGCCGACCTCAAGCAGCGCGGCGTGCTGACCGAGGCCGAGTACGACCGCGCCAAGGCGGCACTGCTCGCGTCCGGGCCCACGACCGGCGCCCCGGTCGTGACGAACGGCAACACCGCCGCCGGCTGGACGCGTGCCTGATCCCACCGGCCCGACCGGGCGGCTCGGGCGGTACGGCCGGCTGGGCTGGTCCTTCGCCGGCCTGGTCATCGGCGCTGCGCTGCTGGTGATCGCCGCGGGGATCCTGCTCCCGCTCGTACTGCCCCTGCTGGTGATGGCCCTCGTCGGCGCGACCCTGCAACCCGCCGTCGACGGTCTTCGCCGCCGCGGGGTCCCGGCCGGAGTGGCGGCTCTGGCCGGGGCCATCGCGGTGCCGCTCGCACTCCTCGCGCTCGCGGTGCTGCTCAGCCTCGCGGTCGTCGCCGAGGCCCCGAAATGGCTGCCCGCCCTCGAGCACGCCGGGGTGCGGCTGCACCAGGCGCTCGGCGCCGACCCGGTGCAGACCCTGCGGCAGTGGCCGGGCTGGCGCACCGCGCTCACGGGGCTCGGCTCCGCCCTCACCAGCGGTGCCGTCGTGGCCGGTCAGGTCGCCGTCGGCGTCCTCATCGGCGGGTACCTCCTCTTCTACGCCTTCCGCGACGGCCCGCGCGGCTTCGAGGCGATCGAGGCGCGGCTGCCGCTGCGGCCGGGCCTGCTGCGCGAGCTCGCCGGCAGCGCCGCGTACCAGTTCCGGCGGTACATGCTCGGCACCACGTTCATCGCGCTGATGGACGCCGCCGTCATCACGCTCGGCGCGCTGCTGCTGGGGCTGCCGCTGGCCGGGACGATCGCGGTGCTGACGTTCGCCGCCGCGTACGTGCCGTACCTCGGCGCCTGGATCTCCGCCGCGTTCGCAGTGCTCATCGCCCTCGGCTCCGGCGGGGTGCCGGCCGCGCTGTGGATGCTGCTCATCGTCCTCATCACGCAGAACATCCTCGAGGGCATCCTGCGCCCCGCGGTGTTCGGCCGCGCGCTCGGCCTGCACCCGGTGGCCGTGCTCGGCGTCACCATCCTCGGCGCCGTGATCGGCGGACTGTTCGGCGTGTTCCTGGCCCCACCCGTCGCCGCCATCGCCGTCTCGTGGCGCAAAGCCCTGGGAGGTACCTCATGACCACCGCCACGACCGAGCGCGCCGCCGTCGCCCTGCCGTTCTGGCAGCTGCTCGCCGTCGGCGCCGTCACCCTGGCCTTCGGCATCGCCGTCCTCGTGCAGCCGCACGCCACCCTGCGCCTGCTCGGCGTCCTGGCCGGCATCTGGCTCGTCGGCATGGGCCTGATGCGGCTCGTCGGCGCCTTCAGCCGCGCCCACGGGCTGACCCAGCAGATCCTCGATGGCGCGCTGGGCCTGATCCTGCTCGTCGTCGGCGCGACCTGCCTGCGCGACACGGTGTCCGGGGCCATCGCCCTGTCGGTCGTCATCGGCCTGGCCTGGCTGCTCAGCGGCTTCGCGGAGCTGCTGCTCGGCCTGTTGTCCCGCGGCCGGGCGCGGCTGGGACTGTTCGTCCTGGCCGTCGCCTCGATCGTGGTCGGCCTGGTGTTCCTGTCCTACCCGGGCCTGTCGCTGCCCGCGCTGATCCTGCTGACCGGCATCACGTCGCTGATCATCGGCACGGCCGAGATCGTCGTGGCCCTGCAGTCCCGGCGCGCCGCCCACCCCGCGCAGAACACCTAGAAAACCGGGCTAGACGGCTGCGGCCGCGGCGCGGCCGGCGGTGCGACCCGAGAACAGGCAGCCGCCCAGGAACGTGCCCTCCAGTGAGTTGTACCCGTGCATGCCCCCGCCGCCGAAGCCGGCCACCTCGCCGGCCGCGTAGACGCCCGGCAGCGGGCTGCCGTCGGCGCGCAGCACGCGGCCCGACAGGTCCGTCTCCAGGCCGCCGAGGGTCTTGCGGGTCAGGATGTTCAGGCGTACCGCGATCAGCGGGCCCGCCTTCGGGTCCAGCAGGCGGTGCGGGGTGGCGACGCGGATGAGCTTGTCGCCCCGGTACGACCGGGCGCCGCGGATCGCCGTGATCTGCGCATCCTTGGTGAACGTGTTGGCCAGCTCGCGGTCGCGGGCCTCGACGGTGCCGCGGATCGCGGCGAGGTCGAGCGGGACATCGGGCTCCAGCCGCCGCATCCCGGCCACCAGCTCGTCCAGCGTGGACGCGACGACGAAGTCCGAGCCGTGCCGCTTGAACGCCTCGACCGGCCCCGGCGCGCCCTTCTTCACCCGCTGCAGCACCTGCCGGACGCTGCGGTTGGTGAGGTCGGGGTTCTGCTCGGAGCCCGACAGCGCGAACTCCTTCTCGATGATCTTCTGGGTCAGGATGAACCAGCTGTGGTCGTATCCGGTGGCCATGAGATGTCGCAGGGTGCTCAGCGTGTCGAAGCCCGGGAAGCACGGCCCCAGCAGGCGCCGGCCGGTCGCGTCCAGCCACAGCGACGACGGGCCGGGCAGGATGCGGATGCCGTGGTTGGGCCAGACCGGGTCCCAGTTGCGCAGGCCCTCGGTGTAGTGCCACATCCGGTCGGGGTTGATGACCCGGCCGCCGGCCGCCTCGGTGATGCCGAGCATCCGGCCGTCGACGTGGGCGGGCACCCCGGCGACCATGCGCCGCGGCGGGGCGCCCAGCCGGGCCGGCCACGCCTTGCGGACCAGGTCGTGGTCGCCGCCGATGCCGCCGGAGGTGACGATGACGGCCTGCGCGGAGAGCTCGAACTCGCCGGCCGCGGTGCGCGAGCTCGTCTGTCCACGAAGGACGGTGCTGGGCTCCAGGATCGTGCCGCGCACCACGCCGCCGGGCAGCAGCGCGTCGACGCGGTGGCGGAAGCGCAACTGCACGCGGTCGCTCGCGCGCACCCGGCGTACGAACGGCTCGATGACGCCCGGCCCGGTGCCCCACGTGATGTGGAAGCGCGGCACCGAGTTGCCGTGGCCGTCGGCCGGCCCGCCGCCGCGCTCGGCCCACCCGACCACCGGGAACAGCCGGTGTCCCATGGCGCGCAGCCAGGCCCGCTTCTCGCCCGCGGCGAAGTGCACGTAGGCCTCGGCCCAGCGGCGCGGCCACTCGTCCTCCGGCCGGTCGAACTGCGCGCTGCCCAGCCAGTCCTGCCAGGCCAGCTCGACCGAGTCGCGGATGCCCATCCGGCGCTGCTCCGGCGAGCCGACCAGAAACAGCCCGCCGAACGACCAGAACGCCTGCCCGCCGAGGCTCTGCTCGGGCTCCTGGTCCAGCAGGATCACCCGCTTGCCCGCGTCGGCCACCTCGGCCGCGGCCACCAGCCCCGCCAGTCCCGCCCCGACGACGATCACATCCGCATCCACCCGACCAGATTAGGTCGTCGGCCGGCGGCGTTCCCCGGCGGCGGAGTCAGATGACTGATGTACCGCGGACGCGCGGCACCGACAGTGGGAGTACACCGGCCGTCGAGCCGGCCGCCGGACACAGGAGGCAATGCGATCAGGCGGGCTTCGCCGCCGTTGTGCGCTGCCTGTGGGATGTCCTGTCCTGACCAACGGCATGTTCTGCCGGGCGATCAGGTCAGCGCGTTGAGTGCCGCGACCAAGCGGCGCTCCTCGAAGGCGAAGTGCGACTCCATCACCGCGGCGAGGCCGTCGAGCTCGGCGCGGGTCGGTGCGGCCGCGACCCGGCGCAGCAGCTCGGCGATCTGCTCGTGGTCGCGGCGCAGCTCCTCGACGACCGGCCGCAGCTCGGGGTGGCGCTCGGCCAGCACCCGGAACATGCCACGCTCCTCGCCGGTGTGATGCCGGTCGAGGGCCGAACAGAACGCCAGGCAGTGGTTCCTGAAGTCTCGTGAAATATCCGAAATATCGGCGGCGTCGGCCAGCAACGCCCGCAACTGCTGGTGGATCTCGATGAGCTGGTTGCCGTGCGCCTGCAGGCGCGGCGGGGTGAACTCGTCCAAGGTAGGGTTCCGGAAGGGGTTCCGCGCCTCCATGCCCTCGGCGGCCTCCGAGCCGGGTACACCGCGACGCTCCCCACATCCTACGCAGTCCAGTCGATCACCGGTGGCCCTCGACGGCCGCCCGGTGGCGGGGCGCACAGTAGACGGCATGAGTGCACAGAAGGATGCCTACGACGCGGCGCTGGACATGGCCGGGGCGCACGCCCGGGCCTGGCTGGGCTCGCTGGCGGACCGGTCCGTCCCGCCGCGGGCCGACGCCGACCGGCTCGCTCCGGTGTTCGGCGGGCCGCTGCCCGACGGCCCGGCCGATCCCGCCGAAGTGGTCGACCTGCTGGCCCGCTCGGCCGAGCCCGGGCTCATGGCGATGCCCTCCGGGCGGTTCTACGGCTGGGTCATCGGCGGCACCCTGCCCGCGGCGCTCGGCGCCGACTGGCTCGTGAGTGCCTGGGACCAGAACGCCGCGATGCGGTACCCGACGCCGGCCGTCGCCGCGCTCGAGGAGGCGGCCGGTGCCTGGGTCCTCGACCTGCTGGGCCTGCCCGCAGGCGCCGACGTCGGGTTCGCCACCGGGGCCACCATGGCCAACTTCACCGGGCTGGCCGCCGCCCGCCGCCACGTGCTCGCCCGGGCCGGCTGGAACCTCGACGCCGACGGGCTCTTCGGGGCGCCGCGCATCCGGGTCCTGGTCGGCGAGGAGCGCCACGACACGCTCGATCTCGCGCTGCGGTACCTCGGGCTGGGCGCCCCGACCACGGTCGCCGCCGACGAGCAGGGCCGCATCCGGCTCGACGCGCTCGCCGAGGCGCTCGAGGCCGGCGGGGACGGACCCGTCATCGTGTGCCTGCAGGCCGGCAACGTCCACAGTGGAGCGTTCGACCCGATCGGCGAGGCGGCCCGGATCGCCCACCGCCACGGCGCCTGGGTGCACGTCGACGGCGCGTTCGGGCTGTGGGCGGCCGCGTCGCCGGCCCTGCGGCACCTGGTGCCCGGCCTGGCCGAGGCCGACTCGTGGGCGACGGACGCGCACAAGACGCTGAACGTGCCGTACGACTGCGGCATTGTCGTCGTTGCCGACCCGGCCGCGGTGCGTGCGGCGATGGGCGTGCACGCCAGCTATCTCCTCCAGCCGGCCGGGCCCGGCGGCGCCGCCGACCCCTTCGAGAAGGTGCCGGAGCTGTCCCGGCGGGCCCGCGGCGTGCCGGTGTGGGCCGCGCTGCGCTCGCTGGGCCGCGGCGGCGTCGCCGGCCTGGTCGACGGCCTGGTGGGCAACGCCCGCGCGCTGGCCGACGGCATCGCCGCGATCGACGGCGCCGAGGTGCTCAACGACGTCGTGTTCACCCAGGTGTGCGCCGCGTTCGGCGACGACGAGCGCACGGCCGCGGTGACCCGGGCGCTGCTGGAGGACGGTACCGCGTGGATGTCCGGCTCCCGCTGGCGCGGCAGGGCCGTCCTGCGGGTCTCGGTGAGCAACTGGTCGACCGACGGCGCCGACGTCGAGGCGTCGCTGGCCGCCCTGCGCCGCGCGGCTCAGCGCGCGAGGTAGGCGGCCGTACCGTCGAGGATGCGCCCGATGCCGAAAGCCGGGCGCATCCTGCATGAGTGCCCCTGGTGCGTATGCGGCCGTGAGTTCCACAATGGACGATCGCCGGTCGGTCGGGATCGGGCCGCCGTGCGCACAGCCCGCGCGCGGCCAGCCGGTCGACCGCCTGGCCGGCGCCGTCGATGGTGATCGACGGCGCGCCGGCGACCTCGTTGACCCGGCACATGTTTCGAAACCCTTGCGGGGCAAGGGGAGTGGACCATGCTGTTACCGATCTGTTACGCGCGATCTTCGCTCCGGACAGGTATGTTCGCGCCCATAACAAACCCCTGCGCGACACACCCCTCCCGATACGCGAAAGGAGGCCGTCGAGGATGTCCAAGACACTCAGGCTCCTGGCCGCCACCGCACTTGCCGCGCTGCTGGCCACGACGTCGGCCTGCAGCAAGACCCGGACCGAGGACAACAACGGTGGTGGCGACAGCGGGCCCGCGCTGATCGGCATCGCCATGCCGACGCGCAGCCTGGAGCGCTGGAACAACGACGGTTCCCACCTCGAGGACCTGCTGAAGAAGGCCGGCTACAAGACCTCGCTGCAGTACGCCGACAACAAGGTCGACCAGCAGATCACCCAGCTGCAGAACATGATCAATGACAAGGCGAAGATCCTGGTCATCGCCTCGATCGACGGCACCGCGCTCGCGCCGGTGCTGCAGACGGCGGCGGACAAGAAGATCAAGGTCATCGCGTACGACCGGCTGATCAACTCGACCCCGAACGTCGACTACTACGCGACCTTCGACAACTACAAGGTCGGCCAGATGCAGGGGCAGTTCATCGTCTCCCAGCTCGGCCTCGACCAGGGCAAGGGCCCGTTCAACCTGGAGCCCTTCGCCGGCTCCTCGGACGACAACAACGCCAAGTTCTTCTTCGCCGGCGCCTGGGACGTGCTCAAGCAGTACGTCGATAGCGGCAAGCTGGTCATCCCGTCGGGCAAGAAGCTGGCCAGCAACGACGACTGGAAGACCGTCTCCATCGACGGCTGGAACTCGCAGAAGGCCCAGGCCGAGATGGACAACCGGCTCAACTCGTTCTACACCGGCGGCAAGAAGGTCGACGTCGTCCTCTCGCCCAACGACTCGCTCGCGCTGGGCATCGCGCAGTCGCTGGACTCGCACGGGTACAAGCCGGGCGCCGACTGGCCGATCCTCACCGGGCAGGACGCCGACCTGGCCAACACCAAGAACATCCTGGCCGGCAAGCAGTCGATGACGGTCTGGAAGGACACCCGGACACTGGGCGACGAGGTCGCCAAGATGGTCGACGCGATCACCAAGGGCACCACGGTGGAGACGAACGACACCAAGACGTACAACAATGGCGTCAAGGTCGTCCCGTCGTACCTGCTGCCGCCGGTCGTGGTGACCAAGGACGACGTCAAGTCGAAGCTGGTCGACTCCGGCTTCTTCAAGGCCTCGGACCTGGGCCTCTAGCCGCCCAGCCGCGCCCGTCGGGCCGGGTCCGCGCGTCGGCGCGCGGACCCGGCCCCTCGTCGCGAGTCGCCACGAATCGAGGAACCCCCATGCCATCCGAGACACCCCCGATCCTGCAGATGATCGGGATCACCAAGACCTTCCCGGGCGTGCGCGCGCTGCAGGACGTCACGATGAGCGTCGCCGCCGGCGAGGTCCACGCCGTGTGCGGCGAGAACGGCGCCGGCAAGTCGACGCTGATGAAGATCCTGTCCGGCGTGTACCCGCACGGCAGCTACGACGGCGAGATCGTCCTGGACGGCGAGCCGTGCCACTTCCGGTCCATCCGCGACTCCGAGCACCGCGGCATCGTCATCATCCACCAGGAGCTGGCGCTCAGCCCGTACCTGTCGATCGCGGAGAACATCTTCCTGGGCAACGAGCGGGCCACCCGCGGGATCGTCAACTGGCCGCAGACCAACAAGCGCGCCGCCGAGCTGCTGGCCCGGGTCGGCCTGCGCGAGCAGCCGGACACCAAGATCCTCGACATCGGCGTCGGCAAGCAGCAGCTCGTCGAGATCGCCAAGGCGCTGTCCAAGCGGGTCCGGCTGCTCATCCTCGACGAGCCGACCGCGGCGCTCAACGACGCCGACTCCGCCCACCTGCTCGACCTGATCCGCCAGCTCAAGAGCCAGGGGATCACCTCGATCATCATCTCGCACAAGCTCAACGAGATCGCGGCGATCGCCGACACCACGACGGTGATCCGCGACGGCCGTACCGTCGCCACCTTCGACATGCACGGGGTTGACGGTGGCCGAGAGACTCCGGTTTCAGAGGAACAGATCATCCGGGCCATGGTCGGGCGCGACCTCGCGCACCGCTTCCCCGAGCACACCCCCCGCATCGGCGAGGAGGTGCTGCGCGTCGAGGACTGGACCGTGCACCACCCCATCGACCGCAGCCGGATCGTGGTGGACAACGCGAGTCTCAGCGTGCGCGGCGGGGAGATCGTGGGCATCGCCGGGCTCATGGGCGCGGGCCGCACCGAGCTCGCGATGAGCGTGTTCGGCCACAGCTACGGCACCGGCATCACCGGGCGGCTCTACCTGCACGGCAAGGAGATCCGCGTGCGCAGCGTGGACGAGGCCATCGCCCACGGCATCGCCTACGCCACCGAGGACCGCAAGCGGTACGGCCTCAACCTCATCGAGGACATCAAGCGCAACATCACCGCGGCCAAGCTCGCCGCCGTGGCCCGGCTCGGCATCGTCAACGCCGCGCAGGAGGTGCACCGGGCCGAACGGCTGCGCAAGGAGATGCGGGTCAAGGCCGACAGCGTGGCCGTGCTCACCGGCAAGCTCTCCGGCGGCAACCAGCAGAAAGTCGTGCTGAGCAAGTGGCTGTTCACCGAGCCCGAGGTGCTCATCCTCGACGAGCCGACGCGCGGCATCGACGTCGGCGCGAAGTACGAGATCTACGAAATCATCAACGCGCTGGCCGACGCCGGCAAGGCGGTCGTGGTGATCTCCTCCGAGCTGCCGGAGCTGCTCGGGATCTGCGACCGGATCTATGCGATGAGCCAGGGGCGGATCACCGGCGAGGTGGCCCGCGCCGAGGCGACCCAGGAGGGCCTGATGCGGTACATGACGATGGACAGCAGTGAAGCGGCCAAGGGAGGAGTCTCGCGGTGAGCGCGCCCAGCACCCTCGAAGCGGCCCAGCAGGACCCGAAGCCGTCCGAGCCCGGTTCGCTGCGCGGCTACCTCGGGCAGAACCTCTGGCAGTACGGCATGATGACGATCCTGCTCGCGATCGTCGTTGTCTTCCAGATCCTGACCGACGGCCGGCTGCTCTACCCCGACAACGTCGCGGCGCTGGTGCAGCAGAACGCCTACGTGCTGATTCTCGCCATCGGCATGGTGATGGTCATCGTCGCCCAGCACATCGACCTGTCCGTCGGATCCGTGGTGGCGTTCATCGGCGGGTACTGCGCGCTGATGATCACCAAGTGGGACTGGCCGTGGCCGCTCGCGGTCGCCGCCTGCATCGTCATCGGCATCGTCGTGGGCTGCTGGCAGGGCTTCTGGATCGCCTACGTCGGCATCCCCGCGTTCATCGTCACCCTCGGCGGCATGCTGCTGTTCCGCGGCCTCGCCGTGCTCGCGGTCAGCCAGACCGTGCCGGTGCAGGACAAGGGCTTCGGCGCGATCGCCGCCAAGTCCCTGCCCAACGCCCTGGGCTTCGTCGGCAACCTCGACGGCATGACCCTGCTCGTCGGCGCCGTCGCCATCGGCGGCCTGCTCCTGTCGCAGGTGCGCACCCGGCGCGAGCTGATCCGCTACGACCTGCGCCTCGAGCCGCGCGCCGCGTTCATCGGCAAGCTCGTCGTGTTCACCGCCTTCATCGCCTACATCACCTACCTGCTCGCCGAGAGCACGGACGGCACCCCCAACGTGCTCATCATCGTGGGCGCGCTGGTCATCCTGTACTCGTACATCATGGGCAACACCGTCTTCGGCCGGCACATCTACGCCATGGGCGGCAACCTCGCCGCGGCGAAGCTGTCCGGCGTGAAGACCAAGCGGGTAAATTTCCTGATCTTCGTGAACATGGGCGTGCTGGCCGGCATCGCCGCGGTCGTCACCACCTCGCGCGCCGGCGCCGGCGTGGCGGGCGCCGGCACCAACTACGAATTGGACGCCATCGCCGCGGCATTCATCGGTGGTACCGCGGTGACGGGCGGTATCGGCAAGATCACCGGTGCGGTCATCGGGGCGCTCATCATGGGCGTGCTCAACATGGGCCTGTCCATCCTCGGCGCCGACGCGGCCTGGCAGCAGGCAATCAAGGGCCTCGTGCTCATCGCCGCGGTGGCCTTCGACATCGTCAGCAAGCGGCTCGCGAACTCCTCCCAGTGATTGGCAATGTTTCGATAACGGCGATTCATTGACGAATAGTTTCCAGCCGAATAGCGTCAATGTCACGGCGAATCCGGAATTGTTTCGAAACAATTGGGAGCAGCGCTCATGACATTACGCAAAATGGCCACGGCCGGCCTTTTGGCGGCCGTGGTCGCGGCGACCCTCGGCGCCGTTTCGGCCTCCGCCAACGGCCGCACGCCGGCGCCGCAGGACCAGAGCCTGCGCGGGCTCGCCGCCCGTAACGGCTTGTACTTCGGCACCGCCGTGGACGCCGCCGCCTACGCCAACGCCGCCGACCCGCAGTACAAGGCGATGGTGAACAGCCAGTTCTCGACGGTCACCGCCGAGAACGCGATGAAGTGGGAGAGCCTCGAACCGACCCGCGGCACGTACGACTGGGCCGCCGCCGACGCCCTCGTCGACGCCGCCGCGCGCAACCAGCAGCTGGTGCGCGGCCACGTGCTGGCCTGGTACAGCCAGCTGCCGGGCTGGCTCAACGCCGGCATCCAGGACGGCTCCATCGACGGCCCGCAGCTGCGCGCGCTGCTGCACAAGCACATCACCGACGTCGTGACCCACTTCCGCGGCCGGATCTGGCAGTGGGACGTGGCCAACGAGGCGGTCTCCGACCCGTGGGAGACCCCGTCGTCGATCCACCTCGGCGGCAACGCCGGCTCGCTCAAGCAGAAGTTCGCCGACCTGCTGGGTCCGGACTACCTCGCCGACGCCTTCCGCTGGGCCCGCGCCGCCGACCCGAAGGCCCTGCTGTTCTACAACGACTACAACATCGAGGCCTTCGGCGACGGCGGCCCCGGCGACAAGACGCAGTTCGTCTACGACATGGTCAAGCGGCTGCGTGCGGCCGGCGTGCCCATCGACGGCGTCGGCAGCCAGGGCCACCTGAGCACGCAGTACGGCAACTACGACGTCTTCGCCGTCTCCGACGCGCTGCAGCGCTTCACCGACCTCGGCCTGGCCGTGGCGTTCACCGAGGTGGACGCGCGCAGCCTGACCAAGAACGCGTCCGCCCCCGCCACGGACGCGGCCGGCGCCGACCTGAACGCCCGCGACCAGGCCTCCGCGTACAACTACCACGTCCTGCTGCAGGCGTGCCTGCTCAACCGGCACTGCCTGTCGTTCACGGTCTGGGGATTCACCGACAAGTACTCCTGGATCCCCAACTGGTTCAAGAACCCGCCCGAGGGCTCGGGCTGCCTGTGGGACGCGGCCTACCAACCGAAGAAGTCCCTGCGCACGGTCCAGGGCGACCTGGCCGCGGCCGGACCGCCGCTGGTCCAGCCGCGCGTGGCGCAGAAACCCCGCCGCTAACGCTTTCTTCGGGATGGGGATCGGGGCGGGCGCCAGACCGGCGCCCGCCCCTCCGTCACGTCCTCATCTGATCGGTACGTCCACATAGGAGCCGCCGGCGATGGTGACCGAGCCGCCGAGAGCGTTGGCGTCGTAGTACAGCGGGTCGACCGTGTCCACGACCAGGGTCAGGGAATGGCCGGCCGGCACGTCGTACGCCGTCGCCGACAGCGCCACGTCCACGGCGCGGCTCCCGGCGGCGGTGCCGAGCCACGTGACCGGGGCGTGGGTGATGAGCTTGGCGTTGCCGAGCGCGTCGAGGTCGTAGAGGTACGCGATCACGGTGCCCTGCGCCGCGGTGCCCGTCAGCTCCAGGTGCACCCGCGGGATGCCGCGGATGCGCAGCGCGGAGGCCGGCCGCTCCGACGCCCACACGCCGGCCCGCAGCCGGTCGACGGTCGGCAGCCAGATCTGCGGCTGCTGGCCGGTGAACGCGGCCACGCCGTTGGTCAGCAGCACCACGCCGCCGTCCGCCGTGGTGTCCAGGCCGGTCGGGATCGTCTTGCTCCAGCCGGTGCTCGGGGCGCCGCCGAGCAGGCCGGTGCCGTCCAGCCAGCGGATCTGGCCCAGGCCGTACCGCTTGGTCGAGGTGTTCAGCGACGCCCAGGCCGGGTACTGCTCGGTGCCAGCCGTGCCGGCACTGAGCGGCTTGAGCAGCACGGGCGGCTCGGCGCCGATGCCGGTGTCGACGCCGGCGAGGTACTGGTCGAACCAGCGGTACAGGCTGGTCCAGGCGTCGTTGGGCAGCCCGAGCAGGCCGGTGAACTCCGCGATGGCGTGGTCGCCGGGGCGCAGCTCGAGGCGCTTGGGCGTGGTGAGCCGGCCGAAGAGGTCGACCAGCTGGTTGGGCGGGAAGAACGAGTCGCCCCACGCGTTGGCGATGAGCACGGCCGGGCGGTTGGCGTTGATGGCGTCGACGTACGTGGCCGCGGAGCGCGCCCGGGCCCACGCCTTGACCGCGTCGACGTTGCGGTCGGCGTTGAAGTCGGCGAGCTTGCCGGAAAGGTCGGGACCCGGGTTGCCCAGCAGGTCGGCGGCGAGGCTCAGCAGCCCGGCGGACTGGCGGTGCCGGGTGTTGTCGCCGTAGAGCGAGTACACCAGGTCGGTCCAGCCGCTCATCATCGCGACCGCGCGGAGGCGCCGGTCGAACGCCGAGCCCAGCAGGCTGATGCCGGCGCCGTAGGAGACGCCGGCGGCGCCGATGCGGGCCGGGTCGGCGGCCGTGTTGGCGATCGTCCAGTCGATCACCTTCGACAGGTCGGCCATGTCCTGCGGGCCGGCCGTGTCGATCTCGCCGCCCGAGGCCCACCAGCCGCGCGGGGTGTAGGAGACGACGACGTAGCCGCGCGAGGCCAGGGTGCCGGCCTGGGCGAGGTACTCCAGGTCGTTGAGCCCCCAGCTGGACGGGAACACGATCGCGGGGTACAGCCCGGCGGCGGCCGGCGCGACGACGTTGGCCTTCAGGGTCACGCCGGCGCCGGGAACGTCGACGAACCGGAACCCGGTCGTGGCGAGCGAGGTCCTGGCGAGCGAGGCCGCGGCGGCGCGCGCGGCGGCCGGTGGGGCGGCGGTGGCGGGTGCCGCCGCGGCCGCGCCGATGACGACGGCGGCGAGCAGGGACAGCAGCCGGACGGGCCGGGCTGCGCGGGATCGGGGCATACGCACTCCTCCTGGCGGGGCGGGGGCGCCGTTGGGTGGCGGCAGCGTAGGAGCCCGTTCCGAGAAAGAGAAGTTCGTGACATTATCATTACCGGTCGGTAACATGTGTCGCTTGAGGAGGGTGCCGTGCTCTACGGAGCCCCGACGCCGCAGCGCCGCGACGCCCAGCGCAACCGCTCGGCGATCGTGCGCGCGGCGAGTGAGCTGATGCTGAGCCGCCGATCGGCGGTGCTGACGCCCGAGATCGCGCGCCGGGCCGGCGTCGGTCACGCCACGCTGTACCGCCACTTCCGCGACCGCCGGGCCCTCGTCGCCGCCGTCGTGGCCGACCAGCTGGAGCGGCTGGAGTCCTACGTCGCCGCGAACGCCGAGCGCCCGGCCGCGTTCCGCCACCTGCTCGGCGAGGTGCTGCGCACCCAGGTAGCGATGCGCCCGCTCGTCCAGCTCATCGGTGGCGGTGGTGGCCGGGGTGACCGCGAGACCCGCCGCCGCTACACCCATCGTGTGGTCGCGACCCTCGCAGCCCCGCTGCGCCGCGCGCAGGCCGACGGCCAGGTCCGCCCCGACCTGTCCCCGGACGACCTGGCCCTGCTCTTCGCGATGCTGTCGGGCGCGGTCGAGGCCGCGGAGCACGCCGTCACCCCGGCCGCCACCGCCGCCGAGCGCGCGATCACCCTGCTCCTCGACGCCGTTCTCGGTCCGCCCGCCACTTCGTGAGGCCGGACCGCCGCCGCATCGCCGATCCTTGCATGAACATTGATACGTATTGTTTTTTCGATGTCATTGACGCTAGCCTCCGTGGTCACACGCCATTGGCCGACCAAGGAGGAGCCAATTGAAACGTTCGCGTGTCATGGCGTTCGTCGCGGGTGCCACCGCACTCGCCGCGGCGACGCTCGCCGGGCCGTCCCCGGCCGGGGCACAGGTGCCGGCCGGGGCGGAGGCAGTCTCGACCGACGGCCAGTCCGATCAGTTCATCGTGCAGTTCAAGGCCGGCGCCGATCGCGGAAGGGCGCTGCGGGCCGTCGAGGCCCGGCTCGGCGTGACGCTGACCGATCAGCGTCAGCTCGCCGTCGGCGCCCACGTCGTCACGGTCAACCGTCGTACGGCCGGGCTCCTGGCCGCGCTGCAGGCGCGCGGGGAGGTGGAGTACGCGGAGCCGGACACGCCGATGTATGCGATGTCCACCCCGAACGACCCGAACTACCCGCAGCAGTGGGACTACTACGAGCCGACCGGCGGCATGAACCTGCCGGGCGCGTGGGATCTCGCCACCGGCACGGGCGTCGTGGTGGCGGTCCTCGACACCGGCAAGACGTCGCACCCGGACCTCGACGCGCACTGGCTGCCCGGGTACGACTTCATCAGCAGCTCGGCCACCGCCCGTGACGGCAACGGCCGCGACTCCAACCCCCAGGACGAGGGCGACTGGTACGCGGCGGGCGAGTGCGGCCAGACGACCGGCAGCAACTCCAGCTGGCACGGCACGCACGTGGCCGGCACCATCGCGGCCATCGGCAACAACGGCATCGGCGTGGCCGGGGTCGCCTACAACGCCAAGGTCGTGCCGGTGCGGGTGCTGGGCAAGTGCGGCGGGACGAGCTCCGACATCGCCGACGCGATCGTCTGGGCCTCCGGCGGCTCGGTTGCCGGCGTGCCCGCCAACCCCAACCCGGCCAAGGTCATCAACCTCAGCCTCGGCGGCAGCGGCTCCTGCTCGCAGACCTACCGCAAGGCGATCAGCTCCGCCAACAGCCGCGGCACCACCGTCGTCGTGGCCGCGGGCAACTCCAACGCCGACGCGTCGGGGTTCACGCCGGCGAACTGCCCCGGCGTCGTGACCGTGGCGGCGCTCGACCGCGCCGGCAATCGCGCCTTCTACTCCAACTTCGGCGCGACCGTCGAGGTGTCCGCCCCCGGCGGCGAGGTCCGGCTCGAGACCGACCCACCGGGCACCCGCTCGACACCGCAGGACGGCATCCTCTCCACGCTGAACGACGGCGCGACCACGCCGGGCAACCCGATCTACTCGACGTACATGGGTACCAGCATGGCGGCGCCCCACGTGGCGGGCCTCGTGGCCCTGATGCTGAGCAAGAACCCCGGCCTGACGCCGGCGCAGGTGCTCACCGCACTGCAGGCCCACGCCCGGCCCATTCCGGGCAGCTGCACCGGTGGCTGCGGGGCCGGCCTGGTCGACGCGGCGGCAACCGTCGCGGCGGTCTGACGCCCGCGGGCGCGGGCGCCGTCCTCGGACCGGCCGGTCCGGCCGGCCCGGGGACGGCTGCCATGCCTCAGCCTCAGGCGAAGCGCTGGCGCTGGCGGCCCAGGCCGCCGATCTCCAGCTCGACCACATCGCCCGAGCGCAGGTACGGCTGGCCGGGCAGGCCCATCGCGACGCCCGCCGGGGTGCCCGTGTTCACCACGTCGCCGGGGTGCAGGACCATGAACTGGCTGAGGTACCAGATCAGGTGCGGCACGCCGAAGATCATGTCGGCGGCGAGCTCGTCCTGGCGGGGCTCGCCGTTGACCCACGAGCGCAGGCGCAGCGCCGGGACGTCCAGCTCGTCGGGCGTGACCAGCCAGGGGCCGAGCGGGTTGAAGGTCTCGCAGTTCTTGCCCTTGTCCCACTGGCCGCCGCGCTCGAGCTGGAACTCGCGCTCGGAGACGTCGTTGCTGACGGCGTACCCCGCGATGTGCGCCGCGGCGTCGTCGGGGCTGTCGAGGTACCGCGCGGCGGTCCCGATGACGACCGCGAGCTCGACCTCGTAGTCGGTCTTGACGCTGGCCCGCGGGATGAGCACGTCGTCGCCCGGGCCCACGACGGTGTCCGGGGCCTTCATGAACACGACCGGCTCGGCGGGCGGCTGGGCGCCGGACTCGGCGGCGTGGCGTGCGTAGTTGAGGCCGATGCAGACGATCTTGCCGGGCCGGGCGATCGGCGGACCGAGCCGCATGCCGGCCGGCGCCTCCAGCCGCGGCAGTGAGCCCAGGGCCGCACGGGCCCGCTGCGGCCCGCCCGAGGCCAGGAACGCGCCGTCGATGTCGCCGGTGAGTCCGGACAGGTCGAGGTATGTGCCGTCGTCGGCGACCACGACGGGTCGCTCAGAGCCGGCCGGGCCTAGGCGCGCGAATCTCATGGTCGCAAACGTATGACCGATGCGGCCAAGTGGTCAAGCCAATCTCGGCTACTGGTCGGCCCCGCCCGCCCCGGCCTGGCGGCGGGCCGCCGCGCCGATGCGGTTCAGGTGCGCGGCCATCGCATCGCGGGCCGCGGCCGCGTCGCGGCGGTCGATCGCGTCCACGATCGCCAGGTGCTCCGCGGCGGTCCGGCGCAGCACGCCGGGGCGCGACGCGGTCATCGCGCGGCTCGCGCGGCCCAGCGTCGACAGCGTCTGCAGCATCGTGGACAGCAGCGCGTTGCCGGCCGCGTCCGCGACGAGCCGGTGCAGGGTCACGTCCGCGGCCACCCGGTCCCGGTCGCTCAGCGCGGCGCGCATCGCGGCGACCTGCGCGGCGTCCGCCCGGGCGGCGGCCAGCGCGGCGAGGGCCGGCTCCAGCAGCAGCCGCGCCTCGAAGAGCTCGTCGACGGTGCGGGCGTTGAGCCCCATCACGAACTGCAGCGGCTCGAGCAGGGCCGTGGTGTCCAGCGCGGCGACGAACGTGCCCGAGCCGTGCCGGCTCTCCAGGATGTTCATGCTGACCAGAGAGCGGATCGTCTCGCGCAGCGTCGGCCGGCTGATGCCGAGCAGCTCGCTGAGCTCGCGCTCCGCGGGCAGTCGCTGGCCGGGGGAGAGCCGCCCGTCGACGATCATCTCCTGGATGCTGCGCATCGCCTCCGACGCGGCGGAGGAGCGCCGCACCGGGCTGAACTCGGCCCCGCTGGTCATGATGGTCTCCAGATAACTTGGTGGCCTGACCATTTTACGACGTTCCCGAGTTGACGAGGAACCCGAGCCGGGGGCGGCGCACCGCCCCCGGCCCCGGGGCTCAGCCGCCGTTCACCTCCAGCTCGTAGATGCGCGTCGCGCCGTCGACGTTCTGGGTCGGCGTGGTGACGGTCAGCCGCACGTACCGCGCGGTGGTCGCCGCGATGGGGTGGGTGGTCACGCCGTCGGCGTTGGCGGTGACGGTGACCGCGGTGGTCCAGGCCGCGCCGTCGGTGCTGGTCTGGATGGTGAAGGCCCGGGAGTTGTACCCGAGCTGCTCCCCGCCCGCCGCGGCGTGCCGGACCACGAACCGCCGCACCGTGCGCGCCGCGCCGAGGTCCAGCTGCAGGCCCGCGCCGGCGACGCCGCTGCACCACTTGCTGTTGCCGGTGACCACGCCGTCGGCGGCCTTCGCCGGGGACTCGGCGGCGACGCACGCGGCCGAGCCGGTGACGGCGGCGCCGCTGGCCAGGTTGGCGCCCGCGTACTCGCCGGACTCGTCGGCGATCGTGACATCGTCGACGTAGCCGCGGAAGGCGCCGGTACCGGCGGGGCGGTCGAAGCCGACGTCGATGCGCGACACGGTCCGGCCGGCCAGCCCGGCCAGGCTCACCCGGACGAGGTTCCACTGGTTCACCGCGAGGTGGCCGCCCTCGCCCTGGTACTGCGGGTGCGCCCGCACCCCGTACTGGTCCACGGCGCCTGAGTCGCGCAGCGCCGAGCCGTCGCTGAACTGCAGGTCGACGGCGACGAAGGTGCCGGTCGCCTGCTGCGGGTAGATCCAGTACGACAGCACGCTGCCCGCGCCCAGCGGCAGGTCGGCGGCGAAGATGCGCTGGTAGGAGTACGACTGGGTGGCGGAGTTGTCAGAGCCCGAGTACATCAGCGCGCTCGAGCCGCTGTGCGCGAGCTCGGCGCGCGGGGAGGACTCGGCGGCGGCCAGGCCGCAGCAGTACCCGCCGACGTTGACCGACGCGCCCGCGCTGTCCAGCCACGTCGGGGCGGGGTCGCTCGGCTCGAAGGCGGTGGAGAACAGCGGCCAGTCGCGGCCGTCGCCGAGCACCGACTCGAGCGCCGAGTACCAGCGCACGGCCATCCGGGCGTAGCCGGCGTCGTTGGGGTGCAGCGTGTCGTTGAGGTCGGCGGCGGACAGGCCGCTGAGGTCGACGACCTTCGTGCGGGCCCGGCCGGCGAGCGCGCCGGGTATGGCGGCGTTGAAGGCGTTGATGCGGGCCTGGATCGTCGCGTCGAGCGCGGGCACGATCTTGGCGACCAGCACGGTCGCGGCCGGCCGGTCGGCGAGGATGCGGTCCACGAGCGCGGCGAGGCGCTGCGGCGCGGTGTCGACCTGGTAGTTCTGGTTCATGTCGTTGGTGCCGATGTGCAACAGCACGACGTCGGGCTGGTAGGTGGCGAGCCAGCCGTCGACGTTCGCGGCGATCTGGTCGATGCGCCAGCCGGAGTGGCCCTCGTTGTCGGTGTCGGGCAGGGCGCCGGACTGCTGCGAGCCGACGAAGTCGATCGCGTAGCCGGCCTGGACGGCGAGGCGGTTCCACAGCGCGGCGCGGTAGCTGGAGCTGGACGGGCTGCCGACGCCGTAGGTGATCGAGTCGCCGAGCGGCATGATGCGGATCGGCCGGGTGGCGACGGCGGCGCGGGCCGGCTGGGCCGGCAGCAAGCCCGGCAGCAAGGCGGGCAGGACGGCGGCGGCGAGACAGGCGAGCAGAGCGGTCAGCGGGCGGAGTCGGTTCATTGGTGAACCCCCACATGGCGGATGGCCGGCACGGTATCGACAAGCGTCGCTGTAACGGTTGATAATTGTCAAGTGTTGACAAAACTGGGTCGGAATGTGCCGGTTAGCGCTGGGCGGACACGCCCAATTCAGGTCGATGTGGGGTGTTGTTCATCGATATGATCGTGACGTACGCCGCATTGCGCGGCGGCGGGCGCCTGAGGCCCCAGCCGGTTGTGCGGCACGTGCTACCGTCCGGCGGCAGGTACCCGACTCGGCAGCTGTACGCCGCCTTGACCTGGTGTGATGGGCGTTGGTGATGGGTGTGGAACCGTCTTGCGAGGACTCCGGTGGCGCACGCGGGCCGTTGATGGTGGTGAGCGTCCACGACGTGGCGCCGGCTACCGCCGACGAGACCGCCCGCTGGTGCGCCGACGCGGACGCGCTGGGCATCCCGGTGTCGCTGCTGGTGATTCCCGGGCCGTGGCGCGGCATGGAACTGTCGGAGCACGACGGCTACGCGGAGGTGCTGCGCGAGCGCGCCGCCCGCGGTGACGAGCTCGTGCTGCACGGCTGGTGCCACCGGGCCGGTCCGGACGGCGGCGCCGTGCGGCGGGCGGTCGGCCGGGCCGTGGCCCGCGGCGCGGCCGAATTCGCCGCGCTGGACGAGCAACAGGCGACCGAGCGGCTCGACGCCGCCAAGGCCGTGCTCGACCGCCTCGGGCTGCACACCACCGGCTTCACGCCGCCGGGCTGGCTCGCCTCGCCGGCCGCGGTGCGGGCGCTGGCGAACGCCGGGTTCCGGTACACCACGGATCACTTCGGCGTGAAGGACCTGCGCTCCGGCCGGGCGTCCGTGGCCCGCCGCGGCTTCGCGCTGTCGCACCGCCCGGGCGGCACCGGCGAGCGGCTCGGCTCCGCGGTGCTGCGCGCCGGCGCGGCCTGGGCGGCCCGCCGTCGCGGCCTGGTCCGGGTCGCCCTGCACCCCGACGACCTGCACCGCCCCGGCCTGCGCGACGACACCCTGCGGGCCATCGAGGGCGCGTTACAGGCCGGCGCCCGCGCCACCACCTACGGTGCCGTCCTCGACGCGGCGGCGTCGTGAGAATAGTCCAGCTCGCCAACTTCTACACGCCGGTGTCGGGCGGCCTTCGCACCTGCGTGGAGCAGACCGGCCGCGGGTACGTCGCGGCCGGCCACGAGCGCGTCACGCTGGTCCCGGGCACGGAGGACCGCGACATCGTCCTGCCCGACGGACGGCACCTCACCGTGCGTAGCCCGCTGCTGCCCGGCTCGGGCGGCTACCGGGTGCTGACCGCCCGCGCCAAGGTGTGCCAGCTGCTCGACATGGTCGGCCCCGACGTGCTGGAGGCCAACGACAAGCTCAGCATCGGCTGGCTCTCGCCGTGGGCGCGCAGCCGCGGCGTGCCGCTGGTGCTGGTGTCGCACGAGCGCATCAACGCGATCCTGCGCACCCGCGTGCCGCGCTGGTTCCCGCTGGATTCCACCGCGACGGCGATCAACCGGCGGCTGCACCGCCTGGTCGACCACATCGTGCTGACCTCGGCGTTCTCGGCCGCGGAGTTCAGCGCCTTCGAGCCGGTCAAGACGCACCGGGTGCCGCTGGGCGTGGATCTGGACACGTTCCGCCCCGCCCCGCGCACCGGCGGCGAGCAGATCCGGCTGGTCACCGTGAGCCGGCTGTCGACGGAGAAGCACCCCGACCTGTCCGTGGAGGCCCTGCGCGAGCTGCACCGCCGCGGCATCCCGGCCACCCTCGACGTCATCGGCACCGGCCCCAACCTGCGCAAGCTGGAGCGGCTCGCCGACGGCCTGCCGGTGCGCTTCCTCGGCCACGTCGCCGAGCGGCAGCGCCTGGCCGACCTCGTCGCCGGCGCCGACGTGTCGCTGTCGCCGTCGCCGGCGGAGACCTTCGGCCTGGCCACCCTGGAGTCGCTGGCCTGCGGCGTGCCGGTGGTGGTGCCGGGCAAGGGGGCGGCGGGGGAGTTGCTGCTGCGCCCGGAGTCGGGCCGGGTCACCGACGGCACCCCCATTGGCCTGGCCGACGGCGTGGAGTCGCTGCTCGAGGTGCCCGCGGAGCGCCGCCAGGCCGACGCACGGGCCGTGGCCGAGCAGTTCCCGTGGTCGGCGACGGTCGACGGCCTGCTCGAGGTCTTCGGCGCCGCGACCGGCCGCCGCCAGCCCGTGCCGTGAGCGGATCGGCGGGGGTGTAGGCATGTTCGCGCCGGGTCAGCACCGGCGCGACGTGCTGCTACGACCCCGATGCCGGGGACCCGATCAGCCGGCTGCTCTGATCCGCCGGCCGCGGCGCGGCCCGGGCGGCGGCCAGCAGCGCCACGCCCACCGCGAGCAGGGCGAGCACGGCCACCGTGCTCCACGGCCACCAGATGGCGCCGCGCCAGCCGGCGTGGAAGACGGTGGCGTCGAAGATCGCGCTGGCCAGCGGGTCGGCGATGCTGATCGCGGTCAGCGCGGTCGGCAGCGAGCCGGCCGCGAACGCGTCCTGGGCCAGCAGGCCGCTCGCGGTCGTCGAGACGATCAGGGCGAGCGTCGACCAGTCGCGGGCCAGCGCGAGCACGCCGCCGCGCGCGAGCGTGTCGGTGACGAGCACGACGAACACGGCGGTCAGGCAGGTGCACACGCCGGCCGCGACGCCGGCCAGGGCGCCGCGCACGTGGGCCTCGGCGTTCTTGGGCAGCAGGTGCGCCAGCCCGATGAGCGCGACCATCACGCCGACGGCGATCCCGACCGCCGGGGGCACGTCGTGGCGGTGGACCGCCTGCGGTACCGCGGGACGGGCGACCACCAGCAGGGCCAGCCCGGCGCAGACCGCGACGGTGCCCAGCCAGGCCGTGGCCGGCGGGCGGCGCAGGGTCAGCATCGCGAACAGCAGCTGCGTCACGAGGAGCGCCTGGACCACGGTCAGCGACCCCAGGTGCAGCGCCGCGGCGTGCGCGGCGAACGCGATGACGTTGAGCACCCAGCCCGCCAGCCACCAGCGGTCCCGGACCAGCCGCCGCACGAGCAGGAACACGCGCACCGGCAGGGCCCGGTCGCGCACGGCCGGCGCCGCCCGCTGCGCGGCTCGCTGCTGCACCGCCGCCGAGGCGGCGAAGACGGCGGCGGCGACAACCGCGAGGACGAGGGCAACCATGATCCGCGTTTGTACCGGAAGCGCATGGCGCCGCGGCGACCGGGGGGTGACCCGCGGGTGTTGGCTCACGCTGGGCGGTCACGGCGGCGGTGCACCCCACCGTCAGGCCGCGCCGAAGGCGACCCAGTCGACGAGGCGGCCGTCGAAGTCGCCGCCGTCCTTGAGCACGCCGGCCACGCCGTCGCGCAGGGGCGCGCTCATCTCGCGCAGCTGGCCCGCGACCAGCGGTTGGAACATCGACGGCTGCAGCAGCCACCACCACGCGACGAGATGCTCCGGGCCGAACCGCCCCGGGTCCGCGACCAGCTCCCGCCACTCGCCGCGCAGCATCGGGTACTCCTGCGGCAGCCGCTCCAGCACCCCGAACCAGTTGCCCCAGCTGACCACCATGAACAGGCGCAGCCGGTCGCGCGCCCAGCGGTGGGCGCCTTGGTGCCCGGGCGCGCCCGCGTCGCGCAGGACCTCCTGCAGGTAGTCGTGGACGACCCGGGACGCGCGGGGCACGTCCGCCGGTCCGCGCTGGCGAATCGATTCGCGGAGCGCGGCGAGTTCGGGATCGGGCACGGCCACATTGTGGGCAGCCGCGGTTCCGGCATCACATCGGCGTTCAGATGCCGCATTCCGGGTCTTCTTCGAAGCGTTTCGAACTGTACATTTCATCGACCCCGCGCGCGATCTGCCTGATCAGTGGCCCTGTTGGGGGACCGCGGAAGATCCGGAATTGAGCTTGGTGGCGTCGGCACGTGACGATCCCCTGCCGGACGGGCCCGCCGCCCGTACCGCTCCCGCAATCGGAGGAACCTCGTCATGAGCCTGCTCAAACGCCTGCCGCGCGGCCGCACCCTCGGGGTGGCCGGTGCCGTCGGTGCCCTCGTGGCCGGCGGTCTGATCCTCGCGCCGATGGTCAACGCGTCCGCGGCCGCCGGGTGTCGCGTCACGTACACCGTCAGCAACCAGTGGCCCGGCGGCTTCACCGCGAGCGTCGACATCGCCAACCTCGGCGACCCGGTGACCGCGTGGACGCTCGGCTGGACGTTCCCCGACGCCGGGCAGAAGGTCGGCCAGGGCTGGTCGGCCACCTTCGCCCAGAGCGGCACGAGCGTCACCGCGAAGAGCCTGGACTACAACGGTGCGCTGGCCAGCGGCGCGACGACGAGCATCGGCTTCAACGGCACGTGGACCACCGCGAACCCGAACCCGGCCTCGTTCACGCTCAACGGCGTCGCGTGCACCGGCTCGGTCACCACGCCCTCACCGACCCGGGCGTCGGCGTCGCCGTCAGTCTCGCCGTCCGCCTCGCCGTCGGCGAGCCGTAGCCCCAGCACGAGCCCGTCGGCGAGCCCCAGTTCGTCCACGCCCCCGCCCGGCGGTACCCCGCTGAGCATCAACGGGCAGCTGCGCGTCTGCGGCGTGAACCTGTGCAACCAGTACAACAAGGCGATCCAGCTGCGCGGGATGAGCACCCACGGCATCCAGTGGTTCGCCTCCTGCATCAACGCCACATCCCTCAACGCGCTGGCCAACGACTGGAACGCCGACCTGCTGCGCATCGCGATGTACGTGCAGGAGCAGGGCTACGAGACCAACCCGTCCGCGTTCACCGCGCAGGTCAACAGCTACGTCGACCTCGCCGAGGCGCGCGGCATGTACGCGATCATCGACTTCCACACCCTCACCCCGGGCGACCCGAACTACAACCTGGACCGGGCCAAGACCTTCTTCGCCTCCGTCGCGGCGCGCAACGCGGGCAAGAAGAACGTCATCTACGAGATCGCCAACGAGCCCAACGGCGTGAGCTGGCAGGGCATCAAGACCTACGCCGAGCAGGTCATCCCGGTGATCCGGGCGGCCGCTCCGAACGCGGTCATCATCGTCGGCACCCGCGGCTGGTCGTCGCTGGGCGTCTCCGACGGCTCGAGCGAGACCGAGATCGTCAACAGCCCGGTCAACGCGACGAACATCATGTACGCGTTCCACTTCTACGCGGCGTCGCACAAGGACAACTACCGCACGGTCGTCGCCCGTGCCGCGAAGGTGCTGCCGCTGTTCGTCAGCGAGTTCGGCACGGTCAGCGCGACCGGTGGCGGCGCGACCGACCTGGCCAGCACCACCACCTGGCTCGACCTGCTCGACCAGAACAAGATCAGCTACGCGAACTGGACGTACTCCGACGCGAACGAGAGCAGCGCGGCGTTCAAGCCCGGCACCTGCGCGGCTGGCTCGTACACCAACGCCTCGTCGCTGACCGAGTCCGGGACGTACGTGCGCAACCGGATCCGCACCCCGGACAACTTCCCGACCAGCTGAGTGCGCGGTCTCCAGCGCCGGCCCGACCGGCCGGCGCTGGAGCCCGGCACCCGTCGCGGGTGTAGTCGATGACGTCGTCAGCGCCGAGGGAGCGCACCAGAGCGGGTGCGTTGCTTGCGGCAACGCCGTCAGGTCCGGGCGGGGGCGCGAAGTCGGCCGTCGACCATCTCGGCGACGTGGTCGACGCGGTCGAGGTGGCCATGGTCGTGCGTGACGAGCACGGTGGCGGTACCGCGTTCGCGGGTGAGATCGGTGAGCAGGTCGATGATTGCCGCACCGCGGTCGTGGTCGAGCGCGCTGGTGGGTTCGTCGACGAGCAGCACGGCGGGGTCGTTCATCAGGGCGCGGGCGATGTTGACCCGCTGGCGTTGTCCGCCGGAGAGCTGGTGTGGCCGGCGGTCGGTCTGGCCGGTGAGCCCGACCGCGGCCAGCAGGTGCTTGGCGCGGTCGCGGGCCTGTCCGGGTGAGCGGCCATTGAGGTGCGCCATGACCTGCAGCTGTTCGGCGGCGGTCAGTGAGGCGATCAGGTTGGGCTGCTGGAAGATGATCCCAATCTTTTCGCGGCGCAGCGCTGTGGTCGCCTCGAGGCTCATCCCGGCGGTGTCGGTGCCGGCGATGACGACCTGCCCTTTGTCGGGGGTGATCAGGGTGGCGGCTACGGCCAGCAGGCTGGACTTGCCGGAGCCGGAAGGGCCGATGACGGCGGTGGTGGTGCCGGCCGGCACCCTCAGGCTGACCCGGTCGAGAGCCGTCAGCCGGGTGTCCCCATCGGGATAGGTCAGGGTGATGTCGAGCAGGTCGAGGCTCATCGGGCGCTCCCCAGTGCAGTCAGCGGGTCGATGGACGTGATACGGCGGATGGACAGGGCGGCTCCGGTCGCGCCGAGGGCGATCATCACGGCGGCCGGCGGTAGGACGGAGCCGGCTGTGAGCGCGAATGGCACGCTTCCGGCCGCTGCGGCGCCGATCGCGGCGGCGAGCCCGGTGCCGATCGCCGTGCCGGCGAGCAGGAGGGCCAAGGCTTGGCCGAGGGCGTCACGCAGGAGGTAGCGGGTGGTCGCACCGAGCGCCTTCAGTACGGCGACGTCGCCGCTGCGCTGGATCGTCCACACGGTGAAGAAGGCGCCGATGACCAGCGCGGAGATCGCGAACAGCAGGCCACGCATCAGCTGCAGTGACCCGTTCTCGGAGGTGTAGGAGCCGATCGCGGACAGCGCCGCCGCACGGGTGACGGTGCTGGTGTGCAGTTGCCGGTCGGCGGAAGGCAGGTCGGCGCCGCTCGTTGTGGTCAACGCGATGATCGTTGCGTTGCCGCCGCTCGAGCCTGGGGTCAGTCGCTGCCAGTCGGTGAGGCTGGTCCAGATCACCGGTGTGTGGCTGTAGGAGGCGTCACCGGCTACGGCGACGACGCTCAGCCGCTGCCCAGCCACGATCACGGCCTGTCCTGGCTGGGCGTTCAGGGCGTCGGCCGCTCCCCGGGACAGCACGACCCGCCCAGCGGTGATCTTGTCGGCTTCGGGGGCGAGTTTCGAGCCGGGAAGCACGCCGAACGCGGACAGCGCCGCGGTGCGGTCGCCGGCGCTCGCCTTGGTGGTGGTGATACCCAGCGGGGAGGCGCTGGTCACTCCGGGGACTTCGGACCACCGCCGCCATTGTGCTTCGGTGACGGTGGACTCGGTGAAGGAGACCTTCTGGCCGCTGGCCGGAACGGAAAACACCAGATGGTCGGTGGGCAGATCGCTGATCGCCGACGTGCTTTCCCTGCCCAGCCCGGCGGTCAGACCGGACAGTAGGACGACGAGCAGCGTCATCAAGGTGACGACGGTTCCCATCAGGGCGAATCGGCCCTTGGCGAATCGTAGATCTCTCCAGGCGACGAACACGGCGGGTCGAGCCCTCCACTTCGGGGACGCCGCGCCGGGTTACGCGGCCTGGCATCAACTGTGGCCAGGTTCCCGTCCGCCGGCATCGCGCCGCGGATCGCCTGCCGAGCATCGAACTGTGCATCACGGGATCAACCCTTTGGTTGATGCCGGCGCTCCGCCGCGTCCTAGCCTGGAGATACCGTGAACCCGGAATCGCTCATTCAGCCGCTGCGGACGCTGCGCGTCTGCCTGCACCTGCTGGTCGCCGCCCTGCTCGCGCTGGCCGCCGGCCGCGCCCTCGTCGAGCAGGTACCGCACCGCGCGGCCGTGGTCGCCGCGTCGGCGGTGCTGGCCGCCGTCTACGCCGCCGGACCCGCGTTGCTGCGGGGGCGCCGATCACTCCTCGCAGCAGCGACGTGGATGACGGCGCTCACCGCCGCATGGCTGCTACTGCTCGGGCTGACCCCGGACGGGGTGTGGCTGGCGTTCCCCCTGTTTCTGATGCAGTTGCATCTGCTGCCTGCCCGCTGGGGGACGTTCGCGGTGGCGGTCACGACTGTGACGGCGGTCGCCGGCGTCGTCCTGCATCAACGCGCGGTCACCCCGGGAGCGGTGATCGGCCCGGTCATCGGTGCCGCCGTCGCGGTCGCCACCGTGTTGGGCTACCAGACGCTGTACCGCGAGAGCGAGCAGCGTCGGCAATTGATCGAGCAGTTGACCGCCACCCGCGCGGACCTCGCCGCCGCCGAACACACCGCCGGTGTCCTCGCCGAACGCGAACGGCTCGCCCGCGAAATCCACGACACGCTCGCCCAGGGGCTGTCCAGCATCCAATTGCTGCTGCGCGCCGCCCAACGGGCACTGCCTGGGCAGCTCGACGTCGTCGCCGGACACGTCGAGCAGGCCCGGCAGACGGCACAGGACAACCTCGCCGAGGCGCGACGATTCGTCCGCGCGCTGTCTCCGCCCGCCCTGGAAGCGGGGTCGCTGCCCGCGGCCCTGCAACGGCTGTGCGCCACGACCGGTGCCCGGTCTGGGCTGGCCGTGCAATTCCATCTCGACGGCACCGCGGTGCCGCTGCCCACCCCGTTCGAGGTGGCCCTGCTCCGCATCGCTCAGTCCGCGCTGGCCAACACTGCCCGCCACGCCGGGGCCACCCGGGCAGAGGTCACGTTGAGCTACATGGAGTACCACGTTGCCCTCGACGTGGTCGACAACGGGGTCGGCTTCGACCCGGACGCCCAAGCCGCTCCGTGCGGCGGCGACGGGGGCTTCGGCCTGGCCGCGATGCGAGCTCGGGCCGCAGAGCTCGGCGGAACACTGACTGTGGAGTCGACACCCGGGCAGGGGACCGCGCTTGCCGTCACCTTCGCCCACCAGACGGTTGCAGGGGCACCGACGAGTGAAGGGACACCGACGAGCGCATGAGTGACCCGATCCGGCTGCTGCTGGCCGACGACCACCCGGTGGTGCGTTCCGGCCTGCGCGCCGTCCTGGCTACCGAACCCGACCTTGAGGTGGTCGCCGAGGCCGCCACCGCCGAACAAGCAGTCGCACTCGCCGCGCAGGAGCAGGTCGACGTGGTGCTCATGGATCTGCAGTTCGGCGCCGGCATGCACGGCGCCGAAGCCACCGCCGCCATCACCGCACGCCCTGACGGTCCCCGCGTGCTCGTGTTGACCACCTACGACACCGACGCGGACATCCTCGCCGCCATCGAGGCCGGTGCCACAGGCTATCTGCTCAAAGACGCCCCACCCGACGAGCTTGCCGCGGCCGTGCGCACCGCTGCCGCCGGTCAGTCCGCGCTCGCCCCCACGATCGCCAACCGCCTGATCGACCGGATTCGCACCCCCGGTGCCGCGTTGAGCCGTCGTGAGGTCGAAGTCCTCCAGCTCGTCGCCGACGGCTTGTCGAACCAACAGATCAGCAAGCAGCTCTACCTCAGCCAGGCCACCGTCAAAACCCACCTGGTACACATCTACGACAAGCTCGGCGTCGACTCCCGCACCGCGGCCGTGGCCACCGCCAAGACCCGAGGACTGATCCGTCGCTGACCGCCTCGTTCGGCAGGGAGTAAATTAGGGAGTAAATTAGGGGGAAATGCGTGCGGGTTCGCTGTTGCTGCGCCCGACGCCCCCACCCCTGACGTTGGGGATCGCGGTCGCTGCTTCGTTGGTCGCGGCGGAGACCTTGGTGGTCTATCCGCTCAAACGTTTCACGCCCGTACCGTCCCTGGGTGTGATCTACCTGATCGGCATCCTCGTGGTGGTGACGGGGTGGGGGCTGCGGCTGGGACTGGCGACGGCGGTGGCGAGCGTTCTCGCCTTCAACTTCTTCCACATCCCGCCGACCGGGACCTTCACCGTCGAGTCCCAGGACATGGTGAGGGCCACCGTCTTCCTGATCGTCGCGCTGGTGACCAGCTTCCTCGCGGACCGGTCCCGATCGCGGGCGGCTGAGTCAGACCTTGCCGCTGACATGGCCCGCATCCTGCTGTACACCGACGATCCGCGCTCGGCGGTTCCGGCGGTCGCACAGCGCCTGGCACAGGCGCTCAAGCTGCCGTCCGCGACGATCGAGCTCGAAACGGTCCCCGCTGACGAGCGCCACGCGCCGTTCCCGCTACGCGCGAACGGCATCCCGATAGGCACACTGCTCGTGCCAGCCGGCCTGCCGAAGCGGGCGAGGCGGCGCCTGCACGAGCGGGTGGCGCCGTCGTTGGAGTCGCTGCTGTACGCCGCACACGAGCGCACGGCCATGCTGAACTCTCTCGAGGCAAGCCACGAGAAACTCCGCCTGCTGGCCGGCGAGCAGGCGGCGTTGCGGCGGGTGGCCACCCTCGTCGCGCGCGGCGTCCCGCCTTCCGAGATCCTCGACGCGGTCACGAAGGAGCTGCGCCGGCTCCTGGGCGCGGACACCACCTGCCTGCTGCGCTACGAGCCCGATGGCATGGCCGCTTACGTCTCGACCACCGTGCGCGGCCTGACGGCGGAGCAACTGCGCTGGCCGTTCGAGGGCGACAACGTCATCGCGCTGGTGTGGAACACCGGCCGCCCCGCCCGGATCGACAACCAGGAGACCGCCACCGGCCGCCCTGCCGCGATGGCACGTGAGCTGGGCATCCGCTCCTCGGTCGGCGTGCCGATCCTCATCGGAGGGCGGCTGTGGGGCGTGGCGGAGGTCGCGTCAACGGGGCCCGAGCCGCTGCCATCCGACACAGAGGCGCGCATCGCGAACTTCACCGATCTCGCCGCCATCGGCATCGCCAACGCCGACAGTCGCAACGCGCTCGTCGCATCCCGTGCCCGTATCGTCGCCGCCGCCGATGAGGCCCGCCGCCGCATCGAGCGCGACCTGCACGACGGCGCGCAACAGCAGCTCGTCGCACTCGCGCTCGAGTCGAGAATGGCAGCGGCCGCGCCTGCTGAGCTGGACGAGCTCAAGGGGCAGTTGTCGCGCGTAGCGACGAGCCTGGTAGAGATCTTGGACAACCTGCGGGAGACCTCACGGGGGATTCATCCGGCGATCCTTTCCAAGGGCGGTCTCGGGCCAGCGCTCAGAACGCTTGCCCGCCGCTCTGCTGTCCTGGTCAAGCTCGACATGCACAACGACCGACAGCTGCCGGAGCAGGTAGAGGTGGCCGCGTACTACGTCGTGTCGGAATCACTGACCAACGCGGCCAAACATGCATGCGCGTCCGTGGTGCATGTCGACGTCGGCACGGACGACGGGGTCCTCCAGCTCTCGATTCGCGATGACGGGGTCGGAGGAGCCGATCCTGGCCGTGGGTCCGGGCTCATTGGTCTCAAAGATCGGGTCGAGGCACTCGGTGGACAGATGGACTTCACGAGTCCCGCCGGAATCGGGACGTCGCTGATGGTCGAGATTCCGATCGAAGGCGCCTGACCGGGCGGCTCGCCCGCCGCCTTGGAACCCCCCAGGTCACGAGCAGCGCTTGGGTTGGCGTTTGGACCGCATGGCGCGCGCTCCGACGGCCGCGACGACAGCGAAACGGGACACGAACGCCTATCGGCCGAAGATCGCCCAGGTTGCAGGGAAGCCCGCGGTGAGGCGGTGCTTGTCGGCCGGATTTGGTAAGTGGTAACTTACGGTTAGCCATGACGAACATAACCGCGATGCTGGTCGCGCTCGGTGACCCCATGCGGCAGTCGATATTGGACCGGCTGTCCGACGGGCCGATGCCCGTCGGCCGGCTGGCCGAGGTGCTGCCGATCAGCCGGCCCGCCGTCTCGCAGCACCTCAAGGTGCTCAAGGACGTGGGGCTGGTGACGGACCGTCAGGAGGGGACGCGGCGCCTCTACCAGGTCGATCCGGACGGCGTCGCGACGCTGCGCGCGCACCTGGACGAGATGTGGGCGCGCTCCCTGACGGCCTTTCAGCGACGAGTCGAGAACGAGAACAGGAATGAGTGAGGCGAGCGTGATGACGCAGACAATTGAGGCCATCCGGCGGGAGATCGTGGTCGGCGTCGGCCGGGAGCGGGCGTTCGAGATCTTCACCGCGGACATGACGTCGTGGTGGCCGAGCGCCCATCACATCGGATCCGCGCCGATCGAGCGGGTCATGATCGAGCCGCGGGTCGGCGGGCGGTGGTACACGGTGCATCAGGACGGGTCGGAGACGTACACCGGCGTCGTCACCGTGTGGGACCCGCCCGAACGGCTCGTGGTCACCTGGCAGATCGGCAGCGACTGGAAGTACCACACCGACCTCGTGACCACCGTGGACGTCCGCTTCACCGAGGACGCGCCCGGCCGGACCCGCGTGCGGCTGGAGCACCGCGACCTTGAGGCGTTCGGCGCCGACGCGGCCGCGATGCGCGAGACGTTCGAGCAGCCCGGCGCCTGGACCGCAACCCTGGACGCCTACGCGCGGGGGATCGGGGAGGCGGCGTGAAGTACGTGGTGCTGTACACCTCCGCCGACGACGTGGCGAGCCGGGCACCGGCCCACTTCCCGGCGCACAAGCGGCGCCTCGACGAGTTTCACGCGCGCGGCGAGCTGCTCCTGGTCGGCGCCTTCGGCGACCCGCAGCGGGAGGGCTCGATGGCGATCTTCCGCACCCGCGAGAGCGCGGAGGAGTTCGTGGCCGAGGACCCGTTCGTGATGAACGGGGTGGTCAGCGCGTACGAGATCAGGGACTGGAACGAGATCCTCGCGCCCTGATCCGGCCAGGGCCCAGTATGGCGCCAACCTGGCGCCATACTGGAACCCCAGGCGCGCAGGAAGGACGCCGATGCCCACGTTCGCCACCCCGGAGCCGGTCGCGGTCAAGATCACCATGGATACCGGCCGGGTGCGGGTCGTCGCCGGCGACCGCGCCGACACGCTGGTCGAGGTGCGCCCGGCCGGCACCGCCTCGTCCGCGGCGGCCGACGCCGAGCAGACCCGGGTCGAGCACGCCGCCGGGGCGCTGAGCGTCACCGCGCCGAAGCGCGCGTTCCCGCACCCGGGCGGCGGCATCGACGTCCGGCTGGAGCTGCCGGCCGGGTCGAGCCTGGCGGTGAGCGCGGTCCTGGTCGACGTGCGCGCCGAGGGCGAGCTCGGCGACTGCCGGTTCAGCACCATGTCCGGCCCCATCCGCCTGGAGGGCGCCGACGCGCTGCACGTGTCGACGTCCGGCTCCGACGTCGTCGCCGAGCGCGTGGCCGGCCCGGTCGACGTGCAGGCGTCCACCGCGAGCGTGCGCCTGCGCGAGTGCGCCGGGGACGTCAGCGTGTCCACCGCCAACGGCGGCGTCGAGGTCGCCCGGGCGGCCCGCAGCCTCACCGCGAAGACCGCCAACGGCGACATCCGCGTCGGCGAGCTCGTCCGCGGCCAGGCGTGGCTGACCACCGCGCGGGGCTCGGTGGACGTCGGCATCGGGGAGGGGACCGCGGCGCACGTGGACGCGCGCTCGACGCTGGGCTCGGTGCACAACCTGCTGGAGGTCCGCGACGGGCCGGACGGCTTCGCCGAGCGCGTCACCGTCCACGCCCGCACGTGGTACGGCACGATCACGATCCAGCGGGCGGCGCCGTAGCCGGTGGCGCTCGAGGCGCCCCGGGGTGAAGGCGGGGTGGGCGGGGGTGAGCCTCGCGGGGCGGTTCACCTCGTTGCCACGTACGGCGCCCGCCTCGAGGGGAATACCCCTTCGATGTGCACTCCGGACAGTGGCCATCGCGACGGACCCGTCCCCGGGTTGCGCGCAGGGTCCACCATGGGGGTCGTGAGCAGCGGTGGTTGACCCGTTACGGCGCGACGATCCGCGCCGCCTCGGGCCGTACCGCATCCTGGGCCGGCTCGGCGCCGGCGGGATGGGGCAGGTCTTTCTCGGCCGCGACGCCTCCGGCGCGGCCGCGGCGGTGAAGACCCTGCACCTCGGCGCCGGCCCTGTCAACGAGGACGACGAGCTGGTCGCGCGGTTCCGCGGCGAGGTCGACCTGGCTGCGAAGATCCGCTCCGAGCACACCGCGCGGCTGCTCGACGCCGACCCGGCCGGCTCGCCGCCGTGGCTGGCCACCGAATACCTGCCCGGGATCACCCTCGCCGAGGTGGAGGAGCTCGCCGGGGCGCTGCCCGAGGAGCTGGTCCGGCGGCTCGGCGCGGCGCTCGCCGACGGGCTCGCGGCCATCCACGCGGCCCGGGTCGTGCACCGCGACCTCAAGCCCAGCAACGTGCTGGTGCTCGCCGACGGGCTGCGGATCATCGACTTCGGCATCGCCCGGCCGGACGACGCCCCGCGCATGACCGCGTCGCGTCACTTCCACGGCACCGTCGGTTACATGGCGCCGGAGCGGTTCGCCGGCAAGCCGGGCACCCCGGCCTCCGACGTGTTCGCCCTCGCCGCGATCCTGGTGCGCGCCGCGACCGGCCGGCTGCCCTTCGAAGGCACCTCCATGGAGCAGTACCTCTACGCCGTGCACTACAGCGCCCCCAACCTGACCGGCGTGCCGGTCGGCATGACCTGGACGCTGCGCAAGTGCCTGGAGGCGGCGCCGGAGGACCGGCCCACCGCCCGTCAGGTCAGCGAGCGCCTCGCCGCCGGCCTGCCTGCCGGCCGGCCGTGGGCGTCCGGGCCGTGGCTGCCCGACCCGGTGCTGGCCGAGATCGCCGGGCGCGGCCGGGCGGTGGCCCGGCTGCTGCACGCCTCGGGCGCGCGCCGGCCGTGGCGGGCGGCCCGGCACGCGATGGCGCGCAGCGAGACGGTCGTGGCCGGCGACGCGGTCGTGGTCAGCGCCGACGACGGCGTGCACGTGCTCGAGGCCGGCGACGGCAGCGAGCGCTGGCGGCATCCGGCGGCCACCGCGCCCGGGTACCGGCCGCTCGTCGCCGCCGGCGTCGTGGTCAGCCCGACCCCGGCCGGCGTGACCGCGCTCGACCTGCGCACCGGCGCGCAGCGGTGGGAGCTGCCGGTGCCGCCGCACGGCGAGCCGGTGTACGCGCACGGCCTCGTCCACGTGCTCGGCCCCGGCCTACGCAACCTGCACGCCGTCGACGCCGCCACCGGCGCGCCCGGGTGGCGCACCACGTCGGCGGGCATCCGGCCGGTGCCGGTCCCCGGCGGCGTGGCGGTGATCCAGGGGCGGCTCGTGCGGGAGCGGCTCAGCCACGGCGGGGAGGGCTGGCAGCACGGCGAGCTGCCCGCACCGGCCAGCGTGCTGAGTGCGGCCGGCGACCTGGTGCTGGTCCGCGTCGCGGACGAGCTGCTCGGCATCGGCGCCCGCGACGGCGGGCTGCGCTTCCGCCGCACCGGGCTGCCGCCGCGCGCCGCCCCGGCCGCCACGGCCGAGATCGTGGTGCAGCCGGCCGGTGGGGAGCTGCTCGGCCTTGACCCGGCCGACGGCGCGCTGCGCTGGCGGCTGCCCGGCGACGGTACCCCGCACGCCGTGCCCGGCGCCGTCTTCGTGGCCGAGCCGACCGGCCTCACCGCGCTCGGCCCCGACGGCTTGGTGCGCTGGCGCGTCCCCGGCGTCGTCGTGTGGCCCGAGGTGCGCGTCACCGCGACACTGGTCTACGTGGTCGACGCCGGCATCCTGCACGCGTACTCGCGCGACGACGGCGCCGCCCGCTGGTCCGCGCCCGACATCCACGCCACCCGCGCGCCGGTCGTCGGCGACGGTGTCGTGTACCTCGACAACGGCTACACACTGTTCGCCATCAACGCCGACGACGGGGAGCGACTGCCCATATGACGGTGCACATCGAGTTCGATCCCGACCGGCGCTTCACCGACCTGTTCGAGCTGCAGTGGGGCCGGCTGGCGACGTCCGGCGAGCGGGTGCTGCGCAAGACCGCCCGCAACGCCGAGGCCAACCGGCTCGTGCACGCCGAGGTCAACGCCGGCAACCTGCTGTGGGGGCTGGCCGACACCATGTACCCGCTGCAGCTGTGCCGGGTCGTGGACCACGAGCTGACCGGCCCTCACCCGCAGGTCACCACCACCTACCGGGGCGTGCCGGTCGCCGGGCTGCCCGGCGCGCCGCTGCCGGAGACGCTGCTGACCATCTTCGGCGACCTCCTGCTGGCGATCCAGACGCTGGCGAAGGCGGGGCTGACCCACGGCGCGATCCTGCCCGAGTTCGTGCTATGGGACGGCAGCCACGCGCAGCTGGTCAACCTCGGCGAGGGCGCCGCCGTCGGCGAGCCGGCCCGGGCGGCGCTCGAACCGCTGTGGCAGCCCCCGCCCGGCCCGGACGGGCTGCGCCTGGCCACCGATGCGCACGACGTCTATCAGGCCGGGATGGTGGTGTACTGCATCGCCCTGCAGACCGGCCCGGCCGACGCGCCCGGCGTGCGCGAGGAGCTGGCCCGCGGCGGCGGCTCGGCACTCTCGGCGCTGCTCGACGGGGTGTTCGCCGACGACCCGCGGGAGCGGCCCGACGCGCACCAGCTGCTGCGCCGTGTCGAGGAGGCCCGCTACGAGCCGGTGTGGCAGAGCGCGGACCCGTCCGACGCGACGACCGCCACCGTCCAGATCCCCCAGGACCGCTCGATCCCGCAGCAGTTCTCGCCGGCCCCGCCGCCGGCGGCCGCGGTCGCGCGGGCCGCGGTGCCGCTCAGCCCGGCCCGCGACGAGTTCCGCCGGCTGGTCGAGGCGAAGCGGGAGTACCGGGCCGCGCGGGCCACGCCGCAGGCGGTCGCCTGGCGGTACGTGCGGGAGACGTTCGACGTGCTGTGGTACAGCCGCGACGACCTCTCCAGCCGCATCGTCCTCGGCGCCGGCGCGCTCGTCGTCCTCGGCGTGCCGCTGGTGCTGGTCATCCTCGTCGTGTCGCACCTGGGAGGGGCGAAATGAGCCTGCCGAGCCCGAGCCGGCTGCTCGGCCGGGTGCTGTGCCCGATCTGCCTGCAGTGGATCCACTGGAGCAAGGCGCAGCGGGTCGAGGTCGACGTGGAGACCCAGCAGCACCGGCCGTTCCGGCCGCGCGGCGCCGACGAGACGAAGGAGGCCTTCGCCGAGCGGCGCCTCGGCGCGCAGCGCTCCTGCACGCTCATGCGCGACGGCATGGCGACCACGCACTACCTGCCCGACCGGTACGGCGACTACGGCGACCCGATCGTCATCGGGCTCGTCGGGCACCGCGCCGCCGGCAAGACCCTGCTGCTGGCCGCGATGGTCGAGGCGCTGCGCAACAACCTCGAGCTGGCCGACCTCGGGCTGCGCGTCGAGCGGCTCGACGAGGCCATCGAGCACAACTACATGACCCGCTTCGTCGAGCCGTTCTGCCAGCGCCGCGAGCAGCTGCCGCTGACCCAGATCAGCCCGATCGCGTTCAGCTACGTCGCGAAGGTCTACAGCGCGTACGCCCGGCGCGACTTCGCCGTCGCGTTCTTCGACGTGGCCGGCGAGCAGCTGCGCCGCCGCCGCTCCGGCGACCGGTTCCTCGACACGTCGTTCCTGTCCGCGGTCAACGCGCTCATCTTCGTGGTCGACCCGGAGAAGGCGCTGCCGACCGTGCTCGGCGAGCCGGCCACCGTGTACGGCGACCCGGCGTTCAACGCCGTCATGGACCGCCTCGTCGAGGTCCGCGGCGAGACCGGCACCCAGTTCCTGCCGATCCCGGCGGCGATGGTGGTGGCCAAGTCCGACCTGCTCGCCCCGCGCCGGCCCGAGGTCGCGCGGTGGCTGTCCCGCGACGACACCCGGCGGCTGCAGACCGTCGCCGAGGAGAGCGAGGAGGTGTACGAGTTCCTCGCCACCAACGGCGCCGAGCGCTTCCTGCCGCCGGTCAACCGGGTCAGCGACGTGAGCCTGCACTTCGCCTCCGCGGCCGGCGTCGCGCCGGTGGACGGGCACTTCCCGGCCGAGGGCTTCGGCCCGCGCCGGGTGCTGCGCCCGCTGCTGTCCCTGTTCGCCATGACCGGCGTGCTCGACCGGTCCCTGCTGGGCAACTGAGAGGGGGAGCGATGAGCCAGGGAGCGGGCAGCGGCCGGACCCGGATCGACCAGATCGTGTTCCGCTGGCGGGCCCGGGCGCACGCCACCGGCCACGACGGCGTCGGCCCCGACGCCACGTCGCTGCCCGACGCCGCGGTGCCGTGGTGGGACGAGCGGCTGGCGCTGCGCATCAACCGGGCCAGCGGCCGCAACGACCGGCCGTCGCTGGCCTACCTGCGCGTCGACGGCTCCGGGGTGGTGCTGCACAAGGTGCCGGCCCGCGACGACAAGAACCGGCCCGGCGCGGCGATCGCGCACGCGCTGATCGGCCCCGAGGACGTCGTCAACGTGCAGCTCGCGCTCGGCCTCGAGGACTGGCCGGGCTGGGCCGGGCACAACGGGCCCGAGGCGTACCCGCCCGGCCGGCTCCACCCGGTGGACTACCCGGCGCTGCGCGAGCACGCCGGGGCGGCGCTGGCCCGGCCGGTCACCGACCCCGGCCCGGTCTTCGACGAGCTGCTGGGCCGGGTCCTGGACAACCCGGCCGCCCCGCTCACCGTCGTGCTGCCCGACGCACCGGCCACGGCGCTGGTCCGCGGCCTGGTCGACGTGCTCGGCGACGGCCGCGAGCTGACGTTCGCCACCAACGAGGACGACGACACCGACCCCGACCTGCCCAGGATCGTCTTCCTCGACGCCGTCGCCGGCGGCACCGGCTACGCGGCCACCCGGTTCCGGCTCTATCCCGGCGCGGCCGGCGCCCGCCAGTCCGGCTTCGCCCAGCAGCTCGCCGACGTGTGGCGCGGCGGCGGCGCCGCGGCCGTGGCACCGCTGCGCGGCGCGCGCAGCCTGGCCGGCGCCGCCGAAGTGCGGCAATGGCAGAGCGAGGTGCTCGTCGCCGGCCGCATCCTGCAGACCACGCTCGTCCAGGCGGTCACTTCCGGGCAGGCCGCGCCCGAGCACCTGGACCTGCTGCGCACCGCGGAGGGGCTGCAACAGTTCGAGGCGGAGCTGGCCAAGCTCAACGACGGGGACCTGCGCACCGTGTATCTCGCGTGGCAGCCCACCGGCCGGCTCGCCGCGCACCACCCGGGCGCGGCGGCGGTCGTCACGCGGTACACCGTGCAGCGCTGCATGCGCACCTCGGCCAGCAACGCCCTGCGCGACGCGCTACGCAGCTCGGCGTTCGAGCCCGCCGTCGTCGACGACCACCTGCGCGGCTGGGTGGGGCACGGCCGCAACGCCACCGCCAGCCCGGCCGTGATCGTCGAGCTGGCCCAGCGGGCCGTGTCCTTCGGCGTGCCGCCCGCCCTGCAGTCGCCGGGCATCCGCGCCCTCATGGACCGCATCTCCCTCGCCGACCTCATCGAACTGGCCAACCGGCACACCAGCTCCGACGTGCACATCACCGAGCTGCTGCTCAGCGCGGCCGAGGCGCGCCGGTTCGACCCCGACGCGCTGCAGGCCACCCACGTGGCGCTGGAGCGCACCGACTACCTCGTGCACTGCATCCCGTTCCTGCCCGGCGACGCGCAGCTGGCCCAGGACCGCTGGTACCGCGTGCTCAAGGCCGCGTTCGGGCCGCAGCTCGGCGCCGAGGACGGGCGCACGCTCCACGACGTGCTGAAGTTCCTCGCGCGCGATGCCATCTCCGAGGTACCGCCGGCGCTGCTCTTCGCCCTGCGGCGCTTCCAGCCGACGCTGGCAGGCAAGGCGCGCGTCGACCAGCTCGCCGCCCGGGACCGCTACCTGGACGCGGGCCTGCCCGACATCTGGCCCGAGCGCACCGAGCTGCTCCTGGCCGAACGCCGGACCCGGGTCCGCGCGCTGCCGGTGGCGTCCGGCACGGTGGACGGCACCGGGGCTCGCACGGGGACCCGCTCCGGACGCGGGGTCGCCTCCGTCGTCGGCCGGGCGCAGCCGCGCACGGTCCTCGCCGTGGCCGCGATCGCGCTCGTCGTCGTCGCCCTCGTCGCCGTCGTGATCTTCAGCCTGCAGGGGGGTTCCCAGTGAGCGAATACCGGCTGAGCATCGACTACGGCACCACGAACACGGTGGCCTACCTGCAGCCGCCGGGCGAGGCGCCGTTTCCGCTGCAGTTCGACGGGCGCCCGCTGCTGCCCTCGGCGGTGTGGGCCGACGAGCACCGGTCCCTGGTCGTCGGCAACGCCGCGGTGCGCTCGGCCCGGCTCGACCCCGGCCGCTACGAGCCCAACCCGAAGCGGCGCATCGGCGAGCGCCGGGTGCTGCTCGGCGGTGACGAGTTCGACGTCGCTCAGCTCATCGGCGCGACCCTGGCCCAGGTCTACGCCGAGGCGGTCCGCCTCGCCGGTACCGACCGGCTCCGGGTCGTGCTCACCCACCCGGCGGCCTGGTCCGCCGACCGGCAGGCGGTGCTACGCGCCGCCGCCGGCCATGCCGGCCTGCATCAGCCGAGCCTGATCAGCGAGCCGGAGGCGGCCGCCGCGCACCTGCTGGCCAGCGGCGCCACCGTCGCCGACGGCGACCCGCTGGTCGTCTACGACCTGGGCGCCGGCACCTGCGACGTCACCGCGGTGCTGCGCACCGGCCGGGAGTTCCAGCAGCTGGCCAAGGCCGGCCTCGACGACGTCGGCGGCCTGGACCTCGACGAGGTCGTGCTGCGCCGCGTCGGCCGGTCCGTCGGCGACCGCCACCCGGACGAGTGGGCCCGGCTCGTCGAGCCCGAGGGCCCGGACCGCTGGTCGGCCCGCCTGCTGTGGGACGACTGCCGCGGCGCGAAGGAGCGGCTGAGCACCGAGCGCGTGGCCCGCGTGTCGGTGCCGCTCGTCGACGAGGACGTCTCGGTCACCCGCGGCGACTTCGAGCGCGACGCCCGGGCCCTGCTGCAGCGCACCGTCGCGATGACCGAGTCGGTGCTGCGCCGCGCGAAGATCGGCCGCGACGACCGCGCCGAGCTGTTCCTGGTCGGCGGGGCCACCCGCACCCCGCTCGTCGGCACGCTGCTGGGCCAGAGCACGGGCCGCTCGCCGCGCCGGGTCGAGCACCCGGAGCTCGTCGTCGCCGAGGGGGCGCTGTGGTACCTCGCGATGGTGGGCAACGAGCCACCGCCGCGCCGCCGGACCGTACCGATGCCGGCGGCCCCCACGACCGCGCCGCCCACGCCCTTCACCGCCCCCGGCCGGGACGGCAACACGCTGCGGGAGACGGTCACCGTCGTCATGCCCCCGCCGCCGCCACCACCGCATCCGCAGCCCGCGCCGATGATGCCGCCGCCCCCGGCCCCGCCGCCGGCGCGCCAACAGGACAAGCGCAAGCTCATCGCCAACCCGTACCGCCACCACTCCGGCGCGACGTTCCGCTTCGGCGCGCTCTTCGTCGTCGGCCTGATCCTGGGCGCTTTCGACGGCCTGCTGTTCACGGCACTGAGCTGGCTGCTGCTCCTGGCCGGCGGTGCGGGCCTGGCGGTGAAGCTGTTCCAGTGGGCGATGTGCTCGCGCGACACCCGCCCGACGACGATCGACGCGACCGGCATCACCATCACGCTGAACGGTCAGGACACGACGTTCCCGTGGGCGCAGATGGCGACGGTGTACTTCCGCCCGCACCGCTTCAGCCGCTGGCTGGTCTGCACGCCGGCGAGCAACACGGCGCTGGGCAGCGACCACGGCACGGCCCGCTTCTGGTCCCGCCCGTACAGCGTGTTCTTCCTGACCAGCACCAGCGGCTTCGGCGACCAACTGGTCCGCGAGTCCCTGGAAACCTACGCCGGCGACCGCTACCACCACTGACCGTCCGCTCAGGGCGTCACCGGCCAGCCGGTGGGCCGCCGTTGCCTCTCGCGATCCTGGCCGCCCAGCCCTCCTCGCGGCCGGGGTGGCGGGCCAGGTACCGTGCGCCGTACGCCGCGACCAGGTCGGGGCGGCCGCGGCTCGCCAGCCAGTCGACCAGCGCCTCCGGGTTGGCCGTGTGATCCCCGGCGAAGGAGCCGACGACGGTCTCGACGTCGCTCGCCTCGGCGAACCACGGGAGCACGCCCTCGCGGACCGTCGCCGCGAACCGCTCCAGAACGCCGAGCCGCAGCACCGGGTCGGCCAGCTGGAGTTGCCCGTCGGTGAAGTCGCCGTACACGTAGCCGTTGGCCCGGCCGGCGGTGTAGCCGAGCGCGTGCCCGCACACCAGATCGTCGTCGCCGCCCCGCCGGGCGCGCAGCGCCGGGTCGTGGACGCTCACGTACGTCGTCACCTCGATCGACGATCCGGTTCGGTTGTACGCGCTGGGGGCGAGGCTGATCCGGTGCAGCAGGCCACCGGCCTCACGCTCCAGCCGGCGGCGTCGCGGCAGCCACCGGAAGCCCTCCGCGGCCAGGGCGGCGCCGAGCCACGCGCCGGCGGCGTTCACCACGTCGCGCGGGCGGGTTGCGGTCGTCAACGATGCGTCCGTGGCCACCGGGGCATTATGACCTCCGGGGCCCACGGCTGGTCCGTCTGTTCGCCCGACCCCTTGGCCCAGGCCGACTCGCCTGACCTCTCATCCGGCGCCCCGCCGGCGGTCCTGGCAACCGGCGGGGGAGGCTGGCGGTGACGCGTCCGGGCCTGACAAGCATCGCGGTCCGAGCCGCAGGCGCCGCCGGCGGTGCCCGAGCTGCCGATGGTGGACACCGGGTTCGCGGTGCCCGCGCTACGCCGCTTCGCACTCGGCGGGGCGCTCAGCGTCGCGTCCTTCGTCGCCGCCGTGGCGATCGTGGTCCGCCCCGACCAGCTCGCCTCGGCGTTGACCTTCGTCGCGGTGGTCCTCGCCCCGTACACCGTGGCCACCGCCGCCGCCTGCGCCGCCAGCGCGGTCGCCGGGTCGCGGCGCTGCTGGCCCGCGCGGCCGCCGGGATCGTCATCGGATTCCTTCCGTGGATACCCGGCCTTCAGGCCCGGGGAGGAAACGGAACCCCTGCGGAGCAGGGCAGAGATAGCTGATTCGCCGCCATGGCGGATCGGCGTCTACCGGCGTGTCACCGCAAGGTTCACAAAATAGATCGGCCAAGATGTGTGGCGTGTGCAGGACGGTGAAGCGGGCGTTCAAGTACCGCTGCTACCCGACCGGCGCGCAGGCCGCTGAGCTGGCGCGGACGTTCGGGTGTGTCCGGAAGGTCTACAACCTGGCCCTCGCAGCCCGCAGCGAGGCGTGGACGTTGCGGCGGGAGCGGGTGGGCTACAACGCGACCTCGGCGATGCTGACCGCGTGGAAGCAGACCGAGGAACTGGCGTTCCTCAACGACGTCTCGTCCGTGCCGTTGCAGCAGGCCCTGCGGCATCTGCAGGCGGGGTTTGCGAACTTCTTCGCTGGCCGGGCCTGCTACCCGAGCTTCAAGTCGAAGAAGAAGTCTCGGCGGTCGGCGGAGTACACCACCAGCGCGTTCCGGTTCCGTGGCGGCAGGCTGACGTTGGCGAAGATGGCCGGGTCGCTGGACATCGTGTGGTCCCGGCCGCTGCCGGAGGGGGCTTCGCCGTCGACGGTGACCGTGTCGCAGGACGTGGCCGGGCGCTGGTTCGTGTCCCTGCTCTGCGACGACGTGATCCCCGACGCCCCGGCAGCGGCTGCTGCTGTCGGGGTCGATGCCGGGCTGGACAGTCTGCTCACCCTCTCCACCGGGGAGAAGATCCCCAACCTGCGGCACGAGCGCCGCGACCGGGCGCGACTGGTCCGCGCGCAGCGGGCGTTGTCCCGCAAGGAGAAGGGCTCCAGCAACCGGGTGAAGGCCCGGGTCAAGGTCGCCCGCGTCCATGCCCGGATCGCCGACCGGCGGCGCGACCACCTGCACAAGCTGAGCACTCGGCTCGTTCGTGACAACCAAACGATCGTGATCGAGGACCTGACCGTACGGAACATGGTCAAGAATCGCACGCTGGCCCGTGCCATCTCGGATGCGGCGTGGCGGCAGTTCCGGACCATGCTGGAGTACAAGGCCACCTGGTACGGCCGTGAGGTGATCGCGGTCGACCGCTGGTACCCGTCCTCCAAACGCTGTTCGGCCTGCGGCGCGCTGGCCGAGCAGCTGCCGCTGCACGTGCGGAAGTGGACGTGCCGGTGCGGCACCGTCCACGACCGGGACGTGAACGCGGCACGCAACATCCTGGCCGCCGGGCTGGCGGTGTCGGCCTGTGGAGTTGGTGTAAGACCTCAACGGGAGTCCTCCCGGACGCGGCGACCGGCGGTGAAGCAGGAAACCCCTGGGGCGACCCAGGCAATCCCCTCCCTTTAGGGAGGGGAGGATGTCAAGACCCTGGATGTCGTACTGCTGGTGGAGATCTCGGCCGTCGCCGCCGGCTCGCCGTCGGGCGCCGCACGGCACGTGCCACCGCCGGTCGGCGTCGCACTCCTCGCCGGGATGGCGACCGGCGTCGCGCTGACAATGGCCGCCGTGGTGGGCCTCGTCGACCCGCGCACCAAGCGGTTCGTCCGGACGCCCGCCCCGGCGTCGACGCACGCCACGGTGTGGTCCTGGTCCGGCTGGACCCCGCCGGCCCAGGCCGCGGCCCCGAACACGACGCCGAGCATGGCGCCGAACTCGGACCCGGCCGCGGCGCCGAACCCAGTCCCGGCCGCGGCAGCGGAGTCGGGCCCGGCCCGAGACGGATGGGCCGTGCCCTGACGGTTCGCAGTCGCCCGGCGGCATCTGACCCGGCCGCTACGGGCGGCTTCCCGAGAACAACGCGCCTACGGGGCAAGTGGGTCTCGGTGTCCACAGTGGATGGCATCGAGAAGAACCGCCGCCCCGAGTCGAACCAACGTCGGCGCTCCCTTGGGGTGGCCGCGGGGAGTCGAACCCTCGCCTTCCGGAGCCACAATCCGGCGTGCACATCCGGTACACCACGGTCACCGTACTCGCGGCAGGGATCGAACCTGCGGCCTCCGCCGTGTGAGGGCGGCGCTCATCCCGGCTGAGCTACGCGAGCAAGAAGCGGAGGTGGGATTCGAACCTATGGCGGCCAGGCGACGCCGCCGCTTCTTCCATGCGCTCCCGCGGTGTGACTCGAACACACAACCTCCCGGTTAACAGCCGGGCGCATCTGCCGATTGAGCTACGCGGGAATGATGGGGCTGTGCGCAGGGGCGACAGGATTCGAACCTGCAACCTGCGGTTTTGGAGACCGCTGCTCGGCCAGTTGAGCTACGCCCCTATGAAAATGCTTGTCCTGCAACGAAAAACCGCCCGGGTCCCTTGCGGGGCGGGCGGCGTCGGGAAGCTTCTGGGCTTACCCTCGCCACCACCGTTTCTCGCCGCGTCCCGTCTGCTCGCACGCCGGCCGGTGCTGCCGGGTGTGATTGGCGTGCCAGGTGTTCACGGGTCTGCTCCTGAGTGAACTTGCGGGTTGCGGCGTCGCGTTCGAGGTGAACGATACGAGCCGTGGGATCCTCAGGGCAACGGATTTCCGGCGGTCCGGGACCTGCGTTTCAGGATCGCGTCGGCGCGCTGCAGCCATTCCTGGGTCGCACGGTTGAACGCGCCCGGGGGCAGTGACCACGCGGTGTCCTGAGGCTCGCCGAGGCGTCGTAGCGCCGGTGGTATCGCGTCCATCCAGCCGAAGAGGTCGCGGCCGTTCAGTGCCCGACCGGCCGGGGTGTGCCAGTAGCGGTCGGCCTCCGGCTGGGCTCCGACGAGACCCGCGGCGATCAGGCGGGGCACGGCCTGGACGAACTCGGCCTCGGTCGGGATGGCGTGGTTGATGGCGTCCGCCGTCGCGATGATCTGGGTGAGCGTGCAGCCGTCGTCAGGACCTGTTCCCGCGATGGAGGCAAAAATCCAGGCATCCGAGAGGGTCCATTCCGCGGTCACATCGCCACGATAGCGTTGCCGGCGAGAGCAGGTGACGCTCCGCAGGCCGTCGCCGGTCTGCGGAGCGTCACGCTGTCACTGGTAGAACGCTGTGGCCTTATGGTCGTCCGAGACGATTGCTCAGGCCGACTTGACCGAGATGTAGTACCAGACCTCGTCGGTCGTGCCGCCGTCCGCCTTGCGGCCCTTGACGACCAGGTAGACGCCGGTCGCCTCGGTCGGAGTCCACGTGATCGACGCGCGGCCCTGCGCGTCGGCGTCGACCGTGCCGGCCACCCCACCGATCTCGTACTCGAACGATGTGATGCCGGCCGTGCCGCCGCTGAACTCGAACCGGCCCTCGACGCCGGGCCCGCCGCCGGGCGTCCCCTCCGGGTAGACCTCGGAGTAGACGTACGGCATGGTGCCGACCTGGAAAGCATATTCGGTCACCGGCGAGAGCCGGCCGTCCGCGGTGCGGCCCTGGACGGTGAGCGTGTTGAGCCCGTTGCGGTCGGGCACGAGCGTGACCAGGGTGTTCCAGCTGTCCGCGATCGGCACGGTCAGCTCCGGGCCGCCGTTGAAACGGTAGTGGTACTCCACGACCTCCGGCGTCCAGGCGGTGCTGAAGGAGAAGTCACCGGGCACGCCGATGCCACCCCTCGGAACCCACTCGTTGTACTGGCTCCACACCGAGACCCGCGTGTCGCGGACCGGGACCGTCATCACCCGCTCCGGTGACTGCGTGCCGTCCTGGGCGATACTGACGACCCGGGTGGAGAACCAGCCGTTCCACTGCGGTGTGAACGACACGGTCGCCGTGCCGTCCGGCCCCGCCGCGACGGTCTGGTACTCGCTGAATTCCAGCGAGTAGCGGAACTCCTTCGTGTTCGGCAGAACCGAACGGAAGGTCAGCGTCATCGGCTGAGCCGCCGCGCCGCCGTTGGGCGGGTCGGTGGTGACGACCGGCCCCTCGAAGGGCTTCCACGTGAAGGTCTGCTGCGGCGACCGGGTGCCGTCGGACAGCAGCGCCTCGACGATGAGCGTGTTGTCACCGGTGTGTACCGGCGTGACGTAGATCTCCGCGGTGTTCCACCAGGCGCTGTCGTGGACGACGACCTCCGCGCCGCCGTCGAACCGATAGGCGAACCCGCTCAGGTTCGGCAGTTCGCTGCTCAGATAGAACTGCACCGGGAGCCCGACGCCGTCGATCCGGTCCAGGTGCTGCAGCGTCGGCGAGTACAGGCTCGGCACGGGGTTGAGGACGCGGAACTGGTAGTAGTTCTCAAACGACTTGGAGCCGTCGGCCTTGATCGACCGGACATACATGGCATGCCACCCGGCGGTCGCCGTCCATTGCACCACGGCGGTGTTGTCGGCCGCCGCCTGGACGGTCTGCCAGGCATCGTCCAGCAGGTACTCGTAGGCGACCACGTCGCTGTTGTGCGGCGTGAACTTGAACGAGCCCACCTTGCCGGCGATCTGTTCGTTCTCGAAGTTGAACTCGGCCGACTCGACCCCGGGGGCGTCGGTGACCCAGATCCGCAGGGTGTCCTGCCCGATCAGCTTGTTCTTCGCGTAGCTGCTGACAATGACCTCGGTGTCGCCGGTCGCGGCGAAGGTGACGTGGCCGGTCGCCTTGCCGCCGACCGCCGGCACCCGCGTCTCGGGGCTGCCCTTGATCTGGTAGCCGAAGGCGGTCGTCTCGGGCTTCGGCGCGGTTAGGTGGATCGTGCTCGGCAGCCCGACTCCGTTCATGTCGACCTGCGCGCTCGGCGCGGTGTCGGCGACCCAGAACCGGTAGTCCTTCTCCGGCCCGCGGTTGCCCGCCGCGTCGATCGCGGTGATGTAAAGATCTGCGAACCACGCCCGCTGCGGGGTGTACTCCAGGATCGCTGCACCGCCCGGGTGCCGCGCCGGGACTTGGCCGTAGTAGCCCATTGAGTCCCGCCACGCGAAGGCGACGACGTCACGGTCACCACCCGAGTCGAGGCGGAACTTCCCCTTGATACCGGTGCCGCCACCCGGTGTGTTGCCCTCGGGGTAGATGTTCGACGAGACGTTCGGCGGGTTTGCCGGCGCCGTCTTGTCCATGACGATGTAGCAGACCTTGCTCCACGGGCCGGGGTCGTAGTAGTCGCTGGCCCGCGCCTGCCAGGCGAGCAGCGCACCGTCGGCGTACTGACTCAGGTCGGTGCCGTAGTAGTCGTGAAACTCCCGGCGCTGGTCCGGGTGGTCGACCGGCCAGATCGCATACAGGACCGTCGCGTAGTCGCCGTCGGGATCGTTGGCCGTAGCCTTGAACGAAGTCCAAGCCGCCGCCGGCGACGGCTTGTTCAGCGTGCCGCACGGCCGGTCAGGGCCGGCCAGGTGCAGGTCGCTGACGGTCGGCGGCCGGTTGGAGGTCGAACTCAGCGTCGGCCGCTCAATCGTGCGGCCGGCGTGCGGGTCTGTCTCCTGAGTCGCCGTGATCCGGTACTCCAGGGTGACCGACTTCTCGTGCCGGCTGAGCGCGGCGTTGAGCACCGACACCATGTCGATGCCCAGGTAGCCGGGGCAGTAGTAGGAGCCCTTCCCGCGGTTGGCGGAGACCAGCTTCTCCAGCTCGGCCGGCGGGTTCTTCCAGGTCGTGTTGTCCTTCACCGCAGCGGTCCGCCACACTTCGATCGTCGCGGGACTGTTGCAGTCCGTGACCGCGTTCTCAAAGGTGTAGAGATACGAGCTGTGCACGACCGCACCCTTGAGCTGGGTCAGGTCATACGTGAAGTAGGAGCGGTAGGTGTGCGCGTTGTTCGCGCTGTCGACCAGCGTGCCGACGGGTGGCGGGACCGTCGGGTTGACGAACTTCGCCTTCGGGCTCTGGGAGTCGAGATAGGCCCAGCTCGACAGGGGTAGATTGGCCGAGGTGGCGGCGAGGGCGGGCTGGCCGGTGGCCAGGACTGCGGCGGCGACACCGACCGCGCTTACCAGCATCGCCGTTCCGATGCGTTTCATGTGGACGTGTACCTCCCCGTGACGACGCCACGATCGGCGTCGATCGCCATCATCGTAGCGGCGCGAGGGAAGGATTTTCGGCCCCGGTGTCCAATGTGGACCGACATGGTGATTCACGCGCTTTGTGGTTGATTCCGGACACCCGCCCGACACGAGCCGCGGTGAGGTCGCCAAGTGCGGCCGGGAGAGTTTCATGCTCGACGGGCCCCGACCTGCTGTCCGGGGCCCTCGAACCGCTCGCGGCCGGCTGACGCCGACACGACGGTGCCCGCCCGGAGAAACCCGGGCAGGCGCCGCGTGCGTCACGTCAGGACCGGCAGGCGGTCACGGGTTGACGGTGATGGTGAACGTGGATGTGGTGTTCTGGATGTTGACGTCGTTGTTGCTCTCGGTCAGGTGGTTGAACGTGACCGAGCCGACCGCCGGGCCCTGGCCCGGTTCCGGCAGCGGGTTGGCCCAGATGCCGAAGCCGGACTTGCCGTTGCCGAAGCCGTCGTTGTTGGTGTGGGCGCCGGTGATTGTGGTGTCGGTGAAGATCGTGTCCTTGACCGGGTTCAGCGCGGTACCGCCGCTGTAGTCGGTCTGGAACATGATGCCGGTGTACGTCGGGTCGGTGATCGTGGCGTTGTTGACCCGGATGCCCTGGAACGGCTGGGTCGCGGAGAAGACCCAGATCGCGCCGAACGCCTGGTTGCCCCAGAAGTGGCCGCCGTCGCGCTGCAGCGAGAAGTTCTGGATCGTCGTCTGCGGTGTCGACTCGAACCCTTCGAAGGAGAACCCGAAGTTCAGGGAGCTGATCGTCAGGCCCGGGTAGCAGAGGGTGTCGGAGACGGTGAAGTTCTGGATCGTGTTGCCGCCGCCGCCGTAGACCGCCATGCCGGCCGCCCGCCAGGGGGCGATCGCGGTGACGTTCTGGATGGTGTTGTTCGCGAGCTTGCAGCCGCCGCACTGGTCCTGCGCGGCGAACAGCGCGAAGCTGTCGTCGCCGGTGGTGCGGGCCTCGTCGTTGGAGATGAGGTTGCCTTGGCTGCCGTTGGTCAGGTTGATCCCATCGGCCATCGTGTCGCGGATGCGCATGTTGGTGAACGTCGAGTTCTGGACGTTGGACGCGCCCCAAACGCCGACGACGTTGTGCTCGATCCAGACGTTGTCGATGGTGATGTTCGACTGGTTGCGCAGATCCCAGGTGTGGCCGGGGCCGTCCTGGCGGGTGGTGTAGTTGCCGAACCACGCGAACCCGGTGAACGTCGAGCCGCTGGCGCCGGACTGCAGGTCCCACCCAGTGTCGGTGTTGGTCTGGTTCTGCGGCGCGAGGAGCTGGGTGTACCAGACGCCGGCGCCGACCACCTTGACCGGCTTGTTGTAGATCAGCAGGCGCCCGGACACGCTGTACTGCCCGGTCGGCAGGTACACGCCGGTGAAGGTGTTGGTGGTGTCCATGCGGACCTTGTCCAGGGCGTTCTGGACGTCCTGCTGGGTGAAGCCGGCCGGGACGACCAGGTGGGCCGGGTCGGGGTTCGCGGTCGGCGCGGTCTTCTCGAGGTTCATGAAGTCGATCGCGTACTGCGACTGGTTCGACGAGTCCTTCTGCAGCTTGAAGACGGTGCCGACGGAGTACGTCTGGGACAGCAGGAAGCTGGATTCGTCGTAGATGTGCCGCGGCGAGGCGGCACTGGGCGAGTCGCCCGGCCCGGTCTCGGAACCGTAGAGCCACGCGTAGTGCGAGGTGAGGTTCAGCGGCTGGACCAGCTGCCCGTTCGCGTACAGGTTCAGGGTGGCCGTGGTGCCCCCGCCGCCCGGGGCGTCCGGGATCGAGTAGCGCAGCACGAACGTGTTCGTCTGTTCGCGTGAGGTCCAGCTGACCGAGTCGCCGGTGTTGTTCAGCGTCACAGCCTTGCGGCCGGTGGCCTCGCCGGCGATGTCGCCGATCGTGCGGTTCGGCCCGACCACGGCTGCGGACCCGCCGAGCGTGCCGTCGGTGGCCTTGTACATGCCGTACGGCATGTTCGCGCCCTGGCCGACGAACAGCGGGGTGTCGCTGGTGAGGTGCGGCTGCTTGACCGGCAGTTCGTTGGGGTCGGTGGCCAGCACGAGGTGTGCGGTGTACTTGCCGTTGGCCGCGGTCCACGAGCCGATGTTCACCGGTGCGGCCGAGGCCCCGGCGGCGATGACGCCGGACACCGAGCCGGACAGGGTGGCCACGGTGTTGTTGTTGGCGTCCAGCAGGGTCAGGGTGATGCCGTGCGATCCGGACGTGGTGGCCACGTTGCCCTGGTTCTTCACGGTGACCGTGAAGTTCACCGTGTTGCCGGCGCTCGGCGTGCTCGGCGTCCAGTTGACGGTGCCGACCAGGTCGGCGGACTGCACCGGGGTGACGACCAGGTTGGTCGGGTTGGTGTAGCTCTGGTTGGCCTGCTGCTCAAAGTTCTTCTTCGACTCGTCGACCTTGGTCGTCAGCTGATAGGTGCCGGCGCTCAGCGTGCCGATCGAGGCGGACACGGTCTGCGTCGCCCCGGGGGCGAGCGCGCCGACCGTCGTGGAGCCGACCTTGTTGCTGCCGACGTAGAAGTTCACGTCAGTGGCCACCGAGGCCGCGGTGCCGGCGTTCTGGATCACGGCCGAGGCGGTGATCGTGTCCGACTCCACTGGTGCGGACGGCGTCCACGAGCTGGACGTCGGGGTCAGGTCCGGGTTCGGCGCGGGCGTGCCCATCACCTGGAACTCGCCGACCTGCCCGCCCGGGGCGCCGCTGTTGGACGTGATGGACAGCTCGACGTCGGCGACCCGCGCGGTGACCGGGATGGTGACCGTGTTCTGGTTGGTGTTCGGGTCGAACGAGTACGTCTGCGCGGCGGCGATCGTGGTGAACGCCGTCGCGCTCTGCTCCCGGCCGAGCACCGCGATGGTCTGGGTGCGGGCCGCCCACACCGAGGCCGGGTTCAGCTTGACCACAACCGAGGTGATGTCGGCGTTGGCGCCCAGGTGCACCGTCAACTGAGACGGGTAGGAGGAGCCCTCGAAGTACGTGGTCACGTCGCCGTCGTTAGCATTGGCGGGCACGTAGATGTACGTGTTCGCCGTGCCGTCGATCGGTTTGCCGAGCGCGAGGTTGGTACCGCTGCCGCCGGAACCCGTCCGGGTCACGGTGTTGCTCGGGGCGGAGACGTTGCCGGCCGCGTCGTGCGCCTTGACGTAGTACGAGACCGTGGCGGTGTCCGGCTGCGCGTCGGTGTAGGTCAGGGTGGTGCCTGAGACCGTGCCGATCTGCGTGCCGTTGCGGAAGACGTCGTAGCCCGTAACCCCGACGTTGTCCGTCGACGCGCCCCAGGTCAGCTTGATCTGGCCAGAGGCGGGCTGGGTGTAGGCGAGGTTGGACGGAGCGGTCGGCGGCTGTGTGTCGCCGCCGGACTGGCCGGTGCGGGTGACGCTGTTGCTGTTGCTCGACTGGTTGCCCGCCGCGTCGTGCGCCCGGACGAAATACGTGATCGTCGAGGTGAGCGGCGGGTTGTCCGTGTAGGTCAGCACCGTGCCGGGCACCGAGGTGAGCAGGGCGTTGTTGGCGTACACGTCGTAGCCGGTGACGCCGACGTTGTCGGTGCTCGCACCCCAGGTCAGGGTGACCGCGCCGCTGGAGTTCTGGGTGTAGGCGAGGTTGGACGGGGCGGTCGGCGGCTGCGTGTCGCCGGTCGCGGGGCCGTAGACCTCGAACTCGGAGATCTGCCCGGCCGGCCAGCCGGTGTTGGCGGTGATGTTCAGCCGCACGTACCGGGTGGTCGTGGCGTTGAAGTTGATCGTGACCACGTTGCCCGTGTTCGGGTCGAACGTGTACGCGGCCGCGGCGACGATGTCGGTGAACGTCGACCCGTCGGTGCTTCCCCGCACCGCCAGCGTCTGGGTCCGCGCGCCCCAGGACGTGGACGGCGGCAGCTTCAACACGACCTGGTTGACGGCGACGGAGGCGCCGAGGTCGACCTGCAGCCACTGCGGGAAGGCGTTGTTCGTGCTCTCCCAGTAGGTCGAGGCGTTGCCATCGTTGGCGTTGGCGGCCACGTAGGTCTGGTTGACGCCGCTGGCGCTCATCGTCTTGCCCAGCGCCAGGTTCGTGGTCGAGGTGATGGTGCCGTAGATCTCGAACTCGGAGATCTGCCCGGCCGGCCAGCCGGTGTTCGCCGTGATGTTGATTCGCAGGTAGCGGGTCGACGTCGCGCCGAACGAGATCGTCACCGTGTTGCCGTTGCCACTGGGGTCGAAGTTGTACCCGGCCGAGGCGACGATGGTGGAGAATGTCGAGTTGTCCGTGCTGCCCTGGACCGATAGCGTCTCGGTGCGGGCACCCCAGCCGGTGGGCAGCTTGAGGACGACCTGGTTGACCGACGTCGCGGAGCCCAGGTCGACCTGGGCCCACTGCGGGAAGGTGCCGTTGGCGCTCTCCCAGTAGCTGGCCTGGTTCCCGTCGTTGATGTTGGCCGCCACATACTGGCCGTTGCTGCTGCTGACCGCGACCGCCTTACCCAGCGCCAGGTTCGTGCTCGCGGCGTGGGCGGTTGTGGTGCTGAACGTGGGTAGCGCGGCGGCCACGAGGCCTACCAGCGCCAGGGTGACCGTCCGCAGTCGGCGGGGTCTGCGTGTGTTGTTCATCCTCATCGGCTCTCTTGGAGGGGCGCGACTGCGCTGAGGAGGGGTGATACCGGATGCGCCCGCATCGGTGCGACGGGGCGTACATTGGCCGCCGCGCACGGCGGCAGGCCCGGGGCGGGAGCACGCGCCCGGACTGGACAGGTCACCACGGTTGGCGGCGGCGTGGAACCTGTTAACGGCCGAGTGGTCAACGCTATGACTGCGACTTGCAAGTCTTTTGCGGAGCGTGAGCAGGAAATTACAGCAATACTACCGGCCGGTCAATATGGAACTTCCAGGCTCTTTCATCAGCCAGTAGCCATATTGCGGCGTGGATGGGCGGACAGCAGTGGCGGCGATAGTCCGGCGGTCAGGACTTCGTCCTGACCGCCGGAACCGTGCCTGCGCAAGATTCATGGTTGTGGATCACGCCGCGGCGGAACCCCATACGCGCCTCTCAGGGCCCCACCGAGAGCCAGAACGACGAAGGGTGCAGGCGGTCGCCCAGGCCTAGGTCCGCCCACAGGTCGTCGAACAGGCCGCCGAGCGCCGGGTCGTCGGTGATGTACGCGTTGGGCAGCTCCACCACGTACCGCCCCCGATCGGCCAGCAGGAACGCCGCCAGCAGGTACTGCTCCGAGTAGGCCCGCCACCGCCACTCCGGCGGATAGTCGCTCGGCAGCAGGATGTCGTGGATGTGGACCAGCACGCCCGGCCGGAGCCGGGGCAGCACCTCGAAGAAGAACACCGTGACGTCGGAGCCCATGAACGCCCGGTGCGAGCCGTCGAAGAAGACGATGTCGCCGGCTTCCAACTCGTCGAACCGGCTGAGGTCGGTGTGCTCCAGCGGTTCGCGGACCACGGTGTCGCACAGCGCGTCGATCTCCGCCCGCGGCGACGGGTCGATCGAGGTGATCGTGGTGCGCAGGCCGTGGTCGGTGATGGCCCGGCGGGCGAACTTCGTCGAGTTGCCCGAGCCGATCTCCAGGTACCGGCGCGGGTTGGTCCCGGCCAGGAACCCGGTCAGCGCCAGTGCGTCGAGCGGCGGCAGCCAGCCGTTGCGCCAGTACGGCGTCGGGTCGGTAAGTTCGGCCTGCAGGGGGATCGCCCGGAAGGCGTCCAGGTAGGCGCGGAAGCCGGACAGGTGCGCGCGGTAGCGGTCCCGCCCCTCGGCGAAACGGGCAGCGAGCTGCGGGTGGACCGGCCGCCCGTAGCCGTAGCGAGGCTGCGGATCGCCGAGGTGGTCGACGAACAGCGGGCGGCGAAGCCCGAATGCGGACAGCACCGTGCCGTGCAAGACCGGGTGGCTGTCGAGGTACCGCACCGGCCCGCGCAGGACCGGCAGCGCGCTGAGGAGCTCGAGGCCGGACGAGGTGCTGACGGCGGCTCGGACCCGCCGCCCCCATCGGCGGACACCGGTTCGGTTGGAAGGCACCGGGAGGGAGGTCATGACGGAGTCCTTTCCAGGGTGAGCGGGGCGGGAACCCGGGCCGTGCGGAACATGCCCAGCGCGGCCAGGACGACCAACGTGGAGGCCGCATCGACGACGGTGATGAGGATCCGGCTCAGCGCCACCACGGTGACCAGGGCCGGACCGGTGAGCAGCGTGGCCAGGGTGAGCCCGAGCACCAGCTCGCGCACGCCGAGGCCGGACGGGAGCACGAGCGCCACCACCCCGGCGACCACCGACAGGGCGAAACCGCCGATGCCGACGGTGAGCGTGGCGATCGGATCGGCGCCGAGCGCGACGGCCAGGACCGCCACGTGGGTACCGCTGATGAGCCAGCCCAGCGCCATCAACCCGGTGGCCTTGCTCAGCGCGGCCCGGCCGGGCATCTCCGGTGTGGTGTTGCGGCGCAGCAGACGGGCGCCGAGGGTCAGCGGCGCGCGGAGCGTTCCGGGAGCCAGGACGGGCACCACGGCGGCGGCGAGCACCGGCAGCAGCAGCCACCACAGTGGACTCACCGCCACCAGGGCGGGCAGGGCGAGCAGCCCGACCAGCAACCCCGCCACCACCGCGAGCCCTTGACTGGCCAGGAAGGCCGCGGCCAGCCGGGCCGGCGGCTCGCCGAGCGAGGTGGCCATGCCGGCGTGCGCCACGGCCGGCCAGACCCCGCCGGGGATGTAGCGGGCGAGACCGCCCACGAAGTACACCCGCAGTGCCTCGCGGGTCCGCAGCCGGGTGCCCAGGCCGCTCAGCAGGATTCGCCAGCCGAACATGCCGGGCAGGCCACCGACACCCGCCAGGACGGCCGCGAGCAGTGCGTTGCCCAGCCCGACCGTTCGGACGCTGTCGACCAGGCCGTGCCGTGCCCGCCACAGCTGGCTGCCGAGGAACAGCACGACCAGCACGTACGCGAGGATGCGCAGTACCGCGAAGATCCGTCGTCTCATCGTGCCCTCCCTACGGTCAGCTCGATCCGCTGCAGGCTGTGGTCCGACATGCCGCGCGGGTCGACGAACTCGTACCGCTGCACCGTCACCGGGTCGGACGTGAACGCCCAGTCGAGGCGCCACAGCTCGACCGGCCAGTACGAGCGCCACGACGCCGGATACAGGGACCGGTTGGCGCTCGCCGCGTCGTGCAGCGAGCCGGTCAGCCACCGGATGTCGCCCATCGCCGGGCTGGTGTTGAAGTCCCCGGCCACGAGGATCGGGTTGCGGTTGCCGCGCACGTCGTTCTCCAAGGAGGTGTACTGCCGGTGCCGCGCAGCGTCGCGGAGGCGCATCTGCCGGTAGAACTTCGCCGACAGCGGGCTCACCAGGTCCAACTGGATCGGCATGTGCACGTTGTAGACCGAGAGGGTTTCGCCGCCCGCGATCACGTCCACGCGTAGCGACTTGACCTGCTCGTACACCTCTCGCCAGCTGCTGGCGGGGGCCGGTTCGGCGGGCAGCGCGACGACGCGCCGTACCGGCAGCCGGGTGAGCGTCAGCAGCTCGCCGCGCTCGATTGCGGTGTAGCCGGGGAAGTCGCCGGGGTGCAGGCCGTTCTCCGCGTACTCCTGCAGCAGGTACACGTCGGCGTCCTGGGCGCGCAGGAAGGCGATGAACCGCGCCGGATCGTCCCAGGCGTCCCACACCTCCGTGTTCCACGACACGACCTTGAGGTGTGTGCCGGCGACGTCCCCGGGCGACGGCAGCAGCGCCGCAGGGTTGAAGCCTGCCTGTGCCCCGCCGACCGCGAGGCCGGCCAGCGCGATCACCAGCGGCCGGCGGCCCAGCCGGAGCAGGGCGGTGCCGGCGGTGAGCACGACCGGTACCACAGCGAAAGCCAGCGGCGGCAGGAGATCCGGCACGTGCCACAGCCACCAGCGACCGCTCAGCACCATGTTGAGCCCGGCGAAGACCAGCCAGGCGACTCCGGATGCCACGACGGCACGCCGTCCGATGTGGACCCTGGCCGGCCGGTCGACCACTGTGGACGTCGTGGGGATGGTCGCGGTCATGCCGCGAGCCCGGTGTACAAGCGGCGGAAGCGCGCGGAGCCGGCCCATTGCGTGAGGCCGACGGCGATCCCGGCCGCGGTGGTGAGGTTCACCAGGTAGTGCAGCGCCACCACGGCGACGGCGAAGCCGGGTCCCCGATGGCGCAGGGCAGCACGGAAGAACCGGCGCTCGCCGAGGTACCAGGCGGTGAAGAACGCCAGCGGGATCAGCGCACCGATCGGGCCGAGCAACGCGGGCGCCGGTGCGGTGGCCAGCGCGAGCGCCGCGGCGAGGCAGCCGCCGGACTGCTGGCTGGTCGCCACCTGAGCGACCCGGCTGCGGTCGAGAAAGAACGGGATGTGCAGCCGGGTGCGGTGGAAGACCTTGCGCAGCACCACCCGCAGCGTCGGATCGTTGTCGTGCTTGCCGCGCACCGCCCTGGCGAGCAGCATCCGGTACCGCGCGCCGAGCCGCCGGCCGAAGTCGGCGCCCTCGGTCTCGCGCAGGTGCGGCAGGAACCCGCCCAGCTCCGCGTAGACGATCGCGGGGATGGCCATGATGGCGGTCGGCACGAAGTCGTGCAACTCGCCGGCCGCCGCCTCCAGCCAGTAGTACTGGTGGAAGTTGCGGTACCGCTCGACGACCCCGTTGACGATGAGCGGTTCCGGCTCGTAGGTGCCGGCGACCACGCCGACGGTGGGATCGGCCCGCAGCGCGGCGACCGCATTGGCCACCGCGTCCGGGTGCATGGCCACGTCCGAGTCGACGAAGACCAGGATCGCGCCCGACGCCTCGGCCGCACCGAGGTTGCGGGCGACCGCGACACCGCCGTTGACGCCGGTGGACACGACCCGCGCGCCGCGGGCCTGCGCGACCGCGACCGAGTCGTCCGTGCTGCAGTCGTCGACGACCAGGATTTCGAGCGGCTGGTAGGTCTGCCGTTGCGCGGCCTCGACGCACAGGCCGATCGTGGCGCCGTAGTTGTAGTTCGGGATGATCACGGAGACCAGTGGAGAGCTCATGGTGTCGTACCGATCGTGAAGCGGCGGCTCGGGCCGAAGGTCGGGTCGGTGAGGATGCGCAGCAGGCCGCGGGCACAGCCGGCCAGCAGCGCTATGTGCAGGAGCAGGTTGACGCCCGTGAAGTACGCCAGGTAGGCAAGACCCTTGCGACGGACCACGAATCGGGCCAGCGGCGGGTCGGCCACCGCGAAGGCGGCCAGCAGTGCGCCGGGCACGGCCAGCAGCACCGGGTTGAGCAGGCCCAGCGGCAACGTCGCCAGCATGAGCGCCACCACGGCCACGCCGGTGGTGCGGTTGACGGCCAGCCCGCCGCGGCGCATCCGGTTGCGGGCCGAGAAGGGGATGAGCTGCGCCCGCCGGTACTGCTCGTGCAGCGCGTCCGGCAGCCGGTCCACCTCGTCGTGGTAGCCGACCATCGTGTCGGTGAGCCGGATCTGGTAGCGGGTCCGGAGCCGTTCGCTGTACTCGTCGTCCTCCGCGCTGCGCAGCCGCTCGTCGAACCCGCCGATCTCGTCGAAGACCCGGCGCGGCATCGCGGCCAGCGCGAACACCGCGGTCTCGGTCCGCCCGACCTGCCGGGTCAGCACGAAGTGCAGGTGCAGCACCCGGTGGCGCTCCACCGGGCCGTCGTCGATGAGCGGCTCCGGCCCGTACACGCCGAAGACGCAGCCGCAGTCCGGCTCCTCGGCCAGGATTCGGACGGCCTGCTCGATCGCGTCCGGGGCCAGCGCGACGTCGGAGTCGACGAAGAAGACGACGTCGCCGTTGCTGGCCGCCACCCCGGTGTTGCGGGCGGCCGACACGCCCCGGTTGACCGCGTGCCGCACCACCGTCGCCCCGGCCGCCTCCGCGATCCGGACCGAGTCGTCGGTGCTGCAGTCGTCGACCACGATCACCTCGATCGGCTCGACGGTCTGCCGCTGGACCGAGTGCAGACAGGCGCCCAGGGTCTTGCCGTAGTTGTGATTGGGGATGACCACCGAGACGTTCATGACTGTCCTCCCAGGACGATCCGCACCTGTTGCGCCCGGTGGTCGGAGAGCCCGTCCGAGGCCACCAGCCGGTAGTCGCCGGCGACCAGCCCGGCCGTGGTGAAGGTCCAGTCGACCCGCCACAGCGGCAGATCGGCCGGCCACGACCCCGGGTACAGCGCGGTGCTGGCGTCGTGCAGGGTCGCGCGCAGAGCATCGATGTCACCCATCGCCGGGCTGGTGTTGAAGTCCCCGGCGATGATCGCGGGACCGTGGTTCGCGGCGAGGTCGGCCTGCAGCCCGGCCAGCTGACGGTGCCGCCGCTCGTCGCGTTCCTGGATCAGGGTGAAGAACCGCCGGCTCACCGCGAGGTCGATCTGGACCGGCAGGTGCACGTTGTAGGCCGAGATGACGCGCCCGCCGACGTCGAGATCGGTGCGCAGCACCTTGGCCGCGACGAACACCTGGGCGAAGTCGGCCGGGCGGCCGGCCAGGTCGCGGTCCGGGCCGACCGGCGGCCGGGCCACGATCGGAAAGCGGCTGAGCGTCAGCAGCTCACCGCGGCTGGCGATCGAGTAGCCGGGGAACGCCACCCGCAGCGCCGCCTCGTCGTCCACCTGCCGCGCGCCGTCCAGCCCGGCCGCCTCGTCCCAGTGCAGGTACTCCTGCAGCAGGTAGACGTCGGCGTGCTGCGCCCGCAGGAACGCGTAGAACCGGTCCCGCGGGACGTTCTCGCCCCAGTACTCGGTGTTCCACGCGAACAACCGCAGACCCGGGCCCGTTCCGGCCGCTCCACCCTGGACATTGAGGCCGTTGTACGGCCAGCCGAGCGCAGCGGCCGCGACGGTCCCCGCCAGGACCAGCCAGGTGGCGTTGACCGGCACCCGACGGCCGAGCACCCGCGCGGCCGGCACCGCGGCGGCCAGGAGGACCGGCACGGCCACGAACGTCAGCGGCGGCGCCAGGTCGGGCAGCAGCCAGAGCCACCAGCGGCCGGTGAGCAGGTGCTGCAGGCACACAAAGGACAGCCAGGCTCCGGTCACGGCGACCAGGACCCACGTAGCCCGGCACCAGCCGCGCCACGGACGGCTCACGCCGCGACCGCCCGGATCGGTCGCGGCTGCGGAGCGAAGTCGTACAGGGTGCGGAACTCCCGTGACACCAGCCATTGCAGCGCGCCGAAGCCCGCGCCGGCCATGATGGCCAGGTTCTGCAGTACCTGCACCCCGGTGAAGAACAGGCCGAAGCCGATCCCCCGGCGGCGGAACACGAACCGGTACATTTCGGCGTCGCACCCGATCGACACGGCGAGCAGCACAGCCGGTACCAGAGCGAAGAAAGGACCGGCCAAGACCACCGGAACGCTCAGGACCGCGGCGGTGGCGGCGACGCTGCTGAAGATGCGGGCCGAGGTCTCGAAGCCCTTGGCGAACCTGCGCCGTCTGGTGTAGAGCGGTACGCGCAGCCGGGAGCGGTGGAACAGCTTGCGCAGCAACGGCCAGAGCCGCGGCTCGTCGCGGTGCCGGCCGGACAGCGCCGAGGTGAGCAGCACCTGGTACCGGGTCGACAGCCGCTGGCCGTACTCGACCTCTTCGGTCTCGCGCAGCCGCTCGTCGAACGGGCCCATCTCGGCGAAGACGTCGGCCCGCATCGCGCAGATCGCGCTGAACAGGAAGGAAACCACGCCCTCGGAGCTGATCCGCCAGTAGTGCGCCTGGAGGCACCGGCACTCCTGCAGCAGACTGTCGCGCTTGAGCGGAACGTCGTCGAGCATGCCGCAGATCGCGCCGGCCTCGGGCCGGGCGGCCAGCAGCGCCGTGGCCCGCTCGATCACGGTCGGCGCCAATTCGACGTCCGAGTCGAGAAAGAGCAGCACGTCGCCGGACGCGAGCTGCGCGCCGAGGTTGCGCGCCGCCGCCGGTCCGCTGTTGACGGGGGTACTGGCGACCCGGACGCCGGCGGCCTCGGCGATCCCCCGAGAGTCGTCGGTGCTGCGATCGTCGATAAACAGGATCTCCAGTGGCGGCACGGTCTGCGCGCGGACGGCCGCGATGGTGCGCTCGAGGGAGTCCGCGTGGTTGTAGTTGGGCATGATGACCGAGACCCGGGGTGCGGACACGGCGTCTTCTCCTTGGTCGATGAGCTCTGGTCAGTCGATGAGGGCCTGGAGCCGGTGGGCGAGCGCCGGGTTGTGTGAGAGCACCAGCGCGGTGACGAAGAGCAGGCCCCACACCAGGGCCGTACCGACGATCGCGCGGTCGCGGAGCAGGACGAGGACGGGGTCGCCGACGCCGCGCACCAGGACCGCCTGGATGTACCGCGCGAGCGCGAAGAGGGCCAGCGGTACCGAGGCCAGCGTCGTCGGCTCCGCGAACGGGCCGAGTTGGGCGTCGCCCCGCAGGTACAGCAGGAACGCCACGGCGGTGAGGACCGCGGTCAGCTGGATCAGGTGGTCGGTGACCTCGACGGTGTAGCCGCGCAGGGCGGGCCGGTGCTCGATGCCGCCGACCGACAGCTCCTGCCGCCGCTTGCCGAGGACCAGCAGCAGGCACAGCGAGAAGACCGCCACGAGCAGCCAGGTGGCCACGGGCGCACCGGCGGTGAGGTACCCCTCCAGGACCCGCAGGACGAACCCGGCGGCGACGCAGCCGGCGTCCACCAGCGGTACGTGCTTGAGCAGCCGGCAGTACAGGACGTTGAGCACCAGGTAGGCCAGGATCGGGCCGGACGGCACGGCCGGGACGGCGATGAGCAGCACGGCGAGCAGCCCCAGGACACCGGCGGCGACCGCCACGGCGAGGGCGGTGGAGACCCGGCCGGAGGCGATGGGTCGCAGCCGCTTCACCGGGTGCAGCCGGTCGCGGGCGCGGTCGGCGAGGTCGTTGCCGAAGTACACGGCGATCGAGGCGAGCGTGAACGCGACGGTGGCCAGCAGGACGTGGCCGGCGGTGGTCGCGGTGATCGTGGGCACGGCGAGCAGGGCGGCCGGGACCACCAGGACGTTCTTGGCCCAGTGGACCGGCCGGGCGACCCGGATGAGGTCGGGCAGGAGACGGGTAGGGACGGCGGTGGGTGCGGTGGTTTCCAGAGTCGTCATCGTGGTTCCCGTCTCAGAAGAGCACCTTGGCGGCGGCGAGAGCCCCCTGCTTCCAGGGCTCCCGGCTGGTGACCCCGTTGCCGGACGGCGAGCCGCGCTGATCGCGCCACCAGTCGAACGTGGCCAGGATCGTGTCCCGGTTGGACCGGACGGGCGCGTAGCCGAGGCGGTCCTGGGCTTTGGCGATGCTCACGTAGGAGTCGGCGAGCAGCTTGTGCAGCAGCCGCCCGTACACCGGGGACAGCCCGACGCGCTGCAGCAGCGAGAGTACTGCCACCGCTGTGCGGCCCGGCAGCCCGACGACGTGCTTGCCATGCCCGGCGGCGTCGAGCACCGCCTGGAAGTCCTCGCGGATCGTGCCGAACTCGGCGGCGGCGATGTTGTAGGTGTCGGTCGCGACGTCCGGCGGTGCGGCGAGGGTGGTCTCGATCGCGGTGACCAGGTCTTCGACGGCCAGCATCTGCACCCGGACGTCGCCGCGGCCGAGGACCGGGAAGTTCCGGCCCTCCTCGGCCCACTCGAACAGCATCGCGAACAGCCCCATCCGGCCCGGCCCGAGGAACGTCTTGGGCCGCAGGGTGGTGAGGCACATCCCGTCGGCGCGGGCCTTGTCCGCCACGACTTCGGCGTCGGCCTTGGCCTCGCTGTAGGTGTCGACCGGCTCGCGCGGGTGCTCCTCGGTGGTGGGCACGACCTTCGGCAGGCCGTAGACCGCGGTCGAGCTGATCTGCACCACGCGCGGTACACCGGCGTCCCCCGCCGCGTCGAGCACGCTGCGGGTACCGTCGACGATCACTGATCGGATCACGTCGGCCGGGTAGCTGGGCAGCGCCGAGGCGCAGTGCACGACCGCGGTCGCGCCGGTGAACGCCCGCCGCATGGCGGTGGTGTCACGGATGTCGGCCTCGACGTGCTCCAGCCGGGGGTGCGCAGGCACGGTGCTGCCGCGCCGGTCGACCCCACGGACCCGCTCGCCCGTCGAGAGCAGCCGCTCGACCAGGTGCGTGCCGAGCATGCCGGCCGCGCCGGTCACCACGACGGTCATCGCCCGGTCACCTTCTCGCGGACGAACGAGGTGAGCAGCCGGGGCAGGCCGCGGCTGAGCGTGGCGTCGAGGCTGTCCAGGAAGTGCTCCACGTCGTCGTCGGAGACGACCAGGCTGGGCGCGACCATGAGCGGGTTCTCGACGTTCGGGCTGTAATAGGTGACGATCCCGTGCTCGCGGAACAGGTGGGAGATCACCGACAGCGTGATGAGCTTGGTCTTGAATCGCGGGTCGTGCGCGAAGCCGGGCACCAGCTTGCCGGCCAGGTCCAGGATCCGCGGGCCGCCGTCGAGGAAGACGCCCCACAGCGCCCCGGCGCCCTTGACCTCGCGGACGACGTCCGGGTGGGCCTTGGCGATGCGTTGCAGCTCAGGGCCGAGCATCGCCTCCAGCCGCCGGGCGCGGGCCGGGTAGTCGTCCTCGACCACGACGTTGACCGCTTCGATCGCGGTGGCGGTCTCCTCGCCGAAGCCGTAGTACGTGGTGCTGTGCAGGATCACGTCGGCCAGCCGGTCGTACGCCTTGCGGAACACCGGTTCCCGCGCGGTGTAGCCGGAGATTGACGCCTTGCCGCCACCGAGCGACTTCGAGTACGTCAGGATGTCCGGTACCAGGCCGGCGTGCCGCATGAAAGAGAACAGGCTGCCGGTCTTGCCCCAGCCGGTGTAGATCTCGTCGAAGATCAGGATGATGTCGTTGCGGTCGCAGAGCGTGCGCACGGCGCGCAGGTCGGCTTCGGACCAGTGACGCAGGCTGGAGGCGCTGAACGGCTCCAGCATGATCGCGTAGACGTCGCAGCCGCCGTCCGGGCGCCGGGCCGCCTCGATCGCCGCGGTGAGCCCGGCCAGATCGCCGTACGGGTAGACGCCGATGTTCGGCAGGCCCGGGAAGGCGAACGCGTTCTCGGTCGAACCGGTCAGGCTGCCCGCGCCCAGGGTCTTGCCGTGGAAACTGATGTCGGCCCGCAGGATCGTGTTGCGGCTGCCGCCGTGGTACTTGTACGCCATCTTGATGGCGCCCTCGTTGGCCTCGGCGCCGGAGTTGGGGAAGTACGAGATGTTCAGATCGCCGGGCAGCAGCGCGGCCACGTTGTGGCTCAGCGCGGCCAGGTAGGGCGAGAAGAACGCCTTGTGGACCTCCATCCGGCCCTGCTCGCTGTACTGCTGCCGGGCCCGCAGGATGCGGGGGTGGTTGTGGCCGTGGTTGAGCACGCCGACGCCGCCGGTGAAGTCGAGCACGCGCCGGCCGCCACGCAGCCAGATCGACGCGCCCTCGGCCCGCTCGACCAGCTCCCGGCCGAAGCCGAATGTGGTCATCAACGAGACCTGACTGCGGCTGACGTAGCGGCGGTAGAGCTCGTGCACCTCCTTGGTGGACAGCTGATGCACCCGGTCCAGGCTGATCAGTTCCTGCTGCATGTTGCCGCCTCTTTCGAAGTACCGATAGGGAAGCTGGCGGCAGTGCAACGTGATGACCTATCCGGCGGGCATCCGGCGGCTATCCAGTCGACCGGGGCCGGCCGGCCGCCAGGTCCACGACGATGAGGCGGGGCCCGTGCAGCCCGCGGACCATGGCGGCGAGCAGCACGGCCCTCGGCTCGGCGCCGGTGAGGAGCACGTCGGCGGCGGTCCGCAGCCGGGTGGGCAGGCGCCGCTCGCCGACATTCAGCACGACCGCGCCCGCGGCGAGCCAGCTGGCCCGTAGCGGGGCCGCGTGCACCGCGTCGATCGGGAGCACGAGATCGGCGCCGCGTACCACATCGCGGGCGTGCCGGTCGACGCACAGCTGGACACCGCGGCGGCGCAGCGGCTCGACCAGCCGGTCCCACAGCTCGTCGGCGGCCCGGTCGTCGGGGTCGAAGAGCGCGACCTGGCTGACCGTGGGCAGCAGGTCCGGCAACAGCGCGAGGTATTCGTCGGCGAGCGCGCCGGCGCCGAGCAGACCGACGGTGAGCACCCCTCGGTTGACCAGCGCGCCGGCGACTGTCAGCCCCAGGCGCGCGGTGTGGTGCGGGAGGGCGTCGCCGTGAACCACAACCTGAGACTGTGCCGCGCCGGACCAGCGGTGCGCTATCCATGGCGCGTCGCCAGTCCGGAATAGCGGATGAATAGGTCATCGAAATGTGGCGATGCTCCCGTGTTCCCGGCGGTACCACAGGGGTATCCGGCAACCGGGAGGGACACAGAGATGACGCGCAAGCTCGACACCAACTGGGGCAGCCCGCTCACGCCGGCGGGGTCAGCCCGCTGATCCGTTGCCGGAGCCCGCGAACCTCCGCGGTGTCGTCGTCACGATCGGCATCGCCCAGCAGGGCTGCGGCGCTTACCGCGGCACGCATGGCGCCGTGTGTGTCGCCGAGGCGCAATCGCGACTCGCCCAGGACGACCAGCGCGTTGACCTGCTGCACGGTCGCCCCGACCGCACCGAACGTCCTTGCCGCGGCACTGAGCCACTCGTCAGCCCGCAGCGGCTCGTCCCGCTCGATGTCCAGCATGCCGAGCGCCTGCTGGGCGTGCGCCTCCACCAGCCGGTCGCCGAGCTCCCCGGCCAGCTGCAATACCTGCGACAAGGCGGTCTCCGCCGCCCCGTGCCGCCCCTCGCGGTGCCGGATCCGGCCGAGGCCCAGCAACGCGTATGCCTCACCGAGCCGATCGCGGTGGTCCCGGGTCAACCGCAGGACCTGATGGAACGCCTCCGCGCCACGATCCAGCTCGTCCCGCCGCAGGTAGACCTCGCCGAGCCGGAACAGGATCTGCCCCTCCACCCGGCGGCTGCCAGCGATCTGGGCGATCACCAGTGCGTCGTCGAGCATCTTCTGCGCCTGGTTGGCGTCGCCCGCGTCCAGCCGGAGCGCGGCCAGGCTGGACAGCACGTGCGCCACCGCGATCTGGTCGCCGGCCTCGCGCAGGATCGGCAATGCCTGCTCGTACCCAAGGCGGGCCAGGTCCGGCCGTCCGGCGATCCGGTCGAGGAAGGCGAGGTTGCGCAGGACCAGCCCCCGCCCGTGGTGATCGTCGCAGGCGGTGAAGCCGTCGAGGGCCTGGCGCAGCCGGTCGCCCGCGTCGGCGTAGCGCTGTTCGACGATGTGCAGCGCACCCAGCGCGTATTGCATGGCGGCCATGCCCCGCCGGTTGTCCATCTGCCGGACCAGTGCGAGTGCCAGCTCGGCCGATTCCCGCCAGTCCGCCAGGTAACTGCGCCCCTCGAACAGCGTGACCAGCGTCAGCGCGAGGTCCCAGGCCAGCTCGTCCCAGCAGTTGCGGACCGCCTGGCGCAGCGCGGCGGTGAGGGCCTGCCGCTCGGCCTCCAGCCAGCCGAGGGGCTGCTCCAGCAGGGTGGCGGTCGCGCTCTTCGGCACAACCCAGCGGGGCTCGGTGCCGTGCAGGACGGTGTACTGCCCACCGTACTCGCGGCGGTGCGCCTCCTCGGCCAGGTACAGCCAGCCGGCGAGGGCCCGCCGGACCGCAGCGGCCCGCTGCTCGTCCGGCTCCTCGGACTGGGCCCGCTCCCGCGCGAACACCCGCACCAGGTTGAGCAGCCGGAACCGGACCGGCAAGTCGGGCGTCTCGGTGAGCACCGCCAGCAGGTGCGCCCCGACCAGGTCGTCGACCAGATCCTCGGCGTCGTCCAAGGCCACGTCGAGCAGCGCGGCGGCGGTCCACGCGCCGAACTCGGGCGCGTCGAGGCAGGCCAGCAGCCGCAGCAGCCGCTGGGCGTCGGGGCCGAGGCCGGAGTAGCTCACCGCGATGCTGGCCCGTACCCCGAGCGCACCGTGCTCCAGCTCGTCGAGCCGGCGGGTCTCGTCGCGCATCCGGCCGATCAGCCGGCTGGGCTTCCAGTGCGGGCGGGAGGCGAGCCTGGCCCCGGCGATCCGCAGGGCGAGCGGCAGCCCGCCGCAGAGCGAGGCCAGCTCGGTCAGTGCCGCGTCGTCGCGGCTGGCCCGGGTGGCTCCGACCACGGCCGCGAGCAGGTCGACCGACGGCTCTGGCGGCAGCACGTCGAGCAACACGTGCTCGGCACCGGGCAGCGCGGTCAGCCGCTGCCGGCTGGTCACGATGACGGCGGCCGGTTCGTTGCCGGGTAACAGCGGTAGCACCTGGGTCTCGTCGGTGGCGCTGTCGAGCAGGATGAGCATCCGCCGGTCCGAGATCAGGTCGCGGTAGATCTCGCCGAGGGCGTCGACGCCGCCGGGTATGGCCAGCCCGTTGACGCCGAGCGCGCGCAGGAACCGGCCGAGGATCTCCACCGGGTGGACGGGCCAGGTGCCGTCGGACAAGTTCGCGTACAGCGTGCCGTCGGGGAACGCGTCGCGCAGGCTGTGCGCGACGTGCAGCGCAAGGGCGGACTTGCCGACCCCGCCGGGGCCGGAGATAGCGACGATCGCCGGTTGCCGGGTCGCGCTGCGGCCGGTTGCGCCGGTGACCGCCGAGGTGACCCGGGCCACCTCGGCGGCGCGGCCGGTAAAATCCGCGGTGTCCAGCGGAAGCTGGTTCGGCGCCACCGGACGAGGCCGTGCCGCCCTTGGCGGATCCTCGACCGCCGGCACAGACATCCCGGCCCGTTCACGGGGTGGCTCCGGTGCGGCCGGTCCTCCCGGAGCCCCGGCGAGCACCAGCTGTTCGATGCGGCGCAACTCCGCCCCCGGTTCGAGGCCGAGTTCGTCGACCAGGACGGCACGCGCCTGCCGGTACACGTCCAGGGCTTTGGCGCGTCGACCGGAGCGGTGCAGCGCGGTCATCAGTGCGCCGTAGAACCACTCGTGCAGCGGGTGCTGAACGATCAGCTCGCCCAGTTCCCCCACCAGCTCGGCGTGGCGGCCGAGCCGCAGATCGACCTCGATGCGCCGCTCCAGCACGGCGAGCCGCCGCTCTTCGAGGTGGTAGGCGCTGGCCCGCAGTATCGGGCCCGTCAGCCCGGCGAGCGGCGGACCGCGCCACAGCTCCAGTGCGGAGCGGAACAGTGCGGCGGCCTCGTGCAGCTCACCGTCGGCGGCCAGCTTGGTCGCCTGCGCCGCCTGCTCCTCGAACTGCTGAGCATCGAGCCGCGCGCCGGTCAGCATCAGCGCGTACCCGGGCGGGCGGGTCTCGATGACCACCAGCGGGCCAGCCGACGCCGCGGCGGCGAACACCCGCCGGAGGGTGGAGACGCAGATCTGGACCTGCGAGCGCGCGGTGGCCGGCGGGTTCTCGTCCCAGAGCACCTCGATCAACCGGTCGGTGGGGACCATCCGGCCCGCCTCGAGGCATAACGCGGCCAGCGCCGAGTGGGTCCGCGGCCCGCCGAGCTGGAGCGACCGGCCGTCGACCGAGACTTCGACCGGCCCGAGGATGCCGATGTCCATGCCGCTCCGCTCTCCAGCCGTCTTCTCCAGCCGCAGTTGAGGAAGGAGATCCAGGATGGTGAATGGAGCGTAGCGCGTACGTGATTACTTGACCACACGAAGTAATCGGCCACTGGTACCCCAGTCAGGCGGAATCGGTCAATGTCGCCGGACGAAAGTCTGAACGGTCGTCACTTCGCTCACGTCGGCCGTTGTAATGGCGGGCATATTCATCGAGTGTTCGGCACATGCGTCGTGATGATGCCCGACGGCACGGCTGAGCGCTGCGTCTGTCCAGGTCACGCACGGGCGACGGGGTTTTGGAACCCCGCACCTTTTGGTCGCGGTCTGTCGGATCCGTGTCGCGATCTGGCTTGTGGCGCCGAACGATCTTACTGTGCCGACCATGAAACTCCGCGTCATCATCGCCACGATGATCGGTCTCGTCGCGGCGGCGGCTGTGGGCTTGGGCACCTACGGCCTCATCGGCTCCGGCGACTGCAACTCGGCCGAGACCTGCACGGTGCCGCCCGTCGTCATCGTCGGCGGCATCTTCCTCGGCCTGCCGGTGGCCGTCATCGCCATCGCCGCCGGCGGCGGCCTGCTGGTCATGGGCTCCGTCGTGACCGCGATCGGGGTGGGCGCCCTCGCGGCGGCGGTGGAGGGCAACACGTTCGGCTGGGTCTTCGGAGGCGCCTTCCTGCTCGTCGGGCTGGGCCTCGTCTGGCTGGGCGTGATCGCGGGGCGGCTGGCGCGACGAGCCGCCACGCTCAAGGAGTCCGGCCGACCAGGGGTGGCGGTTGTGCTGTCGGTCAGCGACACCGGGACCACGGTGAACCAGAGCCCAATGGCGAAGCTGCAGCTGCGGGTGGAACCGGCGGACGGGTCAGCGCCGTTCGAGATAGTGGCGACCCAGGTGGTGTCCCGGGTCGGGCCGCCACGGCCGAACGACCGGTTCGCCGTCAAGTACGACCCGGCGAACCCCACCCAGTTGGTCCTCGGCGAACCGCTGCCAGCCGCGCCGGAGCCGGCCAGCATGCCGGCCGCGCCGTTGGGCGGCAGCGTGGTCGACCAACTGGCCAAGCTGGATGAACTGCGCCGGTCCGGGGCGCTCACCCAGGCCGAGTTCGACGCGGCGAAGGCGCGGCTGCTGAACCTGTAGCGGCCCGCTACAGCCGGCAGCGGGTAGCGCGGCGAAGCAAGGTGTCCAGCTGTGGTGTGCACAGCAGCGCATCAACGTCCGAGCGGACCGTCCCGGTCAGTCCAGCACCTCCACGGTGTCACCGACGCTGACCGTACGATCTTCGTGGGAAGGTCCGCCCGGTTCGGCCCGCACCGTCATCTGGAGACCGAAGAGGAGCTTCTGGCCGACGTTCCGCCGTGCGGCGAGCATCCGTAGCGGCTCCCGTCCCCGCTCCCCGGTCTCCTGGTCGATCGTCGCGACCAGGCAGCGGCCACACTCGTTGACGCCGTGGAACACGGCCCCGCCGATCCTGATCCGCCGGCCGACCCACTCGCCCTCGGCCCACGGCGCGGCACCGCTGACCACCAGGTTGGGGCGGAACTGGACCATCGGCAGCGGCCCCTCGGTGCTGCCCGACTCCAGCAGCCAGTCGTTGAACGCGTCCAGCGACGCGGTGTTGGCCAGCAGCAGCGGACTGCCGTCGGCGAAGCTCAGCTCGGCGCCGGAGCCGGCCGGAACCGGCCAGGGAACGAGGTTGCCGGTGGGGTCACCGAGCCAGACCAGCCGGGCGGTGCGCCCCAACAGCCGGTTGAGCCAGTCGTCCGCCTCGGGGCCGGCGGCGCGTACCGGTGAGGGCGGCCGCCCCCGGAACACCCGGACCTGGATCGCCTCGCCGCCGGTCGGTTCGGCCAGATCGAGCGGGGCCAGCCCCGGCGCGTCCAGGGTCAGCCCGCCCGGCCGGGACACCGCCCGCATCGTCACCAGTTCCCGGTGCTGGCGCTGGGTCAGGCCGAGCCCGTGTTCGTCCACGATCAGCCAGCGCCGGTCGCCGTCCAGACCCCACGGCTCGACCCGCGCCGTGTCGCGGTCCATCCGGCGGCACCCCTTCACCGGGTACGTGTGCATCGAGGCGACCCGCATCCCGCCAGGATGCCATGACGCGGCGTGACGCCGCTATCGCGCTCCGGCGGCCGCGTTACCAGGCGACCCCGACGCCGTGACCGAAATCCAGTGCCGGGCCTCGGCGGTGTTGCGCAGCAGTGCCGCGGCGAGCACCCGGGGGTATGGCGGCTTTTGGGGTAGTGCAGCTGGACGCGAAGGTGCAGTCGTTCGTCGAGGCCAGGATGCAGCCGGTGACGCCGGCGGACCTCATCCGCGGCGGCCGGGCGTCAGCGAATCCGTGCCAGAGAGGAGCATCGCCATGCAGGGCAAGATCATCGGTTTCGAGGAGCACTACAAGCTTCCGGCTATTCAGGAGGCGAACCGGAACGATCCGGAAGAATTGATCTACAACGTCTGGAAGAAGGCGGGACGCTTCAAGACGGACGCGCAAGGCGGGTGGCCGGCAGGCATCTACGATTTGGGGGAGGGGCGGATCGCCGCTATGGACGCGGCGGGGATCGACGTGCAGATCCTCTCGCACACCACCCCCGGCCCGGAGACCATCGAGCCGTCGCTCGCGGCCGACCTGGCCAAGCAGGCGAACGACGCCGTCGCGGCTGCGGTCTCGAAGTATCCCGAGCGGTTCCGAGGCTTCGCCACCTTGCCGATGCTCAACCCGGCGGCTGCCGTGGGCGAGCTCGAGCGGGTCGTCCGCGACCATGGCTTCGTGGGGGCACTGATCAACGGCCACGTCAACGGGCGTTACCTTGACGACACGTTCTTCTGGCCGGTGTTCGAATGCGCCGAAACTCTCGACGTGCCGATCTACCTGCATCCCGTCCTGCCGCCGAAGCCGGTGGTCGACGCCTGTTACAGCGGCTTCGATCCGTATGTTTCGTCCAACTTGTCGGCTGCAGGGCTCGGCTGGCACATAGACACCGGGATACACTGCATACGTCTGATCCTGGGCAAGGTGTTCGACCACTTCCCCAGGCTGCAGATTATCGTGGGACACCATTTTGAAGCATTGAGTTGGATGGCGTGGCGGACGGACTACTCGTTTCAGTCGGACGCGAGTGGCGGCCTCAAACGCACCATCAAGGAATACCTTCGCGAAAACTTCTACGGCGGTATCCTCGCCGGCGACTTCGCGAACCAGGAATCCGGCGCCGTGGACAGCAGCTGGAGCCTGTCCTACAACGCCTATCTCGGCATGGTGAACCTGATCGGGATAGACCGGATTCTGTTCACCACCGACTATCCATACGCCAACATGAAGGCCGCTCGCCAATTCCTCGACCAGATGCCCATCAACCTCGGTGATAAAGAGAAAATCGCGCACCTCAACGCCGAGCGACTGCTCAGGCTCTGAAAGCCAGCGGTCTACCGGTGCCCTGCGTCTCAGATCGTTGATCGAGGTGGGCGATTTCGCGGTGGGTGTCGCACCCATCTCTCGCGTAGTCAACGGCGCCGAGCGGACCATTCCCGAGCTGAAGGGGTCCTGTGTTTGACAAAAGATCAAGCAGATGCTTGAGTTCGGCCTGTGGTGGCGGAGAAGGCGGATCTGCGTCGAGAGGCTGGTCAGCGTACGCGCGACCGCCTGCTCGCGGCCGCCCTGGAACTGATCTCCGAACGGGGTTCGGAGGGCATCACGCTCCGCGAGATCACCGACAGCGCCGGGGCCAACGTCGCGGCGGTGAGCTACCACTTCGGATCGCTGAAGGCGTTGTGCGATGCGGCGATCGAGCACGCGCTGGAGCGATACCTCGACGCCCAGCATGAGGCGATCGGAGCGCTGGCGCCGAAGGCGACGCTGCAGGAGCTGGCCGCGGCGTTCGCCGCACCGATGATTCGCTCGCTCGCCGCCGGTGGGCAAGATCTCGCCGTGATGAGGACCGTGGCGCGCGTCGGCATCGATCCGCCGGAGAGCTGGGATCGGCTGGCCGGCAAGTTCGACCAGACCCGCCGAGATGCCGTACGGGTGTTGAGCGCGAACCTGCCCGGGGTCAAGGAACCCGAGCTGATCTTCCGGACGCGGTGCGCGGCGGGCCTGCTGAACTGGCTGGCGCTCGCGCCCATCGGCGCCGAGCTGGCCGCCAAGTCCGTCAAGCAGATCGAACGGTTGCTCATCCCGGTGGTGGCCGGGGCGTTCCGCGGGCATCCGAGCGCCGGCTGACCCAGCCGCCGGGCGCCCGCTCCAAGTAATGCAAACACTTGCTTGACATGGTTCGATTGCCGCCCATAATCTCAATCAAGCGTTTGAGTTACTTCTTTGGAGGAGGAGAGACCAATGACCACCGAGACCGCCGACGTCGAGGCCATCGTTCGCCAGGCCTACCACGCGGCCGAGGGCGACGTTCTCGATGTGCAGGGATTCGCCGACCTGTTCGCCGAGGACGGCGTGTTCAACAACATCGTCGCGGGGGAGTCGTACCGCGGTGAGCACCTGGGCGACCTGGTCGTCTTCATGGGGCAGCTGGCCCCCGACGTTCACCGCGAACTGCACCGCTTCCACGTCATGGGCAACGTCGTCGCCGTCGAGCTGTCCATCCGGGGCACCTTCACCGGCCCGTTCCCGACGCCGGCCGGGGTCATCCAGCCCACCGGCGCCAAGCTCGACATCCCCACGGCCGACTTCTGGTACATCGAAGAAGGCAAGATCAAGGAATTCAACTGCTACGTGGGCGTCAGCATCATGATGGCGCAGCTGGGCGTCCAGTTCGACTTCGCCTCCGCCGTCGCCGCGTCGGCCACCGCGCCGACGGCCGCCTGAGTGGCCCGCCCGTTCGAAAGGCGCGCGGCTGTCCTGCAGCCGCGCGCCTTTTGCTCATGAGGGGGCTTTCCAATGATCGACGTACGACGATCGGGTGATCGGTCGGAGACCAACCAGGCGGCCAGCCATACGACCCCGACAACACGCACCACGGCCTGGTCAGACGGTGATGACGACCTTGGCGCGGGCGTGCTCGATCTCCAGGTACCGCACCGCCTCCGCCGCCCGGTCCAGCGGGTAGGTCCGGTCGATCGCCGGGGTGATCTGCCCCGCCTCCAGGAAGTCGCGCAGCGTGGCCAGGACCTCCGCGCTCGGCGGCACGTTGAGCAGCGGCAAGATCCGGCGGTTGCCCAGGCGGGCGGCGAGCGTGGCCCGGATGGTCAGCGTCATCGGGCCGACGACGCTGGGCCGGCCGCCGCCGGACACGCCGCCGCCGGCGAGCACGAGCGTGCCGTCGTCGGCGAGGGCGCGCCGGCACTCGCCGAGCGTGCGGTTGCCGACGAGGTCGAACACCACGTCGTAGCGCTCGCCGGTGCGGGTGAAGTCCTCCCGGGTGTAGTCCACGACGTGGTCGGCGCCGAGCTCGGCGACCAGTTCGGCGTTGCGGGTGCTGCACACGCCGGTCACTTCCGCGCCGAACGCCTTCGCCAGCTGTACCGCGAACGTGCCCACGCCCCCGGACGCACCGTTGATCAGCACGTGCTGCCCGGCCCGCACCCGGGCGTAGTCGCGCAGCGCGACCAGGGCGGTCGTGCCGGCCAGCGGCACCGCGGCGGCCTGCTCGAACGTGAGCCCGGCCGGCTTGTGCTCGGCGTAGCCGACCGGCACGCGGGCGAGTTCGGCGAACGCGCCGTCGTCCTCGCGCAGGTCGCCGTACACCTCGTCGCCCGGCGCGAAGCGGGTCACCCCGGCGCCGACGGCCTCGACGACGCCCGCGAAGTCGCTGCCGCGGATCGGCCGGCGGGGCGCGTCGCGGCCGAACATCGACGGCATCATGAGCCGCGCCAGATAGGGGTCGCCGCGCATGATGTGCCAGTCGCGGGCGTTGACGGCCGCGGCGCGGACCCGGACGAGCACCTCGCCCTCGGCGGGCGCCGGCGGGTCGACGTCGAGCAGCCGGAGCGTTTCCGATGAGCCGTACCGTTCCTGAACGATCGCCTTCATGGCGTCGATGGTGGGGTCGTTCTCGGTGGCGTTCATCGGTACATGGGCCGGACCGTTTCCGTACTTCCGGCGCCGCGGCCTCGGACCTTGGCCGGCCCGGTCGGGTGCGTTTTTGATCAGGCGCGGGGGAGGACCGCGGTGACCGTCCAGCCGCGGATCGGGCCGGGGCCGGCCTCGCAGGTGCCGCCGACCAGCCCGGCGCGCTCGGCCATGCCGACCAGGCCGAACCCGCCCGACAACCCGCCCGAGCTCGCCGCGCGCGCCGGGGCCGTCTCGCCGTCGTCGCTGACCCGCAGCCGTACCGACGCCTCGTCGGCCACGACGCTGACCTCGATGCGGGTCGCGTTGCGGGCGTGCCGGCGGGCGTTGGTGACCGACTCCTGCGCGAGGCGGTAGATCGCGGTGCCGATCGGCGCGGGCAGGTCGTCGACGTCGCCGGAGATCTCCACGTCGATCGCGGGGCCGACCCGGTGCCGCCCGGCCAGGCCGTGCAGGTCCGCCACGCGCGGGATGGGCGACAGCTCGGCCGGTTCGTCGGCGCGCAGGACCCGCACGATGCCGCGCATCTCGGCCAGGGCCCGGGACGCCTCGGCCTCGATGACCTTCAGTGCGTCGGTGGCCGCGTCGGGGTTCACGGGTGCGGTGGCCAGGCCGGCCTGGGCGCGGATGACCATCGCCGACACGTGGTGCGCGACCGTGTCGTGCAGGTCGCGGGCCAGCCGCTCGCGCTCGAGCAGCTTCACCTGGTCCAGTTCGCGCAGGCGGGCCCGGGCCCGGTACCGCAGCGCCGCCCCCAGCGCCGTCACGGCGAACAGGATCCCGAAGCCGCCCATCGTGTCGCCCGCCCCCGCAAACCCCATGAGCAGCGAGAACAGCAGCTTGGCGACGATGATCGAGGCGCCGAGGACCACCTGGCGGCCGGAGCCCCAGCGGGCCAGCGCGTAGCCGAGGAACAGCACGAACACGAACGAGTTGAGGCCCAGGTCGTGCCCGGTCACCAGCGGCGCGAGCCCGCACGCGCCGAACGCGAACGCGACCCCCGGCAGCGGCCGGGTGCGCCGCCACAGCAGCGTCGGCAGTACCGCGAGCGCCACGCCGCCCGCGAACCAGCGAAACGGCAGCTCGGGCCGGATCAGCACCTCGCAGACGGTCGCGAGCGCGAAGCCGCCGACGAGCACCCAGTCGCGCCACACCCGGGCGGGCGGATCGGCCGGGCTCGGCTCGTCCCAGACAGAGCGCAGCTTTCCGAGCATCACGCCGATTCTATTGGCCGCCCGGCGGCGCCGGATCCGACCAAAGTACGACCGGCCGCGCCGGCGTCGAGGACATTCTGGATAGTTTGTCCGAGATTCTACCGGTCGGCACGATTATCGCCCACGGCAATGTCACGGGAACCTCGAGTCATCGCCGTTCTGTGGCCTTTGGACCGGTTTCGTCGTATTAGCCTGAACGCGTGGGCGGATACCACCTCGGCATCGACTTCGGCACCGCGCGGACCGCCGCGGTGCTGGCCAGGCCGGACGGTCGGCGCGAGCAGCTGCTGCTCGAGCCGTCCGCGGTGTGCCTGGACAACGCGCCCCACTTCGTCGCCGGGTTCGACGCGGTCGAGGCGGGGGAGGCCAACCCCGACCGGTTCGAGCCGCACCCGCGGCGCACCATCGGCAAGGGCTCGGTCGTGCTCGGCGGCGTCGAGTGCTCGGTGCGCAGCCTGTTCGCCGCGGTGCTCACGCACGTCGCCGCCGCGGCCCGGCGGGTCGCGGGCGGGCCGATGGCCGGCGTCGCCCTGACCCCATCCGGCGGGCTGGCACCGGCCGCAGACGGCCGTGCTGGAACGGGCCGCGGCGCTGCTCGGGCTGCGGCCCACCCGGCTGGTGCCGGAGCCGGTCGCCGCCGCGCTGCACGCCGACGAGACCGGGCTGCTCGCCGTCCCCGACGGCGCCTCGGTGGCCGTCGTCGACCTCGGTGCGGGCTCCGTCGACACTGCCCGGACGCCGGCCAGCCGTTCGTCGTCAAGGGCGAGGCGCTACTGCCTGGTCCCCGTGCCCGCCGGCCGGCACCCCTGACGCGGTGGCCTCAGGCAGAATCCAGGCAGAATTGCGGCGTGGAACATCGTGTCGGCCGGTCCGGGTGGGCCGCCTTCGTGCTCGGAGTGCTGTACGCCCTGGTGAGCGCCTACTGGGCGGCCGGCGGCACCGCCGGGCTGAGCACGCTCGGCGGGACGATCGAAGAGCTCGGCCGCGCCCGCGACCCGGGCCTGATCGCGGTCGTGTGGGTCACGGCGGCGTTGAAGCTGGCCGTCGCGCTGGCCGGGCTCGCGGTGGCTCGGCCCGGGGCGTGGCGCCGGCCGCTGCGGTTCGTGGCGTGGACGGCCGCGGTCGTTCTGGTGTCGTACGGCGGGCTGCTCGTCGCCGGCCAGGCGATCGTGGAGGCCGGCCTCCTCGACGCGGCCCCCGACGCGGACCGGTCCGCGATCCGGTGGCACCTGTACCTCTGGGACCCCTGGTTCCTGGCCTGGGGCCTGCTGCTCGGCGTGGAATTGCTCGCGAGCCGGCGCCCGGACCGCGAGCGCGGCGCGCGGCCCTGACCGACCTCTTGCCCGGCCGAGGCCCCGGTGCTACGGTCCGTCCGTCGAACTGATTCGACATCCCGGACGGAGTCCGGGCGGGACCGCCGCGACCTGTGGTCGCTCAGCGCGAGCCCGGGCGCACGGCGACGCCGCGGAGGGAGGAGACTCGACCAATGGCAGTGACCATCGCGGACGTGGCGAAGCACGCCGGGGTGTCGCGCAGCACGGTCTCCTACGTGCTCAGCGGCAATCGGTCCATCTCCGCCGAGACCATCGCCCGGGTCGAGGCGAGCATCGCGGAGCTGCAGTTCCGCCCGCACGCCGGCGCCCGGTCGATCCGCACCAAGCGCACCGGCGTCATCGCCATGGCGCTGCCGCTCGTGCACGGGCCGCACAACCAGGTCCAGATGCCCTACGTGTGGGCGGCCCTCACCGCCGCCCAGGACGCCGGGCTGAAGCTGCTCATGCTCACCGACGACGACGGCACCTCGGCGATCCGCGACACCGTCGGCTCGGCGATGGTCGACGGCGTCATGCTCATGGAGGTGCAGCAGAAGGACCCCCGGGCCAAGCTGCTGCGCTCGCTCAAGTGCCCCGCGGTGCTGGTCGGCACGCCGGACAACCCCTACGGCCTGCCGTATGTCGACTTCGACTTCGCCGCCTGCGGGCGCGCCTCCGCCGAACACCTGCTCGACCGTGGCCACACCCACGTCGGCTTCCTCGGCCAGCACCCGGAGACCTACCGGCGCGGCGCCGCCTACGCCGCGCACGCCCGCGACGGCGCCCTCGACGCCCTGCGCGAGCAGGGCGCCCGGGCCACCTGGACCTCCTGCCTGCCCTCGGCCGGCGGGGTGGTCGACGCGCTCGGTGACCTGCTGACCCGCGACCCGGAGATCAGCGCGATGGTCGTCTACAACGAGTGGGCGCTGCCGCTGGTCGTCGACCGGCTCGCCGGGCTCGGCCGGCCCGACGTCGACATCGTCGCCATCTGCCCCGACGACGCCGTGGAGCGGATCGCCACGCCGGTCACCTCGGTGTCCCTGCCGGTGGAGGAGCTGGCCCGCACGGCGGTGCGGCGCCTCGCCGGGCTGCTCAACAACGAGGCCCAGCCCTCCGTCACGATGCTGGCCCCCGTGCTCAAGGTTCGCTGAACACGCCCCACCCGACACTCGACACACCCCCGTGAATTGTCGAATCAGTTCGACAGCAGAGAGGCCCCTCCCATGAGAAGCGTCGCCGCCGCCCTAGCCGCCGCCACCGCCGCCGTCCTCGCGCTCGCCGCGTGCGGGAACGGAACCGGCGGCAGCAAGGAAGACACCGGCACCCTTACCGAGATCGACTACTACGAGGCCGCGCCGCAGAACACTCAGCTGCCGAAGCTGCTGGACGAGTGCGGCGCCCAGGTCGGCGTGAAGATCGGGCACCAGCAGGTCCCGCGGGCGCAATTCATGCCGAAGCTGCTGCAGCAGGCGTCCTCGCGCTCGCTGCCCGACCTGGCCCTGGTCGACAACCCCGACCTGCCGCAACTGGCCGCGACCGGCGGCCTGGTCGCGCTGAAGGACCTGTCCACCGACGGGCTCTACCCGTCGATCGTCGCCGCCGGCAAGTACAAGGGCGACACGTACGGCATCGCCCCTGGCGTCAACGGCCTGGCCCTGTACTACAACCAGGACCTGTTCGCCCAGGCCGGGCTGCAGGCGCCGAAGACCTGGGACGAGCTGACCGCGGCCGCGAAGGCGCTGACCAAGGCCAACCGCTACGGCATCGCGTTCTCCGCCGTCGGCACCGAGGAGGGCAGCTTCCAGTTCGAGCCGTTCTTCTGGACCGCGGGTGCGAGCCTGAGCAGGCTCGACTCGCCCGAGGCGGTCAAGGCGCTGCGCCTGTGGAAGGACCTCGTCGAGGCCAGGGCCGCCTCCAAGTCGGTCGTCACCTGGACCCAGGCCGACGTCAACGACCAGTTCATGGCCGGCAACGCCGCGATGATGGTCAACGGCCCGTGGCAGCTGCCGACGCTCAACAAGCGGCAAGACCTCAAGTTCGGCATCGTGCCGATCCCGATCCCGTCGCCCACCGCGAAGCCGGTGACCCCGCTCGGCGGCGAGATGTGGACGGTCGGGCACAGCAACCCGCAGCGCGAGGCCAAGGCCCTGGCCGTGCTCAAATGCCTGCTGAGCCAGGACAAGAGCCTCGAGTGGTCCAAGGCCGCCGGCTACATCCCGAGCAACCAGGCCGCCGCGCAGCAACTCGCCCAGAGCGACCCGCAGCTGTCCGCGTTCGTCGAGGAGGTCGCCACCGCACAGGCCCGCACCGCCGAGCTCGGCACCGCCTACCCGAAGGCGAGCGAGGCGCTGTTCAACGCGATCCAGGCGTGCCTGGCCGGCGGGAAGTCGCCCGAGGAGGCGCTCAAGGCCGCCCAGGCGTCGGTCGGATGACCCTGCGCAGGCTGGGCTTTGTTGTCCCGGCGTGGCTGTACCTGATCGTCTTCTACCTGTACCCGCTCGCCACCAACGTGCGGATGGGCTTCCAGGAGTACACGGTCTCGTCCTTCTACACGGGCATCGCGCCGTTCGCCGGGCTGCGGAACTACCGCGAGGTGTTCCGCGACCCGGCGTTCGCCGGAACGGTCACGAACACGGTCCTGTTCACCGCCGGGTCGCTGGCGCTGCAGTTCGGCATCGGGCTCGCCCTGGCGGTGTTCTTCCGCCGCTCCTTCCCGCTCGGCGGCGTGCTGCGCTCGCTGCTGCTGGTGCCGTGGCTGCTGCCGCTGGTGGTGTCCGGCACGGCGTGGCGCTGGATCCTCGAGACCGACTCGGGGGTGCTCAACCAGACGCTGCTGGGGCTGCACCTCATCGGCGAGCCGGTGCCGTGGCTGGCCAGCACGAGCATGGCGCTGACCGCGGTCACCCTGGTCAACGTCTGGGTCGGGATCCCGTTCAACATGGTGATCCTGTACGGCGGGCTGCAGGCGATCCCGGCCGAGCTCTACGAGGCCGCGCAGCTCGACGGCGCCGGGGCGTGGCAGCGGTTCCGCCACGTCACCCTCCCGCTGCTGCGCCCGGTCACCTCGGTCGTGCTGACGCTCGGGCTGATCTACACGCTGAAGGTGTTCGACGTCATCATGCTGCTCACCCAGGGCGGACCGGCCGACTCGTCGCAGACCCTCACCACGTTCTCGTACGACCTGTCGTTCCAGCAGCTCGCGTTCGGGCGCGGCGCCGCGGTCGGCAACCTGCTGATCCTCGTCGCCGTGGTGTTCGCGATCGGCTACCTGCGCGCGGAACGGCGCTCGTCGTGAGGCGGCCGGTGGGCAAGGCGGTGCACACCGCGATCGGCGTGGTGGTCCTCGCCGTCATGCTGTTCCCGCTGTACTGGATGATCAACGCCTCGCTGCTGCCGTCCACGGAACTCATCCGGCCCACGCCCACGTGGCTGCCGATCCACGGCACCCTCGACGGCTACCGCAACGCGCTGTCCAGCCAGGGCCGGCACCTGCTGACCAGCCTGTACGTCGCCCTGGGCACGGTCGCCGTCACGCTGGCGGTCGCCGTGCCGGCCGCGTTCGGGCTGGCCCAGCTCGCCGCGCCGCTGCGCCGGTCGCTGCTGTTCGGCCTGCTCGTGGCGCAGATGATCCCGGGCATCGTGATGGCCAACGCGTTCTACGTCGCCGCCAACGGGCTCTTCCTGCTCGACACCCCGCTCGCGCTGATCCTGGCCGACTCGACACTGTGCGTGCCGTTCGCGGTGCTGATCCTGCACGCGTTCATGCGCGGCATCCCGGCGCAGATCCGCGAGGCGGCGCAGCTGGACGGCGCCTCGGCGCTGCGCACGCTGTGGTCGGTGATCCTCCCGGTCAGCCGCAACGCGGTCATCACCGCGAGCCTGTTCTCGTTCCTGTTCGCCTGGGCGGACTTCCTCTTCGCGGTCACCCTGACCACCCGCGACGAGGCCGCCCCCATCACCGTCGGCATCTACCGCTTCATCGGCGCGCACATCAGCGACTGGAACAGCGTGATGGCCACCGGGGTCATCGCCTCGCTGCCGGTCGCCGTGCTGCTCGTCGTCGCGCAGCGCTACGTCGCCGCCGGCATCACCAGCGGCAGCGTCAAGGATTAGGAGACCGTCCACTGTGTCCATTCAGCTGACCTGGCGGCACGGCCACCATGTGCTCGTCGCCGAGCCGTGGGGCGCGGACAGCGTCCGGGTCCGGGCGGGCCTGCACCGCATCGACGCCGGCCTCCCCGGCGCGCTGCTGCCGGAGCCGCCGCCCGCCGCCGCCACGCTCGAGGGCCGCGCGCTCGTCAACGGCCGGCTGCGGGTCGAGGTGAGCGCCGACGGGCTGCTCACCGCGGCCCGCGCCGACACCGGCGAGGAGCTGCTGCGCGAGGCGCCGGCGCACTTCTGGTGGCCGGGCGCCCGGCACTTCGACGCCTCCGGCGGCGGGCTGCACCGCGTCGAGCAGCGCTTCGCCGCCTACGACGGCGAGCGCTTCTACGGCCTGGGCCAGCACGGCCACGGGCGGTTCGACCAGAAGGGCATGGTGCTGGAGCTGCAGCAGCGCAACGGGGAGGTGAGCATCCCGTTCACGGTCTCCAGCCGCGGCTACGGCCTGCTGTGGAACAGCCCCGCGATCGGCCGGGTGGAGCTCGCCGCCAACGGCACGCGCTGGGTCGCCGACCGGGCGCGCCAGATCGACTACTGGCTCACCGCGGGCGGCCCCGCCGACGTCCTGCGCCGCTACGCCGAGGTCACCGGGCCCGCGCCCGAGCTGCCGGCCTGGGCGTCGGGCTTCTGGCAGAGCAAGCTGCGCTACGCCGACCAGGCCGAGCTGCTGGAGGTCGCCCGCGAGTACCGCCGCCGCGGCCTGCCGCTGTCCGTCATCGTCGCCGACTACCTGCACTGGCGCCACCTCGGCGACTGGGACTGGGACCCGGACGCCTGGCCCGACGCCGCGGCGATGACCGGGGAGCTGCGGGCGCTCGGCGTCGAGCTGGCCGTGTCGGTGTGGCCGTCGGTCAGCCCGCTGTCGGCCAACCACGCCCCGATGCGCGACGCCGGGCTGCTCGTCGCGACCGACAGCGGGGCCGGGGTACACGCGGAATGGCCCGACGGGGCGACCGACGCGCCCATCGGCGTCTCGTTCTACGACGCCACCGACCCGCGGGCCCGGGAGTTCCTGTGGTCGCGGGTGCACGAGTCGTACGGCAAGGACGGCGTGCGGGCGTTCTGGCTCGACGCGTGCGAGCCGGAGATGCGCCCCGGCCACTTCCACAACCTCGACCTCGCCGCCGGGCCGGGGGCCGAGGTCGCCAACCTCTACCCGCGCGAGCACGCCCGCGGCGCCTACGAGTACCTGCGCGGCCAAGGCGAGACCGAGGTACTGTCGCTGGTCCGCTCGGCGTGGGCGGGCTCGCAGCGCTACGGCGCCGCGCTGTGGTCCGGCGACATCCCGGCCACGTTCGAGGCCCTCGCCGCGTCGGTGCGGGCCGGGCTCAACGTCGCGATGAGCGGCATCCCGTGGTGGACGACCGACATCGGGGGCTTCCACGGCGGCGATCCCGGCGATCCGCGGTACCGCGAGCTGCTCGTGCGCTGGTTCCAGTTCGGCGCGTTCTGCCCGCTGTTCCGCCTGCACGGCCACCGCGAGCCGCGCACCGGCCGCGCCGGCGTCGGGGTCGGCGGCGGCCCGAACGAGGTGTGGTCGTACGGCGAGCAGACCTACGCCATCCTGGTCCGCTTCCTGCGGCTGCGCGAGCGGCTGCGCCCCTACCTGCACGAGCAGCTGCGCACCGGCCTGCCCCTGCTGCGCCCACTGCTGCTGGAGTTCCCCGGCGACCCGGCCGCCTGGGACGCCGACGACGCGTTCCTGTTCGGCCGCGACCTGCTCGTCGCGCCGGTCCTCGAGCCGGGCGCGCTGCAGCGGGCGGTGTACCTCCCGGCCGGCGCGTCCTGGACCCACACCGATTCCGGCACCACCTTCGAGGGCGGGCGGCACGTCACCGTCGACGCGCCGCTGGCCCGGATCCCCTTGTTCCTGCGAGACGACGCCCGTCTCCCGATCCACCAGGAGGAATGATGTCCCGCGCAGCTCCGCCAGGCCGCCTCGTCGCCGTCCTGCTCCTCGGCCTGTCGCTCGCGGTCGCGCCGTTGGGCGCGACCCCGGCGGCCCGGGCCGCCGACACCACCGTCACCGTCGACCTCGCCGCCACCGGCAAGGTGCCCACCGGCGCCGGTGCCGGGTTCCTCTACGGCCTCAGCCAGGACGGCTCCGGCCCCGCCGACAGCCTCATGCAGCCGCTGCGCCCCACGCTGTTCCGCGGCGGCGGCGCCCGCATCGCCGGCCACGGCTGGATCGGCGACGGGTACGCCGCCGGGTCCGGCTACCGGGTGCGGCTCGACTCGGCCGTGGCGCAGGCCCGCCGGGTCACCGCCGCGCCCTACAACGCCACCTATCACCTGCTCGTCTCCGACGTGTGGGGCGCCGACACCGAGCAGCCGTCGAACACGGTCTACCCGTGCGACAACGGCGACTGCACCAACTGGCGCTCGTTCATCACCCGGCTCGTCACGGACGTGCGGGCGTCGGGGGTCCGCGTGCGGTACGACATCTGGAACGAGCCCGACGGCACCGGCTTCTGGCCGCGCGGGGTCAACAGCGCGCAGTACTACCAGATGTGGGACACCGCGGTGAACGAGATCCGGCGCCTCGACCCGTCGGCGGTCGTCGTCGGCCCGTCGTACTCCGGCTACAACCACGGCTGGCTGGACGCCTGGGTGGCCCGCACCAAGGCCGACGGCACCCTGCCCAACGTGCTCAACTGGCACTTCGGCGGCGACCCGCTCGCCGACTCGGCCGACGCGCAGGCGATCCTGTCCGCGCGCGGCGTCGCGGCGCTGCCGATGACGATCGACGAGTACCTCTTCTCGCAGCAACAGCAGCCCGGGTACCTCGCCTGGTTCCTCGACCGGCTGGCCGCCTCGAACGTCTCCGCGGCCGCGCACGCGATCTGGTCGGACTGCTGCACCGCCGGCACGCTCGACTCGGTGCTGTGGAACGGCCAGCCGACCGGGCAGTGGTGGGTGTACCGCGCCTACGCTCAGATGACCGGCAACCTCGTCACCGCCACCGGCTCGGGCCCGATCGCGGTCGCGGCGGCCGTCGACCGCAACGCCGGCCGCGCGGTGGCGCTGCTGGGCAACCAGACCGGCCAGACGGGCACCACCACGGTCGCGTTCAGCGGCGTGCCGTCGTGGCTGCTCACCAACGGCCGCGCCCGGGTCACCGTGCAGCGCATCGTCAACCAGTCGCCGCTGAGCGGCCCCGCGATCCTCAGCAGCGGCGACGTCGCGGTGAACGGCGGCGCGCTGAGCGTGGCGGTGCCGATGACGTCGGGCACCGACGCGTACACCGTGACCCTCGGCGCCCCGCTCGACGGCGGCACCACCGGCGGCACGCTGATCATCGACGCCGACAGCCCCGACTTCAGCTACGGCGCCAACTGGGGCCGCACCACCGGCGTGCCGGACATGTACGCGGGCACGGCGAACTGGAGCTACGTCGGCGGCGCCACCGCCACCTTCCGGTTCACCGGCACGCAGGTGGCGCTGCACGCCGTCCGGGACGTGGACCAGGGCCGGATGACCGTCGCGGTCGACGGCGGCACACCGTCCACGGTGGACAACTATGCCCCGGTGCGCAACGCTTCGGGGGTCGTGTGGACCAGCCCGGTGCTGGCCGCCGGCCCGCACACGCTGACGATCGTCAACACCGGCCAGCGCAACCCGTCCAGCACCGGCACCAACATCGCGCTGGACCGCGCCGACGTGACGACGGCGGCGGTGTCCACGTTCGACGGCACCGACGGCAGCTTCGCGTACGGCCCCGGCTGGGGCCTCACCACGGGCGTGCCGGACATGTTCAACGGCACCGCGAACTGGAGCTTCACGACCGGCTCCACGGCGACGTTCACGTTCACCGGCACGCGGGTGGCGCTGCACGCGGTCCGCGACGTCGACCAGCAGATCATGGCGTTGTCCGTCGACGGCGGCGCGGAGTCCACGGTGGACAACTACGCCCCCACCCGCAACGCCTCCGGGGTCGCGTGGACCAGCCCGGTGCTCGCCGCCGGCCCGCACACCCTGCGGATCAGGGTGACCGGCACGAAGAACGCGGCCAGCAGCGGCTGGAACGTGGCGATCGACAGCGCCGACGTCACCCCCTGACGCACGGCGCCGGGGCATCGTCCGCGGTCAGCGAGCGCCTGGCCGCGGACGGTGACCCAGTGGGTCTCGGTGCGCGCGCTGACGCTGTGTGGTGGATTGGTTACGGCACGGTTTTCTCGATCGCCGCCGGGCCGAGCTCGTCGAGCTCCCGCTGGGCGCGGCGGACGTTGGCCGGCGTCGGGTCGCGCCCCTCCGCCTGGGCGAGGTCCTCCGCGGTCCACTCCTGGTCCGCGCCGGTGCGGGCATTGTGCACGCCGACCGCGTCCACCGTGCGGGCCGCGGCCGGTATCCCGGAGATGATCGGTGCGTTGTCGTCCATGCCCTCCTCCGTACCCCCGCCGGGCCGGGCTAAGCCCACCCTAGCCACACCGCGGGACACTGTCGGACCGCCACAGGGCTTACCGCGATGCCGCATGAGCCGCTCAGTGTCGATGTACGCTGCGGCGATGGAACCGAGCGGGATCTCCAAGGCCATGCCGGCCAAGGTTCCAGCGGGCCGAGACGAGGTGACCCCTACCCGGGATAACCCGGAGCCGCGCGGGCCGAAAGTCAGGGTTTTCTGGCAGGACTCCCGGATGGCTGGACCGCATCGACGTACAGAAAACTGAGCGCTATGCGCTTTCCCCCCGTTCAGCCTGTGCTGGCGGTCGTCGCGGCGGCTGGCCTGGCGTTGACCGGTGGATGCTCGTGGACTTCGACGAAGCCTCCGGCCGCTGGCGGTACGGCCGCGGTCGCCGCGTCGGCGGCCGCCGGTACGTCCCCGGCGGCCCTGGCCGCCGGCGGTAGCGTCCATCTGACCGACTACACCGACAACGACGGGCCCACGTCCACCGTGATCCTCACCGGCGCCGTCGGTGATTACGGGAAGGCGCAGAGCATCAACCCCGACGGCTCGGTCAACCCCGAGCACAACAGCCAGCTCAACCTGATGCTCACTCATGGCTCGTTCCGGCTGGACATCGCGGACCTCGACAAGAAGTTCGTCACCGTCCTGGGCAAGCTCGCGGTCAACACCACGACCTGCTCGGGTACGGCGAGCGTGAGCGAGCCCGTCCCGGTCGTGACGGGCTCAGGAACCGGCGCGTACCAGGGGATCAGAGGAACCTTCAACCTCACCATCACCCTGGACGAGGTATACAAACCACCGGCCTGCATGGAGAACGGCGGCGCGTACCTCTCGCAAAGCATCGTCATGACCGGAACCGGCACCGTCTCATTCGGCTGAACCTCGGCCAGGTGCTCTACGGTGTGCGGCGTGACCCGCGACCGGTGGATGCTCGGCGACCTGCACGTGGCGACCCTGGTGTGGGAGGACGGCGATTTCCCCTGGGCGTACGGCCGGATCGAGCCGTCCCCGGCGTTCGCCGGCATCGAACGATGCTTCGTGCCGTCGGCCTCGGGCGACCGGTGGCTCGACGACGAGGCCTTGGCCGGCGCCGGCCACCCGCCGTCGTCGTCACGCCTGGTCGGCGAGGACGACGCCGACGCCGACGCGGTCTACCTGCACACCCTGGTGCTCCGCGACCGCGGCGCGGCGTCGTGGCGGTGCGGCCCGGAGCCGCTCGACCTCGACCCGGGCTGAGCGCCGGCGATACGGTGATTCGTGCGGCGGAGCGTCAGCTGCTGGACGCGTTCGAGCGCTGACGCAGCGCGCCGTGCAGGAACAGGTCGACGAGATCGGCGACGCCGATCGGGTCGGACCCGGTCGGGGCGAAGCGTCCGCGGCTGAACAAGATGCCGAGGAACACGTCGGTCGCCGTGCCGACTGGCAGGCGCAGCCGGTCGGACTCGGGGTGGAACAGTTCGGCGACGGCCTCCTTCGTCTCGGCCTGGGACGCGTCGCGGGACGCCGAGCGGCCGGGCGTGCCTTCGTCCTCGACCGGCGGGCGGCGCCGGTGGTGGCCCGACGCGTGCAGGGCACCGATCACGGCCCCCATACGGCCGAGGTGGGCGGATAGCGCGTCGGCGGCCTCCACCAGCCGGTCGGCGAGGGGCTGGTCGAGGGAGATCGATCGAAGCTCGCGCAGCACGTTCGTCGGGTCCAAGGCTCGCTCGATGCACGCCTGCAGCAGCTCGTCCTTGTCGGCGAACACCCGGAAGACGGTCGCCTCGCCGATGCCGGCGGCCCGGGCGATCTGCGCCGTGGTGACCGCGCTGCCGTGCTCGGCGACGAGGGGGAGCGCCGACTGCAGGATCATCTCGCGGCGCTGTTCGGTGGTCATGCCCGGCGCGCGGCGTCGGGGCGGCGTGAGGTCGGTCATGCCTCGACGGTACGGAGTGAGTATTCACTCCGTCAACTGGGTTGCGGGAGGACCGCGGTGGACCTCCCGTCGTCGCGGTACCTCAGGCCTTGGGGGCCTCGAACACCAGCATTGCGTCGGACGGGGGAGCGCCGTACAGCTCGACCACGGTGTCCTCGTCGAAGCGCGACTCGTCGGCGACGTTGACGAAGTCGCGGATCGCGGTGCCGGTGCAGTACGTGTCGGCCAGCGGCGCGCCGCGCCGGGCGAGCACGTCGGGCACGTGCACGGTGCGGAAGTCGATGCTGTAGCGGGCCAGCCCGGAGGTGTTCGGGGTCGAGCGGTGCAGGTGCGCGCCGGAGAAGAGCAGCACCTGGCCGGGCGCGGGCAGTGCGATGAGCTCGTTGGGCGGGTTGTGGTCGTATGCGCCCGGGCGCACCTGGGCCTCCTGCTTCACCGACTGCGCGGTGGTGAGCCGGCCGACGTTGTTGCGGTAGTAGTCGAAGTCGCCCGAGTTGTTCTGTACCGGGGCGTTGAACCGGTCCAGGTCGAAGGACATCGCGTTGGTCTCGCGCACCGGGAACACCGGCAGCCACCAGTTCAGCTGCTGGTTGGGGGCGGAGTACCATACGTCGCGGTGCCAGGGGAAGGCGAACGCGACGCCGGTGTTGAGGTGTCCGATCGGGAACGAGGTGCGCGGCTTCGGCACGTCGAAGTGCGTCTCGGCGGCCTTGAAGCCCGCCTCCTCGATGATGTTGCGCACCAGCGTCTTGGACCGCTCGTTGTGGATGAAGCGCGGCTTCCACGGGCCGAGCAGCTTGGCCATCTCCTCGGGCTCGATGTGCTCGTGGGCGTGCTCCGGGTCGTGCGGCGCGAAGAGTTCGGTGAGCTGCTCGCGGGCGTGCTCGACGAACGCGGCGACGGAGGGCAGCTTCGTCAGCACGAGCAGGTGGCCGTCGTAGAGCTTCTGGCGGAGCTCGTCCCCGGAAACCGGTGGGTCCACGTAGACAGCCATGAAGCAACCTCCCAGAAAGACGACGAGCAGAGCCTAGGGACTCGGATGTTGCCGCGGTACCCCGACACTGTCGGCAACCCGTCGCTGACTGTGGATTTCGGCTGTACGGGCAGCCCCGGCCCCGGTCGAACGGACAAGGTTTCCGTCCGGCAAGCGAATGTTTGACAGAAGGCCGATATCGACGTACAACTCTGTGAGAGCGCTCTCACAGCGTCCGCCCGGACCGGCCGCCACCGGTCCGGGCGGGCGAACCCGCCCTCAGAGAGGTTCCTACATGCAGAAGATCCGACGACGCGTGCTCGGTGCATGCGTCGCCCTCGGTGCGCTCGTGCTCGGCCTGGCGGTCGAGTACGGCGCCGACGCCTCCGTCCCCGCCACCCCGGCCGGCTGGAGCCTGGTCTGGAGCGACGACTTCAACGGGGCCGCCAACTCCGCGGTGAACAGCTCGAACTGGCTGTACGACCTCGGCACGTCCTACCCCGGCGGGGCCGGCCAGTGGGGCACCGGCGAGATCGAGACGATGACGAACAGCACCGCCAACGTCTACCAGGACGGCGCCGGCAACCTCGCCATCAAGCCGATCCGCGCCGCCAACGGCACCTGGACGTCGGGGCGCATCGAGACCCAGCGCACCGACTTCCGGCCCCCGACCGGCGGCAAGCTGCGCATCGAGAGCCGCCTGCAGATGCCCAACGTGACCGGCGCCGCGGCGCAGGGTTACTGGCCGGCGTTCTGGGCGCTCGGCGCGCCGTTCCGGGGCAACTACACCAACTGGCCCAGCGTCGGCGAGATCGACATCATGGAGAACGTCAACGGCGCCAACACCGTCTGGGGCACCCTGCACTGCGGCGTCTCGCCGGGCGGGCCGTGCAACGAGACCAGCGGCATCGGCGGCAACCGGGCCTGCCCCGGCTCGACCTGCCAGGCGGCGTTCCACACCTACGCGGTGGAGTGGGACCAGAGCGTCTCGCCGCAGCAGATCCGCTGGTACGTCGACGGGCAGCAGTACCACCAGGTGAGCCAGAACCAGGTCGACGCCACCACCTGGGCCAACGCCACCAACCACGGGTACTTCATCATCCTCAACGTCGCCATCGGCGGCGGCTGGCCGGGCGGCCCGACCGGCTCGACGGCCTCGGGCGTGCCGATGCTCGTCGACTACGTCGCGGTGTACAGCAGCACCGGCGGCGGCACGACCACGCCCCCGCCGACGACGACGCCCCCGCCGACCGGTGGCGGCGGCACCGCCTACGGCACGATCCAGGCCGAGGCCTACAACGCCCAGTCGGGCACGCAGGTCGAGACCTGCAGCGAGGGCGGCCAGGACGTCGCCTATATCGGCAACGGCGACTGGCTGCAGTACAACAACGTCGACTTCGGCAGCAGCGCGGCGCACCAGTTCTCCGCCCGGGTCGCCTCCGGCGCGGCGGCCGGGGTGAGCGGCCTGGTCGAGGTGCGTCTCGACAGCCGCAGCAACGCGCCGATCGGCAGCTTCGCCGTCGCCAACACCGGCGGCTGGCAGACGTGGAAGACGATCCCGGCCAACATCTCGGCCGTGACCGGGGTCCACACGGTGTACCTCACGTTCAGCAGCGGCCAGCCGGCCGACTTCGTCAACGTCAACTGGTTCACGTTCGCACACTGACCCGCACGACCGCCGGGCGCTCGGGGGCAGCCACCCCCGAGCGCCCGGTCTCAGCGCCGGTAGCGCGGCCCGCGGCTCGCCGCGTGCATCCCGGCGGGGCTGCTGGGCAGCCCGTCGAGCAGGGTCTCCAGGCGCTTGACCATCGGATCGTCCGCGTCGGCGTCGTAGTCGTCCGGGCGGGTCCGGTCACGGCCGGCGGGCACCCGCAGCACGCGCAGGACGACGGTGCCGAACACGGCGACGGCCAGGTTGACCAGCAGCGCCACGACGCCGACGTACACCGGGATCCCGTCGACCGTCGTGATCGATCCGCCGAAGTGCGCCTTGACCACGACCCCGCCGGCGCCGAGCTGCGCGATGTCGTAAAGCTGCGCGACCCCGACGCCCAGCCCGGCGCCGAGGCCGGCGATCAGCGCCCAGCGGTGGAACCAGTTCGTCACCAGCCCGATGAAGGCGGCCGGGATCGTCTGCAGGATGATGACGCCGCCGATGAGCTGCATGTCGACCGAGAACGCCGGGTCGAGCAGCAGGATGCAGCCGACCGCGCCGACCTTGACGACCAGCGAGGTCCAGCGGCTGACCCGCGCCTCCTCGGCCGGCGACGCGGCCGGGCGCAGGTAGGCGCGGTAGATCGACCGCGTGAACGCGTTCGCGGCGGCGATCGACATCACCGCGGCCGGGATGAGCGCCGCGATCCCGAACGCCGCCAGGGCGATCCCGGCCGACCACGGCGGGAACAGGCCCTGGAACATCTGCGGCATGATCGTGTTGAGGTCCCGGCCGATCGGCTGGATGCCCTGGGAGAGCGCGAAGAACCCGAGCATCGCCATGAGCCCCAGCGCGAGGCAGTAGATCGGCATCGCGGCGGCGTTGCGCTGTACCGTCGCCCGGTCCTTGGCGGCGAGCATCGTGGTCAGCGCGTGCGGGTACGCGAAGATGGACAGCGCCGAGCCGACGACGAGGGTGACGTACGCGGCCTGGCTGGAGCCGCCGCCCAGCAGCAGCCCGTCGGTCTTCGACGGGGTCGCCGCGAAGTGCTCGCCGGCCTTGCGGAACGTCTCGCCCCAGCCGCCGGACATGGCCACGACCAGCAGTGCGGCGACGACGACCCAGCCGAGCAGCACGTCCTTGGCGATGGACAGCAGCGCCGGCGCCCGCAGGCCGGAGCGAAACGTGCTCAGCGACACGATGGTGACCGCGGCCAGCAGCGGCCACTCGCCGGCCATGCCGGCGGTCCGCAGGACCGCCTGCAGCGAGGCGAGCTGGACGGCGATGTACGGCATGGTGGCGACGATGCCGGTCAGCGCGACGGCCCCGCCGAGGCCGCGGGAGCCGAACCTGGCGGCGGTGAACTCGCCCGGTGTCAGGAACCCGTGCCGGTGCGCCACCGACCAGGCCCGCGTGGTGAAGACGAACGACAGCGGCGTGACGATGGTCGCGAACGGCACGGCGAAGAAGCCCATCGCCCCGACGCCGTAGGTCAGCGCCGGCACGGCGACGAACGTGTACGCGCTGTACATGCTCCCGCCCAGCAGGAACCAGGTGGTCCAGTTGCCGAACGCGCGGCCCCCGACGCCCCACTCCTCGAGCGTGTGGATGTCCTGCGGCCGCCGCCAGCGGGCGGCGCCGATGCCGAGCAGCAGCATGGCGCCCATCAGCGCGGCGAAGACCGCGGTCTCGACCCCGCCGCCGGTCACCGGCCGAGCCCCCGCCGGGGTCGGTTGGCGAGGTGCACGGCGGAGACGATCGCGATCGCGAGGAAGATGCAGGCCATCTGGTACCAGTAGAAGAACGGGACGCCCCACAGCATCGGGGTGGCGCGGTCGTACAGGGGTGTCAGCAGCGGCGCGACCGTCGGGATGGCCAGCAGCCAGTAGCCGGAGCGGGCGCGACGAGCGGGCGGTGTCATCGAATCCTCCTCCTTGCACGGTTCGACCCCGATCCGGCATGGATCGGCGCCCTGCGATGATACTGGCGAGTAGCTTGTACGCAGCGTCTCGATTCGGTAGCGGAAAATATCCGGAACGAACGAGTCCCGGATCACCGCTCATGCGCGCGCGGTTGGGCGGCGCGTCTCCGCGCTGCAAGCTTCGTGTCGATGCCCATCAATCTTGGCTCTCTACGCTCCGGTCACCCCGTTTCACCCCGATACGAGGACGACCAAGGAGTACCCGTGAGGTTGTGGCGGTACATCATGACGGTTCTGCTGGCCGGGGCGGTCCTGACCGTCCCGGCTCAGGTCGCGCAGGCGGCGGTTACGGACGCCGACCTGGCCTATCGCTGGGCGCCCGTGCACTACCAGGACACCGCGAGCACCTACCGTGCCGACTACCTCGCACCCGTCGACTACGACGGTGACTGGAACACGCTCAACAACTGGAACAACCTCGACGCGTTCGCATCCGGCCTGACCGGGACCGTCTACTACTCGGTCGTGGAGACCGGCACCCACTGGTTCATCGGATTCCTTCCGTGGAGACCCCCGCCTTCAGGCGGGGGAGGAAACGGACCCCCTGCGGAGCAGGACAGAGATAGCCGATCCGCCGCCATGGCGGATCGGCGTCTGCCGGCGTGTCACCGCAAGGTTCACAAAATAGATCGGCCAAGATGTGTGGCATGTCCAGGACGGTGAAGCGGGCGTTCAAGTACCGCTGCTACCCGACCGACGTGCAGGCCGCTGAGCTGGCGCGGACGTTCGGGTGTGTCCGGAAGGTCTACAACCTGGCATTGGCCGCCCGCACCGAGGCGTGGACGTTGCGGCGGGAGCGGGTCGGCTACAACACGACCTCGGCGATGCTGACCGCGTGGAAGCAGACCGAGGAGCTGGCGTTCCTCAACGAGGTCTCGTCCGTGCCGTTGCAGCAGGCCCTGCGGCACCTGCAGGCGGGGTTTGCGAACTTCTTCGCCGGCCGTGCCCGGTACCCGAGTTTCAAGTCGAAGAAGAGGTCTCGGCGGTCGGCGGAGTACACGACCAGTGCGTTCCGGTTCCGTGGCGGCAGGCTCACGTTGGCGAAGATGGCCGGGCCGCTGGACATCGTGTGGTCCCGGCCGCTGCCGGAGGGTGCGTCGCCGTCGACGGTGACCGTGTCGCAGGACGCGGCCGGGCGCTGGTTCGTGTCCCTGCTCTGCGAAGATCTGATCCCCGACGCCCCGGCAGCGGCTGCTGCGGTCGGGGTCGACGCCGGGCTGGACAGCCTGCTCACCCTCTCCACCGGGGAGAAGGTCGTCAACCTGCGGCACGGGCGTGCCGACCGGGCGCGACTGGTCCGCGCGCAGCGGGCGTTGTCCCGCAAGGAGAAGGACTCGAACAACCGGGTGAAGGCCCGGGTCAAGGTCGCCCGCGTCCATGCCCGGATCGCCGACCGGCGCCGCGACCACCTGCACAAGCTGACTACTCGGCTCGTTCGTGACAACCAAACGATCGTGATCGAGGACCTGACCGTACGGAACATGGTCAAGAATCGCACGCTGGCCCGTGCCATCTCGGATGCGGCGTGGCGGCAGTTCCGGACCATGCTGGAGTACAAGGCCACCTGGTACGGCCGTGAGGTGATCGCGGTCGACCGCTGGTACCCGTCCTCCAAACGCTGTTCGGCCTGCGGCGCGCTGGCCGAGCACATGCCGCTGCACGTGCGGACGTGGACGTGCCGGTGCGGCACCGTCCACGACCGGGACGTGAACGCGGCACGCAACCTTCTGGCCGCCGGGCTGGCGGTGTCTGCCTGTGGAGCTGGTGTAAGACCTCAACGGGAGTCCTCCCGGACGGGGCGACCGGCGGTGAAGCAGGAAACCCCTGGGGTGACCCAGGCAATCCCCTCCCTTTAGGGAGGGGAGGATGTCAACGTCTACGCCTACTACCACGCCCGCGACTACAAGACGTTCTTCCCGCACGAGAACGACATGGAGGGGGTGCTGCTCACGGTCCGCAAGGACAGCGGCACCGGCACCCTGGAGGCGATGGTCACGCTCGCCCACGACAACTTCTACTCCTACGTGCCGGCCGGTAGCACCTACACCAACGGGCGGGAGAACATCGACGGCACGGTGCTGATGCAGTCCTGGGACGGCGCGGCGCACCCGACCACATACCAGGAGTCCAAGGGCCACGGCTGCTACAACTGGTCCGGCGGCTCGTTCCCCGGCGGCGACGGCGTCGTCTACTACCCCAGCCGTGGCGCGGGTACCCTTCCCACCGGCCCCAACGACCGCAACGCGCGGTACCGCCTGGTCGACATCTTCGGCCCGGGCGGGCTGTGGGAGCGGCGCGGCAGCAACCCGCCGTTCGCGAGCTATGGCGCGTTCGCCGGTGACGACTGGCAGGCCAACGCCGCACACGCGCCATGGGCCTGGGACGACATGAACGACGGCAGCGACCTGCAGGCCGGCGTCCTCGCCACCGACCCGGCGTACCTGGTGTCGCGCTACTTCGCGAACATCGGCGCGTTCAGCCTGACCTACACCCGCAACCAGTACCGCGCCTGACCCGCTCGCCGGGCGGCGGGAGCCGCCCGGCCGCAGCGTGGCCACTACTCGCCGGCGACTGACCTCCGGCGACGTGAAACGAGCAGCAGGATGCCACCGGCGGCGATCGCCACCGCTCCCAGCAGCAGCACGACGATCAGGTTGGATCCGGTGACGGGAAGCCCGGAGCCGGGCTCGGAGGACTGGGACGGCGCCGGTGCCGACGGCGAGGGCGAGGGCGCCGCGTCGATGACCAGGGTCACGTCGACCGTGGCGCTCGACGCGGTGCCGGTCGCCTTGACCGTGAACGTGAAACTGCCCGCCTTCTCGGGGCTGCCGGTGAGCGCGCCGCCCGGGGCGAGGGTGAGTCCGTCGGGCAGGTCGCCGGCGGTCACGCTGAACTGGATGTTGGAGTCACCGGACGCGGTGAACGTGAACGAGTACGCCGAGCCGACCGCGCCCCGCGGCGGCGCGCCGGAGGTGATGGCCGTGGCCGGAGCCGCGATGACGACCGTGACCTCCTGTTCGGCGTAGAAGCCGTTGGCGTCGCTCATGCGGATGCCGAAGGTGTAGCTGCCGGGCGTGGTCGGGGTGCCCGAGAATTTCCCGCTCGACGACAGTGCCATGCCGACCGGCAGCGAGCCCGATCGCAGCGAGAGTGAGTACGGGGCGGTGCCGCCCGTGGCGGTGAACGTGTGCGTCGGGTACTGCTGCCCGGTGTACCACGGTGAGGTCGGGGTGCCCGAGGTGATCGTGATCGCCGGCGCGACCACCACGACCGTGACCTGCTGTTCGGCGTAGAAGCCGTCGGCGTCGCTCATGCGGATGCCGAAGGTGTAGCTGCCGGGCGTGGTCGGTGTGCCCGAGAATCTTCCGCTCGACGACAGTGCCATGCCGACCGGCAGCGAGCCCGATCGCAGCGAGAGTGAGTACGGGGCGGTGCCGCCCGTGGCGGTGAACGTGTGCGTCGGGTAAGGCTCGTAGGCGGTGACCGGGGACGCCGGTGAACCGGACGTGATGGTGATGGTCGCGGCGGCCGCCGGCCGCGCCGTGCCGAACAGCAGCACCATGAGCACCGACAGGATCAGGATCGGCCGCAACGTCTTCATCGGATTCCTTCCGTGGAGACCCCCGTCTTCAGGCGGGGGAGGAAACGGAACCCCTGCGGAGCAGGGCAGAGATAGCCGATTCGCCGCCAGGGCGGATCGGCGTCTACCGGCGTGTCACCGCAAGGTTCACAAAATAGATCGGCCAGTATGTGAGGCGTGTTCAGGACGGTGAAGCGGGCGTTCAAGTACCGCTGCTACCCGACCGGCGCGCAGGCCGCCGAGCTGGCGCGGACGTTCGGGTGTGTCCGGAAGGTCTACAACCTGGCATTGGCCGCCCGCACCGAGGCGTGGGCGCTGCGGCGGGAACGGGTCGGCTACAACGCGACCTCGGCGATGCTGACCGCGTGGAAGCAGACCGAGGAACTCGCGTTCCTCAACGACGTCTCCTCCGTGCCGTTGCAGCAGGCCCTGCGGCACCTGCAGGCCGGGTTTGCGAACTTCTTCGCCGGCCGGGCCCGCTACCCGAGCTTCAAGTCGAAGAAGAAGTCCCGGCGGTCGGCGGAGTACACCACCAGCGCGTTCCGGTTCCGTGACGGCAGGCTCACCTTGGCGAAGATGGCCGAGCCGCTGGACATCGTGTGGTCCCGGCCGCTGCCGGAGGGGGCTTCGCCGTCGACGGTGACCGTGTCGCAGGACGCGGCCGGGCGCTGGTTCGTGTCCCTGCTCTGCGACGACATGATCCCCGACGCCCCGGCAGTGGACACCGCTGTCGGGGTCGACGCCGGGCTGGACAGCCTGCTCACCCTCTCCACCGGGGAGAAGATCCCCAACCTGCGGCACGAGCGCGCCGACCGGGCGCGGCTGGCCCGCGCGCAACGGAACCTGGCCCGCAAGGAGAAGGACTCCAACAACCGGGCGAAGGCCCGGGTCAAGGTCGCCCGCGTCCATGCCCGGATCGCCGACCGGCGGCGCGACCACCTGCACAAGCTGAGCACTCGGCTCGTTCGTGACAACCAAACGATCGTGATCGAGGACCTGACCGTACGGAACATGGTCAAGAATCGCACGCTGGCCCGTGCCATCTCGGACGCGGCGTGGCGGCAGTTCCGGACCATGCTGGAGTACAAAGCCACCTGGTACGGCCGCGAGGTGATCGCGGTCGACCGCTGGTACCCGTCCTCCAAACTCTGCTCCGCCTGCGGCGCGCTGGCCGAACAGATGCCGCTGCACGTGCGGAAGTGGACGTGCCGGTGCGGCACCGTCCACGACCGCGATGTGAACGCGGCACGCAACCTTCTGGCCGCCGGGCTGGCGGTGTCTGCCTGTGGAGCTGGTGTAAGACCTCAACGGGAGTCCTCCCGGACGGGGCAGTCAGCGGTGAAGCAGGAAACCCCTGGGGTGACCCAGGGAATCCGCTCCCTTTAGGGAGGGGAGGATGTCAATCGGTGTCCGCCAGCGCATCGCGCAGTGCCGCGCGCGAGGTGATGCCCAGCTTCGGGAAGATCTGGTAGAGATGGGTACCGATGGTTCGGGGTGAGAGGAACAGCCGTTCGCCGATCTGCTTGTTGGTGAGGCCGGCGGCCGCGAGTTCGGCGATCTCCCGCTGCTGCGGCGTCAGCGCGGCCGAACCGGCCGGGGGCAGACGGTCGACCGTCAGGCCGGTCGCGCGCAGCTCGGCAGCCGCACGTGCCGCCCACGGGCGGGCGCCCAACCGGTTGAACGTGTCCAGAGCGGCCGTCAGCTGGTCGCGAGCCCGGGTCGTGGCTTTGCCCCGCCGCAGCCGTTCGCCGTAGGCGAGAGCGATCCGAGCGCGCTCGAACGGCCAGCGCTCGCCGCCCGCGACGGCGAGGGCCGAGTCGAACAGGGCCGGCGCCTGCTCCTCGGTCGCGATCAGCGCGGCTGCCGCATCGACGGTCATTGCCAGCCGTGCGGACACCCCCGCCACGCCGCAGGCGCGGGCCGCTGAGACGTGCGCCGCCGCCTCGGCGATCCGCCCGGTACGCACCGCGGCCTCCACGACGTCCATGATCACCCAGAGCGCGTGCGGCACGTGAGCGGCCAGCTCGCCGACGGGGGCGATCGTCGTTGCCTGCCGGTACGCCTCCTCGAACTCCCCGCGGCCGAGCGCGGCCATCAGCTTCGCCTGGGCGGCGATGCGCAGGACGAGGCCGGCACGGCGCGGTGTCGCCCACATCGTCATCCGGTCGGTCAGCTGCTTGACGGTGTCGCGCTCGCCGCGCGCGGCGGCCACCATCGCCAGCAGGTACAGTCCCACGCATTCCAGCAGCCGGTAGTCGTGCGTCCGGCACAGTGCGACGTGTTCCTCGGCAAGTGGCAGCAGATCTTCCCACTCCCCGGTCATCAGCTGGTCCAGCCCGAGCAGCGAGCGGGCGTGCAGTGACAGGGTGACCGCCGCACCGCGGTCGTCGCCCAGGATTTCGGACAGCGCGGTACGGCAGAACGTGAGCCGGTCGACGAACATCGCGGAAAGGCCGACCCGGATGCTCCACACCGCGTCCGCCTCCGCGGCGAGGCCGGCGATCGCCGTGTCGATCCGGCCGAGCAGCGCCGCCGCGGTGCGCGCCGGGTCGTCGAACGTGCCGGCCAGCAGCGCGAGCAGTTCGGGTACTCCAGGTGCGAGCCGGGCGAGTGCGGCGTGGAACGGCTGCCACAACTCGGCCCGTCCCCCGAAGTAGCACACCCAGCCTAGGGTGTAGAACGCCTCGACCAGCGTGGGGTTGCCGCCGTCGTACGGGGCCGGCTGCATCTCGATGGCGCCGGCCAGCAGGCGGTGGGCGGTGTCGATGTCGCCCTCGCCGCTGAGCAGCAGGTGATGGGCGGCGGCGACGGCGGAGACCAGCGGCCGGTTCCGCTCGCGTTCGCCCAGGCGGGCGTCGGCGAGCAGGCGCGGGACGTCCCGCAGGTCGCCGGTCACGACCGCGCCGAGGTACGCCGCTTCGGCGAGCCGGCGGCTGCGATCGGCACCGACCGGGCTGAGGTCGGCGGCTCGCAGCAGCGCGGTGACCGAGCCGGCGGCGTCGCCACGGCTGCGGATCGCGTAGGCGGCGTCCTCGAGCCGGCGGGCCACCGCTTCGTTCGTCCCGACGGTCGCCTGGGCCAGGTGCCAGGCGGCCCGTTCCGGGCGGTCCGCCAACCGCTCGGCAAGGTCGGCATGCGCACGCATACGTTCGTCCACCGTGGACAGATCAACCACGGCCGACCTGGTCAGCGGGTGATGGAACGCGAGGCTGCCGGCACCCTCGTCAACGTGGACCAGACCCGCCCGCTCGGCCGGAGCCAGGGCCGCGAGGCCCGCGTCGCCGGCGGTCAGGGTGCTCAGCCTGCCGGTGCCGTCCAACGCCGCCAGCAGCAGCAACCGCCGGGTCGGCGCGGGCAGGCCGCTCACCCGCGACTCGAACGCCGCCTGAAGACGGCGGTTCAGCGGAAGTACCTCGGGCAGCGATCCCAGCCCGGATTTCTGGCGGTCGGTGAGCGCCAGCGGAAGCTCCAGCAGCGCGAGCGGGTTGCCCTGCGCCGCATCGAGCAGGCGCCGCCGGACCCGGGGAACGAGCGCCGGAAACCGCTGGACGACCAGTGTCGTGGCGGCCCGATCGTCAAGCGGCCGAATCTCATGGACGGGCAAGCCCGCCCGGTCGAAGAAGCTCTCCTCCCCGGATCGGTAGGCGGCCAGCAGCCCGACCCGAGCCGGCATGCGACGGGCGACGATGGCCAGCGCCAGGGCGCTGGCGCGATCCAGCCAGTGCAGATCGTCGACCATCAGCAGCACGGGAGCGGTCGCCGCCACCCGTTCGAGCAGCGCCAGCGTCGCATTGGCGATCATCAACAGGCTGGGCGGGGAACCGGCGCGGATCCCCAGCGCGACGTCGAGCGCCCGCCGGTGGGTCGCGCTCAACCCGCCGAGATCCTCGACCAACGGATGCAGCGCCTGGTGCAGGGCCGAGAAGCTGTGCGCCGCCTCGAACTGCGTGCCCGAGACCGCCAGAAACCGCGTCCGCGCCGCCTCGGCGTACCCGGATGCCGCCCCCAGCAACGCCGTCTTGCCGACACCGGGCTCGCCCACGAGCAACAAGGTGCCACCCGCCCGCCCGGCCCGGTCAACGAACGCGCGCAGCACCACCAGATCGTCGTCACGGCCGACGAGATCAACGTCGCCGGCACTCCCGACTAGCGTCAAGGTCCGCCCTCGCGGCAATTAGGGCCGGTGCGCAGCACGCGCACTCGGGCGTCAGGGCTTGCGGGCCACCCCGCCGTACAGTGCGGCCTGGGCGTCGGTGAACTGCGAATCGTGCTCGGGGCGCCAGCGCAGGATCGACACCACGCCCGGGTCGACCAGTTCCAGCCCGGTGAAGAACCGGGCGACCTCGGACTGGTTGCGCAGCCGCGAGGTGATGCCCTGGCGGCGCATGATCTCCACGAACCGGGCCCAGCTCTGCGGGTCGAAGTCCGCAGTGGTGTGCGACAGCACCAGGTAGCTGCCGCTGGGCAGTGCGGCCATGAGTCGCTCGACGACGCCGTAGGGGTCGTCTTCGTCGTCCAGGAAGTGCAGGATCGCGAAGAGCAGCAACGCGACCGGCTGGTCGAGATCCAGGTTGTCGCGCAGCTCGGGTGCGGCCAGGATGCTGTCGACGTCTTGGAGGTTGGCGTCGACGTAGGCGGTGCGCCCTTGCGGTGTGCTGGTCAGCAGCGCCCGTGCGTGGGTCAGCACGATGGGATCGTTGTCCGCGTAGACGATTCGCGCCGACGGGTCGACCGCCTGGGCGACCTCGTGCACGTTGGGCGACGTCGGCAGCCCCGTGCCGATGTCGAGGAACTGCCGGATCCCGGCCTCGGCCGCCAGGAACCTGACCGTCCGGCGCAGGAACGCCCGGTTCTGCAACGGTGCCGTGGCCGCGTTCGGGTTGACCTTGAGCCCTTCCGCCGCCGCGGCCCGGTCGGCGGCGAAGTTGTCCTTGCCGCCGAGCAGGACGTCGTAGACCCGCGCGGGGTGTGGCCGGTCAGTGTCGAAGGGCGCGGCCATTGATCCTCCATGCGGTATCCACAATGTCCACCACAGCATAGGGCTCGCTCAGACCGTACCGCCCGCCCGGTCAGCGTCGGTTGAGCGGGAATTCGGCCTGCAGGCGGGTGCCCTTGCCGGCCGGGCTGTCGAGGGTGAGCGTGCCGCCCACGGCCTCGACGCGGTCGCTCAGCCCGGTGAGGCCTGTGCCGCGCTTCGGGTCCGCGCCACCGACGCCGTCGTCGCGGACCGACAGGTACAGGTAGCCACCCCGGGCCTGCACGCAGACGTGGACGAGCGGGGCCTGGGCGTATTTGGCGGCGTTCGTCAGCGCCTCCGCCACCACGTAGTACGCCGCGACCTCGACCGGTTCCGGCTGCCGGCCGTCCACGTGTACGTCGAGCTCCACCGGGACGCCGGAGCGGCGGGCCAGCGCACGGAGCGCGGGTCGCAGGCCGCCGTCGGTGAGGATCGCCGGATGCACGCCGCGCGAGAGTTCGCGCACGTCGTCGACCGTGCCGTTCAGCCCGGCCACGACGGCGGACAGCTGCTGCCGAAGCTGGGTCAGCTCCGGCGGCACGTCCGCCTCGGCCCGGCGGACGTCCAGGACCAGCGAGATGAGTCTTTGCTGGACGCCATCGTGCAGGTCGCGTTCGAGCTGCCGGCGGGTGTGGTCGGTGGCGAGCACGAGCCGGGCCCTCGACGCGACGAGGTTGGCGCTCTGCACGAGCGTGACCGCCTGGCGGATGAGCAGCAGTGCGATGACCACGGTCTCGATGACGATCTCGACGGTGTCCAGCGGGATGCCCTGGACGCGCTGCACGATGAACAGCAGGAGCATCCCGGCGACCGGCACGTAGGGCAGCAACAGCTGGCCCCGGCGTGCGTCCTGGCGTCTCGCCAGGCCCGGCGTCTCCCGGGCCGGGGCCAGCGCGGCGACCGCGACGAGCGCGAGCCCGGCGACGAACCCGGCATAGGCCGGCGACGGGATGCTGTGCGCGCCCTCGGACACCCGGTACGCGAAAACGCTGTCCGAGACCGCCAGGCACAACAGCCCGGCTCCGAGAATGATCAGCTGTGACCGGTTCGCCGTCGACGAGGCCGCGGCGATGAGCAGGATGACGATGACGGCCAGCAACAGATCGGTGAGCGGGTAGGCGATCGCGACCGAATAGGCCAGCGGGGTGGCCGCACCGGCACGCACCACCGGCCCGAGCGTGGTGGCCCAGCTGAGCACGAACAACGCACCCACGACAATGACCCCGTCGAGGACCAGCACCAGCTGACCCGGGCGGTGCCGCGGCATGCCCTGCGCGGGCCGGTCGGCGGCCAGGGAGATGATCGCCACGAGCGCGAACACCGGCATGGTCAGATATCCGGCGTCCGCGAGCGACGGGCTCGGCAGCCCGACGTTGCGGAACAGCTGGTACCAGGACCAGAAGAACTGTCCGATCATCCAGCCGCATGTCGCGGCGCCCATCCACACCCGCCACCGCCGCTGCCCGCCGGTATGGCGCCCGGCCGTCATCCAGCAGGCGAGGGTCGCGGCGAGCGCGGTAAAGAACTGCGTGGCGTCGTAGACGAACAGCGACGACCACGGGCTCAGCAGCCCCGAGCTGCCCAGACCGACGACAGCGGCCACCACCATGGCGGCGATGGCGAGAAGGGACGACAAGGGTCTGCCTGACAAATGGGCCAATCCTGACCGAACGCGATCAGAACCACACGTTAGCTACGCTACCCTTCCTTGCTTCCCGTCGCTGATCAGCGCCGGGCCGGGGCGGCGGGCCGGCCAGCAGCAGCTCGGCGAGCACCGAGGCTCGGACCGTGGCCGCGGCGGTTCCACATACCGTGATCTATACCAGCCGTCCGCCATTCCGGGGGTGTCGCGCGGCGCAGGGCGGGTAACCAGGACGTATGCACGACATCGAGGAGCTGCTGGACGACGTGTACGCCGGGCGGGAACGGGTCAGCCGCAGCGAGATCTACCGCCGCGCCGTCGCCTTGGACCTGCCCGCGGAGGTCGTCACCGCGCTGGAGGCGCTGCCGGAGGGTGAGTACGCGCAGGAGGAGGCCGCCGAGGCGCTCGTGCAGCTCAACGGGCGGGCGATCCTGGGCACCGGGGTGCCGGCGGGCGAGCTCTCCGACGCGGACCTGGGCCGCGAGCTGCGGCACCTGCACAAGACCCGGGACGACGCGTTCCATCACGCCTCGGCGCAGGCGCTGGAGCATCACGACGAGCGCACCGCGGAGCTGGAGGGCGAGTACCTGCGCCGCTTTCCCGACCGCGAGGTGGATCCGCGCCGCCTGCGGGCCGGGGCGCGTGCTCAATCAAACGCTTGAAGGCACCCGGCGATGAGGAGCGCGGCCGGGTGGCCGAGCGGATCCTGCGGGCGATCGGCAGCCTCAGCGCGCAGCCGCCGGGTAGCATGACGCCGGTGATCGACCTCGACCGCTATCCCGAGCTCGACCCGGACGACCTGCCCGGCCCGGCGTCCACGCGGCGCAGGCCCGGCGCGCGGATGCTCGTCGTGGCCGCCCTGGCGCTGCTGGCGGCCGCCCCCGCCGCCCCGCCGCGGGCGATCTCGCTCGCTCGCGCCATGCCGACCCGGTCGATCTGCCGGGGCGACGTGCACATGCAGCGGATGGTCATCCTCGGCGACGGCACCGCGCTCCCCGGTCCGGTCACGGTGTTCAGGGAAGAGGCCTGCGCACCGGGTGACATCGGACGAGTGGTGGTGTTCGCCGGACCTTAAAGGGTCATTATTTCTGCATTCGGTATCGAATCATCGGACGAAATCATTGACAAGTGCATCGACGTCGGCCAAATTCTGAGGCAGACCCGCAGGTGCGATCGGCGCGCTCCTGTTCCGCGCCGAAAGGAACCTCATGAGTCTCACACGACGTCAGGTGCTCGCATCCGGGCTGGCCGCCACCGGCCTCGGGGCCGTCGGTTACCTCACCGTCGGCACGGCCGAGGCGGCCAGCGCCCCGGGCGACGTGGTAGGCAAGATCAGCGTCGGCTACCAGGGCTGGTTCGCCTGCCCCGGCGACGGCGCGCCGATCAACTCGTGGTGGCACTGGAGCCGCAACGGCGGCCAGCCCCCGTCCGCGAGCAACACCACGATCGTCTCGTGGCCGGACATGCGCGAGTTCACCAAGGGCTACACGACCGCCTACGCCAACCTCGGCAACGGCCAGCCCGCGCGCCTGTTCTCCTCCTACGACCAGCAGACCGTGGACACCCACTTCAAGTGGATGCGCGACTACGGCTGCGACACCGCCGCGCTGCAGCGCTTCAACCCGTTCGGGGGCGAGGGCCCGACCCGCGACGCGATGGCGGTGAAGGTCCGCAGCGCGGCCGAGACGTACGGCCGCAAGTTCTACATCATGTACGACGTCACCGGCTGGACGAACATGCAGTCGGAGCTCAAGACCGACTGGACGAACAAGATGTCGGCTTACACCGCTTCCCCGGCGTACGCCCGGCAGAACGGAAAGCCGGTCGTGTGCATCTGGGGCTTCGGGTTCAACGACTCGGGAAGGCCGTTCGCGCCGGGCCCGTGCCTGGACGTCGTGAACTGGTTCAAGGCCCAGGGCTGCTACGTCATCGGTGGCGTGCCGACCTGGTGGCGCACCGGCGTCAACGACTCCCGCCCCGGGTTCCTCGACGTGTACCACGCCTTCAACATGATCTCCCCGTGGATGGTCGGCCGGACCGGCGACATCGCCGGCCTGGACTCCTACTACAACAACGTCAACGTCGGCGACCAGGCCGACTGCAACGCCCGCGGCATCGACTACCAGCCCTGCGTGATGCCCGGCGACCTGTCCGCGGGCGCCCGCGCGCACGGCGACTTCTACTGGCGCCACATCTACAACATGACCAGGCTGGGCGCCCAGGGCCTGTACGTGTCGATGTTCGACGAGTTCAACGAGGGCAACCAGATCGCGAAGACCGCCGAGAACGCGTCGATGCAGCCGACCGACTTCGGTCACCCCGCGCTGGACGCCGACGGTGTGGCCTGCTCGTCGGACTACTACCTGCGCATCACCGCCGACGGGGGCAGAATGTTCAAGGGCCAGGCGGCCCTGACCGCGACCCGCCCCACCCAGCCCGTCGTCGGCGGCACGACCACCCCGCCCCCGACCGGCGCGGTGGCGCTGCGTTCGCGCGCGAACAACCTGTTCGTCTCGGCACGCGACGCCGGCGCCTCGGCGCTGCAGGCCACCGCCTCGGTGGTCGCCGCGTGGGAGCAGTTCGACCAGATCGACCTGGGCGGCGGCAACATCGCGCTGCGGGCGCGGGTCAACGGCCGGTACGTCTGCGCCGAGAACGCGGGCGCCGCGCCGCTGATCGCCAACCGCACCGCCGTCGGCCCGTGGGAGACCTTCAGGCTCGTCCGCAACGCCGACGGAACGGTGAGCCTGCTGGCCACGGTCAACAACCGGTACGTGTGCGCGGATAACGCGGGCGCCGCGCCGCTGATCGCCAACCGCACCGCGATCGGGCAGTGGGAGCAGTTCGACCTCGTCACCGCCTGATCCCGCACGGCCGGACGTGGGCGGCGCCGTTCGTCATGATCACGGAGTGGACACGTACAAAGGAGCAACGCGTCCACTCCGTGATCTGTGAAAACGGCGCGCACCGCGGCGGCGGGCAGCGGGCGCGGGCCCGGCATGGGATGATCCTCGGCCATGGCCTCTGTGTGGCGCGTGGCATTCCAGCAGAAGAACGACGCCCGCGACAAGCTGATCGCCGCGGCCAAGTCCACGCTCACGCAGACCCTCGCGGGCATGGCCCGATGACCCGGCGCCGCGCACTGCTGACCACCGCGGGCCTGCTGGCCCTCCTAGCGCTGTGCGCGGGCGCCGCGGTGCTCACCGACGTCGTGCACTACGCGACCGGCCGCCGGGGCACCGTCACCGTCGGGTCGTGCGCGTTCGACGCCGGCCCCCACCGCCCCCGGTACGAATGCATCGGCACCTTCGAGTCCAGCGACGGCACGATCCGCCGCGAGGCCGTCCACTTCGTCCAGACCTACGACGAGGACTCGGGCGCCCGGGTCCCGGCCACTCTCAACGGCGCCACGGTCAACGAGGTCAGCCCGGCCGGCACCGCCACCGGCAGCGCCGTCGCCGCGGCCTCCCTCGCCGGCGTGGTCGCCCTGCTTCTGCTGCGCCGGCGGCTGCCGAGGCCCTGACCTGCCCTGACCTGCCCAGGGCGGCTCGTGACTGTCGTGAATGCGGCACGATACGGCCTGTAACCCGGTGGCGCGCCGGCGCGTGTGGTTCGCATCGGGCCGGACGGATGCCGGCCGCCGTCACGAGGGGGAGGAACGGTGTGAACACGTTGCGCACCGAGGCCAGGGATGCGTCACCTCCGGTGGGTCAGGACATCGACGAGTTCTACGCGATCCATGTGCACGGCCTGACGCTGCAGCTCTACGCCTACACCGGCGACCTGGCCGCGGCCCAGGACCTGGTGCAGGAGGCGTTCTGCCGGGCGCTGCCGCGCTGGCACCGGATCCGCACGTACGACGACCCGGCCGCCTGGGTGCGCCGGGTCGCCTGGAACCTCGCGACCAGCCGGTGGCGGCGCGCGCGGGCGGCGACGGACTTCCTGCGCCGCCAGCGCGAGGAGCACGTCGCCGGACCGGGCCCGGACCGGGTGGCGCTCGCCGCGGCGCTGGCGAAGCTGCCGCCCAACCAGCGCAAGGCGGTGGTGCTGCACCACCTTGCCGATCTGACGGTCACCGAGATCGCCTCGCAGCTCGGCGCCGCGGAGGGCACGGTGCGCGTCTGGCTGCACCGCGGCCGCGCCGCGCTCGCCGCCGAGCTCACCGACGCACGGGAGGACAACCATGGCTGACGACCACGACCGGCTGCTCGACGCGGCCTTCGCCGACTTCACCGCCGCCACCGCGCCCCACGTCAAGCCCGCCGGCATGGATCCGGTGCGCGCCACGGTGCGCCACCGCCGTACCGTCCGCATCACCGCGGCATCGTTCATCGCGGTGATCGCGGTCATCGCCCCGGTGGCGGCGTTCGCCGCGCGCGACCACGGCGACAGCGGCCCGCCCGTGCCCGGCGGCTCGTCCCCGGCCGCGATCGGCTCGGCGTCGCCCCCGGCCGGGCCGTCGAGCGCGCCGCCGTCGGACACGCCGTCGGCGCAGGAGTCGAGCGCCCCGCAGACCCAGTCCCCGCCGTCCGTCGCGGCCGGCGCCCCGCCGAACAGGTCCGTGCCGGTCGACTGCGCGCACCCGACCGGCGGCGGCCCGGTGAGCATGGCGGACCTGTGCAACGGCACGTTTGACATGCCCGCGTCGGACCACAACGGCAACTGCCCGGACGGCCCCGCCACGTTCAAGGCCGGGACCAGTGGTTACACCAAGCTGGTCCGGGTCGTGCAGACCGACGTCGACCACGACGGCCAGGCGGAGACCGTCGCGCTGTACAACTGCGGCGGCAGCGACCCGGGCACGCAGGCCGTGGTCGTCTTCACCCGCACCGGCGGCAGCATCCGGGCGCTCGGCGACTTCGCCACGTACGGCGAGGCCCCCGGCGCGATCTCCTGGGTGTCCGACCTCGGCGCCGGCAACGCGGGCGACGTCTGGCTGCACGTGGGCAACCTGAAGGGCAGCGACGGCGCCTCCTTCGTGGAGGAGGTCCAGCAGTGGCGCGGCTACCGCTGGGACGGCCGGGCCTTCGTCCAGTACGCGGGCTCGACGTCGTTCACCACGCCGGACCGCGGCGTCACGGTGACGAACGCGACGATGCGCCTGCTGCCGGCCTCGGGCGGCGTGCGCCCGGTCACCCTGACGGTGACCGTCCACAACGGCGGCGGCGCCACCGTCGCCGACGTCACCGTGACGGTGTTCGCCAACTTCGAGCTGACGGCGCCGAAAGGCGACTGCCCGGTCGTCACCGTGGAGTACAGCGATGCGAAGGCCAACCGCTGCTCGGCCGGCTCCCTGGCCGCGGGCGCGACGAAGACCTTCACGCTGCGCTACGAGCTGGAGGAATCCCAGGCCGGCGGCCTGGCCGGCAACGGGTCGCCGGGCGCCGGTTTCGTGCTGCTACGCCTCGGCGACCAGCAGGCGGCGAAGAAGACCATCCCCTCCGCCACCGCGTGACGATGAGCGGCGTCGCCGCCTCCTCCTCCGGGCCACGCCCGGAGGAGGAGGCGGTCAGGCGGTTCTAGGGGCCGGTGACCTCCTTGGCGGCGCGCTCACCGGATTCGACCGCGCCGTTGAGGTAGCCGAAGTACTCGATCGAGGTGTGTTCGCCGGCGAAGTGGACGTTGCCCTCGCGGACGCCCTCGATGCCGAAGAAGCTGGTGTACTGGCCCGGTTTCTGGGCCGAGTAGGCACCCTTCGACCACGGGTTGAGCGGCCACGCGTCGCGGTACGCCTTGCCGTTGTAGGCGGCGCTGATGCCGGGATACATGGGCTCCAGCTGGTTGAGGAGCGACGTCACCTGCGCGGCCGGTGCCGCGCCGAACGCCGCGCCGGTCCACGCCCGGGTCTGGCTGCCGCCCGGGAACTCGCACAGGACGCCGGTCGTGGTCGGCTGGTTGACGGTGTCGTCCCAGGCGCACTGGAAGCCCGTCATGTTGGTGTAGGTGGAGCCGCCGTAGCCCTGGCTCACCCAGGGCCGCCGGGTGAACTGGACGTGGAGCTTGGCGTTGCTGCCCAGGTCGAACTGGTTGATGGAGCGCATCTTCACCGCCGAGAACCCGGCCTTGGTCAGGTCGCACTCGCGCAGCATCGTGAAGGGCAGGGCGAGGATCACCTTGTCCGAGGTCACGTCGACGGTCTTGGTGCCGGCCTGGAACGTGCAGGTCACCGAGCCGTTGGCGTTGGACTTGACCGCCAAGAGCTTGCGGTCCAGGGTCACCGTGCCGGCCGGCAGTTCGCCGACCATGGCGGTGACGAGCTGGTCGTTGCCGCCGATGATCGTGTACTTCTCGTCGCCCCCGGTGAGCGGGGACAACGAGTTCGGCCCGTTCGAACCGAGCAGGTAGATGAGGTTGAGGGCCGACTGCTGGTCCGGATCGAGCCCGTACTCGGCGAGGACGTTGCTCTGCATCAGCTTGGCGAAGCGGCTGGACAGTCCACCCGGGATGTTGGCGTCGAGCCACTGGTTGACGGTCTGGTTGTCCAGCGCCGCCCCGGCCGCGGTGTAGCTGTTGTACGTCTGCGGGTACGGAGCGGACTGCTGAGCCGCCTTGAAGGCCTGGTAGACCTGGCCCCAGTCGGCGTTCGCCGCGCTGTAGGAGTAGTCCGCGCCGTCGATCCAGTACTTGTCGCCCCCGGGCGGCTGGTTGCCGCCGTACACCGGGCGCAGGCTGAGCCCGAGGTTGTTGAGGAGGCTCCGGATCGTGTTGTGATCGGTGTTGATGAACGCGCCGCCGTGCTCGACGACCACGCCGTCGTCGAAGAAGCCGCGCAGGGTGTAGCAGCGGCCGCCGACGCGGGAGTTGCCCTCGTAGACCGATGCCTTGACGCCCTTGACCTTGTAGAGCCAGTGCGCGGCGCGGATGCCGGCGAGCCCCGCCCCCACGATCGTCACCGACGGGGGTGGGGTGGGCGCCGCGGCCGCGGCGGCCGGGCGGGTGACGCTGGTCGCGGAGAGGGTCGCCGCGCCGACGAGGGCGGCGCCCCCGAGCAGCTTGCGGCGCGACAGGCCCGCGGCGTGCATGTCGATGACTTCGTCGACCGGGATCCCGGTCCGTTCGGATTCGGCGTGCGCGGCGAGGATCGCGCGTAGATGGGTGGTGAGTGGAGTTCGACCTCTGGATCCCATGACTGACCTCCGGTCGCGGGCGCCTCAGCTGGCGTGACCGCAATTTAAAGCCGAATTCAGATAGACAGTCAAGGAGTTCATCAAGCAGTTACAAAGTGCGCGCATGCGAGCTGATTTCACATTCAGGTGCGGGCCCACCACCGGGCCGCCACCAGCTCGGCGACCAGGGTCTCGGTCAACAGGCGCACGCCGGGATCGTCGTCGCCGGGGTAACGGATCACCGCCGCGGCGCCGGCCACGTCCGCGCCGACCGCGAGCACGGTGGCCGACCGCGCCCGCAGCCACTCCAACGCCGGCGGGTCGTACCGCGATCCGGGGAAGAGCAACGCGCGGTAGTCCAGGGTCTTGGTGAGGTACACGTCGACGTGCGACCAGTCGCCCGTCTCGCACCCGCCGGCCGGGCGGCGGGGGCCCTCGCGGACCATCAGCGCCGACTGCAGCGCGGAGGAGAGCCGCTCCGCGGGCGCGAGGGCGTAGATCCCGTGCGGGCCGTCCAGGAGGTCGTCGGCCGCCGGCAGCCAGTCGTCGCGGCGGATCAGCAGATCCTCCGTGGCGTCGGCGGCGCGCCGCGCGAGGCCCGCGACGTCGCCGCGCGCCCCGGTCAGCCGGGCCACCAGATCCAGCATCAGCACCAGGGTGTGCTGGAAGGTCCGGCACGCCACCCCGCCCTCCTCGATACCCGCACCCATCGGCACGACGAGGTCGGCGGCCTCGGCCAGCGGCGATTCCGGCGAGTTCGTGAGCGCGACCAGGCGTCCCGAGCCCCGATAGCGGCTCGCCGCGTCGAGCGTCTCCTGGCTGGTCCCGGTGGCCGAGATGGCGATCACCAGCGTCCGCGGTCCGGGGGGATACGAGGCGGTGGCCGAGGCGTACTCGGCCACCGCGTCGATGCCCGCCGCGCGCAGCCGCAGCGCCGCCGTCTCGGCCGCGTAGCGCGAGCTGCCCATCCCGAGCAGGAGCACCCGGTCGACCCGGTCGGCCTGCCCGCGCCACACGTCGCCGCCGTCGAGGGCCGAGGCAAGGCGTCGCAGCGAGGCCGGCTTGGCTTCCAGGTCGGCCAGGAACAGGCGTGGGTCCACGAAGGCTCCTTCAGGTATTCGTACGGCGAATCACTCGTACGTTTACTCGTACCAGGAACGCAGCACGCCCATCGGGGCGTACCGCCAGCGGGGCAGGAAACGGGCGGCGTAGCACAGCTCCCGGCATTCCTGCTCGACCTCGAACGGCCGCAGCAGCCGCTCGTCGAAGAGATGGGCCATGCCGCGCTCATCGAGGGTGCGCCGATAGGCCGCGAGAAGGTCGTCGGCGGCGTGCCGGCACCAGTCGGCCACGGCCCGTCGGTGCCGGTTCTCGGTCCGCCGGTTGGCGATCTGTCCCACGTGCAGCAGGCTCGTGCGCAACTGGGCCACGTCACGCGCGGCCGGCTCGGTGAGGGCGCCGCCGGATGCGGCGAGGGTGGGATTGCCGTCGAAGTCCGTCACCGCGAGTCCGTGACGCCACCGCAGGACCTGGCCCACATGCAGGTCGCCGTGCGGCTGGATGACGTACGCCCGGTCCACCTCCCGGGACCGCTCGATGTCGGCCGCGAGCCGGTGCAGCCGGGCGGTGAACCAGCGCGCGTCCTCGTCGCCGGCATCCGCCATGAGCCGGTGCGCCTGCTCCAGGACGGCCAGGCCGTCCGCTGCCCAGGTCGGCCGCGTGACCTCGGTGACCGGCGCCGGGAGGATTTCCGACGCCGTGGCCAAGGCGCAGTGCAACTCCGCGGCGAGCACCCCGATCTCGCCGGACCGATCGGCCGGCGGTCCGCCGTCGAGTTGGCCGAGCAGCGCGTCGACGCACCAGTCCCACCCGTCGGAGGCGTCCGGCAGGAAGCCGGTCACGACGGCGGCCAGGCCGCCGTCGTGACCGTCGCGGTAGACGGCCGCGTAGGGCGTCGGCGTGCGCGTGAAGCCCGTGGCCGCGAGGTGTGCCAGCAGGCCCGGCGCCCGATCGGGCGACCCGCCGCCGCCCGCCGGGCGCATCCACTTCACCACGACGCGCTCGCCCACCACGACCGAGGTGTTCGTCTGGTCGACGGTGATCAGCCGTTCCTCGAGCGGGCCCGGGGGGAGCGGAACGAAGCTGCGCACGCGCAGACCGGCCACGGCGCCGCCGGCGGAGAGGGCCTCGACGAGCGCGGCCGAGGCACCGGGCGGGACCCGTACATTTGTTGAATCCAAGTTCAGTTTCCGAGGTAAAATCTGAGCTACAAGCGGCAGCCTGAGTCTTGCGCATGTTGACGGTCATTGCAACACTCCGGGTTCACTGTCTCGACACCCGACAGGAGTGCGGAGTGTTGCCGTTCAGCAGGACCCGTCGTGCCGCCATGCGGGCGACGCTCGCCGCGGGCCTCGTTCTCGCCATGACCGCGTGCGGCGGCGGTGCCGACGACGCCCGCGGCGCCGGCCCGGATGCGCTCGACCCGAACGCCGATCTGACCAAGCAGAAGCTCACGGTTTCCAACTGGGACGGCTACATGCCGGAGGATCTGCCCGAGAAGTTCAAGGCGGCGCGGGGACCGGCGGTCACCGTCACCAAGCACGCCACCAACGAAGAGATCATGGCGAAGCTGACCGCCGGCGGCGACAGCCAGATCGACGTCGCCTTCGTCTCCGGGCAGTTCGCCCAGGCGCTCAACGAGCAGGGGCTGCTCGAGCCGATCCACGCCGATCTCGTGCCCAATCTCAAGAACCTCTACCCCGAGGCCGGGCAACTGGCCTACGACAAGGGCAACACCTTCTCCGTGCCGTACACCTGGGGCACCACCGGTCTGTGCTACCGCACGGACCTGACCGGCTACACCCCGGACAGCTGGGAAGACCTGCTCGCGCCGAAGCCGCAGCTGGCCAAGAAGGTGACCATGATGGCCACCGAACGGTGGCTCATGCTCCCGGCGCAGAAGTCGCTCAACTTCTCCGCGAACACCACCGACACCAAGCAGTTGGAGCAGGTGAAGCAGAAGCTGCTCGCGGCGAAGAAGACGCTGCTGGCCTACGACGACACGACGTTCGGCGACCGGCTCAAGTCCGGCGAGGCCGCCCTCGTCGAGGCGTGGGACGGCTGGTGCCCGACCGACGACCCGCGGATCAAGTTCGTGGTGCCCAAGGAGGGCAGCGACCTCTGGGTGGACACGATGGTGATCCTGAAGACGTCGAAGAACAAGGAGGCCGCCCACGCGTTCATCAACTACATCCTCGACGCCGACAACCACTCCTGGGCCGCCTCGAACATCCTCTACAAGGTGCCGAACGCGGCCGCCATGACCAAGGTCGACGCCAAGCTGCTGGAAACCCACCCGCAGCTGAGGATGGCCCCGGCCGAGCTGCTGAAGAACGAGGTGCCGGTCGACCTCGGCGATGCCGCGCCGGCGTACACCCGCATCGCGACCGAGGTGTCGGCCGCATAGATGGACCCCACTCGCAACCCCTCGCGGGCCGCCCGGCGTGAACGCCTCGTCGGGCGGCTGGCCACCCTGGGACCCGGGCTGGGCTACCTGACGGTACTCATGCTCGTGCCGCTCGCGCTCGTCCTCGGCTACTCCCTGTTCCACCGTGGCCGATTCGGCGGGATCGTGTACGAGGCATCGGCGGACAACTTCACGCGGGTCGCCGACGGGCTCTACCTCGGCGTCATCTGGACCTCGGTCAAGCTGGCCGGGATCACCACCCTGCTGGCCCTGCTGCTCGGCTACCCGACCGCATACCTCATCGCGCAGCTGCCGAGCGGCTTGCGCACGGTCGCGCTCGTTCTCGTGGTCCTACCGTTCTGGACCAACTTCCTCATCCGCACCTACGCCTGGATCATCCTGCTCAACAGCGAAGGCGTGATCAACCGGGCCCTGACCGCGATCGGGATCATCGAACGGCCGCTGGAACTGCTCTACACCCAGAGCGCCGTCGTCGGCGGCCTGCTCTACGCCTACCTGCCGCTCATGGTCCTGCCGCTGTACTCGGCGATCGAACGCCTCGACCCGCAGCTGCGCGAGGCATCGGCGAACCTGGGCGCCCGCCCGGCTCGCACCTTCTGGTCGGTGACGCTTCCCCTCACCCTCCCCGGCATGCTGACCGGCTGCATCTTCGTGTTCGTACCCAGCCTCGGCAACTTCGTCATCCCCGAACTGCTCGGCGGCGGGCGGACGGTGATGGTCGGCAACCTCATCCGCGACCAGTTCCTCAAGGCGCGCGACTGGCCGTTCGGCTCGACCCTCGCGCTCGTCGTCATCGCCCTGCTCGTCCTGCTGCTCATGGCGCAGGCGTGGGCGGCGCGCCGGCTGACCGACGGGAGGAACCATGCGTAGACCGAACTGGCTGTACGTTCCCGCGGGCCTGACGTACCTCTTCCTGTACCTGCCGATCGTGGTCCTCGTGGTGATGTCCTTCAACGCCGCCGACAGCCCCTACCAGTGGGACGGGTTCGGCACCGGCTGGTACGCCCGGCTGTTCGCCGACCGTGCCGTGCGCGAGGGGTTGGTCAACACGCTGATCGTCGCGGCCGGCGCCACCGCCCTGTCGACGGTGCTGGGCACCCTGCTCGCCGTCGGCCTCGCCCGCCACACGCGGTCGAAGCTGCTCGACGCGATCGCGGTGGCGCCGGCGGTGCTCCCCGACATCGTGCTCGCCATCGGCCTGCTCGCCTTCTACACCGCCGTGCAGTTCACGCTCGGCCGGCAGTCCATCCTGCTGGCGCACGCCGTGTTCGGCACCGCGTTCGTCGCGGCCGTGGTACGCACCCGCCTCGCACACGTGGACGGGTCCCTGGAGGAGGCCTCACGCGATCTCGGGGCCACGTCGCTGCAGACCTTCGTCCGGATCACGCTGCCGTCGCTCGCGCCGGGCATCATCGCCGGTGCGCTGCTGGCCTTCTCGCTCTCCCTCGACGAGTTCGTCATCGCGTTCTTCACTGCCGGTCCGCAGGACCCGACGCTGCCCATCGTGATCTATTCGATGGTGCGCTTCGGCGTCACCCCCGAGATCAATGCCCTGGCCACCCTCCTGCTGGCGGTCAGCTTCACGTTCGTGATCATCGCCCAGCGCCTGTCCCGCCTCACGGAGGCACTATGACCGAGCCCATCGAGCCCATCGAGCCTTTGGTCCGCATCGAGGCCGTCAGCCGGCGCTTCGGCGAGGTCCGCGCGCTGGAGGAGGTGAGCCTCGAGATCCGCCAGGGCGAGTTCTTCGCCCTGCTGGGCCCCAGCGGCTGCGGCAAGACGACCCTGCTGCGGATCCTCGCCGGCTTCGACCACCCCGACAGCGGCTCGGTGACCCTCGACGGTAACGACCTGCTCGCCGTGCCACCGCACCGGCGACCGGTCAACCTGATGTTCCAGTCGTACGCCCTCTTCCCGCACATGAGCGTGGCGAAGAACATCGCCTACGGACTGGAGCGCGAGCGGCTGCCGAAGCCGGAGATTCGCGAGCGGGTGGACGCGGTGCTCGAAACCGTCGGACTCACCGGGCTGGGTCGCCGCCGGCCGCACCAGCTCTCCGGTGGCCAGCGGCAGCGCGTCGCGCTGGCCCGGGCGATCGTGAAGCGGCCCCGGCTGCTGCTGCTCGACGAGCCCCTCTCCGCGCTGGACAAGAAGGTCCGCGCCGAGATGCAGCTGGAGCTCAAGCGGCTGCAGCACGAGGTGGGGATCACGTTCGTGGTCGTCACCCACGACCAGGAGGAGGCGATGTCGCTGGCCGACCGGATCGCGGTGCTGAGTGAGGGCCGCGTGCACCAGATCGACGCGCCGGTGCCCCTGTACGAGCGCCCCGCCGACCTGTTCGTGGCGGACTTCATCGGGGCCAACAACCTGCTCACGGGTGCGGTCGCCGCGGACGGGCTGCAGGTGCCCGGCGTCGGCGTGCTGCCCTGCCCGGTGCCGGCGGCCGCCGTCGGGGCGGCGGCAACCCTGGCGGTACGCCCCGAGCGGGTGCGGCTGGGCACCGACGGCGGGTTGGCCGGCGTGGTACGCGACGTGACCTTCTTCGGCGGGACCACGCGGGTGGCGGTGGACGTCACCGGACTGGACCGGCCGCTGCTGGTCACGATCGCCAACAGCGCCACGGTCGCGGTCGGTGACAAGACCCGGGTGGACTGGTCGGCGTCCGACGCCGTCCTGCTCGAGCAGGGGTGACGCCGGCGTGCTCCTACGTCGTGGCCCGCCGGGCACGCGGGGATTTGGCCGGCTCCTCCGGCGCGGCCAGCGGATTGCCGGTGACCAGGCGCGCGTATGACAGGATCAGCTCGACCGCCTCGGCGGCGTGCAGGGTCGGGTGCCGCGCCACGATCCGGTAGCCGTACGCGTCCTCGAGCGCCACCAGGTTGCGCGCGATGCTCAGCGAATCCGCCGCGAGCGTGAACACGCCCTGCGCCGAGCCGAGCTCGAGGATCGTCTGGTACATGGAGACCTGCCGGTCGTACAGCGTGGTCAGCAGGGCGGCGTAGACGCGGTTGCGACCGGCCGCCCCGCCGAGCTCGCAGAGCAGGCGCACGTCGGCGTCCTCGGCGTCCGTGGGCAGTCCGGAGCGGATCGTCACCACCAGCTTGCGCACCGGATCGGCGATGTCGGCGATCCTCTTCACCCGCAGCTCGTAGAAGCGCTCCATGCCGGCGTGGTGCGCCTCCAGCAGCAGGTCCCGCAGGTCCGGATAGTGGTAGAGGACCGCGCCCGAGGTCAGGCCGGCCTGCTCGGCCACCTGGTTGAGCAGCACCGTGTCGGTCCCGTGCTGGATCATCGCCCGGCGGGCGGCCTCGATGAGGTCCTGGCGGCGTTGCGTGCGGGACTTGCGAGTGGTCATGCGGCACCGATCCGGGGTACGACGTCAACACGTTCCTCGCCACCATAGTGCCTGCATATTGACTCCCGAGCGGCAACCTTGTTGAATTTCGCTTCAACAACCATTCCGGGGAGAGGCGATGTCCCAGCTGACGGTCCTGTTCATGCCCGAAAGCGCGTACGGCCCCACGAACAACTGCATCGGCATCGGCGACGTGCTGCGCCGGCGCGGGCATCGGGTGGTGTTCGCGGCCGAGGCGTCATGGCGGGGAAAGCTCACCGGTTTCGGCTTCGAAGAAGACCTCGTCGACCTCGCGCCACCGGCCGAGGACGCCGGGGAACAGGACGCCGGCCAGTTCTGGAAGGACTTCATCCGCGACACCGCCCCCGAGTTCCGCAAGCCGACCATCGAGCAGCTCGAGACCTGGGTCAAGCCGGTGTGGGTCGAGCTCATCAACGGCGCCAAGTATTGCCAGCCCCGGCTGCTGGAGATCATCGACCGGGTGCGGCCGGACATCATCGTGGAGGACAACGTCATCGCCTTCCCGGCGCTCAACACCGCCGGGGTGCCGTTCGTCCGGATCGTCTCCTGCAACCCGCTGGAGATGAAGGGCCAGGACATCGCGCCGGTCTTCTCCGGCTACCCCGCGGCGGACCCGTCCGGGTGGGCGGCGTTCCGGGCCGAGTACGACCGTGTCCACCGCCCCGTGTGGGAGGAGTTCGACGCCTGGGTGCGCGAGCAGGGCGCGCCGGGCCTGCCCGACCTCGAGTTCATCCACGACGGCGACCTCAACCTGTACGTGTACCCGCAGATCGCCGACTACACCGACATGCGGCCGCTCGGCCCGACCTGGCAGCGGCTCGAGTCGTCGGTGCGTGAGACCGACGAGCGGTTCACCATGCCCGAGGAGTTCGCCGGCCGGGAGGGTTCGCTGATCTACTTCAGCCTCGGCTCGCTCGGCTCCGCCGACGTCGAGCTGATGCGGCGGGTCATCGATTCGCTGGCCAAGACGCCGCATCGCTACATCGTCTCCAAGGGCCCGCTGCACGCCGAGATCGAGCTGGCGGACAACATGTGGGGCGCGGAGTTCCTGCCGCAGACGAAGATCATCCCGCTGGTCGACCTGGTCATCACGCACGGCGGCAACAACACGACCACCGAGGCACTGCACTTCGGCAAGCCGATGGTGGTGCTGCCGTTGTTCTGGGACCAGTACGACAACGCGCAGCGGGTCCACGAGCTCGGCCTCGGGGTGCGCCTCGACCCGTACCGCTTCACCGACGAGCAGTTGCACGCGGCGATCGAGCGCCTGCTGGCCGACGACGACCTGCGCGGCCGGCTCGCGGCGCACGGATCGGCGATCCGGGCCGGCGACGGCCTGCGCCAGGCCGCCGACGCGATCGAGCAACTGGCCGGCACCGCCGGGACCCGTCGTTGACGAACTGGTACGGCCCCGCGGCCCGCGACCGCTCGGCCTCGGCGGCCCAGGCGAGGGCACAGCGGGCCATCGCCGACGCGGCACCGGCCATCTTCTGGACCGACCGCCCCGACCGGCCGCAGCCGCGGTCGCGGCTGACCGGCGCGCGCAGCGCCGACCTGGTCGTGATCGGCGGCGGGTTCACCGGCCTGTGGGCGGCCATCCTGGCTAAGCAGGACAATCCCGCCGCCGACGTGGTGGTGCTGGAGGCGCGGAGCATCGGGTTCGGCGCGTCGGGGCGCAACGGCGGCTTCGTGTCCGACTCGCTCACCCACGGCCTGGCCCACGGCTTGTCGCAATGGCCCGACGAGCTGGAGACACTCGTCCGGCTCGGCCGGGAGAACGTCGCCGCGATCGCCGGCACCGTGCGGCAGTTCGACATCGACGCCGGCCTCAGGTTGTGCGGCAAGACGACGGTCGCGGTCGCCGCCCACCAGGTCGCCGAGCTCGCCGCCCTGGCCGAGCTGCACCGGTCGTACGGCGACGACGCCACGCTGCTCGACGGCGACCAGGTGCGCGCGGACGTGGCGTCGCCGACCTACCTCGGCGGTGTACGGCTGCGCGGCAGCGGCGGGCTGGTCGACCCCGCCCGGCTGGCCTGGGGCCTGGCAAGGGCCGCCGAGGCGCTCGGGGTGACGATCCACGAGGACACCCGGGTCACCGGTTTCGACCGGTCCCGCGGCGGGGTCGTGGTGCGCACGGGCGACGGGCGGATCTCCTGCCACCGGGTCGTCATCGGGACCAATGCCTATCCGCCGCCGCTGCGACGGTTGCGGCACTGGATCCTGCCGGTCTACGACTACGTGCTCGTCACCGAGCGGCTCACCGACGCGCAGCGGATGGAACTGCGGTGGCCGGAGGCGCAGGGCGTCACCGACGCCGGCAACCAGTTCCACTACTACCGGCTCACCGACGACAACCACATCCTGTTCGGGGGCTTCGACGCCGTCTACCGGTTCGGCAACCGGGTGGACGAGGCGCTCGACCAGCGCGACGCCACCCACCGCCTGCTCGCCCAGCACTTTGCGGACACATTCCCGCAACTCGACGGAGTACGGTTCACCCACCGCTGGGGTGGCGCGATCGACTCCACCACCCGGTTCACCCCGATGTTCGGCATCACCCGCGACCGCCGGATCGCCTACGCCGTCGGCTACACCGGCCTCGGCGTGGCCGCCTCCCGGTTCGGCGCGCAGGTGGCCCTGGATCTGCTTGCCGGCCGCGAGACCGAGCGGACCCGGCTGCGGATGGTACGGCGGCGACCCGTGCCGTTTCCGCCGGAACCGCTGCGATACCCCGTGGTCGAGCTGACCCGCCGTGCGCTCGCCGCGGCGGACGCCCGGGACGGGCGCCGGGGTCCCTGGCTTCGCCTGCTCGATCGATTCGGTGTCGGCTTCAACAGCTGAGGAGCGACTGTGACCCTCCTGACCAATCCAGCGACCGGCGCCGTCATCGGCGAGGTCCCAGACACGAATACGGCGGATGTCGCCGATCGGGTGGCGAACGCTCGGACCGCCTTCCAACAGTGGCGGGAGGCCACCCCGGCCGAACGGTCGCGGGTCCTGCTCCGCCTGGCCGACCTCGTCGAACGCGACGCGGACGAACTGACCCGCCTCGAGGTCGAGGAGACCGGCAAGCCGGCGTCCGTCATGCGCGACGGCGAGCTGCCGTTCGGTGTGGACAATCTGCGGTTCTTCGCCGGTGCGGCGCGCTCCCTGCACGGGACGGGTGCGGGCACTCTGTCCGCTGGCTACACCTCGATGCTGGTCCGCCGCCCCATCGGCGTCGTCGGCTCCATCACGCCGTGGAACTTCCCGCTCATCATGGCGATCTGGAAGATCGGCCCGGCCGTGGCCGCCGGCAACGCGGTGGTCGTCAAGCCCGCGCCGCAGACACCCCGCACGACCCTGGCGCTGGCCCGGCTGGTGGCGGAGGCGGGCGCCCCGGCCGGCCTGGTCCAAGTGGTCACCGGCGGCGCCGACGTGGGAACGGCCCTCGTCGCAGACCCCGGCGTGGACATGGTCAGCGTCACCGGGTCGACCCGCACCGGGCGGGAGGTGATGCGCGGCGCGGTGGCCGGCCTCAAGCGGGTGCACCTCGAACTCGGTGGAAAGGCGCCGGCCGTCGTCTTCGACGACGCGGACCTGTCCGAGATGGCCTCCGGCGTCGCGATGGGGGCCACGTACAACACGGGCCAGGACTGCACCGCGGCCACGCGGGTCTACGTCCAGCGACCGGCCTACCAGGACGCGGTCGGTGCGATCGAGGCCGCGATGGCGAAGATCCACACCGGCGATCCCTGGTCGGCCGGGACCGACATCGGTCCCCTGATCTCGGCCGGCCACCGAGACCGGGTGGCCGGCTTCGTGACCAGGGCGGTGGCCGACGGGGCAACGGTCGCGCTGGGCGGCAGGGCGACCGACGGGCCCGGGTACTTCTTCCCGCCCACCCTGATCGTCGGCGCCGACCAGCGCAGCGAGATCGTGCAGGGAGAGGTGTTCGGACCGGCCGTCGTGGTGCTTCCCTTCGACGACGAGGACGAGGCGGTACGACTGGCCAACGACACCCAGTACGGCCTGGCGTCGTCGGTATGGACCCGCGACGTCGCCCGCGCGCTGCGGGTCGGTCATCGGCTCGACGTCGGCGTGACGTGGATCAACGACCACCTGCCGATCGCGTCCGAGGCGCCGCACGGCGGGGTGAAGGCATCCGGGTTCGGCAAGGACATGAGCCAGGAGGCGGTCGCCGAGTACTCGGTCACCCGGCACATCATGATCAAGCATGCGGCGCCTGCCGCACGCGACTCCTTCCGGCCGGCCTGACTCCCCATCGGCCGGAGTCCGCCGCCACGGTCACGTCGAAAACAGTCAGCGGTCGATGCGAGGGATCGATACGATGCGAGGCGGCGGACAATCACTCCGGTCGAAGGGACAGAATTTGACCATCAAGACCCGCATGCTTCGGGGGCGCGGGCAGGCAGTGGCGAGAGGGCTCATCACCACGGCGGTCGTCGCGGCGGCCGTTCTGGTGACGGGAACAGCGGCGAGTGCGGCCGGGCCACACTTCTCCTTCACCCCTTCGTTCATCGCGTACACGGATTCGGCGACGCCCAACACGACGACGTTCTACCCCAGCGGAGACCTTCCCGTCGGGGCGCACGTCATCAACGGGGTCGTGCACAAGACCCGCGTCTACTTCGGATTCGACATCGGCGGCGTCGAGCGCGCCCGGCTGAAGACGGCCCGCCTGGCCGTCACCGACACCGGGGCCGCCGACTGCACCAAGCCGCACGCCTTGAGCGCGCGGCCGGTGGCGGAGTTCACCAGCACCAACACCTGGAAGCACCCACCCGCCGAGGCCGGCAAGGCCGTGAAGGCGGTCCCCGAGTCCCAGGGCTGCACGGTCCACGTCGGGTTCGACCTGACCGAGGGGCTCGACAAGGCACTCAAGGCGAACGCGGGCCGGCTGTGGGTCGAGGTCGCCGTGCCGGACGGCGACGAGCCCAAGCCGGCCTACGGCCGGTACCTGTGGCAGAACGACTTCCACCTCGAAGTGACGCTCACCAACACGCCGCCCGCGGCCCCGACCCGCCTGACCTACAGCGACGGCACGGCCTGCTCCGACGGCACCTACTACACCGGCTACGACTTGAGCCTCAACGCCGACCAGACCGACCCCGACCCCGGGGACATGCTCACCACCGAGATCGAGTACTGGCCGCTGACCGACCCGGGCAACGTGACCTCGGTCCCCACGAGCCAGGGAAGCGGCGGGGACGGGACGTTCGGCGTCGGCTTCATCCGGGCGAGCGCCATCGCGGAGGGCACCTACGGCTGGCACGCGCGCACCTATGACCAGCGGGCCTACTCCCCGTGGAGCGTGACCTGCACCTTCGCCATCGACAAGACGGCGCCGAACATGCCGGCGGTGTCCTCGGTGGAGTATCCGGAGAACCCACCGGCACCCACTGGCGGCTCCGGCCAGCCGGGCACGTTCGTGTTCACGGCAAACGGCTCGAGCGACGTGGTCGACTTCAGGTACGGCACCTCGCCGTTCAGCCTGTACAACCGTGTGGCCGCGGACGCGCTCGGTGGGTCCGCCACCGTGCGATGGACGCCGAGGGGCGTCGGGGAGCAGACGCTGTACGTGGCGAGCTACGACCGCGCGCACAACCAGTCGCCGGTCCGCGCGTACAAGTTCAACGTCCGTTCCTACGGGGTGTCGGTCTGGCCGATCGAGTGGGCGCCCGACCCGGCCGGCTCCCTGGGCGTCGTGGTCACGATGCACTTCTCCACCCAGGTGGGCAACGGTCTCACCAAGTTCGGGTACTCGGTCGACGGCGGTGAGCAGCACTTCGCCCCGGTGGGCGCCGACGGCATCGCCGACGTCGCGCTCCCACCCATCCGCTCGGGCGAGCACACCCTGACGTACAGCGGCCTGGACAGCGCCGGCACCGTGCGCTTCGAGACGTCCACGATCTTCTACGCGGTCGACGAGCCGGCCGTCGAGTCGGACGACGTCTACCCGATCGAGGGTTCGGGCGGCGGCGTCGGCGTGGAGGGCGTCTTCACGGTCACGCCGTTCATCGGCACGGGCGTCCAGAGCGTCGAGTACTTCACCACCCAGGACACCAACCCTGTGACGGTCCCGATCGACGCCGACGGCAAGGCCCGCGTCCACTGGACGCCGACCCAGACCGGCTGGACGTACTTCTGGTTCACGGTCCGCTACACCGACGGCACCACCTCGTCGTACCACTCGTTCTCGACAACCGTGAACGACTGACGACCCGGGGGCCCGGACGAGCAGTCCGGGCCCCCTCCGTCGCACCGCGCCAAGGGGCGAAGGCGCCGCCCTTGGGCTGATCAATGTCGTCACAACTGTGCGATTGCGGCCCGAAGGAAGTCGTCGCGTCGAAGTGTGGCGTAGGGGCTGTAGGACTCGGTGGGTGTGTTGAGAGCAGCCACGGCGTCCCAGTAGGGGATGTTGTCGGCCCGTGCGCCGCTGGCCCGTTCCCAGCCCTCCAACACGTGTCCGGGGGCGTCGTCGTCGTAGTGGATCGCGACTTGTTTGCGCAGCTCGCCGAGATCCACACCAGGGTTGCCGACGCCGGCGGTCTTCCAGTCGATCAAGGCGTGGACTCGGCCGTCGGCAACCACCGTGTTGCCGGGCCACACATCGCCGTGCACGAAGACGACCGGCACGTCTGGAGCCTTGATCGCCTGAACTCGTTCGTCGGCCAGTTGGAGCAGTGTGGTGGTCGGCATTCGGCCGACTCGGCGGTCTTGGGCGAAGTCATCAACCGCGATAGGGCGGGGCCGGAACGGGAGCTGCGGTTGCGGGTCGAGGATGACGGTGTGGATCTGGGCAGTTGCGGCGCCTGCCGCCAGGAGTAGCTCAGTGGAAGGCGCAGCGGGCCACGTACTCGTCCCCGGCACGACGGTCTCCAAAGTTGCTGATGTCCCTGCCGCACTACCGTCAAGATCGGCCGCGAGCAGGCGGGGAGCCGGCAAGCCGTACCTCTCGGCGACAGCAAGCGCCGCTGCGTTCGTCGCAATCTGATCGGGCGAGATCCGGCTGCTCGGGGACCGAAGGACCACTGAGAATGTCGACCCGCAGGGTGTCGTCAGATCGATCCACCACGGGCTTTCCCCGCCGTGCAGCGAACGAACGCCACTGACCGTCATCCGACCGCCCAGCTGTGCCGCAAGCCAAGCGAGCAGCGACTCGGCAGGACCAGGATCGCGCTGGTTACCCTTCCCGCACTGGACGACTTTGATCCAGGTCGGGCTAACTGTCAAGAGCCTCCCCACTTCGGTCGACAACCGTGAACGGCTGACGACCCTGGGGCCTGGACGAAACGTCCGGGCCCACCCGAAGACACCGTGCGTGGGCGTCGTTGACCCGGCCCACCTGATCCAGGGCAGCGCTGGAAATCCCGGCACGCAAACGCCGCGTCACCTCACAAAGCCACCCCTGCACGCTCCAGCCCGCCACGTTTAGCGGCGGCCGCAGGGGTATGGCTCGCGGACGCCCCGCAGCGAGTTCGCACTGTGCCGCACAGCTTGCGGCACGTGCGAAGGGGGCGAAGCGAAAGGAACGCGGTTGAGTATCGGGTTTGCGCCGGGCCGCCCCCGCACGCCGGGCGGCCCGGCAGTGCGCCGCGCCTCGACGGGGATCGATGGCGGTAAACGCAACGTGTTGGGCGTCATGGTCGACGTCATCGACTACGACGCGGCCGTCGCGCACGTGATCGCGGCCGCCCGGGACCGGCGCCCGTTCATCCTCACCGCACTGGCCGTGCACGGCGTGATGACCGGGGTCTCGAGCCGCACGCATAACGCCCGGCTCAACGCCTTCGACGTGGTGACGCCGGACGGCCAGCCGGTGCGGTGGGCGCTCAACCTGCTGCACGGGGCGGGACTGCGGGACTGGGTCAGCGGGCCCGACCTGACGCTGCGGGTGCTGCGCCGGGCGGCCGCCGAGGCGCTGCCGGTCTACCTGTACGGCTCGACGGCACCGACCGTCGAACGGCTGGCGGACTCGCTGACCGAGGCGGTGCCGCGGCTGCGCATCGCCGGCGCCGAACCGTCGAAGTTCCGCCCCGCCCGGCCCGGCGAGCCCGCGCAGATCGCCGAGCGGATCAACCGGTCGGGTGCCCGGCTGGTCCTGGTCGGCCTCGGCTGCCCGCGCCAAGAGGCGTTCGTCCATGCGATGCGACCGCTGCTGTCCATGCCGCTGCTGGCCGTCGGCGCCGCATTCGACTACCACGCCGGCCGGCTCACCCCCGCGCCGCTCCCGATGCAACGGTACGGCCTGGCCTGGCTGTGGCGGCTGACCCGCGAGCCGCGCCGGCTCTGGCGCCGCTACCTGCTCCTCGGGCCCGGCTACCTGGCCCGGCTGGCCGCGCAGAAGACCCGGCTGTGGACCCCGGTGGCGCCCGAGCCCGCGTACCGGCCGCCCGAGCCGCCGCCGGTCTGACCGCACCCGCCAGCCCTGTCAGCGATCAGCCGAAGCGGAGAATCGAATGTGCGGAATTGCCGGCGTGGTCACCGCCGACGGCGCGCGCGAGGTCGACCCAGACCGGTTGCGTGCCATGTGCCGTACCCTCACGCACCGCGGCCCGGACGACGAGGGCTGCTACGTCAGCGGCACGGTCGGGCTGGCCGTACGGCGCCTGGCCGTCATCGACGTGCGGCACGGGCGGCAGCCGGTGCGCTCCGAGGACGGAACCGTGCACGCCGTGCTCAACGGGGAGATCTACAACCATCAGCGCCTGCGCCGCGAGCTCGCCGCGCGCGGCCACCGGTTCGCGTCCGGCAGCGACGCCGAGGTCATCCCGCATCTGTACGAGGAGTACGGCCCCGGCTTCGTGCGGCACCTGGAGGGCATGTTCGCCATCGCGCTGTACGACGGGGCCCGCCGCCGACTGGTCCTGTGCCGCGACCGCGTCGGCGTGAAGCCGCTGTACTACGCCGAGCGCGACGGCGGCCTGGTCTTCGGCTCGGAGATGAAGGCCGTGCTGAGCGCCGTCCCCGACCGCACGCCCGACCTGCAGGCGTTCAGCGCGTACCTGTCGCTGATGTACGTGCCGGCGCCCCGGACCATGTACCGGGAGATCCGCAAGCTCGCACCGGGCACCTCGCTGGTGTGGCAGGACAACGCGTACACGGTCGAGCCCTACTGGGCCCTCGCCGACGTCGCGCCCCGCGCCGGCGTGAGCGCCGCCTCGGCCCAGCGCGTCCTGCGCCACCTCATCGTCGACGGCGTGCGCCAGCAGATGGTCGCCGACGTACCGCTCGGCTTCTTCCTCAGCGGCGGCATGGACTCCAGCACCGTCGTCGCCGCGGCCCGCCTCGCGCGGCCGGACGCCGTGCTGAAGACGTTCTCGGTCGGCTTCGCCGACCGGTCCTACGACGAACGTGGCGAGGCCGCCCTGGTCGCCAGGCATTTCGGCACCGAGCACACCGCCCTGCTGGTCGAACCGCAGGCCGACGACGTGGCGGAGGGCATGCTGCCCGCCTTCGACGAGCCGTTCGCGGACCCGTCCATGGTGCCCACCTACTACCTGTGCAGGCTCGCCCGGCAGAAGGTGACGGTGGCGCTGAGCGGCGACGGCGGGGACGAGCTCCTCGCCGGCTACGCGACCTACCAGGCGGACAAGCTAGCCCGCTACTACCGGCACCTGCCCCGGCCGCTGACGGCCCGGATCGCCCCGGCCCTGCTGCGCTTCCTGCCCAGCTCGGACGCCAAGGCGAGCTTCGACTTCAGGGCCCGGCGGTTCGTCGAGAACGCGATCGAGGACCCGGGCCGCAGCCACTACCTCTGGCGGGTGGTCTTCCGCGAGGCGCACAAGGCGCGGCTCCTGCAGCCCGACGTGTTCGCCGAGATGACCGACGCCTACGAGACGCACGAGCCGCACCACCTGGCCGGCGCGGGCTTCGACCCGTTGACGCGATTCCAGTACACGGACGCTCACGTGTACCTCCCCGACGACGTGCTCACCAAGGTCGACCGGCTGAGCATGGCCCACTCGCTGGAGGTCCGGGTCCCGCTGCTCGCCACCCCCGTGCTGGAGTTCGCCTTCTCCCTGCCGGGCCGGTTGAAGCTCCCAGGCCTGCGGCCGAAGTGGTTGCTGCGCCGGGCGATGGCCGGTCTGCTGCCACCGGAGATCAGCGCGATGCGCAAGAAGGGCTTCAACGCGCCGCTGCCCAGGTGGTTGCGCGGTGTCTACCGGCCACTGCTGCGCGAATACCTGAGCCAGGACGTCCTGCAGCGGCAGGGCTACTTCCGATTCGACGAGGCGAACGCGATCGTCGAGCGGCACCTGAGCGGCACGGCCGACCATGCCCGCGAGCTGTGGATCCTGTTGCTGTTCACGATGTGGGCCGAGCAGGAGAAGGCGTACCGCTAGTGGCCCCGAGCCACGGCGACGTGTGCGCCACCACGTTGTGGTACTGCTGGAGGTAAGAAAGCGTGAATTACTGGGCGCTGCTCACGTCGCTCATCCTGGCGTTCCTGCCCGCCGTCGTCCTCGCATCCCTGATCTCGCAGCCGGCCCGGGCCTGGGCCTGCCGGATCGCCTTCCTGGTCTCGGTGGGGCTGATGCTCGTGCCGTGGCTCTGGATGCGCCTCGGCTACGACGTCCCGGCGCGCGCCGCCCTGCTGCTGGTGACCGGCGCATTCGCGGGCGGGATCGTGCTCAGCGCCGCCACGGCCGGGCTCGTGGAGGACAACGCGCCGCCCTCCCTGGGCGTCCAGCGCATGGTCCTGTCCTACCACAGCCCGGGCCGGCTGCGCGTCCGTCCGACCCCCCGCGGGAAGCGGCTGTTCGACATCGCCGGCGCCCTCCTCGGGCTGACCCTCACGCTGCCGTTGTGGCCGGTCATCGCGCTGCTCATCTGGTTTGAGGAGCCGGGCCCGATCTTCTTCACCAAGAACTCCGTCGGCCGGGGCGGCGGCACGTTCCGGCAGTTCAAGTTCCGCAGCATGCGGTACGGCGCGGAGCGCCTCACCGGCCCGGTGGCGTCGGTACCGAGCGATCCGCGCACGCTCACGGTCGGCCGGTGGCTGCGCCGCTGGCACCTGGACGAGCTGCCCGAACTGGTCAACGTCCTCGGCGGCTCGATGAGCCTGGTCGGCCCGCGCCCGCTGCGCACGGTGCTGGTCCTGACCCATCTCAACGCCGTGCCCGGATACGCCGAACGGCACAGCGTGCGGCCGGGGATCGCGTGCATCGCCCAGATCGAGAAATTCGACATGCCGCCCCAGGAACGGCTGGAGAAGGATCTCGCGTACATCGAGGAGCAGAGCGTGCTGTTCGACCTGAGGCTGCTCGGCCGCGCCGCGGTGACCACGGTTCGCGGCGAGCGCCGGTACCACATCGACCCGGTGGTCGTGCCCGCCAACCGGGCCGCCGCCGATCCGATCGCCCGGCCCGAGTCCCCCGAGCCGGCCGAGTTCGTGGAGTTCGCGGAGTTCGCCGAGCCCGTCGAGTCCGTCGAGGCGGCCGAGTTGGCCGCCGAGCCCGCCGAGCCGATCGAGCCCGCGGGGCGCATCCCGGGCGCCTGAACCGCCGGCCGGTCAGCGGTCGGGGCGAGGTGCGCCCGTCCGGAACCCGGCCGTCGCGGTGGCCACGAGCCGGCGGAGCTCGCCGAGGCCGAGCAGCCGGGCGGCGACCGCGTACGTGGCCGCGCCGAGCAGGCCGGCGACGGCAAGGACGAGGGGAGTCGCGATCCAGGCCGGCCCGGTCAGCGTCGTCACGAGGCGGGCGCTCGCGCCGGCGGCGGAGCCGGCCGCGGCCGCCGCGACCAGCACCCGGGCGTGCGTGCGTGCCAGCCGGTGACCGTCGATGCGGCCCAGCCGGTGGCGCAGGACGAGGCCCGCGATGACCATGCCGGTGGTGTACGCCGCCGCGTACGCGATCGGGACGGCGACCACGATCTGCCTGCGGGTCAGCAGCTCGACGGCGGCCAGGCACCCCGCCACGCCGACGACGCTCACCGCGCTGCTGATCAGCGCGGGCGTCCTGGTGTCCTGCATGGCGTAGAACCCGCGGAGCATGATCGAGTAGCCCGTGAACGGCACCACGGCGAGTCCGAATCCCGCCATGACCGCCCCGACCAGGCCCACGGTCGACGCGGCGCTGCGGCCGTGGGCGAACAGCAGCGTCGCGACCTGCGGTCCGAGTACCACCATGGCCGCCGCCACCGGGGCGAGCGCGACGCTGGCCAGCCGGATGGCCAGCGACAGGTCGTCGGTGATCCCGCGGTGGTCCAGGCGGGCCGCGCTGCGGCTCAACCGCGGCAGCAGCGCGGTCATCACCGAGACGGTGACGACCGCGAACGGCAGCTGGAACAGCGCGTACCCGTTCTGGAACGCGCTGATGCCGCCCAGACCGCTGATCGAGGCCGATCTCGTGGCGACCGCGAACAGCAGCTGCGCCGCGGCGACGGACAGCAGCACCCAGCCGCCGAGCCGGCCGATGCGGCCGATCCCAACGCCCCGAAGGTCGAGCCGGAGCCGGACCGGAAAGCCGCTGCGGGCCAGCGCCCACAGCACCAGGGCCATCTGGGCGAAGACCCCGGCGCTGGTACCCAGGCCGAGCAGCAGCAGCTGGGTCGTGGTCAACGCGTGCGCGCCGGTGGTACCGCCGGCCACGAGGTACAGCGACCCGACCGCGATGACGATCAGGCTGTTGGCCGACGGGGCCCACATCGGCGCGGCGAAGCGGCCCCGGGTGTTCAGCACGGCGCCCGTCGCCGCGCTCACCCCGTAGAAGAGGATCTGGGGGAGGAAGAACCGGGTGAACACGACGGCCAGCTGCCGCTGGTCCGCGGTGAAGCCGGGCGTGTACAGCTCCACGAGCAACGGGGCGAACAGCGTCGCTACCAGGGTGACCGCGACCAGGCCGCAGCCGATCATCGACAACAGTCGCTGGGCGTAGGCCACGCCGTCGTCGGGGTCGTTGAGCGCCGCCCGGGTCAGCAACGGCACGACGACGCTGGCCATCGCGCCGCCGACGACCAGCTCGTACACCGTGTTCGGCAGCGTGTTCGCCAGGTTGTAGCTGTCCAGCAGCCGGCTGCCCAGGCCGAGCGCGGCCGACAGCACCAGCACCCTGGCGAATCCCGCTACCCGCGACGCGAGCGTGGCCACGGCCATGCCCCGGCCCGCGCGTCCCAGGGACGATCCGACTGCCACGCTGACCTTCATAGCGCAGGTGCCCGGCCGCCGTCCGGCCAACCGGCGCGGAGAGCCCGGTTCCGACGGCCGGAGGCGGGTTCGCGATTGTCACGAGATTGCCACGATGCCGCAGGCGGGCCGTCATGGCCTCGGAGCAGGCTCGTCTCGATGTATCCCGCCTCGACGGACCCCGGGTCGATGAACGGAGCGGGCCGCCACGATCTCGTCGTCGTGTCGAGCCGCATCCCCGCCGAGCCACTGGGCACCGGGCGCAGGCCGGCACGCTGGGCCGGCGAGCACGCCGCATGGGCCGGCGCGCTGGGGCCCGCCCTGGCCGCGCGCAACGGTGCCTGGGTGGGCTGGAACGGCCGCGCGGACAATCGCACGTCGCCGGTGAAGTTTCAGGCCGTGGCGCTGCATCCGGTGGCGCTGTCCGCCACGGACGTCGCCGATCACCTCGAGGGCCAGTGCGCGTCGACGATCGTTCCGCTGTACCACGACGCGGTCGAGCGGCCCGCCTTCCACCGCCGGTGGCGGCGCGCGTACCGCTCCGTCAACGAGCGGTACGCGGCGGCAACGGCGGCAGTGGCCGCGCCCGGCGCCGCCGTATGGGTGCACGGCCACGAGCTGCAGCTCGTCCCGACGCTGCTGAGGGCGGCCCGGCCCGACCTCACCATCGGCTGTTACCTGCCGCTGCCCGTGCCCCCGGTCGAGCTGTTCGGCAGGATGCCGATGCGCTCGGAGATCGTCGACGGCCTCCTCGGCGCGGACGCGATCCGCGTTCCGGACCGACGCAGCGCCGGCAACCTCGTGCGGCTGGCGAGCGATCTCGGCGGGTACGAGGTCGACGACCGGGTCGTGATCGCCGGCGGTCGCCGGGTCGTCGTCGACGCGCTGCCGATGGGCGCCGACGTCGACACGGTCGAGCAGCTCGCGGCGGGAGCGAACGTGCGGCGGCGGATGGACAACCTGCGGCGGGAACTACGCCAACCGCGCGCCGTGCTGCTCGCCGTCGACCGGCTCGACGCGACGAGCGGCGCCGAGCAGCGGCTCACCGCCTTCGGGGAGCTGCTGGCCGATCGCCGGCTGCACGCGACCGACTGCATGCTGGTCCAGGTCGTCGTGCCGGCCGCGCGGCAGTCCGCGGAGCAGGCCGCGATCCGCACGCGCGTCGAGCAACTGGTGGCCCGGATCAACGGCACGCACAGCGCGGTCGGCCGCCCGGCGGTACATTACGTACACCGCAACCTCGACCCGGTCGATCTGGTGGCCCTGTTCCGTCTGGCCGACGTGTTCCTGGCCACCTCCCTGCGGGACGGCGCCAACCCGACCGCCAAGGCGTTCGTCGCCGCCCGGCTGGACAACACCGGCGTGCTCGTGCTCAGCGAGTTCAGCGGCGTCGCCGGTGAGCTCACCGAGGCGACGATGGTCAACCCGTACGACGTGGAGGACCTCAAGCGGGCGATCGCCGCGGCCGCCGACCCACGCCGCGCCACCGCCGAGGAGGCGGCGATGCGCCGGATGCGCCAGTCGGTGCGACGGTACGACGCGCGCTGGTGGGCCGGGCGCATGCTGGCCGTGCTGGACACGTGCCGCCCAGCGAACCCCAGCCAACAGATCACGGCCACCGAGACGACGCGACAATTCGCTGCGCCATCGGAATCGCTGACGCAGCCCCCGGGCCCGCCTTCTCGATCACGACGGTGACGCCTCCGAGGGAGCCCGGCCGACGCGAACGGCGCGGCGGTCAACTCATCCCAGGGCGGTGACGCGGCACCGGGCCTGGGCGGTCACGACTTCATCCGCAGAGCGGTAGCGCGGCGGCGGTCTGGGCGGTCAGGACTTCATCCCCAGGGCGGTGGCCAGGCGGCGGGCCTCGGTGGTCAGGCGAGAACTCCCGCGGCGGGCGGCGAGGTCGGCCAGGCCCGGGATCTCCGCCGGGCCGGGCGCGGCCGGGGCGGTCTCGGCGGCCAGGGTGAGCAGGTCGGGCGTGCCCCGCGGCGGGGGTGCGGCCGCCAGCAGCGCCGGCAGGGCCGCGGCGAGCAGGCGAAACACCGTCCGCGGGGCGCCGGCCGCGGCGGCGTCGCGCAGCGGCTGCAGGGCCCGGGTCAGCGTCACGGCGCCACCCGCGGCCAGGACGCCCAGGTGCCGGCCGGCCGTCTCGGCGTCGAAGGACTCCGCGGCCGCCAGCAGCAGGAGGGCGTCCAGCGCGGCGACGCGGTCCGCCTCGTGGCGGGCGGCGAGGCCGTATGCGACGGCGATCGGCAGCGCCGGGCCCGGGTCGCCGGCGGCCTCGGCGAGCAGCGGCAGGACGGCGGCCCCGCCGCGTTGGTCCATGTCGGCGGTCGCGGCGACGTCGGGCAGCGCGTACGCGGCGGCCAGGCCGCGATGCCACGGCAGCAGCCCCGGCCACAGCACATGCCAGCCGCCGCTCCCGGCACCGACCGGCGGGACCGGCGACCCGAGCAGCCCGAACGTCTCCACACCGCCCGCACCCGCACGCGCACCGCCCGCACGCGCACCGGCCGCACGCGCACCGGCCGCACTGGCACCATCCGCACCCGCGCCGCGGGCCGCCGGCGCGGCCGAGGCCGAGGTGCCGACCCGGACGCGAAGGAGCGGCAGCGAGTCGTGCTCGTAGTCGCCGGCGTGTTTGCGCGGGCGGCGGGGGACCGTTTCCAGTTGCCACCGGGGCGACGGCAGGCCGCCGCCGCGCAGCCAGGCCGCGACGCGGGCGCCGGCCGGGATGCCGAGGGCCTCCGCGCGGGCGGCGGACGGCTCGTCGGGGCCGGGCGGCAGGCGCAGCAGGGCCTGGGCGAAATCCCACGGCCACGGCTCACGATCGCCGAGCGCCGCCAGCCGGTCGAGCAGGACGGCCGTGTCCAGGGCGCCGTTGGCCCACGTAGGCGCGGCGAGCAGACCGACCGTTCCGGCCGAGCCGACCGGGACGCCGAGGCCAACCGGGCCGACAAAGCCAGCCGGGCCGACCGCGTCGCCCGGGCTGACGGGGCCGGCTGAGCCGACAAAGCCGACGGGGCCGAGCGAGTCGATCGGGCCGACAACGCCGGCTGAGCCGACAACGCCGGCTGAGCCGACAACGCCGGCTGAGCCGACAACGCCGGCTGAGCCGACAACGCCGGCTGAGCCGACCGGGCTGGTAAAGCCGACGGGGGTGACGAGGCGGGGCGCGTGGTCCGGGCGGGCGGCGTGCATGCCGATCTCGGCGAGGCGGGCGCGCAGGAGCCGGTGCGGTGGCGGTACCCGCGGGTCGGGTGTCGGCTCGCCCAGCGCGAGAAACCGGCGCGCCGCGGCGAGCAGGGCGGCCCAGCCGCCCCGGCGCACCGTTGCCTGCCCGGCGTCGATGGCCGAGTGCAGGACGCCGGTGAAGGTGCCGCACAGGCAGCACGGGTCCCAGCCGTGCTCGCCCATGCCCTCGCGGTGCCGTTCGAGCACCGGCAGCAGCGCGGCGCGCAGGGCGGGGCGGTCGGCGGCGGACAGCCGGACGAGGGCGTCGGCGATGCGCTCCAGGGGCAGCAGCGCGGCAAACGGGCGGCCGCTGTAGAACGCGGCCACCTCCTCGGCCAGCTCGTCCGGGTCGGTGATCGGCGGCGGCGCGGGGGCCGGGGGCGGGGGCGGCGGCAGGTCGTCGCCGGTCGCCACCGCGACGACAGCGACCGGTACGTCACCCCCGTGCCGCGCGGCCAGGGCGGTCGCCCGCTCGCGCAGCTCGACGGCGGGGTGGTCGGCGGCCTCGGCCAGGGCGGCGGCGACGTCGGCGGCCCGTGCCGGATGGCGGCGGGCGAGGGCGTCGAGCCACGTGAGCTGGGCGCGGACCAGCGCCTTGTCGGGGCGGCGCAGCACGGCCTTCGACGCCTCCAGAACTGCGTCGAGGTCGAGGTCGGGCGCGGTGCGCAGCGCCTTCTGCGCGGCCGTCGCCACCGGGGACGGCGCGTCGGCGAGCAGGCGCAGGTAATCACCCGCGTGGGCGGCCACGTCGGCCGGCGCCGGGGCGAGTGCGGCCAGTAGGGCGAGGAAGCCGCGCACGGCGGCCGGGCGGCCGCCGTGCAGCAGGCGGCCGAGGCAGCCGCGCAGCAGCATGTCGCGGTCGAGGCGGCCCTCGGCGGCGAGCTCGGCGAGGGCCTGGATCAGGGCGAGCTTGCCGCCGGGGCGGCCGGTCTCCCACACCGTCAGCCGCTCGCCGGCGCCGTCGAGCGTGAAGACGCGGGGGAGCAGCGCGTCGAGGAACGGGTCGGTGCGCAGGCGCTCGGCGATCGGGCGGGAGCGCAGCCGCTCCTCGACCGGGAAGTCGAGGTCGGACAGCCAGCCCAGCACGAACCAGTCCGTCGCCGGCGGCGGCAGGCCCTCCGCGGCGAGCAGCATCGCGGTGAACGCCCACAGCCGCTGGTCGTCGTTGGCGGGGCGCGGGTCGGCCAGCCGGGTGACGAGCTCGGGCAGCCAGGTCACGCCGCGGGCACGGGCGGTGGTCACGACCGCGTCGGCGGTCCCACGGCCCGGCGACATCCAGCTGCGGGTCAGGATCCGCGCCGCGGCGGCGGCCGAGGGAGCGCAGCCGATCGTGGCCACGGCCAGGGCGGACAGCTCGTCGCCGAGCCAGTGGTTTTGGGAGCGGCGCTTCACGTAGGCGAGCAGCTCGCGGGCCGTCTCGGCGCGCCCGGCGTCGTCGAGGGCGGCGACCTCCAGGGCCACCGTCGCCACCCGGCCACACCGGATCAGCTCGAAGTCGAACGCGGTCATGCCGTGCCGGCCATGGTAGCGGCTGTGGTAGAGGCCGTGGCGATGGTGACAGCCAGGGCGTGTTTGCACGGGCCGCGGCCGCCGCGGTGCTTCGCCCACCACGGGCACGTGCAGGTCAGGGCGCCGTCCGGCAGGCGGCGCACCCGGTAGGTCTGATCGCCGCTGCGCACCGTCGCCGCGGAACCGTCGAGGGTGACGGCACCGGACTCGGCCAGGGCCCGCGCGCCGACCAGGCGCGGGTTGTCGCGCTCGGCGCGGGCCGCGTCATACGGCAGCACGCGGTGGAAGTACGCCGCGTCGGCCACGTCGTAGCCGACCCGGCCCGCGGTGCCCAGCTGGGCCAGGGCGGCCCGGACGCGGCCCGGCCCGAGGCCCGCGGCGGCGGACAGGTCAGCCACGTCGATCGTCGGGTCCCACGACAGCAGGGCGCCGATCAGCTCGGCGTCGTCGGCGACGTCGTCGCCGGCCAGGGACGCGAGCGCGGCGCCCTCGCCGGAGAACCCCCGGTGCGGCTCGGGCGACAGCGTCAGCGTGAGCCGCAGCGCGCCGGTGTCCAGCTCCCAGGCGCTCGCCACCGGCGGCGACCCGGCCGGGACCGGCGGGCCGTAGACGCGCAGGCTCCGCGAGTGCCGCAGCAGGCCCCGCAGTGCGGCGAGGCGGCCCGCGCCGGCCAGGCAGACCGCGCCCGGCACGGGTCGCGAGGTGAGGCGCAGCGAGCGGCCGGCCGGCACCGCCCACAGCACCGAGCGGTCGTTCGCCCCGGGCAGCCGGCGCAGGAAGGCGCCCGCCTCCGCGGCCGTGAGCTCGGCGCGCAGGTCGAACCCGGCGGACAGCACGTGGACCTCGGCGAACCCGCGCAGCCACCGGGTCGGCAGCGGCACCTTCTTCTCCACGACGGTGCCGTCGAGCGTGGACGCGGTGAGGTCGTCGGGGCCGACGGACAGGTGCAGCGGGTCGAGCCCGGCGATGCGGGCCAGCGCCTCGCGCAGCGGCGGGTTGACGTCGACGTTGGTGGTGCCGTGGCCGAGGACCTCCCCGTCGAGCCCGGGCGGCAGCGCGTCGAGCCGCGCATACACCCCGCAGCAGCCGGAGAACGACTCGAACCGCAGCCGGTCGGCGCTGCCGGTGACGACCGGGTCGAGGCTGGCCGGGTCGCGCGGCTGGAAATACCGGGTGCGGGCGACGTCGGCGACGGCGAGCAGCCCGGCCGCGGCCGCCGCCGGCGTGGTCAGAAACCCGGCGAAGAACCGCGGGTTGGCCGCCGGCCCGCCGCAGGTCTGCAGGTCGACGCCGCCGTCGCCCGCGGTGGACGGGGCCAGATACCGATACTGCTGCACAACACTCACGCCGGCGAGGCTAGCCCGGGGGTATGACATTTTTTTCAGGCGAGCGATGGCCGCCGCGGCGGTGTTCGCGCTGTGGCGCCGCGTCGGCCAGCTGCCCACGCGCTGCACCAGGAAAGCGACGCGGACGAGCTGGCCCGGTTCGGGTAGGGTCGGGCACAGCCATGACCGATATCGCACTCTGCCACGACAGCCTGGACGGGCTCAGCGTGGGCGACGCGCTCGGGGCGCAGTTCTTCGTCCCCGGCACCACGTTTGAAGACCTTCTCGACGGCAGCGCCCCGGCGGGCTCTTGGCCGTGGACCGATGACACCGAGATGGCGTGCACGCTCGTGGGTGAGCTGCGCCGGCACCCCACCGTCGACCAGGACCGGCTCGCCCGGGCGTTCGCGGAGCGCTTCGAGCCCTACCGCGGCTACGGCGGCGGCGCGGTGGTGATCCTGCGCCGCATCCGCGCGGGCGAGCCCTGGCGGGAGGTGACCCGCGACGCGTTCGGCGGGCAGGGGTCGATGGGCAACGGCGCCGCCATGCGGGTCGCGCCGCTTGGCGCCCTGCACGCCGGCGACTCGCGGACCGCGGCGCTGGAGGCGATGCGCTCCGCCGAGGTCACGCACGCGCACCCGGAGGGCATTCTCGGCGCGGTCGCCGTCGCGGTGGCGGCCGCCGAAGCGGGCTGGGCGCGGCTGGTGCGCAACCGGCCCACGCCCGCGGAGCTGCTCGACGCGGTCCACGGCTACCTTGTCGACGGCGGGGTCCGCGACGGCGTGCGGCGGGCCCGGCGGCTGCTGGGCGCGAGCGTCGCCGAGGCCGCGTACGAGCTGGGCAACGGCGCGCAGGTCCTCGCGCAGGACACGGTGCCGTTCGCGCTGTGGGTCGCCGCGACCCGGCTGGACGACTATCCGGCGACGGTGCGGGCGTGCATCGAGGCCGGCGGGGACGTCGACACGACGGCGGCGATCGCCGGCGGGATCGTCGCCGCGTACACCGGCCGCGCCGGCATCCCGCCGGCCTGGCTCGAACAGCGCGAGCCCCTGGCCGCGTGGGCCGTCTCGGATTGAACTCGGACTGACCTCGGACTGACCTCGGATTGAACTCGGACTGAACCTGCTCAGACGAGCTCCTCGATCGTGCGGGCGATCGCCTCGACGTCGGCGGGGGAGAAGCAGGCGGTGTCGACGTCGAGCGTCAGGCGTACCGCGCCCGGCACGTCGTCGGCGTGCAGGAACAGCGGCTCCGTCGGGCCGGGCGGCGGGGCGGTCCAGGTGAGCGTGCCGGGGTCCGTCCGTTCGGCTCCCGAGCCGGCCGAGCGGAACGCCGTGGCGGCCGTGGCGCGGCGGTCGTTGAAGCACGGCGTCGGGGCGTCCGGCATCGCGAACGGGTCGTAGTAGGCGTACTTGCGGGCCGGCAGCGCGGCACGGGCCACGTTCGCCACCGCCTCGCCGAACCCGCCGGAGACGTCGGCGACGCACAGGCCCAGCTGGGTGATCGGGCTGACCACATCGGACAGTCCACTTCGGAACCGGTTGCTGACGACCTGCCGCACGGCGACCGTGCCGCGCCCGGCGACCCGGCCGATCGCGGCCAGGTATGCGGCGAGCAGGACCGTGGACTGGTCGACGCCGGTGCGCCCGGCCGCCTCCGGCAGCCGGGCGGCGAGCCTGGGCGACTCGAGGAGGCACTTACGGTACCGCTGCGAAGACCGGATGCCGGTCGTGAACGGCTCGAGGCCGGGCGCGTGCCGCTCCCAGTGCCGCAGGGCGCCGGCGTGCTGGCGCGCGCCGGCCGGGGACGCCTGCCACTCGACGAGGTCCAGCGGCCGCAGCCCGGCCACCGGCGCGGCGACCCGGCGGGTGACCTCGTCGACCATGACGGCCGCGCCGATGCCGTCGGTGACCAGGTGCGGCATGATGGCGACCAGGCGGGCCGGGCGGCCGCCGCGGCAGACGACCGCCATGCGCATCGGCCAGTCGCGGGCCAGGTCCGGCTCGGTGCCGCGGTAGGCGCGCTCCACCGCCGCGGCGACGTCGTCCGGGTCGGCCCCGTCCGCCTCGACGACGTCGAGGTGCGCGACGCCGGCCGCGGCGACGGACTGGCCGGGCGGGCCGCCGTCGCGCGGGCGCAGCCGGGTGCGGAACGCCTGGTAGCGCTCCATCGTGTACCGCAGCTCCGCCTCGACGTCGGCGACCGTCGTCCCGCCGGGCACGGGCCGGTGCCCACCCATCGGCAGCCATGACCGCTCGCGCAGCATGGCCTGGTACATCGCGCGCTGGCCCCACGTCAGCTCCGCGTCGCCGGCGCCCTCGCCGGCGAAGGGGACATCGACGCGCGCCACGGCGTTCGGTACGTCCATCGGCACAGGATCCGCACAGGCCGGGGCCGTCACAAGACTGGCGTCAGGACCAGTTTTCCGCTAATGCACGGGGCGCGCTCACGCCAGCCGGGCCGGGAAACCGCCGGTCGCCACCGGCCCCCACCGCTCGATCGTGATGCGCAGCAGCGACTTGCCCTGCGCCACCATCGCCGCACGGTATTCGTCCCAGTCCGGGTGCTCCCCGGCGATGCAGCGGTAGTACTCCACCAGCGCCTCGAGCGCCTCGGGCAGGTCGAGCACCTCGGCGACCCCGTCGACCTGCACCCAGGCGTCGTTCCAGTCGTCGGAGAGCACGAGCACCGACACCTGCGGGTCGCGGCGCAGGTTGTTCACCTTGGCGCGCTCCGGGTAGGTCGAGATCACGATCCGCCCCTGCCCGTCGACCCCGCACGACACCGGCGAGGCCTGCGGCCGCCCGTCGGCGCGGTTGGTGATGACGATGCCGTGGTGGCGCTTGGCGAGGAACTCCACCAGCGCGTCCCGGTCGACCCGGTCGTTCGTCGCGATTTTCCGTGCCATGCGTTCGACCGTACCCGGTGGCGGAGCGCGCGCAGTGGCTCACCGAGGGCTACGAATCCTGCCGGGCCAGGGCGGCGCTGCGGGCGAGGCGCAGCTTCCACGGCATGAGCGCGGACTCCAGCTGGACCCGCAGGCTCATCTTGGACACGCCGCGGGTGCGGTCGGCGAAGCGGATCGGGACCTCGACGATGCGCATGCCCCGCCGGACGGTCCGGTAGTTCATCTCGACCTGGAACGAGTACCCGTTGCTCTGGATCGAGGCGATGTCGATGCGGCGCAGCGTCTCGGCGCGCCACGCCTTGAAACCGGCGGTGGCGTCCTTGACGCCCATCCGCAGGATCGCGTCGACGTAGAAATTCGCCCACGTCGACAGCGCCTTGCGGTGCCACGCCCAGTCGCCGGCGACCGAGCCGCCCGGCACGTACCGCGAGCCGAGCACCACGGCCACGTCGTCGGCGGCCAGCGCGTCCACCATGGCCGGGATGGCCGAGGAGGGGTGGGACAGGTCGGCGTCCATCTGGATGACGACGTCGGCGCCCTCGTCGAGCGCGCGGAGCATGCCGGCGACGTACGCCCGGCCGAGCCCGTCCTTCGCCGTGCGGTGCAGCACGCCGAACGACTGCGGGGACTCCAGCGCCAGCTTGTCGGCGACCTCGCCGGTGCCGTCCGGGGAGTTGTCGTCCACGACCAGCACATGCAGCCGCACCGGCAGCGCCGCCAGCTGCTCCACCAGCTTCGGCAGGTTGTCGCGCTCGTTGTAGGTCGGCACGACGACCGTGATCTTCCCAAACCCGTCTGGCACTGCTCATACCCCTCGCGCAAGCCACGTATCGAGATCCTTCTCCCGACCCTATCGGACGGCGGGCTGCGGGGTGGAACGCGGCCATTCGTTTAGATTCGCCACCGTGCGGACGATGAGAGCGGACAGCACGGACATGAGGGAGGATTCATGCGGCTGCGTGTGAGCGCCGACACGCTGGTGCCCATCGGCGCGGCCGTCGCCGTGCTCGCCGTCGTGCTCGGCGTCGCCGTGCCCGGTACGGGCGGGCGGATCGTGTACATCGTCGCCAACCTGGTGCTCATCGGGCTGCTGATCTTCGTGATGCGGCGCACCGCCCGCCTGCCGCGTCTGCCGCGGGACACCGCGCGGTTCTGGTTGAGCCTCGCCTGGGCGCTGACCGTCTACGCGGTGGGCATGGGCATCGACCTCGCGTCCGTCGCCGCGCGGGCGGCGACCGGCCGGGCGGTGTCGATGCTCGGCTCGGAGATCGTGTACCCGATCGCGGGGCTGCTCACCATGTACGCCGTGTTCCAGTATCCGACGACCGCCCGCACCCGCAACGACAAGATCACCGTCGGGCTGGACGCCACCGTCGTGCTGCTCGGCGGCGCCTCGTTCATCTGGTACTTCGGGGTCAGCCGCCAGTGGGACTCGGGCCGCGGCTGGCTGGAGCTGTCCGCCGTGCTCGCGCTGCCCGCGATGCTGCTCGTCTCCGGCTTCGGCATCCTGAAGATCGCGTTCGTGGGCGTCGGCGTGATGGCCCGCCGCCCGCTGATCTTCTACGCGCTGTGCGTCGCGCTCTCCGCCGGCGCGACCGCGCTCTCCGACGACCAGGCCGGTGACGCGCCGCTGGCGGCCAACGTCCTGCTCTTGCTGTCGCAGATGTGCTCGCTGACCGGGGCGACGCTGCAGTACCGGATCAACGCCGTGGCGCCGCTGGGCCGGCCCCAGCGCGCCGGGCGCCGGTCGTTCAGCGTCCTGCCGTACGGCGCCTCCGCGGCCGCGTTCGTCCTGCTCGCCGTCGTCGTGTGGCCCCACCTGGACTGGCGGGAGTGCGGTGTGCTCGGCGGCACCGGGCTGCTGCTGTGTTTCGTGACGATCCGCCAGTTCGTCGCGCTGCGCGAGAACGACCGCCTGCTGGCCGAGAACCGGGCGCTCAACGCGCAGCTGCAGCGCCAGGCCTGGTACGACGAGCTGACCGGCCTGGCCAACCGCGCCCTCTACGCGCGCAGCATCGCCGAGGCCGTCGAGCGCCACGCCGCGGACGGCACCGACACCGCCGTGTTCCTGATCGACCTCGACGACTTCAAGGTCGTCAACGACACGCTGGGCCACGACGCCGGCGATACGCTGCTACGCGAGATCGCCGCCCGGCTGCTGCGCGAGGTCCGCGGCGGCGACCTGGTCTGCCGCCTCGGCGGTGACGAGTTCGTGGTCCTCGCCGACCGGCCGTCCCGCGACGGCGCCGGCGAGCTGGCCGACCGGCTGGTCCGCGCCCTGGCCGCCCCCGTCGACCTGCCCGCGGCCCGGGTCCGCGTGGGCGCGAGCGTCGGCGTCGCGTTCGTCGGCGACTCGGCCGGTACGCCGGGCGCCGGGCCCGCGGACGTCCTGCGCCGCGCCGACCTGGCGATGTACCGGGCGAAGGGCTCCGGCAAGAACGGCTGGCGGCTCGCCGGCGGCCCACGGGTGGACACGCCGGCGGATCCGGGCGCGCCGCGCCCGGATCCGTCGCTGGTCCCGTGATGCGGCTCAGCCCACCGCGAGCCGGTCGGGTCAGGGGACGAGGACGACCTTGCCGGCGACCGTGCCGGACTCGGCCAGGCGCAGCGCCTCCGGGGCGCGGCGCAGCGGGATGCGGGCGGCGACCTGCGCGGTCAGCGAGCCGTCGGCGAGCAGCGCGAACACCCGCGTGAGGTCCTCGCGCATCCGGGCCCGGAACGCGGCGGGGCGGCGTCGGCCGGCCCACAGGTTGTAGAAGGCGGCGCCGCGCCCGTTGGGCAGCAGGTTCCACCACAGCAGGCGCCCGAACAGGGCCAGGACGGGCAGGCGGGCGTTTCCGGCGACGTCGCGGGTGGCGGCGGTACCGTAGGAGACCAGCGTCCCGCCGCGCCCGACGAGCCGCCACGAGTCGACGATGCCGGGGCCGCCGACGTGGTCGAACACCGCGTCGTAGCCGCCCGGTGCCAGAGCCCGGGCCCGCGCGGCGAGGTCCGGGGCCCGGTAGTCCAGCGGCTCGGCGCCCAGCGCGCGCACGGCGTCGTGGTGGCGCGCCGACGCGGTGCCGACGACCCGGATGCCGGCGTGGCGGGCCAGCTGGGTGAGGGTCGAGCCGACGCCGCCGTTGGCGCCGAGGACCAGGATGGTGCCGCCGGGGCGGACCTTCGCGGTGCGGTGGAGCATCTGCCAGGCGGTGACGCCGTTGACCACGACCGTCTCCGCGGCGGCCGGGTCGACGCCGTCGGGGACCGGCACCAGGTCGGCGGCGTCGACGGTGACCGCGGTGGCCCAGCCGCCGGTCTTCGTCACGGCCGCGACCCGGGTCCCGGCGAGGCCGGGGTCGACGCCGGGTCCGACCGCCTCCACCTGGCCGACCAGGTCGTACCCGGGGGTGAACGGGAAGGGCGGCTGGTCGTAGTACTTGCCGCGGCGCATCTGCTGTTCGGCGAACGACACGCCGCTGGCCTCGACGCGCACGAGCGCCTGGCCGGGGCCCGGCGCGGCGAGCTCGCGGTCGCGTACGAGCAGGCCCTCGGGCTCGACGATGCCGGGCAGGACGATCTCGGTGGTGAGCGTGGTCATGGGGTACACCCTCCTCGGTTTGTATGTGTGCACTCACTTACATCTGATGCCACAAAAAGCGCGCCGTGCGTACGGCAGGGTCACGACACGTGACGCATGCCGTCGGTCAGCGCGCGGGCCCACGACTCGTCCATGTTGTCCGTGTTATCCAAGCCGGCGGTGACGATGAGGTGGCATAGTTGCCCGTACGCGACGAAATGCTGGATCTGCCGGTCCTCGGCCCCGGCCGCGCGCAGGAAGTGCACGAGCCGCTTGTATCCGGCCCGCACCGCCGCCCCGACCTCGGGCACGTCACTGACGCTCTGCGCGTGCACCTGCAGCAGCAGCAGGTCGCGGTCGCCGATGAGCTCGGCGTAGGCGTCACCGAGGCTCTCCAGCAGCTGCTGCGGCCCCTGACCCTCGGCCCGCTCGGCCGCCGCCTCGAGGGTGGCGAGGATGCGCTCGTAGCACGCCTCGACGGCGGCGACGAACAGCCCGAGCTTGCCGGAGAACAGCCGCAGCGCGTACGCCTCGGAGATCCCGGCCGCCGCGGCCACCGCGGTGACCGGCGTCGCGTGATACCCGTTGCGGGCGAACACGGAGACGGCCCGGTCGAGCAGAACGGCCCGCCGGGCCTCGGCGGTGCTTCTCATGTAAGTCAGTACACACTCACAAACGTAGGTTGTCAACCCGGCCGCCGCTTGTTGACGTACCGTCGCCGGCAGTTTTATGGTTTTACTATGGAAGTAGATAAAGACGGCGTCTCGCGGATCCGGTTCGTGCTCGATGCCGCGTCCGGGGTGCCGACGTATCTGCAGCTCGTGCACCAGGTGGAGCAGGGGCTTCGGCTCGGCGTGCTGCGCGACGGGGACCAGCTGCCGCGCATCAAGGATGTCGTCGCGGCGCTCGCGATCAATCCCAACACCGTGCAGAAGGCGTACCGGGAGCTGACCGCGCGCGGGATCGTCACCACCCAGCAGGGCGTCGGCAGCTTCGTGCAGGGCACGCTGCCCGTCGTCGACCTCGCGGGGCAGGCGGCGCTGCGGCGCCGGCTCGTGGGCTGGGTGCGCGCGGCCCGCGAGGCGGGGCTCGACCACGGGGGCATCGCCGCGCTCGTCAACAGCGTGCTGCAGGAGGAGAGCCGGGAGGAGACCGCCGCGACGCCGGCGCTCAGGCGGGGAGGCAGGGGAGTGGCATGAACGCGATCGAGACGTTCCGGCTCACGCAGCGCTACGGGCGGACCGTCGCCCTCCACGACTGCACGCTCGCCGTCCCGGCCGGCCGCGTGGTCGCGCTCGTCGGGCCCAACGGAGCCGGCAAGACCACGCTGCTGGAGCTGGCGATCGGGCTGCGCCGGCCGACCTCGGGGCGCATCGAGGTGCTCGGCGCCGACCCCGGCGCCCGCCGCGACCGGGTCGGGTTCGTGGACCAGCACGCCGCGCTGTACCCGGCGCTGACCATCCGCGAACTGCTGCGCCTCGCCGAGCACCTCAACACCCGCTGGGACGCGGCGGTCGCGTGGGAGCGCATCGAGGCGCTCGGGCTGCCGCCGTCGCGGCGCTTCGGCGCGCTCTCCGGCGGCGAGCAGGCGCAGGTCGTCCTCGCGCTCGCGCTGGGTAAGCGGCCCGAGCTGCTGCTGCTCGACGAGCCGCTCGCCCGGCTGGACCCCCTCGCCCGGCACGAGTTCCTCGCCGCGTTGCTGACCGCGGTCGCCGAGCACGAGATCTCCGTGCTGTTCTCCTCGCACCACCTCGCCGAGCTGGAGCGGGCGTGCGACTACCTCGTGGTGCTGCGCGCCGGTGCGGTACAGCTGGCGGGGGAGGTGGACGACCTGCTGGCCCACCACCAGCTGCTGACCGGCCCCGCCGACCGCGCCGACGAGGTCGCCGCCGCGCACGCCGTGGTGTCCGACGCGCGGGCGGCCGCCCAGGCGCACCTGCTCGTGCGCACCCGCACGCCGCGGCCGAAGCCACCGCCCGGCTGGCAGCGGCGCGAGGTCGCGCTCAACGACCTCGTCCTGGCGTACCTGCGCTCCACGGCGGCCGCGCTGCCCGGGCCGCGAGCGCTGGTGACCCGATGAGCGCGCTCGCCGCCGCCACCGCGCCGCGCGCCGGCCGCCGCCCCCGCGCCCTGTGGCCGACGTGGCGCCTGCACCGCACCGCCCTGCTCACCAGCGCCGCCGTCCTGCTCGCGCTCGTCGGCGCCCTGCTGTTCACGGGCCTGCGGATCCGGCAGTCGTACCGCGAGATCGGCCTCGACGCCTGCCTGCCCGCGTGCGGCGATGCGCAGCTGAGCGCGTTCGCGCTGCAGGCGCAGCGCTGGGGCCTGTGGACGCAGTTCCTGGCCCTGCTGCCCGGCCTGCTCGGCATGTTCGTGGGCGCGCCGCTCGTCGCCCGCGAGTACGAGGCCGGCACCTTCCGCTTCGCCTGGACCCAGGCCGTCACGCCCCGGCGGCTGCTGCTGACCAAGGTGGCGCTGCTCGGCTCGGCCCTGCTGGCCGCCACGCTCGGCTTCAGCGCATTCTTCCACTGGTGGTACACGCCGATCGCCGCGATCAAGGACCGCATCGCGCCGTGGCCGTATCACGCCGACGGCGTCTACCTCGCCGCCGCGACCCTGTTCTGCCTCGCCCTCGGCGTGTTCGCCGGCGCGGTGCTGCGCCGCACGGTCGTGGCCATGTTCGTCACCGGGGCCGCGTGGGTCGGCGTGTTCCTCCTCGACTGGTACGCGCTGCGCCCGCGCTACGCCGCGCCGATCCTCGCCGCGGCCGACACCCACGGCCTCGGCCACGGCGGCCGTGCCTGGGTCGTGGACAGCTGGGTCGTCGACCCGGCCGGCCACCGGCTGTCGGAAGCCGAGTGGAACGCGATCCTGGCGCTGCACGCGAACGACCGCACCTGGACCCAGGGCGACTACCGGACCTGGGTGCTGTACGAGCCGGGCGAGCGCTTCTGGCAGTTCCAGGCCATCGACGCGGCCTGGCTGACCGCGGCCGCGGCGCTGCTGGTCCTGGCGACGCTGTGGTGGCTGCGCCGCCGCCCCACCTGACCGGCGACATTTCGTAACGCTCCCACACCGTGGAGATGCTCGACCTGAGCGTCAGCGGCGTGCGCTGCGCGGCGCCGCCGGACTGGCACCCGAGCCCCGGCGCCCCGGTCGAGCTGACGCTGGACCTCGTCGACCAGCGCACCTCGGCCCGGGGCCGGGTCGTGCGGATCCTCGACGGCGACGACGGCGAGGAGATCGGCATCGAGTTTCTGCGGCTCGACCCGGCCGCCGCGGCCGGCATCGAGGCCTACCTGGGGCACCTGCTCGAGGCGGAACAACGCGAGCTCACGGCGGACTGAACTCCTTGCCTCATCGTGCCGGGGCCAGGTCCAGCCCGCGGCGCCCTCGCTCGTTGAGGTCGGCGAGGCGGAAGCGGTCCGGCCAGGCGCGCTCGTAGTGCTCTTCGGGGAAGTCGGCCGGGCTCGAACCGGTCTCGAGGGCCTCGCGGACGCTCGCCGCGTACCGCTCGTTGCGCGGGCACCACGGCGCCGCCGGGATGTACATGACGTTGCCCCAGCCGCGCTGGTTCCGCACCGGCGCGACGCTGTGGATCATGTCGCAGTGCCACCAGACCGAGTCGCCGGCCCGCACGTCGGGGATGCCGGCCCGGGCGCGCATCAGCAGCGGGTGCCAGCGCTCGCTGGCCGGGAAGACCTGGTTGACGGTGACGCCGCACATGTCGTCCTCGGCAACGTCGGCGAGCAGGGGGCGCAGCATGAGGTACGCCATCGCGGACGGGATCGGCACCGTGTGCAGCACGCCCTGGTCGTGCGCCATGTCCGACAGCGCCGTCCAGCCCTGGAAGGTGCGAAATACCGAGCACATCGTCGTGCCCGGGTACTGCGGGCCCGCGGTGCGGTAGGCGGCGTCCCACGGGTCGTACTCCTCGACGCTGCCGTCGAACAGGTGCCGGAACGCGCGCTGGTAGGCCTCGGTCATCCACAGGTCGAGCGTGCCTGGGTCGAGGTGGGTGCCCAGGCCGGCCGAGTCGGCGCCCTCCGGCCGGCGCCGGATGCGATCCGGGTAGAGCGAGTCGCGGTCCGGGTCGAACCACCGCTCGCCCTGCGAGTCGTACCGCCACTGCCGGTTGAGGAACGCCTGCACCCGGCCCATCCGCTCGCTCTGGCGGGCCTGCATCTGGGCCGGCGACCAGTAGATCGGGTAGATCTCGGGCTTCGAGCCCACGGTGCCGAAGAAGTCGTCGCCGGGGCCGCGGTAGGTCTCGAAGAAGCGGTTGCCCTCGACGTACTCGACGATGTCGCGGTCCCAGCCCAGCGCCTGCTCGCGCTCGAAGTGCCCGCGCACGACGAGGCAGCCGCGGCGGTGCAGCAGGGCGGCCTGCTCGGCGGGGACCGTGCCGGCGGCGATGTCGGCGTACTCGATGACCGGCCAGACGTGCTCCCCGCGCGCCAGGGCGGCCTCGACGTCGGCGACCTCGGCCTCGATGCGCCGCTCGACGACGGCGAAGACCTCCTCGACGGTGCGCCCGGACGCGGCGATGCGGGCCCGGATGGCGGCCTTGATCTCGCGGATCGCGCCCGGGAGGTCCTCGGGGGTCTCCTCCCAGTGCGGCAGGGCCGGTGCTGACACGGCGACTCCTTCTAGTCAGGTCTCCTTATTTGAATTGACGGTACCCATGGAGCTCGCTTCTAGGCAAGGGTCCTGACTAGAATCGGCACGTGGACGCTGCGCGACCCTCCCTGGAGCTGCTCCGGTCGCTGACCGACGAGCACGTGCTCCGCGCCCTCATGCGGCACCGCCGGCTGACCCGGGCCGAGCTGGCCGCGCAGACCGGCATCTCGAAGCCGACCGCGGGCGAGAGCGTGCGCCGCCTCGCCGAGCGCGGCCTGGTCGAGGACACCGGCGAGCGGACACCCGGCGGGCGCGGCAAGGGCCGGGTCGGCTCGTACTACGCGCTCGCCCCCGCCGCCGGCACCGCCCTGGCCATCACCATCGCGCCGGAGGGGATCGCCGGGGAGGCGGTGGACGCGTACGGCGACATCGTCGCCCGGGCCACCCGCGCCCTCGACCGCCCGGCCGCGTCCGCACACGTGTCGGCGGCCCTTGAGGAAGTGGCGCACGAGCTCGGGCCGGCGCCACGGCTGGCCGTGGTGAGCGCCGCCGACCCCGTCGACCGGCAGACCGGCCGGCTGGTGCAGCTGCCCGACGCGCCGTTCCTCGTCGGCGAGCTCGACCCGGTCGCGGTCCTCACCCCGCACGTCGCGGGCCCGGTGACCGTCGACAACGACGTCAACTGGGCCGCCCGGGCCGAGCGGGAGCACGCCGGCGACGACTTCGCCTACCTGTACCTGGGGGAGGGCCTGGGCTGCGCGGTGGTCGGCGACGGCGAGGTGACCCGCGGGCGCACCGGGCTCGCCGGCGAGATCGCCCACCTCCTCACCGCCGGCCCGGACGGCCGCGCCGTCCCGCTCATCGAGGTCTTCGGGCAGCTCGGCCTGCGCCTGCCCGGCTCCACCGCGATCGACGCGGCGGCCGTGCCGGCGGCGCCGGACCGGCGGGCGATCGGCGCCGCGGTCGCCGGCGTCGTCGCCGCGATCGTGGCGCTGGCCGACCCCGGGCGCGTCGTCGTCGGCGGCACCTGGGGCCCCTCGCTGCTCGACGCCATCGGGGCGGCCGTGGCGGAGCTGCCGCGCGCGGTACCGCTGCAGGCCGCGGCGGCGAAGGACCCCGCGCAGGCGGGCGCCCGCCGCGACGCGCTCGACCGCCTGCGCGCGGCGATCGTCGCGGACGCGGCCCAGGACGGCGGCGCGCGGGCCGGCCTCGCCGCTACCGACCCGAGCCGGGAGCCGGCGAAGGCGGACAGTTGCGGCTCGTGACGTCCCGGTGTGTCGACGGCGGGCCGTCGACGCGCAGCGGGCCGGTGGCGGCGCTGCCGTCGGAGGTGATCCCGGACGGTACGCCGTCGAAGACGGACTCGACCTTGTCCTGCACGCCGCGGGTGTGGCGCGGGTCGCGGGTGTCGTCGAGCTGCTCGTAGTGCAGGTGGTCGACGCGGGTGGAGCCGGTGTGGCCGACCCGGCCGAGCGGCTGGCCCTGCCGCATGGCCTGGCCGGTGCGCACCTCCGGCTCGCTCGCCAGGTGGCCGTACTCGGTGAACCAGCCGCCGCCGTGGTCGATGATCACGCCGTAGCCGAGGCCGCCGCGGGTGCCGGAGGCGCCGGGCGGGGCCGGGGCGCCGTCGTCGAGCGTGGCACTCCAGCCGGCCCACGCCACCGTGCCGGCCGCCGAGGCCACGACCGTCCGGCCGCCGCTCGGGCCTCCGGTGTAGAAGAAGTCGATGTCGTAGTCGTCGTGGCCGGGGTACGTCGTCAGGCGCCACGCCTCGCCGCACGGGAACGGTAGCTGGAAGTCCGGCCGCGGGCCCGGCGTGGCGGTGTGCCCGTCGGCGCGGCGGGTGAGCACGAGGTATGACACGACCGCGCACGCGACGATGATTGACAGCATCGTCCACCGGTAGACGCTCCGCGCCCTCAACCCGTCACCATCCTCGCGCAGCAATCTACCGTGCGGCTCGCAGGCAACGTCCAGGATCGTGCGGTACCGTCAGCGGCCGAGGGGTAGTTAACTGATGGCGTTTCGGACATCTTTGGTGCTCTCTGTGGCTCTATGATGCTCGTGTGAATTTGAAGGAATGGGCGGCGTCGCAGGGCATCGCGTACATCACCGCGCGGCGGCAGTACGCGGCCGGGACGCTGCCCGTTCCGACCTACCGGCTCGGGCGCCTGATCATGGTGGGTGAGCCGCTCGCTGCGGCACCGGCCGCGTCGAAGCAGGTCGTGGTGTACGCGCGGGTGTCATCGGCTGATCAGCGCGCCGACCTGGACCGGCAGGTCGCCCGGATCACCACGTGAGCCACGGGCCAGGGCCTCGTGGTATCGCGGGTGGTGACCGAGGTTGGTTCCGCGCTCGACGGGCGCCGCAGGAAGTTCCTCGGCCTGCTGCGCGATCCGCAGGTGTCGACGATCGTGGTCGAGCATCGGGACCGGTTCGGCGCCGAGTATGTCGAGGCCGCGCTCGCCGCGCAGGGCCGCCGTCTGCTCGTGGCCGATCCGGCCGAAGTGGTCGACGACCTGGTAGGTGACGTGACCGAGATCCTGACGTCGTTGTGCGCTCGCCTGTACGGCCGGGGTGCGGCTGCCGACCGGGCGCGTCGTGCCGTCGAAGCGATCACCGGGCCGGCGCAGGACGACCCGTCGTGAAGACGGTGCAGGCGTACCGGTTCGCTCTGGACCTGTCCCCGTCGCAGCAACGGGCGGTGCTCGCGCACGCCGGTGCGGCCCGGGTGGCGCACAACTGGGCGCTTACCCGGGTCAGGGCCGTCATGGACCAGCGGGCTGCGGAACGCACCTACGGCGTGCCGGAGGAACAGCTCACCCCGATGCTGGGGTGGTCGCTGCCCGCGCTGCGGAAGGCGTGGAACGCCGCGAAGGCCGACGTCGCCCCGTGGTGGGCGGAGTGCTCCAAAGAAGCGTTCAACACCGGGCTCGACGCGCTCGCGCGGGCACTGAAGAACTGGACCGACTCGCGTTGCGGCAAGCGCGGTGGGCGGCCGGTCGGGTTCCCCCGGTTCAAGTCGCGGCGCCGTTCGACGCAGGCGGTGCGGTTCACCACCGGTGCGATCCGGGTTGAGCCCGACCGCAAGCATGTGGTGCTGCCCCGGCTGGGCCGGTTGAAGCTGCACGAGTCCGCGCGCAAGCTCGCCCGTCGCCTGGACGCGGGCACCGCCCGGATCATGTCGGCTACGGTGCGCCGCGACGGTGGCCGCTGGCATGTGGCGTTCTGCGTCGAGGTCGACCGCGCCCAGCAGGGCCAGCGCCTGCCGGACGCGACGGTCGGTGTGGACGTCGGGATCAAGTATCTTGCGGTGCTGTCGACCGGCGAACTCGTGCCCAACGCACGCCACCTCGACGCCGCGCAGCAACGGCTGCGCAGCCTCGGCCGTCGCCTGTGCCGGCGGCAGGGCCCGGACCGGCGCACCGCACAGCGCCCGTCGAACCGGTGGCGCCGCGCACAGACCCAGCTCGGGCGGGCGCACGCGCGGGTGACGAATCTGCGCCGTGACGGCCTGCACAAGCTCACCACCCGCCTGGCCCGCACATACGGCACGATCGTGGTGGAAGACCTCAACGTGGCCGGGATGCTGCGCAACCGGCGGCTGGCCCGGCGCATCGCCGATGCCGGGTTCGCCGAGCTGCGCCGGCAACTGGCGTACAAGAGCGCATGGCGCGGCGGACGACTCGTCACAGCCGACCGCTGGTATCCGTCCTCGAAGACCTGCTCGGGCTGCGGCGCGGTGAAAGCCAAACTCGCCCTGGCCGAGCGCATCTACACCTGCACCACCTGCGGCCTCGTCCTGGACCGGGACGTCAACGCAGCGCGCAACCTCGCCGCACTCGCGGGTGAGGCGACAACCGCCGGGAGTGGCCCGGTGGCAGGACGTGGAGCCGACCGTAAGACCCGCCCCGGCGGGCCGGTGGCTGTGAAGCGTCAACCCGGCACCGCCCCGGCGGGTCAGACCGGGACCGTCCCACCGCAAGGCGGGACTACCCATCAGATGCTCGATCTCGATAGAGCACGCTGAAAAGGTAACGGAGTACCTCAGCAGGTCGAGAGCAAGCTGCCCGCGCGGCTCCCGGGCGGCCGCCCGCATCGGCGGGTGAGGGAGACCTCGAACGAGCACCGCTGCGTTCGAGGGAGCCTCCATGCCCACGCAATCCATCGCGTCGCCCGAGCTGTGGACGGTCACCGTCGCCGTGCTGCTAATTAGGGCTGCTGGCGCTCGACTTCGTCCTGACCCGCCGGCCGCACGACGTGCCGATGCGGGAGGCGGTGGCCTGGAGCGTCTTCTACCTTGCCCCGTCGGTCGGGTTCGGCGCGTACGTCTGGCTGGGCCACGGCGGCACCACCAGTGTCGAGTTCCTCACCGGTTACGTGGTGGAGAAGTCGCTGTCGGTCGACAACCTGTTCGCCTTCATGCTGCTGCTGGGCGTATTCGCCGTACCGGGGCTGCTCGCGCAGCGCGTCCTGCTCTACGGCATCGGTCGTGGGTGCCGGACGTGCCGACGCCGCTGTCCCTGCTGGTGATCGCGGTGGCGGTGGCGGTGGCGGTGGCGGTGACCAGCCTGCGCTCGCGGCAGACGACCGTGACGCCGTGACATGCCCGCATTTTCTGACGTTTTCCTTCGACCCGGCGAGGCGGAGCCGATTGGGTGCAGGAGTGCCCGACAAGTGCCGGACAAGGTGGGTCAGGAGGCTCGGCGAACATTGACGTGCTGCGGCGGACGCGGGTCGTCACGCGGTTGGTGGTCAGATTTCTCGTCGTCTCGCTCTGTATGGTCGCAATCTGGCTGGCGGCGATCGCGTCCGCGCGTGAGACCCGGGGCACCGCCGGGCATCTGTCGGCCGCGCAGGCGCAGCTGTTCGCGGCCGAGCAGCTGAAGTTCCGGATCACCGACGTCGGGGTGGCAGGCGGGGTACGCGTTCGACATCGTGCGCGGCGTGCCCGGCGCCACCGACGACACGGCTGAGACGCGGCCCGCGTTCCTGCAGTCGATGCGGGACTTCAGCGCCGAGCTCGACGCGATGGCGAGGCTGCCGCTGTCGGCGAGACCAGGGCGCCGTGCGGACGATCCGGGCCGCGTACACCGACTTCGTCGCCCTTGACGACCGGGGGTCATCGCGGCCTACCGGGCTGGCACGCCCACGCAGACCCAGGTGGCGAACGACCTCGTCGTGGGGCGAGGGCCTGGACGTGTACGGGCGGGTGGCCGGCGGCGTCGACCAGCTCCTGACGAGCGCGCAGCAGCGGGCCGCCACCGCCAAGGCGCCCGCGCGCTCGTCGGCGACCCGGACCAGCCGACTCGCGAACGTCGTGGGCAGCATCGCGCTCGTGCTGTCGATCATCCTGGCCGTCGCGCTGTCGCTGTCCGTCATCCGGCCGCTGCGGACGATCGGCGACCGGCTGGCGGACATCGCCGAGGGCGAGGGCGACCTGGCCCGCCGGCTCGTGGCCCGCGGCAACGACGAGTTCACAGACGTAAGCCGGATGTTCAACACGTTCGTCGACAAGATCACCGCGACGGTACGCGCGATTGGCGGGTCGGCCTCGACGGTCGCGTCGGCCAGCGAGAAGCTGACCGACACCTCGACCCGGATCATGACCAGCGCTCAGCGCTCAGCGCCCAGCGGACGTCGGCGCGATCGAAGCGGATCGTGGCCTCGGCCGGCGAGGTGTCCGACAACGTGCGGACGGTCGCGACCGGCGCCGAGGAGATGAGCGCCTCGATCCAGGAGATCTCCGGTACCGCGGCGGAGGCGGCCCGGGTCGGCGGGCGCACGGCCGAGCTGATCCAGTCGGCGTTCGACCTGATCGGCCGTCTGTCCGGGTCGAGCTGGCAGATCGGCGACGTCGTCAAGGTCATCACCGACATCGCCGACCAGACCAACCTGCTCGCGCTCAACGCGACCATCGAGGCGGCCCGGGCGGGCAAGGCCGGCAAGGGCTTCGCCGTCGTCGCCAACGAGGTGAAGGACCTGGCACAGGAGACCGGCCGGGCCACCGGCGACATCGCCGCGAAGGTGCGGAGCATCCAGGCCGACACCGCGGCCGCGACGGAGGCGATCAACCAGATCGTCGAGATCACCGGCCGGCTCGGCGACTACCAGACCACGATCGCGGCGGCCGTGGAGCAGCAGACCGCGACCACGAACGAGATGAGTCGCAACATCTCCCGGGCCGCCGCCGGCTCGGCCGGCATCGCCGCGGACATCTCCACTATCTCCGACGCGGCGCGCGTCGCCACCGGCGGCGTCGAGGACACCCGGGCCGCGTCGGAGGAGCTGTCCGCGATGAGCCGCGAGCTGCACGGCCCGTTCGGCCAGTTCCGCGGGTGAGGGTGGCCTGGTGCGCCCGGCGTGCATCAGTCGTCGAACTCGAAGCCTTCCGCCTCCGCCGTGCGCACCAGGCGGCGGACGCGGTCGGCGTCGGTCGCCACGCCGGCCATCACGGTGCCGAGCTCCTCCAGGGCCGCGCGGTCGGTGCCGTACGCACAGAACATGCCGCCCTCCGGGTCGTAGCGGAACCGGCCGTCGAGGCCCGGCGTCTCGTGCGCGACCAGGAACCGCGCGACGCCCTCCCAGAAGTACCCGTTCGGCTCGTGTCCCAGCTCGGACACCACCGGGTCGACGTCGGTCGTGCCGGCGTTGAGCAGCAGCGAGTACTTCCCGGCACCGGTCTCGATCAGCTTCAGCGGATGCACCGGCGTAGCCTGGCACGTCCCCGCCCAGGCGGGCAACGACCGCGAGGCTTTCAACCTAGTTTCCTAGGATGGGATACAGGCCGTGACCGCGGTCGTCGTTCGTGTTCTCGCGGTCGGGTGGCACGAATCGGGGAGCCGCGCGGATCGTGCGGTCGGTACGGTCGCGCGCATGGACGAGATCGACACCTATGATCCTTACGGCGGGGCCGAGGACTTCGACTGCAGCGAGCTGTTCTCCGACACCGTCGGCTGCGGCGAGGACGGCGGCTTCGACGGGACACGTACATGATCATCGACAGGGCCGAAGTCATCGTCACCAGCCCGGACCGCAACTTCGTGACGCTCAAGCTGACCACCGGCGACGGGCTCACCGGCCTCGGCGACGCCACGCTCAACGGGCGGGAGCTGGCCGTGGTCGCCTACCTGCGCGACCATGTCGTGCCGCTGCTGCTCGGCCGGGACGCCGGGCGGATCGAGGACACCTGGCAGCTGCTGTACCGCGGCGCGTACTGGCGGCGCGGGCCGGTGACGATGGCCGCGATCGCCGCCGTCGACGTGGCGCTGTGGGACATCAAGGCCAAGGCGGCCGGGATGCCGCTCTACCAGCTGCTGGGCGGCGCTTCGCGCACCGGGCTGCTGGCCTACGGCCACGCTTCCGGCAGTGACCTGCCGGAGCTGTTCGACAGCGTGCGCCGGCATCGGGAGCTCGGGTATCGGGCGATCCGCATCCAGACCGGAGTGCCCGGGCTGAAGGTCGTCTACGGCATCGCGTCCAACGGCACGGCCGAGGCCGACGCGCTGCCGGTCGAGGAGGACTGGGACACCCGCGCCTACCTGCGGCACCTGCCGGCGGTGTTCGAGGCGGTCCGCAACGAGTTCGGGCCGGAGCTGCCGCTGCTGCACGACGCGCACCACCGGCTCACCCCGATCCAGGCGGCACGGCTGGGCCAGTCGCTGGAGCCGTACGACCTGTTCTGGCTCGAGGACTGCACGCCCGCGGAGAACCAGGAGGCGCTGCGGCTGGTGCGCCGGCACACCGTCACGCCGCTGGCGATCGGGGAGGTGTTCAACACCGTCTTCGACTACCAGCAGATCATCCGCGAGCAGCTGATCGACTACGTGCGCGGCGCGGTGACGCACACGGGCGGGATCACGCACCTGCGGAAGGTCCTCGACTTCGCCGCGCAGTACCAGATCAAGTCCGGGATGCACGGCCCGGCCGACATCTCCCCGGTCGGCATGGCCGCCGCCCTGCACCTGGGGCTGGCCATCCACAACTTCGGCATCCAGGAGTACATGATGCACGGCGCGCGGACCGACCAGGTCTTCCAGCAGTCGTTCACCTGGTCCGGCGGGTTGCTGCACCCGGGGGAGCGGCCCGGCATCGGGGTCGAGCTCGACGTCGACGAGGCGGGTAAGTACCCGTACGTGCGAGCGTACCTGCCGTACAACCGCCTCGCCGACGGCACCGTGCACGACTGGTAGCGGCGTGCGCGGGGCTCGCTCAAGACCGTGGCCGCGGAGGTGATGCGGGCGCTCCAGGGATGATCATCGCGGGGTTTGGTGGCGGGTCGCCCGGGTAGCCGCGGCCCATGGACATCGCTGTGCTCGGTATGGGCAACATGGGCCGCGCGCTCGCCGCGCGGCTGCTGCAGGGTGAGCATCGGGTGCGGGTGTGGAACCGCACGCGGGGACGGGCCGCCGACGTCGTGGCCACGGGCGCGCAGGAGGTGGCGACGGTGGCCGACGCCGTACTCGGCGCGGACGCCGCGATCACCATGCTCGCCAACGACGACGCCGTGCGGTCGGTGGCTCTCGGGCCGCTGCGGGAGGCGCTGGAGGAGCAGGCCGTCTACATGGACTGCTCCACGGTCTCGCCGAGCCTCAGCGCGGAGCTGGCAGCCGCGTTCCCGGGCCGGTATCTCGCCGTGCCGATCCTGGGCAACCCGGTCGCCGTGCGGGCGGGCCAGGCGATCCTGCTCGCCGGCGGCGACCGCGTCCTCGTCGACCGGCTGCGCCCGGTCCTGGCGGCGCTGTCGCCGGCGGTGCGCCGGTACGACAACGCGTCCCTGGCCGGCGCGGCGAAGCTGGCCTCCAACCTGCTGCTGTTGTCGGAGGTCGTGGCGCTGGCCGAGTCGGTCGCGGTCGGCCGGGCCGGCGGCCTGTCCGACGAGCAGCTGCGGGACCTGCTCGGCGACAGCCCGCTCGTGGAGGGGGTCCGCAACCGCTTCGAGGACGTGCTCACCGGCGCCCGGGACACGTGGTGGAGCAACGCGCTCGGGGCGAAGGATGCCCGGCTGGCCGTCGAGCTGGCCCGGGGCGCCAATGTGGAGCTGCCCGACGCGGACACGGTGTACCGGCGCTACGAGGCCGCGTCGGCGGCGGGCCTGGCCGACGCGGACATCGCCGCCGTCGCCGAGCTCTACCGCCGCCCGGCGGCCCCGGTCGGCTGAGCCGCTCGCGCGGCGGCCTTCAGGCGCCGAGGTCGCCGGTCTGGTGGAGGGCGAACAGCAGCGCCAGCGACGGCACGACGAGCGCCAGCGCGGCGGCGGCCACGACGGTCAACGCCCACAGGGTCGGTGCCGGCGCGGCGGCCTGGGCGATGGTGAGGTGGTTGCCGAGCAGGTACGGGTACTGTGCCACGCCCCAGCCGGCCACGACCGTCGCCGCCGCGCCGACCGCGGATGCCTGCGCCACGCGTGGCGGGGCGTGGCGCAGCAGCGTCAGCGACCCCAGGCCGCACACGGCGGAGATGATCATGAGTGGCAGCCCGCGGGTGAGCAGGCCGTGCGTCAGGTGCGGCGAGTCGACGTACAGGACGCCGATCCCGGCCACGGCGACGACCCCGGCGGCCAGCGCGCCGATGCGGGCCCGGCGGGCGAAGTAGCGGCGCAGGCCGTGGTAGCCGCGCCGGCGCGCCTCGGCGGTGAGGAACACGGCCGCGACGAACGCGCACACGAGCACCGCGAGGACCCCGCCGAGCAGCGAGGTGGGGTTCAGCCAGCTGTACAGCGGGTCGCCGCCGCCGGTGGCCGGCACCCGCCCGGATGCGATGCCCCCGGCCACGGTGCCGAGGAAGAACGGGGTGAGCACGGAGGAGAACGCGAACGCGGCCCCGGCGGCGCGCTGGTGCTCGGTGGCGGTGAAGGCCTTGCGGAAGGCGAACCCGGAGCCGCGGGTGACCACGCCGAGGGCGGCCAGGCCCAGCGGCACGTAGAGGGTGGTGGTGATGGCGGCGAACGCGGCCGGGAACCCGGTCCACAGCATCACCAGGCAGAAGATCAGCCAGACGTGGTTGGCCTCCCACACGGGGGCGAGGACCAGGTCGATGAGGTGCCGCGGTGCGCGGCCGCGCCGGGCGCCGCCGGCGGTCAGGTCCCAGAACCCGGCGCCGTAGTCGGCGCCGCCCAGCACGGCGTAGGCGATGACGCCGATGAACAGCACCACAGCGGCGAAGGTGCTCATCCAGGCTCCTCGTCGTGGGGCGGGCCGTAGGGCACGTCGGGCGGGCCGGCGCCGCGCTCGTGCCAGCGGCGGCGCAGCACCCGCAGGGCGTGCACGGTCGCGGCGGCGACGGCGGCGTAGAGCAGCAGCGTCGCGGCGAAGAACAGCCACACGTCGCCGGAGCGCGTCACGGCGTCGCGGGTGAGCAGGTGCCCGACGACCGTCCAGGGCTGCCGGCCGACCTCGGTGACGACCCAGCCGGCCTCCAGCGCGATCACGACGAGGATCCCGGCGGCGATCGTGGCGCGCGGGAACCAGCGCCCGCCGGGCACGTCGCGGCGCCGCCACCACGTGAAGGCGAACCAGGCCGACAGCGCCAGCAGGTAGACGCCGATGCCGATCATGACGTCGAAGGCGAGGTGCACCACCGTGATCTCGTGGTCGGTCGGGCGCACCTCGACCGGTACCGCGTTCAGGCCGCGGATTTCGGTGCGGGGGAGGTATCCGGACAGGATCGACGCGCCGTCGGGGATCGGCAGGCCGAGGTGGACCTCGCCGTCGCGGTAGTAGCCGCCGAGGATCTCCGGCACGTGTGTGCCGGTTTCGGGGACCATCTCGATCGCGGCGAACTTCGCCGGTTCGCGGTGGAACACCTCGCGGGCGGCGATGTCGCCGACGACGATCTGTGCCGGCGTGATGATCGCTGCCACGGTCAGCGGGATGAGCAGCCCGAGCCGGGCGTGGCGGTCGGTGCGGTCGCGGTGCACGGCGCGGGCGTAGACCGCGGCGGTGAGGAAGCCGGCGACCATGTAGCCGGCCAGCAGCATGTGCAGTGCCTCATACCAGAACGCCCCGTTGAAGATGACGCCGAGCGGCCGTACGTCGGTCACCCGGCCGTCGCGCAGGGTGAACCCGGCCGGCTGGTTCATCCAGGCGTTGGCCGCGACGACCGACAGGGTGCCGCCGATGCCGGCGACCACGACCGGCACGCCGGCCCAGAAGTGCGCCCAGCTGCGGAGGCGGTCCCAGCCGTAGATGTACACCGCGATGAAGATCGCCTCGAGGAAGAAGAACAGCCCCTCGATCGCGAACGGGAAGCCGAACGCGGCCCCGAAGCGGCCCATGAGCCCCGGCCACAGCAGCCCCAGCTCGAACGACAGCACGGTGCCGGACACCGCGCCGACGGCGAAGAGCACCGCCGCGACGTGCGACCACTGCCGCGCCAGCCGCAGCGCCGCCGCATCGCCCCGGCGCAGCCCGCGGTACTCGGCGATCAGCATCAGGAACGTGAACGCCAGCCCGAAGGGGACCAGGATGATGTGGAATCCGAGCGTGAACGCCATCTGTTCGCGCGCGGGCAGCAGCTGTGACGGCTCCATTACACGGCGTCTACCGCCGTCAGCGCCGGCTAAACGCGCCACCCGACGTTCAGCCGGCGGGTCGGCGGTGTTCACGGTCCGGTGATGGCGGGTGATGATCTCGTCTCACGCATGCCATTTGTTCTTGCCAAGAACTTGCGATAGCAGCAGACTGCGGATAACGCCAAGGAGGCGCGTGACAGGGGGAAGGGTGTCATGCACATTCCGGACGGGTACCTGAGTCCGCAGACCAGCGCCGTGTTCGGCGTGGCGATGCTGCCGCTGTGGTGGCAGTCGGCCCGGCTGGTCAAGAAGGTCGTGAAGAGCCGCTACGTGCCGCTGGTGGCGCTCGGCGCGGCGTTCTCGTTCGTGGTGATGATGTTCAACATCCCGATCCCTGACGGCACGACCGCGCACGCGGTCGGCGGCGGGTTGATCGCGATCCTGTTGGGGCCGTGGGCGGCCTGCATAGCGGTGTCCATAGCCCTGCTCATCCAGGCGCTGTTCTTCGGCGACGGCGGCATCCTGGCGTTCCCGGCCAACGCGTTCAACATGGCCGTCGTGCTGCCGTTCGTCTCCTACTGGGTGTACCGGCTGCTGACCCGTAACACGGCGCTGACCTCCGGCCGGCGGGTCTGGGCCGGCGCCGTCGGCGCCTACGTCGGGCTCAACGTGTCGGCGCTGGCCGCCGCGATCGAGTTCGGTGTGCAGCCGGACCTGTTCCACAAGGCGGACGGCACGCCGCTGTACGCCCCGTTCCACCTGTCGCAGACGATCCCGGCGATGATGCTCGCCCACCTGGTCATCGCGGGCGTGGTCGAGGGCGTGCTCACCGGCGGGGTGGTCGCCTACCTGCAGCGGGCCAACGTGCCGCTGCTGCGGATCAACGCCCCCGAGGTGCCGCTGACGCAGGACGAGGTGACCCGCAAGCCCGTCAGCCCGGTCCGCGCCGCGCTGGTCACCCTCGGCATCATGGCCGTGATCAGCCCGCTCGGCCTGCTCGCGCCCGGCGGGGCGTTCGGCGAGGACGCCCCCGAGGACCTCGACCTGGCCAAGTACCACCTCAGCGCCGTGCCCGAGGGGCTGCAGAAGTACACCGACTTCTGGGGCAGCACCCTGCTGCCCGACTACGGCGGCGGCAGCTGGTGGCAGTACATCCTCTCGGCCCTCATCGGCGTGGTCGTCGTCGCCGCCCTCGTCTTCGGCATCACCTGGCTCATCGGCCGGCTGCGCGGCGGCGAGCGGGAGGCCGCCGACCTCGACACCCCGCCCGTGTCGTCCGTGTCGTCAACCAGCGCGGCCCGGTCATGACCACGACGCCGGCCTGGCTGTTGCAGAGCGAGGTCGGGCTGTGCCCGTGCGGCTGCATCGGCAAGCGGCGCAAGGGCAGCTTCGTCGCCAAGACCCTGGAGGGCGCCACCGGCGTCCTGCGCCAGGCGATCTTCTCCGAGGACATCGCGGCCGGCCGCGGGCTGCTGCAGCGGCTCGACCCGCGGGTCAAGCTGGTCACCATGATCGGCCTGCTTGTCGTGGTCGCGCTGGTGCACTCCTTGCCGTTGCTGGTCGGGGCCTATCTGGCCGTGGTCGCGCTCGCGGTCGCCTCCGGGCTGTCGCTGGGGTACTTCATCAAGCGGGTCTGGCTGTTCATCCCGATCTTCACCGGGATCGTCGTGCTGCCGGCCACGCTGTCGGTGGTGACACCGGGCGACGTGCTGCTGCCGCTGTGGCACTGGCACGGCCACACCCACGGCGTCACCGAGCAGGGGCTGCACGGCGCCGGGATCATCGTGGCCCGGGTGGCCACCTCGATCTCGCTCGTCGTGCTGCTCACCCTCACCACCCCGTGGGCGCGGCTGCTGGCCGCGCTGCGCGCGCTCGGGATACCGAAGATCTTCGTGCTCATCATCGGCATGGCCTACCGGTACCTCTTCCTGCTCCTCGACGCCGTCGACGACATGTACACCGCGCGCAAGGCCCGCACCCTCGTCGCCGGCACCGGCCGCGGCGAGGTCAAGTCGGGCCGCCGGTTCGTCGCCGCCGGCGCCGGTACCCTCTTCGGCAAGGCCCATCAGCTCTCCGAGGAGGTGCACCAGGCGATGACCGCGCGCGGCTACACCGGCAACGCCCGCACCCTCACCGGCTTCCGGCTGCGCGGCGTCGACATCGCGTTCACGCTGTTCGCCACCGCCCTGGCCGCGGCGATCCTGGTGGCCGACCACAAGGTGGGACGATGAGCACCGTCTTCGAGTGTCAGGACCTCCGTTACCGATACCTCGAACGCTTCACCGCCCTCGACGGCGTGAGCCTGCGCGTGGACCGCGGCGAGACGGTGGCCCTGCTGGGCGCCAACGGCTGCGGCAAGTCCACGCTGCTCAAGCTCCTCGACGGCCTGCTGTTCGCCGAGAGCGGCACGTTCACCGCGTTCGGCGAGGAGGTCACCGAGGACAAGCTCGAGGACGAGCAGTTCAACCACGGCTTCCGCGCCCGCGTCGGCTTCGTGTTCCAGAACTCCGACGCGCAGGTCTTCTCCCCGTCGGTACGCGAGGAGGTCGCCTTCGGCTGCCTGCAGCTCGGACTGGACCGCGACACCGCGAACACCCGCGTCGACGACGTCCTGGCCATGCTCGACATCGCCGACCTGGCCGACCGGGCCCCCTTCCAGCTCTCCGGCGGCCAGAAGAAGCGCGTCGCGATCGCGTCGGTGCTGGTCATGAACCCCGAGGTCCTGCTCTTCGACGAGCCGACCGCGGCACTGGACCCGCGCACCCAGTTCTGGCTCATCGAACTGCTGGAGCAGCTGCGGTCGGCCGGCAAGACCATCGTCCTGGCCACCCACGACCTGGACACCCTGCCCGACCTCGCCGACCGCTGCGTCGTCTTCAGCGAGCAGCACCGCGTGGTCGCCGACGCCCCGACCGCCACCGTCCTGGACGACCGCGACCTGCTGCTGTCCGCAAACCTGATCCACGCCCGCGCCGCGAACGCCCACCCCCGCACCAGCCGCCGGTAGCCACGGGCACGCTCGTCGAGATCGACGCCGTGCCCGTTCAGGCGGTGCGGTCGCCCTCCACCGCCGCCACGCAGTCGATCTCGACGAGCATGCCCGCGGCCAGCGCCGATCCCACGGTCGTGCGCACCGGGTAGGGCTCGGTCATCAGCCGGCGGTAGGTGCGGTCGAAGGCGGCGAAGTCGGCCAGGTCCGCCAGGTGCACGGTGACCTTCACGACCCGGTCGAGCGAGCTTCCGCCGGCCCGCAGCACCTCGTCGAGATTGCGCAGCACCAGGACGGTCTGCTCCTCGACGTCCCCGCCGACCAGTTCCCCGGTGGCCGGGTCGACCGGTCCCATCCCGGCGGTGAACAGCAGCCCGTTGACGAGCATTCCCTGCGAGTATGCCCCGGCCGGTGCGGGGGCCCGGTCGGTCCGAATCTGCTGCACCATGTCTTCGCCTTCCGATTGCGTGTCTGTTGTGGACGGACTCGGGGAGTCGCTGCCGGTCACTGGCCGTCGCCTTGCCAGCCGAGGTCGCGGGACATTGCCTGGCAGTGCCGGGTCAGCGTGTTGACCAGGTGGTCGCGGTGTGCCGGTCCCTCACCGAGGCGGACGCGGGGGATGGAGCAGCTCATCGCGGCCACCACCCGTCCGGTGGCGTCCCTGACCGGCACGGCGACGCAGAAGACGCCGGGGGTGTACTCGCCGTCGTCCTCGCCGAAGCCGCGCTCCCGGATTTCCTTGATCCGGTCGAAGAGTTGCTGTGGTGTGGCGATGGTGTGCTGGGTGAACTTGCGCATGGTCACGCCGTTGAGGCGGGCCTCGACGTCCGTCTGATCGAGGTGCGCCAGCAGCACCTTGCCGAGGCCGGTGGCGTAGGCGGGTAGTCGCATCCCGACCCGGGACACCAGCCGCAGTGGGTGGTCGGCCTCGACTTTGGCGATGTAGACGTTGTCGATGCCGTCGAGTACGGCCAGTTGTACGGTTTCGTTGAGTTCGTTGCGGGCCGCCCGTAGGTGTGGTTCGGCTCGGCCGGCGAGGCTGTCGAGGTAGGCGAAGCTTTGCGCGGTTTCCCAGACCCGTATCCCGATCCGGTAGCGGCGGCGTTGCTCGTCCAGGTAGATCCAGCCGCGGCCG
>NZ_JBICTV010000007.1:0-39582 GCF_043197855.1 Dactylosporangium sp. NPDC048998
ACCTCGGCGTTGTGGCTGTAGTTGGTGTAGTCGTCGGCCTCGTAGTGCACGGCGGCCGGCTGGTCGTACTCGACGTGGTGGCCCTGCGAGAAGTCGGTGGACTCGGCGGCGTGGTGGTCCTGCTCGTACTGCCCGAACTGGTTGCCGTAGTCGGCCTCGGAGCCGTGGGCCTGGTGCAGCTGGTCGAGGGCGTCGTGCTCCTGGCCGGCCTCGTAGTGGCCGTAGTCGGTGTCGTGGCCGCCGTCGTACCCGCCGGTGTCGATGTCGCTCATGTCGTTTCCCCCTGGTCCTGGAAGGCTGTGTTGCCGTTGACAAGAACGGTACGGGGGCGCGGGCCCGCTCGAATCCCGGAAACGTGCCAGCGCCGGACGGGGTCCTCGCGGGGACCGGCACGGAATTTCTCCGCACGCGTGTCAACGGCCGGGCGCCGCCGGGGACTCTGTGTGGTGTGCCGGACAGAGGGAGCCTGTTGATGACGGAGGTCCCGCCGGCGCCGGCGACGTTCGAGGAGTACGTCGCGGCGCGCGGCCCGGCCCTGGTGCGCTTCGCCGCGCTGCTGACCGGCGACGACCACCGGGCCGAGGACCTCGTGCAGGACGCGCTGACGAAGGCGTACCTGCGCTGGTCGCGCATCCGCCGGTCGGACGACCCGGACGTGTACCTGCGCCGGCTCGTGCTCAACGCGTCGCGCTCCTGGTGGCGGCGGCGCGCCAACCGCGAGCTGCCGGCCGCGATCGACGCCGACCCGCCCGCGCCGGGCCGGCTGGACGCCGAGGCGGCCGAGCGCGACGCGCTGTGGCGGCTCATCCGTGCCCTGCCCGACCAGCAGCGTGCCGTCGTGGTCCTGCGGTACTACGAGGACCTCGACGACGCCACCATCGCCCGGATTCTCGACTGCTCCGCGACCACGGTGCGCACGCACGCGATGCGCGCCCTGCACCGGTTGCGCGGCGACTACACGGAGGGAGCGACGCCATGACCGACCTTGAGAGCCGGGTGAGCGCCACCCTGGCCGAGCGCGTCGACCGGCCGTTCCCGGTCGAGCACCTGCACGAGCGCGCGGTCCGGCGGGCCAGGGGCATCCGCCGCCGTCGGCGCCTCCTCGGTACCGCCGCCGCCGCGATCCTCGCCCTGGGCCTCTTCGCGCTGGACCCGACCGGCGGCGGTGCCCCGGCCGCGACCTCGCTGCCCCCGGAGCCCGCGGCGCCGCCCGGGGGCATCGGCAGCGACCGGGCCCTGCTGCACTTCGACGTCGACCTGAGCCGCATCCCGGCGCCGCTGGCCGACCGGGTCGCGGCGACCGAGTGGGTTTCGGGCGAGGGGTACGAGAGTGTCGTCGCCCTCGACGCCGGCGAGCATCCGGTCTTCATCGTCGCGCTCGGCGTCGAGAGTCTCACCGCCGACGGGTGGATGACCAGGTTCGACGGCGGATCGACCCGCGCGTTGCGCTGGCAGTCCGGCAACGTGTACGGCGTGACGTCGGTGGACTGGGAGCAGCGCGACCTGCTGCCGAAGGTGGTTTCGGCGGTACGCCTGGACGAGGTCCAGCGCTGCGTGATGCCGCTGCGCCTCGCCGAACTGCCGGAGGGCGCGTCGTGGACGGAGTGCCAGACCAGGATCCGCCGCGGCGGCCAGGCGGGCGGGAGCGGCCCCGCCACCGCGTGGGTGAGCTCGGGCCTGACCATCCGCCGCGCCGACGGCCACGTCGTGTACATCTGGGCCAACGCCCAACCGGCGGCCAGCCCGTCGTTCCGCCCCGACCGCACCGTGGCCGGCTACCCGGCGCAGTGGCGCGACGGCGACGGGCAGTCCCAGGCCGGCCTGTGGGTGCTCGCCTTCGGCCCGTACCAGCTGTACGTGACCGACCTCCAGACGCGGCCGGCCGACTGGTTCACGCCGGAGGAGGCCGCCTGGTACACCGCGCGCCTGACGCCGAGCACCAACCTCGACGACCCGTCGACCTGGCCCAGGCGCGCGGTGGGGTGACTCAGGCGAAGTCGGGCAGGGCCTCGCGGGGGTGCTCGACGCGGCCCTTGGGCTCCTCCCACTGCTCCTGCCGGCCGAGCGCGGTCAGGTCCAGCAGCGCGTAGGCACCGCCGAAGTCGGTGCCGCGGGCGTACGTCGAGTACGTGTGGTAGATCTCGCCGCCGTCGGCCAGGAAGCAGCTGAAGCCCGGCAACTCCGGCGACTCCACCATCGGCAGCGACCGGTAGTTGTACACCGGCGGCTTGACCGCCTCGTCGAACGACACGTCGAAGTCGAAGTTGAAGTCGTCGCCGTAGGACGAGTACCACGGGATCCGCCAGCCCCGCCGTTCGCGGTAGTCGGCGATCTTGACGTACGGTGCGCGGGACACCAGCGCGAACGTGGTGCTGCGGTTGGCCAGGTGCCGCAGCAGCGCCGGGGCGATCTCGTCGACCGACGCCGTGCAGCTCGGGCACGCGTCGTCCCAGCCCGGGTCGAACATCACGTGCTGCACGATCAGCTGCGGCCGCCACTCGAACAGGTCGCCGAGCCTCACCTCGCCGGACGACCCCTGGAAGCGGTACGGCTTGTCGATGCGCACCATGGGCAGGCGCCGCCGGTCCGCGTTGATGCGGTCCAGCCGCCGCCGCGCCTCCTTCTCCTCCTGCAGCAGCGCCCGCCGGGCGGCGAGCCACTCGTCCCGGCTGACGATCTCCGGAAGCGTCATGCCTGTCGGCCTCCTCGTGTCGGTGGTACTTCTTCCACAGGTACGACCGACGGATACCCCCGAATTCGACGCTTCCGCAGCCGGAAATTGGCTACTCGGCGGCCCGCAGCTGCCGGACCAGGTCGACGTAGCGCTGCTGGGCGTCGGTCTGCGCGGTGCCGGCCAGCGCCTTCCAGGCGTCGTACTTGGAGCGGCCCACGAGGTCGAACACGCCGGGCCGGCCGCCGCTCACGTCGCCGTTGGTGCCCTGCTTGTACAGCGCGTACAGCTGCAGGAGCACGTCGTTGCCGGGGCGCCGGTCGAGCTGCTTGACGTCGATCTGGGCCTGCTCGAACTCTTCGGTCACGGACATGCAGGCAGCCTATCGGGCCGGGCGCGGGGCCGGATGCAGCGGAAGAAAATCGGTCGCCGAACCGATGTGACCAAGATCCGCTGGGCAGTAGCATCGGCCCACGCCGGCAACCGACGAGGGCGGGGATGATCGACGTGCATGACCGGATCATGGTGGCGTTCGCGGGCGACGGTGCGGGCGAGGGCGCGCTGTCGTGGGGGCAGCAGGACATCTGGCACGCGATGGTGCGGCAGGAGTCGTGGCTGCCCAACGGAGCCTGGGGGCCGCTGCCGCCGGGCACGACGCTGGACGACGTGGCGGATCGGCTGCGGTACCTCATGAGCCGCTTCCCGACGGCGCGCACCCGGCTGATCCTCGGCGCCGGCGGCCCGCGCCAGGTGGTCTCCAGCGCGGGCGAGATCGCGCTGGACGTCGTGGACGCCGGAGGACAGGACCCCGCGGAGCTGGCCGAGGAGCTGCGGCTGCGGCTGCAGGACGCGCCGTACGACTTCGAGCGCGACTGGCCGGTCCGCATGGCGGTCGTGCGCCACGACGGCGAGCTCACCCACCTCGTCGCCGTCATGTGCCACCTGGTCACCGACGGCTTCGGCGCCCAGGTGCTGCTGGAGGAGCTGGACAAGCGGCCGGAGACGCCGGTTCCCGACCTGCAGCCGCTGGAGCAGGCGCGCTGGCAGGCCTCGCCGGGCGGTGCGCGGCACAACGGCATGGCGCTGCGCCACTGGGAGTCGATCCTGCGCGAGATGCCGCTGCGGCGGTACCCCGAGTCGGCCGACCAGCGCTCCCCGCGGCACTGGCGCGGCGAGTTCCGCTCGCCGGCGCTGAGCCTCGCGCTGCGCTCGATCACGGCCCGGACCGGGGTCGCGTCCGCGCCCGTGCTGCTGGCCGTGTTCGCCGTCGCCCTGGCCCGGGTGACCGGACCGGACCCGGTGGTGGTCCGGCCCATGGTGAACAACCGGTTCCGGCCGGGCCTGGACCGCGTCGTGTGCATGCTCGCGCAGTACGGCCTGTGCCGCCTGGACGTCGCCGGCATCTCGTTCGCCGAGGCGTTCGACCGGGCCCGGCGCTCGGCGCTGAGCACCTACAAGCACGCGTACTACGACCCGGCCGCCCTCGACGACCTGGTCGCCCGGGTGGCCGGCGAGCGGCCCGGCCTGCAGCTGCCGTGCTACTTCAACGACCGCCGCGACGACGCGGCCACGGCCGGCGCGCCGGTGCCGTCGACGGCCGAGGTGGCCGCGGCCGCGGGCGGCGGCGAGTTCGTGTGGACCACGCGGCAGGACGTGCCGTTCGAACCGCTGATCGTGCACGTCGACGAGGTGACCGGCGCGACGCAGGCGATCGTGTTCATGGACACGCACGTCGTCGCGCCCGGCGACGCGGAGGCGCTGCTGCGCGGCCTCGAGGCGGTGGCCGTCGAGGCCGCGCTGGACCCGGACGCCCCGACCGGCGTCGCCGCGCCGTAGCGGCTACGCCGCCGCGTTGATGCTGAACAGTTCGCAGGTCAGGTTGTAGTACCGGTCGGTGCGCCCCTCGTGGCGCATGCCGAGCCGGGCGCAGACCGCCTGCGAGGCGGTGTTCTCGGGGTAGGTCACCGCCAGCACCCGGCCGAGGCCCGACGCGAAGGCGTGGCGCAGGACCACCCCGGCGGCCTCGGTCGCGTATCCGTGACCCCAGGCGTCGGGGTGCAGGTGCCACCCGATCTCGGTCTCCCCGGACGGCCGCAGCGGCCGCTCCTCGCCGGAGGCGAGGATGCCGATGAGCAGCAACGTGCCGAGCGGGCGGCCGTCGGCGCGGTCCTCGATCGCCCACACGCCGTGCAGCCCGTCGTCGTGCCCGCGCCAGCGGGCGATGGTGGCCAGGGCTTCGTCGCGGTCGGCGAGCAGCCGCGGCGCGGCGCCGAGGTAGCGCTGCACCTCCCAGCGTGAGCACATGTCGAGCACGAACCCGGCGTCGTCGTCGCGCCACTCGCGCAGCAGCAGCCGCTCGGAGGTCAGTTCCCGCATCATCGGGATCTTACCGGCATCGCGGCCGCGGGAAACCCGTGGACCCGCTCGCGCGGGCGCGGCTACCGTCGGCGGCATGATGACCTGGCGGCACGTCACCCCCGAGGACTTCCCGCTGCTGGCGCGCTGGCTGGCGGAGCCGCACGTGGCCCGCTGGTGGAACCACGAGACCTCGCCCGAGGCGGTGGCGCGCGACTTCGGCCCGTCCGCGCGCCGCGAGGAGCCGAACGAGGACCTGCTGTCCTTCCTCGACGGCGCGCCGCTCGGGCTGCTGCAGCGCTCGTTCGTGCACGACTACCCCGAGTACCTCGCCGACCTGGCGCCGCTGACCGACGTGCCGCCGCGGGCCGTGGCGATCGACTACCTCATCGGCGACCCCGCCGACGTGGGGCGCGGCCTCGGCCCGGCGATGATCCGCTCCGCGATCGAGCACGTCTGGGCCGAGCACGGCGACGCGCAGTGCGTGATGGTCGCGGTGCACGCGGACAACATCCCTTCCTGGCGGGCCCTGGAGAAGGCCGGCCTGCGCCGCGTGGCCAGCGGCGAGATCGAGCCCGACAACCCGATCGACGACCGCCGCCACCACGTCTACCGCATCGACCGCCCGGGGCCGAGCGTCTCGAGGTCGTAGCCGTCGGGGTACGTCTTCGCCACGACGCCGCCGGCGAACAGCGGGACGCGGCGCGGGCGGGCGAGGCGCAGCAGCCGCGCCCGGGTGCGCAGCGCCAGGTGCAGGCCGGCGCGGGCCCACAGCGGCGGGCGCGGGACGGCGTACGCGGCGCGCAGCGGCTCGTCGTACAGCGCGCCGATGAGCGCGTCGGCGGCGCCGCGCAGCGGGCCGGGGATGCGCCCGCGCAGCAGGTCGCGGGTGGCGCGCTCGATCCGCTCCGCCTCGGGGGTGTGGTGCAGGTGCTCGCGCTCGTAGGCGTCGAAGAACTCGGCGAACGCCGCGTAGCCGGCCGGGATGTCGCGCACGCCGATCCGCCGGCCCACCTCGCGGTAGAACACGGCGGCGGCCTCGCGCTCGTGGGCGGCGGCGGGCCTCCAGCCGTACCGTTGCAGCCACCGCATCGGGATGACGACCAGCGCGGCGAGGACGTAGACGCTGTCGCCGTTGTCGAGTTCGAAGCGGCGGTGGGCCTCGTTCAGGCGGCGCAGCGCCAGGCGGCCGCGGGGGTGGTCGACGCCGTTGAGCAGGATCTCGTACATGATGATGCCGGTGTCGTCGGCGCGCTTGCGCGGGCTGCGCAGGATCTCGCCGGTCTCCACCAGCAGCCGCGCGACGCGGGGCAGCGCGAACGAGCGGTTGAAGGCCAGGTTGAACGCCAGGCGCATGTCCCAGGGGAACTCCTCGCACAGCGTCAGCCGGTGGATCTGAAGGTGGTCGCGCTCCGGATCGAGCCGTTGGATACGGTGAAGGTTGTCGAATCGTCCCCGCATGGGGACGCAGTCTACGAAAGCGCGGCGTCGAGGAAGCGGCCGGCGAGCGAGCGGAGGAAGTCGCGCAGCTCGGGCGGCTCCAGGACGGTGAACGGCACCTCGAACTTGCCCAGATACGTCACCAGGTCGTGCAGCGAGTCGGTGCCGGTCGCCAGCTCGCACCCGCCGTCGTCGAGCTCGGTGATCCGGCCCGACGTCGGGGTGCTGCGCTCGGCGATCACCGCGGCCGGCGCGGCGAAGCGGATCCGCGCCCGGTAGCGGAACGGGGCCGCCGTCACGCCCCGCAGCACATGCGCGGCGGCGTCACCGCCCGGCGGCTCCCGCCGTACGAACCGGGGGGCCGGGGCGTCCGCCGGCAGCGACGTGATCCGATCGGCCCGGAACGTGCGCCAGTCCCGGCGGTCGGTGTCCCAGGCCAGCAGGTACCAGCGGCGGCCCGTGTAGACGAGGGTGTGCGGCTCGACGTCGCGCACGCTGGCCTCGCCGCCGTGCGCGGCGTAGGTGAACCGCAGCCGCTCGCACCCGTGCGCCGCGCCCGCGATGCGCGTGAGGGTGTCGAGGTCGACGGTCGGGCCGCCGCCGGCCGCCGACACGATCGCGGACCTGAGCGCGTCGACCCGCGGTCGCAGCCGGCCCGGCAGCGTCCGTTCGAGCTTGGTCAGCGCCCGCAGCGACGCGTCCTCGATCCCGGCGACGCTGCCCGCCGCGGCCGCCCGCAGCCCCACCGCGACCGCGACGGCCTCGTCGTCGTCGAGGACGAGGGGCGGCAGCGCGCTGCCGGGTCCGAGCCGGTAGCCGCTTCCGGGGCCGGTCGCCGAGTTCACGTGGTACCCCAGCTGCCGCAGCCGGTCCACGTCGCTGCGCACGGTGCGCGTCGTCACCTCCAGTCGCGCGGCCAGCTCCGCACCCGCCCACTCCCGCCGCTGCTGCAGCAGCGAGAGCAACCGCAGCAGCCGTACCGAGGTCTCCAGCATTCGCCGATCCTAGGCGGAGTTTAGGAAGCTCATCTTCCGCAACCCCTCCTATCGTTGCCGGCATGACACTTCGCGGCATGGCCACCGTCAACTACTTCGCCGCCGACTGGGCGGCCGCCCGCGCCTGGTACACGCGGGTCATCGGCGCCGAGCCGTACTTCCTGCGCGACGGCTACGCCGAGTGGCGCCTCGGCGACCATCAGGCCGAGCTCGGCCTGATCGACGCGCGCTTCCGCCCCGCCGGCACCCCGACCGGCCCGGTCGGCGCCGTCCTCTACTGGCACGTCGACGACGTCGAGGCCGAGCTCGCCCGGCTGCTGGAGCTCGGTGCCACGCCGCACGAGCCGGTGCGGGACCGCGGCCACGGCTTCGTCACCGCCACGGTCGTCGACCCGTTCGGCAACCTGCTCGGCGTGATGTACAACCCGCACTACGTCGAGATGCTGGCCGCGCCAAACCCGTCATGACCGTCAGGTGCCGGACGGTGACTCATGGCCGGGCGGCGTCGCGGCGCCTCCCCGGGCGGAACGCGCCGACCCGGGAGCGCAGGTAGCGCAGCAGGAACCGGGCGTCGCGTGCCCGGCCGGTCGGGGTGTTGTTGAACGCGGCGAGCCGCCAGCCCTCCGGCCGGCGCACCGCGACGAACGTGAGCAGGCCGTTCGGCGGCACCGCGCGCTCGTCCTCGCCGGGGAAGAGCACCGCGCCGCTGGAGTGCACGAGCACCAGCGCGTCTTCGTCGTCTCCACCGGCGAGCACGAGGCCCGCACCGCGGAGCTGTTCTCGCCGCTGGCGACGTCCTCGGCGGCGATCCTGGAGCGCTACGACGACGCCGAGCTGGCCCTCATCGCCGACTTCCTCGGCCGCCTCAACGCCGCCAACGAGGAGATCGTCCGCGGCGGCTGACCGGGCGAGCCGAAAACCGTTATCGCCGGGCCGGCGGGACGTCTCCTGGGCATGCACATCTCTCGGCGCGCCCTCGCCGGCGCGGGCGCCGCGCTCGTCATCGTGGCTGCGGCGCTGGTCACGTTCGCGCTGACCCGCGGTTCGGCCGCACCCACGGCCGGCGCATCGCCCGGATCGTCCGCCCTGTCCGACCCGGCCACCACGTCATCGCCCGCCCCGCCGCCGGTGCCGGGGGACGGCGTCGGCCGGCTCGCCGCGGCCTCGCCGGCCGCGAGCGGGTCGCGCTCGCCGAGCGTGCCCGTCGGCGCCCGGACCGTGACCCTCGTCAACGAGCTCGGGCAGCGGATCTGGGCCGCGGCCACGCCCGACAAGGCGCACCCGCTCGCCGCCACCGGATGGGTGCTCGATTCTGGGCAGAGCGTGACGGTCGTCGTGCCCAGCGGCTGGGGCGGGCGGTTCTGGGGGCGCACCGGCTGCTCGTTCGACGCCTCCGGCGCCGGGCACTGCCAGACCGGCGACTGCGGCGGGCGCTTCCAGTGCGCCGGCAGCGGCGCGACGCCTGCCACCCTGGCCGAGTTCGCCCTCGCCGCCTGGGGCGGCATGGACTTCTACGACGTCAGCATGGTCGACGGCGCGAACCTGCCGATGTGGATCAATGTCGGCCACGCCACCGGCAAGGACCCGGTCTCGTCGAACGGCTGCGTCGCCGCGGGCTGCACCAGGCCGGTCGACTGCCCGCAGCAGATGCAGGCCGGCGGCGGGGCGTGCAAGAACCCGTGCGCGGCGTTCGGCGGCGACACGTACTGCTGCCGCGGCGACTGGGCCGGCCGCGCGCACTGCGTTCCGGCGAAGTGGCCGGTGGACTACACGCAGGTGTTCAAGCGCGCCGAGCCCTACGCCTACTCGTACGCCTTCGACGACTCGGCCACGATGGCCTGCAAGGGCGGTTGCAGCTACCGGATCACCTTCGGGGTGACGCGGTGAGCCGGCGGTGGTTGAGGGGCCGGGTCGCGGGTCAGTCGGCCGGCGGGTCGGCGAGGGGCCAGCCGCCGGCGGCGAGGTGGGCCGAGACGCGCGCGATGTCCTCGGGGCTCGCCTCCTGCAGTACCGAATCGTTGATCATCTCTTCGATGTCGTCGGTGGTGATGGGGTCGGCTGTGCGTTGCGACTGGTCGGCCAGGTCCCGGGCGATCTTGCGGATCTCGTCCTCGGTGAGCTTGCGGCGCAGCAGGCCGAGGAGGGCGACGTAGTCCTGCCGGGGCACGCCGGAGGGGTAGCCGGCGCGCAGCCAGTCGATGCTGCGGCTGAGGAAGTTGGAACGGGACTCGCCCACGGCCTCCCCCTACCGCTTGCCGACGATCGTCGGGAAGACGTGCTCGAAGCTCAGCGCCTTGCCGAACCCGCTCGCGACGATGTACGTGATGCCCAGCGCCACGCCGAGCAGCACCACGACGAAGCAGGCCCAGCCGAGCACGGTGCCGATCGGCTGCGCCTTCGGGCCGGCCGTGCCGGACTCGTGCCCCTCGGCGTCGCCGCCGGCGCCCCAGGCGAGCGAGCGCACGCCGAGCGCGAACAGGGTGGGCAGGCCGGCGCCGAGGAGCAGGCCGACGAGCAGCACCCGCCAGGCGGACTGCAGGGCGAATCGCAGGTTGTGGACCATCAGCGGACCGCCTCGGCCAGTTCGGGAGTGGTGCCCCACTCGTCGTTAACGTTGTTGTGGTCGACCGGGGCCTTGCGCGAGTGGCGGTACATGTACGCGGCCAGGGCGAGCAGGACCAGGAAGACCACGATCGCGCCGGCGAGGCCGCCGATGACGTGGCCGATCCACCACATGATCCCGCCGACGACCGCCGCCGCCGGCAGCGTGATGAGCCAGGCGAGGACCATCCGGCCGGCCACCGGCCAGCGCACGATCGCGCCGGGCCTGCCCAGGCCGGTACCGAGGATGGAGCCCGTGACCACGTGCGTGGTCGACAGGGCGAAGCCGAGGTGGCTGGAGACCAGGATGACCGCGGCCGAGGCCGACTCGGCGGCCAGGCCCTGCGGCGGCGCGATCTCCACCAGGCCCTTGCCCAGCGTCCGGATGATGCGCCAGCCGCCGAGGTACGTCCCCAGCGCGATGGCCAGCGCGCATGCCGCCTTCACCCAGAAGGGGATGTTCTTGGTGTCGGTCCAGTTGCCGGTCGCGATCAGCGCCAGGGTGATCACGCCCATCGTCTTCTGGGCGTCGTTGGTACCGTGGGCCAGCGACACCAGCGACGCGGACCCGATCTGGCCCCAGCGGAAGCCGTTGTCGGTGAACCGCCGCGCCACGCCGATGGTGACCTTGTAGATCAGCCAGGTGCCCGCCGCGGCGACGATCGCGGCGATCACGGGGGACATGACCGCGGGCAGCAGCACCTTGCCGACGAGGCCGTCGAGCTTGGTGCCGTTGCCGTTCCAGTTGACCCCGGCCCAGCCCAGCCCGGCGATGGTGGCGCCGATCAGCCCGCCGAAGAGCGCGTGCGAGGAGCTCGAGGGCAGGCCCAGCAGCCAGGTCAGCAGGTTCCACACGATCCCGCCGACGAGGCCGGCCAGGACGATGAGCAGGAGGGCGAAGCCGCCACCGTCGAGCAGTTGCGCCTTGGGTGTGCCGTTGGAGTTCTGGATCTTCACGACGGCGTTCGTCACCGTGAGCGCGACCTCGACCGAGAGGAACGCCCCGACGAGGTTCAGGATGCCCGACAGCAGGACGGCGACCCTGGGCCGCAGCGCGTTGGTCGCGATGGAGGTGGCCATCGCGTTGGCCGTGTCGTGGAAGCCGTTGGTGAAGTCGAACCCGAGCGCGATCACGATCACCAGGACGAGCACCGCGGTGGTTTCAGTCACGCCCCGATCGTCGCGCGTCCCCGAGGGGCGCCGCAGCGCAGACGACGGATGTGAGCAGTGGCCGTCGGCCACCTGACATCGGGGAACGGGGTCGCGGGGAGTCCGGCTTTACCGGTACAACTGTGGCATGCCGTACACCCCGCGGGAAGCCGTCGAGAAGACCGGGTTCAGCCTGGACACGCTGCGCTACTACGAGCGGATCGGCCTGCTCGACAGCGTCGAGCGCAACGCCGGGGGCCAGCGCGTCTTCACCGACGACGACCTGGCCTGGCTGGGGATCCTGCGCTGCCTGCGCGACACCGGCATGCCGATCGCGCGCATGCTGCGCTACGCCGAGCTCGCCCGCGACGGCGACGCCACCTTCGCCGAGCGCGCCGAGCTGCTCGAGGAGCACGACCGCGAGCTCGAGCTCAAGATCGCCGCCCTGCGCGACGAGCAGGAGCGGATCCGGGAGAAGATCCGGTGGTACCGCGAACCGCCGGGGGCTCACATCCGCGGGCGTGATGTTGTGGGATCGGCGTAATTCGCGGAGCGAGATCGGCGTGACACGCGCGTAACTGACCGTTTGTACCGTCGTCGCCGTGATGCGGACCCGCTCGGTCTGTTCGTACTGCGGGGTCGGCTGCGGCATGGTCCTCGACGTGGCGACGGACCCCGACGGCCGGCGCCGCGTGCTCAAGGTGCACGGCGACAAGGATCACCCGGCCAACGCCGGGCGGCTGTGCACCAAGGGCGCGACCAGCGCCGAGATGCTCGCCGGCAAGGGGCGCCTGGGCGCCGCCCTGGTGCGGGCCGAGCGCGGCGGCCGAGCGGTGGAGACCGGGGTCGACGCGGCGATCGCGCACACCGCGGCGCGGCTGCGGGCGATCGTCGACGAGCACGGGCCGGACGCCGTCGCCTTCTACGTCTCCGGGCAGATGACGCTGGAGGCGCAGTACCTCGCCAACAAGCTCGCCAAGGGCTTCGTGCGCACCAACCAGATCGAGTCGAACTCGCGGCTGTGCATGGCCAGCGCGGGCAGCGGGTACAAGCTCTCCCTCGGCGCCGACGGGCCGCCCGGCTCGTACGACGACTTCGACCACGCCGACCTGTTCCTCGTGATCGGCTCCAACATGGCCGACTGCCACCCGATCCTGTTCCTGCGCATGATGGACCGGGTCAAGGCCGGCGCGAAGCTCGTCGTCGTCGACCCGCGCCGCACCGCCACCGCCGAGAAGGCCGACCTGTTCCTGCAGGTGCGGCCGGGCACCGACCTGGCTCTGCTCAACGGGCTGCTGCACCTGCTGGTCGAGGGCGGCCACGTCGACGACGAGTTCATCGCCGCGCACACCGAGGGCTGGGAGGCGATGCCGCCGTTCCTGGCCGGCTACCCGCCGTCCGCCGTATCCGAAACCACCGGCATCTCCGAAGCATCCCTGCGCGCGGCCGCCGGCCTGATCGCCGCGGCCGGGGAGTGGATGAGCTGCTGGACGATGGGCCTCAACCAGAGCACCCACGGCACCTGGAACACCAACGCCCTGGTCAACCTCCACCTCGCCACCGGCGCGATCTGCCGCCCCGGCAGCGGCCCGTTCTCCCTTACCGGCCAGCCCAACGCGATGGGCGGCCGGGAGATGGGGTACATGGGGCCCGGCTTGCCCGGCCAGCGCTCGGTGCTCGTCGAGGCCGACCGCGACTTCGTCGAGGACGCCTGGGGCCTGCCCGCCGGTACGCTGCGCACCGATGTCGGCAGGGGCACCGTCGAGCTGTTCGAGCGCATGGCCGCCGGCGAGGTGAAGGCCTGCTGGATCATCTGCACCAACCCGGTCGCCTCGGTCGGCAACCGGCGCACCGTCATCGAGGGGCTCGAGCGCGCCGAGCTCGTCATCACCCAGGACACGTACGCCGAGACCGAGACCAACGCCTACGCCGACGTGATCCTGCCCGCCGCCATGTGGTCCGAGATCGACGGCGTCATGATCAATTCGGAGCGGAACCTGACGCTGGTACGCCAGGTCGCCGACCCGCCCGGCGCGGCCCTCGCCGACTGGGAGATCATCGCGCGGGTCGCCGCCGCCATGGGCTACGGCGACGCGTTCCGCTACGAGCGCGCCGAGGACGTCTTCGCCGAGATCCGCGGCTTCAACAACCCGCAGACCGGCTACGACCTGCGCGGGATCAGCTACGAGCGGCTCCGCGAAGGCCCGGTGCAGTGGCCCGCCCCGCCCGGGTCGCCGCCCCGCAACCCGATCCGGTACCGCAACGAGGGCACCGGCCCCCGGCTCACCTTCGCCACCCCGAGCGGCCGGGCCGTGTTCTTCCCCCGCCCGCACCTGGACCCGGCCGAACTGCCCGACGACGACTACCCGTTCCTGCTCAACACCGGCCGCCTGCAGCACCAGTGGCACACGCTGACGAAGACCGGGAAGGTGGCGAAGCTCAACCGGCTCAACCCCGGCCCGTTCGTCGAGCTCAACCCGCAGGACGCGGATCGGCTCGGCATCGCCGGCGGCGACCGGGTCGAAGTCGCCTCCCGCCGCGGCCGCGCCGTGCTGCCGGCCACCGTCACCGACCGGGTGCTGCCCGGCAGCTGCTTCGCCCCGTTCCACTGGAACGACCTGTTCGGCGAGTACCTCAGCGTCAACGCCGTCACCTCCGACGCCGTCGACCCGATCTCGTTCCAGCCGGAGCTGAAGGTGTGCGCCGTCGCCCTCACCCGGGTCTCCGCCGCGCCGGCGGCCCCACCGTCCACCGTGGACGCACTCGGGCTCGACCTCACCCCGCCCGCCTTGACCGAGACCGAGCGGCGGTACCTGGCCGGGTTCCTCAACGCGCTCACCGCGAGCCCGCCGGCGCCGGGCGTGGTGCCGCGGCTGCCCCCGGGCGCGCCGTTCGACGCCGGGCGCGCCGCCTGGGTCGACGGCTTCCTCGCGGGCACCTACCACCGGCCGGGCGCGCCGGCGCCGGCGGCCGGATCCGTGCGTACCGTCGAAATCCTCTGGGCGTCGCAGACCGGCAACGCCGAGGAGCTCGCCGCCCACGTCGGCCGCCGCCTGGCGGACGAGGGCTGGCAGGCCAACGTGCGGGCCATGACGGCCGCCGCCGGGGAACTGCTGCGCGGCGGCAACGACCTGCTCGTCATCACCAGCACCTTCGGCGACGGCGACGCCCCCGACAACGGCACCGCCTTCTGGGAGTCGCTGCAGGGCGACGCGCCGCGCCTCGACGGGCGCCGCTACGCCGTGCTCGCCCTCGGCGACTCCAGCTACGCCGACTTCTGCGGCCACGGCCGCCGCCTCGACGCCCGGCTCACCGAGCTCGGCGGCGTGCGCCTCGCCCCGCGCGTCGACTGCGAGCCCGACTTCGCCGAGGCCGCTGACGGCTGGCTGGACACGGTGCTCGCGGCGCTGCGCGCGCCCGCCGCCCCGCGGGCGACGCCGCGCTCCGGCCGCGACGAGACGGTCACCGCGACGCTGCGCGGCAACCGCCTGCTGAGCCTGCCCGGGTCGGCGAAGGAGGTACGGCAGTTCACCTTCGACGTCGGCGAGGACTTCGGCTACGCGGCCGGCGACGCCCTCGGCGTGTGGCCGCGCAACTGCCCGTCCCTGGTGGAGGAGTGGCTCGAGGTGACCGGCCTCGACCCGCTGTCCACAGTGGACGTCGGCGGCGAGGTCGAGCTGCGCGAGGCGCTGCTGCACCGGCTCGACATCACCCGGATCACGCCCGGCCTGCTGCGCTTCGTCGCCGACCGCGGCCACGACTCGCCGCTGCGCGCGCTGCTGCGCCCGGACAACCAGGGGGAGCTGGCGAAGTACACCTGGGGCCGGCAGGCCGTCGACGTCATCGCCGAGCACGCGGTGAAGGCCGGGGCCGGCGAGTGGGTCCCGCTGCTCACGCGGCTGCAGCCGAGGCAGTACTCCATCTCGTCGTCGCCACTGCTGGCACCCACCCAGGTCTCGCTCACCGTGTCCGTGGTCCGCTTCGGCAACGGCCGCGGCCGCACGCGCAAGGGCGTGTGCTCGACGTTCCTCGCCGACGCCGCCCCGGACGCGCCGGTGCCCGTGTTCCTGCAGCGCTCCCCGAACTTCCGCCCGCCGGCCGACGACACGGTCCCCATGATCATGGTCGGCCCCGGCACCGGCGTCGCCCCGTTCGTCGCATTCCTGCAGGAGCGCCACGCCCGCGGCGCCCGCGGCCCGAGCTGGCTGTTCTTCGGTGAGCAGCGCCGGGCCACCGACTTCTACCACGCCGAGGAGCTCGCGCGGCTGCGCCGGCAGGGCACGCTGACCCGCCTCGACCTGGCGTTCTCCCGCGACCAGCGGGCCAAGGTGTACGTCCAGGACCGCATGCGCGAGCACGGCGCCCAGCTGTGGTCGTGGCTGCAGGACGGCGCGTACTTCTACGTCTGCGGCGACGCGACCCGCATGGCCAAGGACGTCGACCTGGCCCTGCGCGAGATCGTCGCCGCCCACGGCCACCTGGACGAGGGCGCCGCCGCCGCGTACGTCAAGCAGCTGTCCGCCGAGAAGCGCTACCTCCGCGACGTCTACTGACCGAGCTGGACGCTCACTCGGGCCGGCGGTAGACGGAGACGTGTGAGCGCGACTCGCCGGTGAACGGCGCGCCCGACCAGTCCGCGTGCCGCGACTCCAGCTCGAGGCCGGCCAACTGCGCCATGAGGTCCATCTCGGCCGGCCAGATGTAGCGGTGCGGGCTGCGGGTGAGCCGGGCCCGGCGGCTCTCGTCGAAGCGGAAGTGGTGCGAGACGAGGTGCTGGTTGAGCACGTCGAACGTGTCCAGGCCGAGATACCCGGGCTCGGAGGTGAACACCACGGCCTGCTGGCCCGGCGGCAGCCGGCGCAGGTCGGGCACCTCCAGCTCGATCACGAACCGGCCGCCCGGCGTCAGGTGCCGTGCCGCGTTGCGGAAGCACGCGACCTGCTCGGCCTGCGTCAGCAGGTTGGAGATCGTGTTGAAGACCAGGTAGACCAGGGTGTACTCGCCCGGGGCGGTCGCGCTGGCCATGTCACCGACCACGACCGGGATCGTCGCCTCGTCCGCCTTCGTGCGCAGCCGCTCCAGCATCGGCCGGGACAGCTCGATGCCGCTCACCGGCACCCCGCGCCCGGCGAGCGGCACCGCGATCCGGCCCGTGCCGATCGCGAACTCGAGCGCCCGGCCGCGCGCCGCGAGCGCGGCGAGGCGGTCCACGGCCGGGTCGACCACCTCGGCGGCGAACATCCCGGTGCCCGGCGTGTCGTACTGCGCTGCGATCTCCGCGTCCCAGATGTCCTCTTGTCGCATGACCCGACCCTGTCCACCGGCGGGCGGGTTGTCCACCGATTTCCGGCGCCCCGAGGATGCGCAGATGCTGATATAGCAATGTTTTCCCGATGCACCCGGCGGTTGTCCATGCGGCGTAACCTGTGCCCGATGCAGGACGTGCGACCGCCCGCGGCGGTGATCGAGCGGCCGGTGCCCGCCGGGCACCGGCCCCGCCGGCGTCTGCTCGGCGTGGAGATCCTCGCGGCGGTGCTGATCGCCGCGGTCCTCGCCCGCGACTGGATCGGCCGCGCGTTCGCCGCGCCGCGGGCGCAGGAGTGGGTGACGGTGTTCGTCGCGATCGTCGTGCAGGCGATGCCGTTCGTGGTGCTGGGCACGCTGCTGTCCGCCGCGATCGCGACGCTCGTGCCCGAGCGGTTCTTCGCCCGCGCGCTGCCCTCCCGCCCAGCCCTCGCGGTGCCCGTCGCCGGGGTGGCCGGGCTCGCCCTGCCCGGCTGCGAGTGCGCGTCGGTGCCCGTCGCCGGCGCGCTCATGCGCCGCGGCGTCACCCCGGCCGCGGCGCTCGCGTTCCTGCTGGCCGCGCCCGCGATCAACCCGGTCGTGCTGGCCGCGACCGCGGTCGCGTTCCCGGGCCAGCCGCTGATGGTCGCGGGCCGGCTGGTGGCGAGCCTCGCGACGAGCCTGGCCATGGGCTGGCTGTGGCTGCGGCTGGGCCGCGACGACTGGCTGCGGACCCCGCGCCGCGCCCCGGTGGAGGGCGGCCGGGCGGCGGCCTATTTCGCGGCGGTACGCCAGGACGCCGCCGAGGCCGCCGGCTTCCTCGTCATCGGCGCGGCCGCAGCCGCCTGCCTCAACGTGCTGGTGCCCCAGCGGTGGCTGCACGCGATCGCCGGGCACCACGTCCTCGCGGTGGTGGCGCTGGCCGGGCTGGCCGTGCTGCTGTCGATCTGCTCGGAGGCCGACGCGTTCGTCGCCGCCTCGCTGGCCCAGTTCTCCCTCACCGCCCGGCTCGCGTTCCTCGTCGTCGGCCCGATGGTCGACCTCAAGCTCTTCGCCATGCAGGCCGGCGCGTTCGGCCGGCGCTTCGCGCTGCGCTTCGCCCCGGCCACGTTCGTCGTCGGCGTCGCGCTCGCCGTCCTCACCGGGAGCGCGCTGTGGTGAGCCGGGCCGGGGTGCAGTCCGTGGTGCTGCTGCTCATCGGCGGCACGCTGATCCGGACCGCCTGGACCGGCACCTACGTGCGCTATGTCAAGCCGGGCCTGCACTGGTATCTCATCGCCGCCGGCGCCGTCCTCGTCGCCGTCGCCGTGGTGAACCTCGTCCGGCTGTACCGTCCGGCCGGCACTGACGTCCACGCCGGCGAGCATCCCGGTGACGGCCACGGGCACGGCCACGCGCACGGCGGGTTCGAGCCGTCCTGGCTGCTCGTCGCGCCCGCCCTCGCGCTGCTGCTGGTCGCGCCGCCGGCGCTGGGCTCCTACGCCGCCTCCCACGGCGGCACCGCCCTCAACGCCGCGCCGACCTCGGACTTCCCGCCGCTGCCCGACGGCGACCCGGTGCGCATCTCGATGCTCGACTACGCCGGCCGCGCCGTGTTCGACAAGGGCCGCACGCTCGCCGGCCGGCGCGTCACGCTGTCCGGGTTCGTGCTGGCCGACGGCGACCGGCGATACCTGGCCCGCATGGTCATCACCTGCTGCGCCGCCGACGCCCGCCCGGTCAAGATCGGCCTCGACGGCGCCGTCCCGCCCGACGCCGCGGCGGACACCTGGCTGGAGGTCACCGGCACGTACTCGCCGCGGACCGACACCGACCCGATCGACGGCGAGCCCGTGCCGTACCTGACCGTCACCGCCGCGCATCCCGTCGCGGCGCCGAAGCAGCCGTACGAATCGTGAACCTGAGCACGGCCACCAAGTGGCGGATCCGGCTGGGCGCCGCGGCGGCGGTGGCGGCGGTCGCCGTCCTGCTGCTGGTCCCCACGCCCGGCGGCGGCGCGGACCCAGACCCGGCCGGCTCGGCTGGCTCGGCCGGCTCGGCCACCCTGGCCGGGCTGTGGCCGGACGCGCGGCCCATGGACCTACCCGCGACCCTGCCCGACGGGACCACCTTCACCCCGGTCGCGGTCCTGGACCGCACCGCCGTCGTCGTGCAGATCGCCGACGCCGACGGCAGCACGGCGAGCCTCGCCCTGCTCGACCCCAGCGACCTCGCCCACCCGCGGCCGCTGCAACAGATCCCGATCGCCGGCGGCGGATCGTTCGACGCGGTCGCCGTCGAGGGCGACCAGGTGTACTGGATGTCCAGCGTCGCCGACGACCAGGGTGGCACCCGCGGCACCCTCTTGCGCGCCGGCCGCTCCGGCGCCCCGGTCACCCTCACCGCCGACACCGGCCACGCCACGTTCTCCGGCAGCCTGTACGACCTGCAGGTCGCCGACGGCCGGATCTGGTGGACGGCCACCCGCGGCGCCTACCCGCCGACCACCGACCTGCGCTCCGTGCCCGTCGGCGGCGGCGAGGTCACCGTCCGCCCGCTCGACGGCACGTACCACCTCGCGGCCTGGCCGTGGGCCGGCAGCGACGGCATCGGCGGCGAACCGGTCCGGCAGCTGAACCTCGTCACCGGTGAGCGCCGCACCATCGCCCAGCCGCTGGGGGAGGAGCTGTTCTGCGGCGTCGCCTGGTGCCGCAGCGTGGTGCGCGCCGCGGACTCCGCCGTGGTCACCCTGCGCCGCCCCGACGGCACCGGCACGACCGGCCGCATCAACGCCGACGGGGAGGTCCCGCTCTTCGTCGACGTCGCCGCGCTCGACCGGTTCGAGTTCCTCGCCGCGCCGATCTCCACCCGGGCCGCCACCGCGAGCGAGCGCCTCGCCCTGTTCGACCTCAAGACCGGCCGGCGCGCCGCCCTGGCCGTCTCCACCGCCGAGGGCCTCGCCGGCACCTGGCTGTGGTGGGCCACCGGCGACAACGAGACCATGACCTGGCACCTGCTGGACCTCGCCACCCTGCGGTAGCGGCCCGTCAGGATGTCGGGCCGGCCGGCGACGCCGAGGTGGTCCTGCCGCCGGGGCCTGCGGTCAGGCGCCGTGGTTCATGATGTCGGCGAGGGTCACCGCGTCCAGGTAGTCGAGGCGGACGCGGTTCGCGCGCTCCCACAGCTGGCGCAGGCGTTCGATGGAGCGGTCGTCGGCGCGGCCGCCCGGTGGTGGCTCGGTGCCGGGGCCGTCCAGGCGGCGCACGATCTCGCCCAGGGTCAGCTCCGCGGCCGGGTGGGCGAGCAGGTAGCCGCCGCCCGTGCCGCGCTGAACCTGCACCAGCTCGGCCCGGCGCAGGTCGGCGAGCAGATCGTACAGATAGCCGGGTGGAATGTCCTGGGCGTCGGCGACGTCCTGGGCCTTGATGGTCTGCGGTGCGGCGCCGGCCAGCACGACCAGCGCCCGCACCGAGTACTCGATGCGCTTGGGCAGCATGGCGCGACGGCTCAGACGGCCGCGAGGGTCCTGGCGCCGGTCTCCGGGCTGAAGTACAGGGTGTCCCCGGGCTTGACGTCGATCGCCTTGGCCCCGGCGCGGGTCAGCTGCGCCCAAACCTCCACGTCGCCGGCCTTCGCCTCGATGCGCACCTCGAAGCCCAGCGGCACGACCCGGGTCACGACCGCGGCGGTGCCGCCCTCGGCGGGCTCGCGCGACAGCGAGACGTCGTGCGGGCGGACCAGCCGGCCGTCGAGGCGGGTCACCGGGCCCAGGAAGCTCATCACGAACGGGTTCGCCGGGTTCTCGTAGATGTCGTGCGGGCTGCCGACCTGCTGCACGACGCCGTCGGCGAGCACGACGATCTCGTCGGAGACGTCCATCGCCTCCTCCTGGTCGTGGGTGACGAAGACGGTGGTCACGTGCACCTCGTCGTGCAGGCGGCGCAGCCAGGTGCGCAGCTCCTTGCGGACCTGGGCGTCCAGCGCGCCGAAGGGCTCGTCGAGCAGCAGCACCTGCGGCTCGGGGGCCAGGGCACGGGCCAGGGCCATGCGCTGGCGCTGCCCGCCGGACAGCTGCGCGGGGTAGCGGTCGGCGAACTGGTCGAGGTGGACGAGCTCCAGCAGCTCCATGACGCGCTTGCGGATGTCGGCCTTCGGCCGGTGGCGGACCTCGAGGCCGAAGGCGACGTTGCGGTACACCGTCATGTGCTTGAACGCCGCGTAGTGCTGGAACACGAAGCCCACGTTGCGCCGCTGGGGTGTCAGGCGGGTGGCGTCGACCTCGTTGATGCGCACGCTGCCGGTGTCGGGCTGCTCGAGGCCGGCGATGACCCGCAGCAGCGTGGACTTGCCGCCGCCGCTGGGGCCGAGCAGCGCGGTGAGCGAGCCGGAGGCGATGTCGATGGAGATGTCGCGCAGGACCGGCGTCTTGCCGAACGACTTGTTCACGTCGCGGACTTCGATGGCCATCAGTCGTTCTCTTTCGGCCGCAGGAGCTTGGTGATGAGCAGGGTGACGATCGCGATGAGGGCCAGCGCGCTGGCGGTGGTGAACGCCGCGGTCTGGTCGTAGTTCTGGTACCGCTCCTCGACGAACAGCGTCGCGGTCTGGGTCTGCCCGACGAGCCGGCCGGAGACCACGGCGACGGCGCCGTACTCGCCCAGGGCCCGGGCCAGGCACAGCACCACGCCGTAGCCGAGCGCGGCGCGGATGCCGGGGACCGTGATGCGCAGGAACGTCTGCCAGCGGCTCGCGCCGAGGGTGTGCGCCGCCTGCTCCTGCTCGTCGCCCATCTCCTCCAGCACGGGGACGATGGCCCGCACGACCAGCGGCAGCGACACGAAGATGGTGGCCAGCACCATGCCGGGCAGCGAGAAGATGATCTGGATGCCGTGGCGCTCCAGCCAGCCGCCGGCGGGGGCGAACTTGCCGTACACCAGGATCAGCGCGAGGCCGACGACGACCGGCGACACGGCCAGCGGCAGGTCGGTCAGCGCGCCGAGGAGGCGCTTGCCGGGGAAGCGGTGCCGCACGAGCAGCAGTGCGGCGCCGACGCCGAACACGGTGTTGGCCAGCACCGCCCACACCGCCACCGACACCGTGACGGCGAACGCGTGGGTGAAGTTCTCCGACGTCAGCACGTCGGCGATCGGTTGCAGGCCCTTTTGGAAGGTGCGCCAGACGACCAGCCCGACCGGCAGCACCAGCAGGAACAGCAGGTACACCAGGGCGAGGACGCGCAGCGGATACTTAGCCACGGCGGGCACTCCAGCGCTGGAAGAGGTCGAGCAGGACGAGCACGACGAAGGCGACGACGAGCAGCACGGTGGAGATGGCCGCCGCGGCGGTGGTGTCGTCGCTCTCGATGCGGCCGAAGATGTTCACCGCGGACACCTGGGTTTCGAATGGGATGCTGCCGGTGAGCAGGTTCGTCGAGCCGTACTCGGCGATCGCCCGGGTGAACGCCAGCCCGGCGCCGGAGATCATGGCGGGCGCCAGGTTGGGCAGGATGATGCGGCGGAACGTGGTGGCGGGGGAGGCGCCCAGGGAGTAGGCGGCCTGCTCCATGTCCCGGTCCAGCTCGCGCAGCACGGGCTGCACCGTGCGCACGACGAACGGCAGGGTGACGAACAGCAGCGCGACGCCGACGCTGAGCCTGGTGTAGGCGAGGTTGATGTGCAGGGGGCTGCTGGTGCCGTACAGCGCGAGCAGCACCAGTCCGGCCACGATCGTCGGCAGCGCGAACGGCAGGTCGATGAGCGTGTCGACCACGCCCTTGCCGGGGAAGTTGTCGCGCACCAGCACCCAGGCGATGACGGTGCCCATGACCACGTTGATGAGCGCGACCACGAGCGACGCGCCGACCGTGAGCTCGAGCGCCGCCCACGCGTCCGGGGTGCGCACCGCCGCCCAGAAGGTGTCCCAGCCGCCCTCGGTGGAGCGCCACACCACCGCGGCGAGCGGGATGAGCACGATGAGGCTCAGGTAGAGCACGGCGGTGCCCAACCCGAGCGCGGTGCCGACCGGCCGGCGCTTGCGCAGAACGGACCCGGCCGGGCCCGGCGCGATGCCGGACCCGGTGGGCTTGACCGCGGTCTCCGTCGCCATTACTTGGAGGCGGCGGGGCTCGGGGCGGCGGAGGTGGAGACCCCGAGCTTCTGCTCGATCGAGGCCATCACGCTCTGGCCCGGGTCGAACAGCTCCTTGTTCACCTTCGACCAACCGCCGAGGTCGCCGACGGTGAACAGGCCGGACGGGGTCGGGAACGACCGGCCGCCGGCGTCCTTGACCACCGGGCGGTAGCCGTTGTCGGCGTAGATCTTCTGCGCCGCGGGCGTGTGCAGGAACTCCAGGAACGCCTTGGCCTCGGCCGGGTGGGCGCTGTTGGTCGTCACCGCCATCGGGTTCTCGATGAGGATCGTGTCGTCCGGCACGGTGTAGTCGACGGCCTGGCCGTTCTTCTGCGCGAAGAGGGCCTCGTTCTCGTAGGAGATGAACGCGTCACCCTTGCCGCTGGTGAAGGTCTGCAGCGACGCGCGGCCGCTGTTGTCCTGCACCGGCACGTTCTTGAACAGCGCGTCGAGGTAGGTCGCGCCGGCGTCCTTGTCGGTGCCCTTCTTCGACTTGGCGCCGTAGCCGGCCAGGATGTTCCACTTCGCGCCGCCCGACGTGAACGGGTTGGGGGTCAGCACCTGCACGCCCGGCTTGGTCAGGTCGTCCCACGTCTTGAGGTTCTTCGGGTTGCCCTTGCGGGTGCCGATGACCGCGACCGAGTCGGTGATCATGCCCTTGTACTGGTCGGAGTTCCAGCTCGCGTCGACCAGCTTGGCGGTCACCAGGCGGGTGATGTCCGGCTCCAGCGAGAACGCGACGATATCGGCCTTGAGGCCGCTGGCGACCGCGCGGCTCTGGTCGCCGGAGGCGCCGTAGGACTGCGTGAACTTGATCTTCTTGCCGGCGTCGGTCTTCTGGAACGCGGCGATGAGCTGCTCGTATGCGGCCTGCGGCGTCGAGTAGGCCACGAGCGCCAGGGTGACGTCGCCGCCGCTGTCGGTGTCGGAGCTCTTGGCGGTGCCGGCGCAGGCGCTCAGCGCGGTCCCGGACAGGACGAACGCTGTACTGACAGCGAGCACGCGGGTACGCAGCTTCACGGAGCCATCCTTGGAGTCAAAGTCTAGGTTGCCTACTTAATGAGTAGGTAATGTAGTCAAGACGGCCGCCACTCGTCAATCCCACTCAGCCAATAGGTTTACTCGGGTCGCTCCGGCAGGACCCGCTCCTCGTGGTCGAGCTCCCGCTCCAGCCGCCGCAGGCCCTCGTCGGGCAGCGTGCCGGCGTCGCGCCAGCGCAGCAGCTCCTCGCGCTGCGCCTCGATCGCCAGCCGCCGGATGCGCAGCGCCGCCTCGTACCGCTCCGACACCGGCACCTCGTCGGACTCCGCGCTCTGCAGCATGTCGAGGCGGTGCTCGTAGCGCCGCAGCCGCTCCTGCATCCGCGTGCGCAGCGACTCGACGGCGGCCGTGTCCGCGGGCTCGTCCTGCTCCAGCTCCTCGAGGCGGTCCAGCGCGGCGTGCACCGACGCGATCCGCGCCTCGTTGCGCAGCAGGGCCTCGTCGACCTCGTTGGCGCGCAGCCCGAGCGCCCGCACCAGCGGCGCGAAGGTCAGCCCCTGCCCGACCAGCGTCACGAGCACCACCGTGAACGTGCAGAACAGCAGCAGGTCCCGGTCGGGGAACGGCGCGCCCGACGCCGTCGTCAGCGGCAGCGTGAACACCGCCGCGAGGCTGATCACGCCGCGGGTCCCGGCCCAGCTCAGCACCGCGATCTCGCGGGCGTTGAGGCCCTCGTCCTCGCGCCGCAGCAGCAGGTGAGCCGCCTGCGTCAGGGCCAGCCACACGGGGCGCAGCAGGAGCGCGACCCCGATCGAGATGCCGACCGCGATCACGATGGTCGAGGTGTCGTACCGCTTGAGCCCGCGGATCACCGCCGGCAGCTGCTGGCCGATGAGCAGGAAGACGAAGCCCTCCAGCAGGAAGTCCACCAGTCGCCACACCGCGGTCGTCTGCAGCCGGCTCGCGCCGGTGCCGGAGCGGGGCGTGTCGTGCCCGACGATGAGGCCGGCGACCACCACCGCCAGCACCCCGGAGACGTGCAGCCGCTCGCCGGCCAGGTAGGCGATGAACGGCGTCGCCAGGGAGATCGCGTTGGCCGGCAGCGGGTCGCGGGCGAGCGGGCGCAGCAGCCGTACGGCAAAGGCGACAGCGACCCCGACCGCGGCGCCGCCGGCCGCGACGAGCAGGAACAGCGCGCCCGCCTTCGCCTCGGAGAAGTGCCCGCCGACGGCCGCGGCGACCGCCACGTTGAGCAGCGTCAGCGCGGTGGCGTCGTTGAGCAGCCCCTCGCCCTGGATGATCGTGATCAGCCGGGGAGGCAGCCCCACCTTCCGCCCGACCGCGAGCGCCGCGACCGGGTCCGGCGGCGCGACCGCGGCCCCGACGGCCACCCCGGCGGCGAAGGTCGCCCCCGCCACGAACAGCGCGAACCCGGCCCCGACCAGCAGTGCGGTGGCGAAGACGAGCAGCACGGACAGCCCGATGACGATGCGCAGGTTGGCCCGGATCGCCAGCAGCGAGGAGTCCAGCGCCGCGCTGTACAGCAGCGGCGGCAGCACGAACGTCAGCACGACGTGCGGGTCGAGCGCGACGTTGGGGCCGGGCAGCAGCGCGTAGAGGATGCCCAGCACCGTCAGCAGCGCGGCGGCCGGCAGCCCGGTGCGCGTGCCGAACCACCGCGCCGCCACGACGATCGCCACGGCCCCGAGCCCCAGCAGCAACAACGTCTCAGGGTTCACCCGTCGACCTTAGTCGGGCGTGGTGACCACCCGGGCCCCTTCATGATCACCGCTCCCGAGCCGGGTCCAGTGCCAGGGTGGCGTGTCGGACGTCACGGCCTACGGTGCTCACCCATCGATCCGGCTGCGTTAGCGTGGTGGCTGTGCGGGTGCTGATGGTTGCGCCGCCCGGGGCGGGCAAGGGCACGCAGGGTGCCGTGATCGCCGAGCACTTCCGGATCCGGCACGTGGCCATGGGTGATCTCCTGCGCCGCCACGTGGTCGAGGGGACCGAGCTCGGCCGCCGCGTGCGGGGACATCTCGACCGCGGCGACCTGGTGCCCGACGAGATCGTGCTCGAGCTGCTGCGGCTGGAGTTCGCGGAGGCGAAGCGCGACGGCGGCGGGTATGTCCTCGACGGCATCCCGCGCACGATGGCCCAGGCCCTGGCCGCATACCGGGTGGCGCTGTCGCTGCAGATGACCGCCGACGTCGCGCTGCACCTGCAGGCCGACGACGAGGAGCTCATGCGGCGGCTGCTCAAGCGGGCCGCGGTCGAGCACCGCTCGGACGACAACGAGGGGGTCATTCGCCGGCGCCTGAAGCAGTACCGCGAGGTCACGGAGCCGGTCCTGGCGTTCTACGCCGGGCGTGGCATCCTGCTGACCGTCGACGCGACGCGCCCGGTCGAGGCCGTGACCCGCGACGTGCTCGCGGCGCTGACGGCCCGCGCGGCGTAGAGCCCGGCGTGGCGGGAACGCCGGCGTCGCGGTTCGCGCGCCTGTGATACTGCCCCGATGAGGCTGGTGCAGATCGCGCAGCGCGTCGAGGATCTCGAGCGGGCGAGCCGGTTCTACGCGTTGCTGCTGCAGGCGGAGCCGCTGGCCACGTACGACCCGCCCGGGCTGGTCTTCTTCGACCTCGACGGGGTGCGGCTGATGCTGGAGCGCAACGCCCCGGCGGCCATGCTGTACCTCGCCGTCGCCGACATCGACGCCGCCGTGGAGCGGCTACGCTCGGCCGGGGTCGCGATCCGCTCCGAGCCGCACGTCATCTTCCGGCACGAGGACGCCACGCTCGGGCCGGCCGGCACGCAGGAGTGGCAGGCCGCCCTCGAGGACAGCGAGGGCAACCTCGTCCTCCTGGTGGAGCATCGACCGGGGTAGGCGCCCGCGGTACAGTCGCGGCATGCTGCGCATCGGCGTGCTCGGCGCCGCCAGGATCGCGCCGTCCGCGCTCATCAGGCCCGCCCGCGCCGTGCCGTCGGTGCGCGTCGCCGCGGTCGCCGCCCGCGATCGCGCCCGGGCCGCGGCGTTCGCGGCGAAGCACGGCATCGGCGTCGTGCACCCGGGCTACGCGGAGCTGATCGCCGACCCGGACCTCGACGCGGTGTACGTGCCGCTACCCAACACCAGGTCTGGGTCGGTCATCGCGAAGCACACCGAGCCAGACTTGGTGCCCGGCCTGCACGCGCGCTGGACCCTGGCCGCGCTGGAGGCCGGCAAGCATGTGCTGTGCGAGAAGCCGTTCACCGCCAACGCGGCCGAGGCGCGCGAGGTGGCCGAGGCCGCGCGGCGGACCGGCCTGGTCGTCATGGAGGCATTCCATTATCGGTACCACCCGTTGCTGGCCCGCGCGCTGGAGCTCCTGCCCACGCTCGGCGAGCCGCGGCGGGTCGAGACCGCGCTGTGCTTCCCGCTGCCGAGGTTCGGCGACATCCGGTACAACTTCGCGCTGGCCGGCGGCGCGATGATGGACGCCGGCTGCTACGCCGCGCACGCCCTGCGCACCCTCGGCGGCGCCGAGCCCGAGGTCGTCGAGGCCGGTGCGCTGCTGCGCTCGCCGCAGGTCGACCGGGCGATGACGGCCGAGTACCGCTTCCCGAACGGCGCCACCGGACGCACCGTCGCCAGCATGTGGTCCCGCCGGCTGCTGAGCATCTCCGCGACGTACACCGGCAGCGAGGGATCGCTGAAGATCTTCAACTACCTGATGCCGAGCGCCTTCCATCGCCTGACGCTCACCCGGGCCGGCCGCACCACGCACGAGCGCGTCCCCGGCGAGGCCACGTACACCCACCAGCTGCGCGCGTTCGCCGCCGCGGTCCTCGACGGTGGCCCCAACCTGACCCCGCCCGAGGACTCGGTGCGCACGATGGAGCTCATCGACGCCGTGTACCGCGCCGCGGGCCTGTCGCCGCGCGGCGAATCCTAGCCGTACTGTGCGGCCACCTCCAGCGCCGCCTCGCGCATCGCCGCGCGGACCCCGGCCGGCTCGATGACCTCGATGCGGGTGCCGAGGCCCAACAGGCTGCCCACCGCGTGCGCCACGCCGTTGAACGACAGCTCCAGCCGCGTGCCCGTGCCGGGCGCCCGCAGGTGGCGGGCCAGCACCCGGCGGGCCATCGCGGCGGCGTCGGGCCGCGCCTCCACCACGACGTGCAGGTCGCGCGGGCGGGACTCGACGCCCTCGCGGAGCGCCGACCACGCCGCGGCCAGGTCGAAGCCCGCCGGCCGGGCCGCCGGCTCGGGCCGGATGACGCACGCGTCCACGCGCGCCACGCGCAGCAGGGCCGGCTCGGCGGTCACCAGATACCACACGCCCGCCTTCGCGACCAGGCCCGCCGGGTCGACGACCAGGTCGCGACGCTCGCCCTCGCTGTCGCGGTAGCGCAGCGCCAGCCGCCGGCCCCGCAGCAGGCCCTCGTGGATCGCGGGCAGGTGCGGCACCGGCTCGCCCGAGCGCATCCACGGGTCGACGTCCACGAGCACGTGGCTGCGCCCCTGCGCCAGTCCGCCGCGCAGCGCCCGGCCGCCGGCCCCGGTGAGCTTCTCCAGGGCGGTGTCGAGCGCGTCGCCCAGGCCCAGGTCGCCGGCCAGGCGCGACTGGCCGACCGCGAGGCCGGCGCCCTCGGCGCGGCTCAGGTGCGCCAGGCCCGCCCGGTAGGTGTCCAGCAGCCGGATCCCGCCGCCCCGGCCGCGCTCGGTGTAGACCGGGATGCCGGCCGCGCCGAGGGCCTCGACGTCGCGCAGCACGGTGCGCACCGAGACACCGAGGCGCTCGGCCAGCTCCGGCGCCGCCGCGGACGGGCGGGCCTGCAGGAGCAGGACGAGGGACAGCAGCCGGTCGCCGCGCACCTTGCAAACGGTACCGCCGAAAACATGACAACAGGTGTCGTGTTATCCGGGCGATGCTCTCCCGTATGCAGACACGCGTCGCGGGCCCTTACGACATGGCCCGGCAGAACGAGTACTTCGGCGGCTGGGTCCGCCCCGCCGGAGACCCGCGCTCGATCCTGATGGCGTTCCCGGTCGAGGGCTGGGCGCGTTCCGCGGCGGTCCTGCTGCGGCAGACCGGCGACGACACCGTCGAGGGAGAGGTCCATGGGCCGTCCGCCGGTGACCGCGACGCCGCCGAGGCGGCCTGGCGGCAGGCGCTGGCGGTGCTGTCGCTGGACGAGGACGGCTCCGGCTACCCGCTCGCCGGTGAGCGCGACCCGGTCATCGGGGCGCTGCAGCGCGAGCACGCGTACCTGCGGCCGGTGCTGTTCCACTCGCCGTACGAGGCGGCGTGCGCGTTCGTCATCGCCCACCGGATGCGCGTCGAGCAGGGCCGGGCGATCCGTGCCCGCATCGCCCGCGCCCACGGCGAGGCGTTCGAGGTCGCCGGGGCCACCGCACACGCGTTCCCGGCGCCGCAGGTGCTGCGCCGGCTGAGCGAGCTGCCCGGCGTCGGCGCGGAGAAGGTCGCCCGGCTGCACGGCATCGCCGACGCCGCCCTGGAGGGCCGCCTCGACCGGGCGCGGCTGCGCGCGATGCCCGTCGCCGAGGCGTACGCCGACGTCAAGCGCCTGCGCGGGATCGGCGACTTCTTCGCGACCGCGATCGTGCTGCGCGGCGCCGGGCGGGCCGACGCGCTGCCGGACGAGGCGATCACCCGGGCCGGGATCCGCCGGCTCTACGGGCTGGCGCACGAGCCCTCGGCCGCCGAGGTGGCCCGGATCGCGGAGTCCTGGCGGCCGTACCGCATGTGGTGCTCGGTGCTGATCCACGCCACCGAGCGGCGCGCCCGCGCGGCGGGGAGCGGACCTCGTCGTCCGCTCCCCGCCGGCGCCCGCCGCTTACCGCAGCAGTGACAGCACGTTCTGCGGCGACTGGTTGGCCTGGGCCAGCATGCTCGCGCCGGCCTGGGTCAGGATCTGCGATCGGGTGTAGGCCACCATCTCCTGCGCCATGTCGGTGTCCCTGATGCGCGACTCGGACGCGGACAGGTTCTCCACCGCGACGTTGAGGTTGTTGATGGTGTGCTCGAAGCGGTTCTGGTAGGCACGAAGCGTCGCCCGTGCCGTCGAGACCCCCTTGATCGCGGTGTCGATCGCGTCGATCGCCGTGGTACCGGACGTGGTCAGGTCGATGCTGCCCAGGCCGAGCCCGGCGGAGTCGAAGCCGGACACGCTCGCGCCGCATCTGGTCGGCCGCGGCGGTGTTGGCGCCGACCTGGAAGGTGCCGAGGTAGGAGTTGCTGCCCGACGTGTCGAGCAGCTTCTGCCCGCCGAAGCTGGTGGTCGTCGCGATCCGGTCCAGCTCGGCGTTGTTGTTGATGCGAAGACCCACGACGTCCTCCTTGGAACGGGTCCGGCGGGCGGCCCTCCTTGGCCGCCTTCGTGCCAACGCCATCGCCAGGGCGGGCCGAGGGATGAGTGGTTCGCGCGGGCCCTTCGCGAAAGGCCCGATCGGATGACAGCGCCGCGGATCCGCTCAGTCCGAACGCTCCGCGTCCTGACTTAGCGGATATTTCGTATATGCCCGGTTTGTTGCCGGCTCACCACGGCACTCCTTGGGATAGCGACGAACGTCACTGATCAACGCTGAACGAAGGATGAACGCGGGGCCGCGAGGACATCACGGCAACCGTTACGCTGTCGGGCGATGACGATGACGATCGAGGTCCAGGGCGCCGGGCGGCAGCTCAGCGTCGGGGCCGCCACCGACGTCGGCCGGCGGTATCCGGCCAACTTCGACGTGGTGCTCGCCGCCGAGCTGGAGCGCCGGCCCGGCCTGTGCGCCGTCGTCGCCGACGGCATGGGCGCCGGCGAGGGCAGCCGCACCGCCGGGCGGGTCGCCGTCGACGTCTTCACCGCGGCCGTGCAGCGCCACCGCGGACCCTTCGAGCCCACGCCCCTGTTCGCCGGGATCGCGGAGGCCCAGCGCCTGGTCCGCGCGGCCGGCCAGGAGCTGCGCGAGCTCACCGGCTGCACGCTGACCGCCCTGGTCGCCGACGCGACCGGCGCGTGGGTGACGCAGATCGGCGACTCCCGGGTGTATCGGCTGCGCGGCGGCCTGCTGGAACTGCTCACCGTCGACCACACCGCGGCCTGGCTGGGCGCCGTCCACGGGTGGTATCCGGCGGATTCCCCGCAGGCCGCCGCCGCCCGCTACCAGCTGCACCGCTTCATCGGGCACCCCGGCCTGCCCGAGCCCGACGTGCTGAGCGTGACCATGTTCCCCGGCGACGTCTACTGCCTGTGCACCGACGGCATCGCCGAGCAGGTGCCGTATCGGCTCATGGAACGCACGCTCGGCTCCGGCGCGCCTCCGGACGTGATGGCCTCGGCGCTCGTCTCGGCGTCGCTGGAGGCGGGCGGCCGCGACAACGCCACCACGGTCGTGGTCAAGGTCAACTAAGGGCAACCGACGCCGTCCCGGGCGGCGGGAGGCGGCGGGATCGTGCGGGCGCGGCCGGACAGGATCGCGAAGAGCGCCATCACCGCGGCCACGCCACACAGCACCGCGGCCGGCAGCGTCCAGGCGCCGCTCGCGTCGCGCAGCGCGCCGATCAGGACCGGGCCGGCGGCGGCGAGCAGGTAGCCGACCGACTGGGCCATCGCCGACAGCGCGGCGGTCTGCGACTCGTCGCCGGTGCGCAAGCTGAACAGCGACAGGCACACCACGATCGCCATGCCGGCGCCGATGCCGCTCAGCAGTACCGCGGCCAGGGAGAACGCCGGCGTCCACGGCAGCCACTGCAGCCCGGCGACGCCCGCCCCGATGCAGGCGGCGCAGGCCAGGCCGACCAGGCGCTGGTCGGGCAGGCGGCGGATGAGCACGGGGACCGCCAGGTTGGCGGCCACGGCGACGGCGAGGAACGCGAACAGGTGCCAGCCGGCCACGGTCGCGGGGATGCCGTGGTCGCGCTCGAGGGTCGGCAGCCACGCGACCAGCACGTAGTAGCAGAGCGACTGCAGGCCCATGAACAGCGTGACCTGCCAGGCGAGGGCGCTGCGCCAGGGCAGGGCGGAGCGCCGGGCGAGGCGGGCCGCGTCGGGCCCGGTGCGCACCTTGGGCGCCCAGACCGCGGCGGCGGCCAGGACGGGCAGCACCCAGCAGGCCAGGCCGAGGCGCCAGCCGCCGGCCAGGGCGGCGAGCGGGACCGCGGTGCCGGAGGCGACCGCGGCCATGACGCTCTGCGTGGCGGTGTAGCCGCCCGTGAGCTGGGCGACGTGGTCGGGGTAGTCGCGCTTGACGACGCCGGGCAGCAGCACGTTGAAGCACGCGATGGCGGCGCCGACGGCGACCGTGCCGGTCCACAGCTGGGCCGGCAGGGACCGCACGACGATCCCGGCGGCCAGCAGCGCCAGGGCCAGCCCGAGGCTGCGCTCCAGCCCGATGCGGCCCGCGATGCGCGGCGCGAGCAGCGAGAAGCCGGCGAAGGCAAGCAGCGGCAGGGTGGTGAGCAGGCCGGTCGCGGCGGAGGACAGGCCCAGGTCGTGGCGGATGTCGGCGACGAGGGGGCCGACCGAGGTCAGCGGCGCGCGGCCGACGGCGGCGACGAGGAGCACGCCGACCACGAGGAGCGCTACGGCGGGACCTGTGACGGCGACGCCGCGCCGCGGTGTGGCTTCGGGGTCGCGCCTGAGGTCGTGCCTGAGGTCGCCCATCACAGGGACGCCGCGATCGTGCGCAGCGCGGCGGTCAGGTCGGCGGGCGTCGGCGCGTCGTCGGCGTCGATGAGCACCTGGGTCAGCACGCCGCTGATCAGCGCCTGGTAGAGCGAGCCCACCTGGTCGGCGCGCTGCGGCTCCAACTCGGCGTCGATGCCGTGGAACACCTCGGCCCACAGCTTGCGGGCGTCGCGCATGCCGTTGGCGATCATCCGCCGGACGTCCGGCGAGTGGTCCATCTGCACGAAGGCGTCGTAGGTCGCCATGAGCACCGGGCGGTGCGTGGCGACGGCGTCGATCATGTGCGCCCAGTATCGCTCGAAGCGCTCCGCGCCCGTGAGCCCCTCCGCGTCGGCCGACATGATCGCCTCGGCGAGCTCGAGCCCCCAGTTCTCGATCGCGCGCTCCAGCGCGGCGTTGAGCAGGTTGGTCATGCCGCCGTAGTGGTAGCCGATCGAGCCCAGGTTGGTGCCCGACGCCTCGACGATGTCGCGCGCCGTCGTGCGGGCGTAGCCCTTCTCGTACAGGCAGCGGACGGCGCCCTCGAGCAGGTCTTCGCGATGTCCCATGGCTCGCGATCTTACTAAACGATCGTGTTATACAAGCGTTCTATACAAACGTGTAGGACGCGTGTATGGTTCTCGGCATGGACATCCTCATCTCCGGAGCCAGCGTCGCGGGGCCGTCGCTGGCGTTGTGGTTGCAGCGATACGGGCACTCGGTCACCGTCGTGGAGAAGGCGCCCGCACTGCGAGGGGGCGGCTACGCGGTCGACTTCCGTGGCGGGGTGCACCTCGAGACCCTGGCCCGCATGGGGCTGTGCGACCGGCTGGAGGCGCGCGCCACGCACATGGGCGACATCGCGATCGTCGACGCCGCCGGCGCCCGGCTCTCGGCCATCCCGGCGGCGATCTTCAGCGGCGACCTCGAGGTGCTGCGGGGCGACCTCGCGGAGGTGCTCTACGAGGCGACCCGGGAGCGCGTGCGGTATCAGTTCGGCGACCAGATCACGGCGATCGAGCAGGACGCGGCCGGCGTGGACGTCGCCTTCGCGCAGGCGCCGCCGCGCCGGTTCGACCTCGTGGTGGGCGCCGACGGGGTGCACTCGGGGGTGCGGCGGCTGGTGTTCGGCGACGACCCCGCGCACAAGCGGCCGCTGGGCGTCTATGCCGGCATCTTTACCATGCCGGGCACGATGGGCCTGCGGCGCGCCGGGATCATGTACAGCGAACCCAACCGCTCCGTGCAGGTCAGCTCGCCGCACGGCGGGGACCAGATCGTGTCGCTGATGTTCGCCGAGCCGGGCCTCGAGTTCGACCATCGCGACGTCGGCCAGCAACGGCGGATCATCGCCGAGCGGTTCGCCGGCGTCGGCTGGCGCACGCCCGAGCTGCTCGAGGCGATGGAGCGGGCCGCGGACTTCTGGTTCGACTCCACCACCCAGATCCGCCTCGACCGCTGGTCGAGCGGGCGGGTCGTGCTGCTCGGCGACGCCGGCTACGCGGGCGGCCCCGGCGGCAACGGCACCGGCCTGGCGATCGTCGGCGCGCACGTGCTGGCCGGCGAGCTCGACGCGGCGGGCGGCGACCACGGGGTGGCGTTGCGCCGGTATGAGGAGCGCATGCGGCCCTACGTGGCCACCTGCCAGAAGCAGGCCGGCGGCAGTCCGGAGTTCCTGGTGCCCTCGACCCGGAAGAAGATCGCCCAGCGAAACCGTTTCTTCAAGGTGGTCCGTTACGTGCCGCCCGCGCGCCGGCTGTTCCAGCACCTGGCGACGAGGACGGCGACGGCGTTCGAACTGCCGGCCTACGAACTGCCGGCGCTGGTCTGACGCCGGTCTGACGCCGGTCGGTGTGGCCTGGGTCACAAGCTAGGCACTGCTGGGAACATAGGGCACGGTTTGTAACTTAAGCCTGACACGCTCAACCTACTGATGGCAGGTGTGTCCTGATGGCAACGCTCCCGGTTCTCCCACTCAACGACGACGTCCTGCTCCCCGGCATGGTCATTCCCGTGACGCTCGACGCCTCCACGCAGGCGGCCGTCGACGCGGCACGCGCCGCCGGCGACAAGCGGGTCCTCGCGGTCCCGCGGGTCGACGGCGAATACGGTTCCTTCGGCGTCGTCGCCGTGCTCGAGAAGGTCGGCCGGCTGCCCAGCGGCGAGCCGGCGGCCGTCATCCGAGGCCTGGACCGGGCCCGCATCGGCGCCGGCGTCCCCGGCCCCGGAGCGGCCCTGTGGGTCGAGGCCACGCCGCTGAGCGAGCCCGCACCGGCCGGCAAGGCCCGGGAGCTGGCCCGCGAGTACAAGGCCCTGGTCATCGGCGTGCTGCAGGAGCGCGGCGCATGGCAGGTCATCGACACCGTCGAGAAGATCACCGACCTGTCCGAGCTGGCGGACTCCGCGGGCTATGCGCCGTGGCTGACCCTGGCCCAGAAGATCAAGCTCCTCGAGGCGCCGGACGTCACCGCCCGGCTCGAGCTGCTCGTCGAGTGGGCCCGCGCCCACGCCGCCGAGCAGCAGGTCAACGAGAAGATCAACAACGACGTGCGCGAGGGCCTGGAGAAGACCCAGCGCGAGTTCCTCCTGCGCCAGCAGCTGGCCGCGATCCGCAAGGAGCTCGGCGAGGACGAGCCCGACGGCTCCGCCGACTACCGGGCCCGGGTCGAGGCCGCCGAGCTGCCCGACAACGTCAAGGAGGCGGCGCTGCGCGAGGTCGGCCGGCTCGAGCGGGCCAGCGACCAGTCGCCGGAGGCCGGCTGGATCCGCACCTGGCTCGACACCGTGCTCGAGATGCCGTGGAGCGTGCGCACCGAGGACAACACCGACCTCGCCGCCGCCCGCGCCGTCCTCGACGCCGATCACGCGGGGCTGGCGGACGTCAAGGACCGCATCCTGGAGTATCTCGCCGTGCGCAACCGCCGCGCGGAGAAGAACCTGCAGGTCGTCGGCGGCCGCGGCTCCGGTGCCGTGCTGGCCCTGGCCGGCCCGCCCGGGGTCGGCAAGACCAGCCTCGGCGAGTCGGTCGCCCGGGCGCTCGGCCGCAAGTTCGTCCGAGTCTCCCTGGGCGGCGTCCGCGACGAGGCCGAGATCCGCGGCCACCGGCGCACCTACGTCGGCGCGCTGCCGGGCCGCATCGTGCGCGCCCTGCGCGAGGCCGGCTCGATGAACCCGGTCGTGCTGCTCGACGAGGTCGACAAGCTCGCCGTCGGCTACGCCGGCGACCCGGCCGCGGCCCTGCTCGAGGTGCTCGACCCGGCGCAGAACCACACGTTCCGCGACCACTACCTCGAGGTCGACCTCGACCTGTCCGACGTGCTGTTCCTGGCCACCGCCAACGTGGTGGAGACCATCCCCGGCCCGCTGCTGGACCGCATGGAGCTGGTCGCCCTGGACGGGTACACCGAGCAGGAGAAGGTCGCCATCTCCCGCGACCACCTGCTGCCGCGGCAGCTGGAGCGCGCCGGCCTGGAGCCCGCTGACTTCACGATCACCGACGAGGCGCTCGCGCGCATCGCCGGCGAGCACACCCGCGAGGCGGGCGTGCGGCAGCTGGAGCGGGCCCTGGCGAAGATCCTGCGCAAGGTCGCGGTCGCGCTGGCCGCCGACCCGGCGCCGGTGCACGTGGGCGTCGACGAGGTCGCGAAGTACCTGGGCCGGGCCCGGTTCACGCCCGAGTCGGCCGAGCGCACCGCCGTGCCCGGCGTGGCGACCGGCCTGGCCGTGACCGGGGCCGGCGGCGACGTGCTGTTCATCGAGGCGACCTCGATGGAGGGCGAGCCCGGCCTGACCCTCACCGGCCAGCTCGGCGACGTCATGAAGGAGTCGGCGCACATCGCCCTGTCCTACCTGCGCTCCAACGGCCGGCGGCTCGGCATCGACCCCAACCGGCTGGCGGGGCGGCGGATCCACCTGCACGTGCCCGCGGGCGCGGTGCCGAAGGACGGCCCGAGCGCCGGCATCACGATGGTCACGGCGCTCGCGTCGCTGGCCACCGGCCGCCCGGTCCGCCCGGAGTTCGGCATGACCGGCGAGGTCACCCTGGCCGGCCGGGTCCTGCCGATCGGCGGGGTGAAGCAGAAGCTGCTCGCCGCGCACCGCGCCGGCCTGACCGAGGTCATCATCCCGAAGCGCAACGAGCCCGACCTGGACGACCTGCCCGAGGAGGTGCGCGGCCAGCTGACCGTGCACGCCCTGTCCGACGTGGCCGACGTCCTGGCGCTGGCGCTGCGCCCGGCCACCGACGTCGCCGACCCCAACGGCGCCACCGACGCCGACGGCGGCAGCGACGGCGCCGACGGCCCGGCCGTCCCGGACTTCGTCCCGGCCGGCATCTGAGCACCGTCCGGCGTTCACTGGCGGGAAAACGCATGCGGGGCCCGCACCTTCGGGTGCGAGCCCCGCATGCGTGCTTTCCGGCCGTAGCAAGAGTCCTGCGCGAGGGTTACTTGAGCAGCGCCCGCGCCTTCTCCGGGTCGGTCTCGCCGATGCCGGCGGACGGGCACTCGGCGGCGAGCGGGCAGGCGCCGCACGCGGGGCGGCGGCTGTGGCAGGTGCGCCGGCCGTGCAGGATGAGCAGCAGGTTGACGGTGACCCAGTCCTTCTTGTCGAACAGCGCCTGGATCGCCGCCTCGGTCGCGTCGACGTCCTTCTCCGGGCCCCACCCCAGCCGGTGCGCGACCCGGGACACGTGCGTGTCCACGGAGACGGCCGGCGTGCCGAATGCGTTGCCGAGCACCATGTTCGCGGTCTTGCGCCCCACCCAGGGCAGCGCGACGAGCTCCTCGACGGTGGCTGGCACCTCGCCCTCGTGCCGTTCGACGAGGGTCGCCGCGAGCTTGATGACGTTGCGGGTCTTCTGCCGGTAGTACCCGACCGGCACCAGGATCTGCTCCATCTCGGCCGCGTCGGCGTCGGCGAGGTCGGCCGCGGTCGGATACCGCTCGAAGAGGACCGGGGTGACCGCGTTGACCCGCTCGTCCAACGTCTGCGCCGCGAGCATCGCCGCGACGAGCAGCTGCAGCGGCGAGGAGAAGTCGAGCTCGAGGCGGTGGTCGGGGTATCGGGCGGTCAGCAGGCGCAGGATCCGGCGCGCGCGGCGGACCTCCGTGATGCCGGGCTCGACCAGGGAAGTCTGGGGCACTGGACGAGCCTACGCCGGGAAACGACGGGAGGGCGGCCCCTGCGGACCGCCCTCCCGTGTGGATCGGCTGCGTCAGATCAGGGTCAGATCAGGCCGAGCCGCTCGACCGCCGTGCGCTCCTCCTCGAGCTCCGCGACCGACGCGTCGATCCGGGCCCGGGAGAACTCGTCGATGTCGAGGCCCTGGACGATCTCCCAGCGGCCGTCCCGCGAGGTGACCGGGAAGGAGGAGATGAGGCCGGCGGGCACGCCGTAGGAGCCGTCGGAGACGATCGCGGCCGAGGTCCAGTCGCCCTCCGCGGTGCCGTTGACCCAGTCGTACACGTGGTCGATCGCGGCGGAGGCGGCCGACGCGGCGGAGGAGGCGCCGCGGACCTCGATGATCTCGGCGCCGCGCTTGGCGACCCGCGGGATGAACTCGTCGGCCAGCCACTGCTGGTCGTTCACGGCCTCGGCGGCGTTCTTGCCGGCCACCTCGGCGTGGAAGAGGTCCGGGTACTGCGTGGCCGAGTGGTTGCCCCAGATCGTGACCCGGCGGATCTCGGAGACCGGCACGGAGAGCTTGCGGGCCAGCTGGGCGACGGCGCGGTTGTGGTCGAGGCGGGTCATGGCGGTGAACCGCTCGGCCGGTACGTCCGGCGCGTGCCGCTGGGCGATGAGCGCGTTGGTGTTGGCCGGGTTGCCCACGACGAGGACCTTGATGTCGTCGGCGGCGCCGGCGTTGATGGCCTCGCCCTGCGGCTTGAAGATGCCGCCGTTGGCCTCCAGCAGGTCGCCGCGCTCCATGCCCTTGGTGCGGGGCCGCGCGCCGACGAGCAGGGCCACGTTGGCGCCCGAGAAGGCTCCCTTGGGGTCGTCGAACACGTCGACGCCGGCCAGCAGCGGGAACGCGCCGTCCTCCAGCTCCAGGGCCGTGCCCTCGGCGGCGCGCACGGCCTGCGGGATCTCCAGCAGCCGCAGCTTGACCCGCGTGTTCGCGCCGAGCAGCTGCCCGGAAGCGATGCGGAACAGCAGCGCGTAACCGATCTGGCCGGCCGCGCCGGTCACAGTGACGTTGACGGACGAGTCGCTCATGAGAGTCTCCTGGCAGCAACGGCGGGTGTGCTCTTCGCCTCCAAACTATCCTCGCCGCCGTTGCGGCCGTTCACCGTCCGGCCGCTCCGTGTGGCTTACGGCACTCGATCAGGTAGCGCGTCGTCGTGGCGGCGAAGGACCCCTCGGCGCGGATCAGCTCGTGCATGGCGGCCAGGCGGTCGCGGTACCGCTGGATCGTGAAGCCGGGGACGATCCAGATCACCTTGCGCAGGTACACCGCGACCGCCGCGACGTCGAAGAACTCCAGCCGCAGGGTCGCCTCGCGCACGTCGGCGACCTCGAGGCCCGCCGCGGCCGCCCCGTCGACCGCCCGGCGCACGCTGCGCCCGTCGCCGACCGGCTGCGGCCCCATCATGAAGTCGGTGAGCGCGGCGGCGGTGCCGACCCCGACGTGCTGCGCGAGGTACGTCCCGCCCGGCGCCAGCACCCGGCCGATCTCCGCCCAGCCGACCACCGTCGGATGCCGGCTGCTGACCAGGTCGAACGCGGCGGTCGGGAACGGCAGCGGCCCGTCGTCGGCGACCTCGGCCACCTCGGCGCCGAACGGCGCGAGGGCCGCGCGGGCCAGCGCCGCGTTCGGCGGCCACGACTCGGTCGCCGCCACGCGCCCGGGTGCCTCGCCGGCCGCGGCGGCGGCGGCGAGGCCCTCGCGGAACACCTCGCCGCCGCCGGTCTGTACGTCCAGCGCCGCCCGCGCCGTGGTCAGCCGCTGCGCGAGCCGGCGGGCGTACCCCCATGGCGGGCGCTCCTCGGTGGCCCGCCCGTCGAACCAGGAGAAGTCCCAGCCGTCGACGGGCGCGGCCGCGCCCTCGCGAAGCAGCTCTTCGAGATCGTCCACGGTGCACCCTCCGTCGCCCGGCGTTCATCCAGGCATGCCACGAGACCGGCCGCGAGTCTGCCCAGCGCGGAAGGAGGCGCGCAACCCTATAAGCGTGGACGAGCGGGCCTCCGCAGTCTCAACCTAGTATCCTAGGATGCCTTACGGGAAGTGGCCGGGGGCGCTGCGCGAATAGGGGACTAGAACATGCCGCATCCGTTCGTAGCGTCTGCGGCATGACGAACGAAGAGCTGATCCCGTTCCGTTTCGACGTGTCGCCGGCCGAGC
>NZ_JBICTV010000007.1:39678-332104 GCF_043197855.1 Dactylosporangium sp. NPDC048998
GAGCTGGACGATCTCAGGGCCCGGCTGCGCAACACCCGGTGGGCGGCCCAGCTGCCCGGTGGGGCGGAGCGCGGGGTGCCGGTGGCCCGCCTGCGGGTTCGACGTGTCGCCGGCCGAGCTGGACGATCTCAGGGCCCGGCTGCGCAACACCCGGTGGGCGGCCCAGCTGCCCGGTGGGGCGGAGCGCGGGGTGCCGGTGGCCCGCCTGCGGGAGCTGGCCGCGTACTGGGCCGACGGCTACGACTGGCGGGCGCAGGAGACGCGGCTGAACGAGCACCCGCAGTACACCACGCAGATCGACGGGCAGACCGTGCACTTCCTGCACCTGCCCTCGCCCGACCCGGACGCGCTGCCGCTGATGCTGATCCACGGCTGGCCGGGATCGGTGCTGGAGTTCCTCGACGTCGTGGACCTGCTGCGCGACGAGTTCCACCTGGTGATCCCGTCGATCCCGGGCTTCGGGCCGTCGGCGCCGCTGGCCGGGGCGGGGTGGGACGCGCGGCGCATCGCGGGGGCGTTCACCGGGCTGATGCGGCGGCTGGGCTACGAGCGCTACGGCGTGCAGGGCGGCGACTTCGGCGCGCTCATCGGGCCGGACGTGGCCCGGGTGGACCCGGGGCGGGTGGTGGGGGTGCACGTGAACGCCGCGACGTTTGGTTTCATCCCGTTTTCATTCGGTTCGAGGCCGGTCGACGAGGACGAGCTCACCGAGGCCGAGCGCCGGCGGTACGCCCGGATCCAGGCATTCATGAACGACGGCAACGGCTACTTCCAGCTGCAGGCCACCCGGCCGCAGACGATCGCGCACGCGTTGACCGACTCACCGGTGGGCCAGCTGGCGTGGATCGCGGAGAAGTTCGACGAGTGGAGCGACCGGCCGGTCGACCGGGACCGGCTGCTGACGAACGTGATGCTGTACTGGCTGACCGGCACGGCGGGCAGCGCCGCGAACCTGTACTACGAGCAGATGCACGCGGGCAACTGGCCGTCGCCGTCGGGGGTGCCGACCGGGGTGGCGGTGTTCGCCACGGACCTGCCGATCCGGCGGTACGCCGAGCAGGCCAACGCCATCGTGCACTGGTCGGAGTTCGACCGGGGCGGGCACTTCGCGGCGCTGGAGGTCCCGGACCTGTTCGCGGGTGACGTGCGGAAGTTCTTCGCACCCTTGCGGTGAACGCCGCGGCGAGGAACTGAACCGCTGGGCGGAGATCGCCGCGCGGACGCTGCGGGGCCAGCTCACCGATGCCGAGCCGGCCCGGCAGGTCCGTGGCGCTGCTGGTGATCCGGCGGGGGATTTCCCGCTGAACCGGTTGCGCCGCGCCCGCCGGTCCGGCGAGGCTGCTCGAAAGGCAACCACGGGGGGACTTGACATGGCGGTCTGCGAGACCTGCGGCAACGAGTACTACTTGGCCTTCGAGGTGCGTACCGTCGGCGGCGGCACGCACACGTTCGACTCGTTCGAGTGTGCCATCCAGAAGCTGGCGCCGGTGTGCGAGCACTGCGGCACCCGGATCGTGGGGCACGGCGCGGAGGTGTCGGGCCGGTTCTACTGCTGTGCGCACTGCGCCCGCTCCGCCGACTCGGCGGCCGGGATGGAGATCCGCGATGCGGTGGGCGCCTATCCGGGGTGACGCGCTTCCCCCGGTGATCATCGCGCGTTCACGCCATGATTGGGTTACCGCCAGCACGTTGGAGCCCTACACGGTGTGAAGGAGCAGCTGTGGTCGTCCTGGGAATCGACATCGGTGGTTCGGGCATCAAGGGGGCGCCGGTTGACCTGGCCACCGGCGTGTTCACGGCCGACCGGGTCCGGATCGAGACGCCGCAGCCGGCCGACGTGGCCAGCGTGGTCAGGACCGTCAAGTCGGTCGTGGGCGCGTTCGACCCGGCGGCCAGCATCGGCATCACGTTCCCGGCGGTGGTCCAGCACGGCGTGACGAAGACGGCCGCGAACGTGGACAAGTCGTGGGTCGACGCGCCCGCGGAGCAGGTGTTCACGGAGGCGCTGGGCCGGCCGGTGACGGTGCTCAACGACGCCGACGCGGCCGGGGTGGCGGAGCTGGAGTACGGCGCTGGCAAGGGCGTCGGCGGCCTGGTCGTCATGGTCACGTTCGGCACGGGCATCGGCAGCGCGCTGTTCATCGACGGGCGGCTGGTGCCCAACACCGAGTTCGGCCACCTGCAGATGAGCGGCCTGCACCTGCACGGCGGCGACGCGGAGGACTACGCGTCGGACCGCATCCGGGAGAGCCACGACCTGGGCTGGCCGGAGTGGGCGGAGCGGGTCCAGACGTACCTGCGCCACCTGCACGCCCTGCTGTGGCCGGACCTGATCATCATCGGTGGCGGGGTCAGCAAGAAGGCGGACCGGTTCCTGCACATGGTCGACGTGCCGACCCGGGTGGTGCCGGCCAAGCTGCTGAACAACGCCGGCATCGTCGGCGCCGCGCTACTGGCCGCGCGCAACGCCGGGGCCGCCTGAGGCGGTTGTGCCGCTTTCGTGCGGTTGTTTCACCCGATGTGCGCGGGTGAGGCACGATGGCTTGCATGGGGGACTCGCCCGCGCCGTTGCGCGCCGGTGACCCGGCGACGGTCGGGTCGTACCGGCTGCGCGGCGTGCTCGGGGTCGGTGGGATGGGCACGGTGTACCTCGCCGAGACCCCCGACGGCCGCCGGGTGGCGCTGAAGGTCATCAATCCGGCGCTGCACGGCGACCCGATGTTCCGGCACCGGTTCGCCGCCGAGGCCGCGGCCGCGTCGCGGGTCGCTGGGTTCTGCACCGCGCGGGTCCTCGACGTCGGCCTCGACGGGCCGGTGCCGCACCTGGTCACCGAGTACGTCGCCGGCCCGTCGCTGCACGACTACGCCACCGCGAACGGCCCGCTGGCCGGGCAGGTGGAGGCGGTCGCGGTCGGGGTGGCGGCCGCGCTGAGCGCCATCCACGCCGTCGGCCTGGTGCACGCCGACCTGAGCCCGCGCAACGTGCTGCTGTCGCCGTTCGGGCCGAAGGTCATCGACTTCGGGGTGGCCCGGCTGCTGGGACAGGCCGCCGTGCACGGCCCGACGTTCGGCACTCCCGGCTGGCTCGCCCCGGAGCAGGTCCGCGGCTGGCCGCCCAGCCAGGCCAGCGACGTGTACGCCTGGGGCGTGCTCGTGGCCTGGGCGGGCACCGGGCGCATGCCGGTCGGCGAGCACGGCGGCGGCGAGCCGGACCTGGCCGGCCTCGACGAGTCCCTGGCCGGGGTGGTGCGCCGGGCGCTGCACACCGACCCGCAGAGCCGGCCGACCGCGCGGCAGGTGCTGCTGGCCCTGGTCGGCCAGGACGACCCGGCGGCGGCGCTGGTGGCCGCGACCGTCAGGGGTACGGCGGCCGCCGCGAGGCCGTCGCCGACGGGGGCCGGCGGGCGGAGGTTCGCGCCCGGGTCGGCCGCGGTTCCGTCGCCGCCGACGCAGCGCTTCCCGGCGGCCGATCCCGTTGCCGGGACGCGGATCGACCCGACCGGCGGTGGCTGGTCGGCGCCGCTGCCCCCGCCGCCTCCGCCGCCGCGGCGCCGTCCGAGGCGGGTCGGGCGCGGGATCGCCGCCGCCGTCGGGCTGGTAGCGCTGGTGGCGTTCCTGCTGGTGGGGCTGAAGCTGGCCGAGAGTGCGGGCCGGGGCGGGGCGGGCGCGCAGCAGCAGCAGACGCCGCCGTCGTCGCGCTCACCGTCGCCGTCGCCGTCGCCTTCGCCGAAGCCGAGCCCGGTCGCCGCCGACGGCAAGCTGCGCTTCACGCTCGCGAGCTTCTCCTGCGGCGCGAAGCAGCTGGGGGACTTTCCGCTGGTCAGGAAGCCGAAGGGGCAGTTCTGCCTGGCCGAGCTGAAGGTGGAGAACACCGGCGACAAAGTGGGCCGGGTGTGGATCGGCAATCAGAAGCTGCGTGACTCCGGCGGCACCGAGTACGGGCCGGACGAGTGGTCGTTGCTGTACTACGACAAGACCCGGCCGCTGGCCAGCGACATCGCGCCGGGGGCGTCGGTGACGGGCACGCTCGTCTTCGACGTGCCGGCCGGGCTCACCTTCACGGAACTGCGGGTCAAGTCGGGCCTCGTGGGCGGCGACAGCCGCGCGATCAAGCTGCACTGAAGTTCTTGGCACCACGGACCCGGCAGGGAGACGCGCCAGCGTCGACCGGTGTCTGACGGGAGCAACGGTCGTGCGTTGCACGGACCGGAGTCAAAGAACGGCCCTGGTCGCAAGAGGGTTGTGAGAGCGCTCCATGGGAGCGCTTCCCTATGATCGTCGCCAGGACCGCCGGTGCGGCCGCAATCGCATCGACGGTGGTCCCGAGCAAACACCATGGGCAGCCGCTTGGCAAGGGTTGCGACACCGTTAAGTTTCGTTACATCCGTGTTATTGACACCACTGTCCGCGATCCGATTTAGTGTGCCGGAACCGGTTGCGGAACCGGTTCCAGAACACGCTCTCTTGCCAGAAAGCGCTCTCATCGGAAGGATCGCGGCGTGCCGATAACCATCGCCGATGTCGCGGCGCGAGCGGGGGTCAGCAAGACCACCGTCTCGCGGGTGCTCAACGGCAAAGGAGAGGTCGACGAGTCGACCGCGGCACGGGTTCGCAGGGTCATCGACGAGCTGGGTTACGTGCCCAGCGCGCGTGCGGTCAACCTGGCCCGGGGTCACACCCGGGTGATCGGGATGCTCGTGCCGTCGCTGACCTGGCCGTGGATGGGGGACATCGTGCAGGGCGCGGTGGACGTCGTGGAGTCGGAGGGATACGGGTTGCTGCTGTTCACGTGCAACCGCGGCGCCGAGTCCATGCGCCAGTTCTCCGCGCAGGTGTCCGGCAAGGCGTTCGACGGCCTGCTGGCCATCGAGCCCGAGGGGACGCTTGATTACCTGGCCGACCTCTACGCCGGCGGCCTGCCGGTGGTGCTCATCGACGACCGCGGCGACAAGCCGCTCATGCCGTCGGTGGCCACCACCAACCGGGCGGGCGGATCGCTCGCCGCCCGGCACCTCCTGGAGATCGGCCGGCGATGCCCCCTGGTCATCACCGGCTCCGAGAAGTTCGGCTGCACCCAGGACCGGCTCGGCGGCTTCGCGGACGTGTTCGCGGCGGCCGGCGCGCCGATCGACCCCCGGCTCGTGATCGAGGGGGACTTCACCTACGAATGCGGCATGCTCGCCGTCCGGCGCGCGCTGGACGAGGGCCTGCAGTTCGACGCCGTGTTCGCGCACAACGACCTGTCCGCCGCCGGCGCCCTGCAGGCGCTGCGGATCGCGGGCCGATCGGTCCCGCAGGACGTCGCTCTGGTGGGTTTCGACGACATCCTGCACGCGGGGCACACCGAGCCGCCCCTGACCACCGTCCGCCAGCCCATGCGCCAGATGGGCGAGATGGCGGCCCGCCGGCTCATCGCGCATTTCGACGGCACCCCGTTGACGGTCGAGCCGAACATCCTGTCCACCACGCTCGTCGTGCGCGGTTCCACCGTGCCGGCGCGGCCCGAGCGCACCACCTGAAAGTTTCGTCACGCCGCACCACTGGGCGGGACCGGCCGCAAGGGTCCCGTCGTCATACCCCGATTTGTTACTGTCCGCCCCACCTGTCGATCCAGGTCCAAAAGGAGACACCCCTGTGTTGACCAGACGCTCCGTACTGCTCGGCATGGCCGGGTTGCTGGCCACGACGACCACCTTGGCCGCGTGCGGCGACTCGCCGAACGACCCCAACAAGAACAACGGTGCCAAGACGACGGTCCTGACTGTCGGCATGCCGAACGGTCCGCTGACCGAGAATGAGAACCCGTTCCTCACCACGTCGGCCGGCGCCAAGGATGGCTACCGCTGGGTGCTGTACGAGCCGCTGATGATGTGGAACCCGGTCAAGCCGGCGGACGAGATGAAGCCGTGGCTGGCCACCCAGGCGAAGTGGAACACGGACTTCACCTCGGTCGTCGTGACGATCCGGGACAACGCGACCTGGTCCGACGGCGAGAAGGTCACCGCCGACGACGTCGCGTTCACGTACAAGCTGGTGCGTGACAACGAGGCGCTCAACTCCGGCGGCGTGCCGATTCAGGACGCCACCGTGAGCGGCGCGGACGTGACCATCACGTTCAAGACTTCGCAGTTCGTCAGCAAGCAGAAGGCCATCGCGCAGATCCCGATCGTGCCCAAGCACATCTGGGAGAAGATCTCCGACCCGAAGGCCGAGCCCAACAAGAACCCGATCGGCTCCGGGCCGTACACGCTGAAGTCCTTCACCCCGCAGACCACGACGCTGACGGTCCGTGACAAGGGCTACTGGCAGGCGCTGCCGCAGGTCAAGGAGCTGCGGTACACCTCCTACAACGACAACAACGCGCAGACCACGGCGCTGGCCAACGGCGAGTGCGAGTGGAGCTTCGTCTTCATCCCCAACGTGAAGACGGTCTTCATCGACAAGGACGCGGCCAACCACAAGATCTGGGCGCCGCCGGTGCTGGGCATCCACGGCCTGTACATCAACACCACCAAGGCCCCGTTCAACGACCCGAAGCTGCGCGTCGCGATGGGCATGGTCATCAACCGCGACGACATCTTCACCACCGCCGAGGCCGGCTACTTCCACCCGCTGGTCAAGAGCGTGACGGGCCTGCCCTCGCCGGCCGGTGACGCGTACATCTCCGACGAGTACAAGGGCAAGGACTACAAGGTCGACGTCGAGGGCGCCAAGACGCTGCTCACCGGCGCCGGGTACAAGCTCGACGGCGACACGCTGAAGGACCCGTCCGGCAAGCCGGTCACCCTGACGCTCACCGACCCGGCCGGCTGGTCGGACTACCAGACCTCGCTGGAGATCGTGAAGTCCAACCTGGCCCAGATCGGCATCCAGGCCACGATCGACAAGGCCAACCAGGACGCGTGGTTCAAGAACGTCGAGGCCGGCCAGTTCGACGCGGCGTTCCGCTGGACCGACGGCGGCTCGACCCCGTACGACATCTACCGCACGGTGATGGACGGCGACCAGCTCAAGCCGATCGGCACCCCGTCGCCGGCCGCGAACTTCGGCCGCTTCGACAGCAAGGAGGCCACGGCGGCGCTGCGTGCCTACGCCAGCGCGACCGACGACGCCGCCCGTAAGACCGCGCTCGCGACCCTGCAGAAGATCTTCGTCGAGCAGGCCCCGATGATCCCGGTCGGTGCCGACAACATCGGCGGCGCCTTCAGCAGCAAGAACTGGACCGGCTGGCCGGACGACGCCAACCCGTACGGCGCCGCTCAGCCGACCCAGGCCAACGCGCTGGACGTCATCCTGCACCTCAAGCCGTCCGGCTCCTGACACCCGGATCGCATCGACACCGCTCCCCGGGCGACGCTCGCGCCGCCCGGGGAGCGGTACCCCGTCACGAGGCCATCCCCAAGACAGGATCATCGGCATGACGTTGAGCGAAAGCCCGGCGGCGCCGGTCGGCGAGGTGGTGCTGGAGGCCGTCGGCCTGACCAAGCATTTTCCCGTCCGGCGGAAGCTGAGCGACATCTTCACCGGCAAACGGGCCGTTGTTCACGCCGTGGACGACGTGTCCTTCACCCTGCGGCGCGGCAGGGTCACCGCTCTGGTCGGCGAGTCCGGCTCCGGCAAGTCCACGGTCGCCCGCCTGCTGACACAGCTGTACCCGCGAACCGGCGGTGACATCCGGCTGCACGGCGAGACCACGCGGGTGAGTGGCGGGCGCCGGTTCCGCGAGTACGTCAGCCGGGTGCAGCTCATCTTCCAGGACCCGTTCGGCTCGCTCAACCCCGTGCACACGGTCCGCTACCACCTGACCCGCGCGCTGAAGATCCACGGCAACGGCGGCAAGACCGCCGAGGAGCTCGAGGCCGCCCTGGCCGGGCTGCTCACCCGGGTGGCGCTCACCCCGCCCGAGCGCTACATCGACAAGTTCCCCCACGAGCTCTCCGGCGGCCAGCGCCAGCGCGTGGCGATCGCGCGCGCCCTCGGCGCGGACCCGGAGGCGCTGCTGGCCGACGAGCCGGTGTCGATGCTCGACGTGTCGATCCGCCTCGGCATCCTCAACCTGCTGCGCGACCTCAAGGAGCGGCTCAACCTCGCCATCCTGTACATCACGCACGACATCGCCTCGGCGCGGTACTTCGCCGACGAGACGATGGTGATGTACGCCGGGCGCATGGTCGAGGGCGGCGACTCCGAGACGGTCACGCAGAACCCCGCGCACCCGTACACCCGCCTGCTCATCGAATCGGCCCCCGACCCGGACCGCATCGCGGGCATCGCCGAGGCGGTCGCGAAAGACCGCGGCAACGGCGAGCCGCCGAGCCTGATCCGGCCGCCGGCCGGCTGCCGGTTCCACCCCCGCTGCCCGCACGCCATGCCGCGCTGCAGCGTCGACCTGCCGCCCCGGCTCGACGTCGGCGGCGAGCCAGGGCACTGGGCGGCCTGCTGGCTCTACGATGCGCAGACCGTCGCCAAGGAGGGCGTCGGCACCCTGCATCCTGACAACGCCGATTCGTCGATCCCCACGCCGCCGGCCCTGCACGCGCCGGAGGAGGCACGATGAGATTCCTGCTGCAACGGCTCGCCTTCTACCTGTTCACGGCGTGGGCGGCGATCACCATCAACTTCTTCGTCCCGCGCATGATCCCCGGTGACCCGATCAGCTCGTTCCTCGCGCGCAACCAGGGCGCGGTGTCGTCGGACGCGATCCAGTCGCTGAGGGTGCTCTTCGGCATGGACAAGGAACAGGGCCTGTGGGACCAGTACCTGTCCTACTGGAAGATGCTGTTCCACGGCGACCTGGGCCTGTCCTTCACGTTCTTCCCGTCGACGGTCTCCGAGGTGATCGGGCAGAGCCTGCCGTGGACCATCGGTCTGGTCGGCATCACCACCGTGCTGAGCTTCATGATCGGCACGACGCTGGGCATCGGCGCCGGCTGGCGGCGCGGCACCTGGATCGACGGCCTGCTGCCGGCCACCACGTTCCTGTCGTCGGTGCCGTACTTCTGGCTGGGCCTCGTCGCCATCGCCGTGTGCACCGGCCCGGGCAGCTACTTCCCGTCCTCCGGCGGCTTCACGCCGGGCCTGGTGCCGGCCTGGGACCAGTACTTCATCGGCTCGGCGATCAACCACAGCGTGCTGCCCGCGGCGACGATCCTCATCTCGTCGATGAGCGGCTGGATTCTCGGCATGCGCAACATGATGGTCACCGTCTCGGCGGAGGACTACATCACCGTCGCCCACGCCAAGGGCCTGTCGGAGCGGCGGGTCGCGTTCAGCTACGCCGCCCGCAACGCGCTGCTGCCCAACGTCTCGGCGTTCGCGCTGTCGCTGGGCTTCATCGTCGGCGGCACCCTGCTGGTCGAGATCGTGTTCTCGTACCCCGGCGTCGGCTTCCAGCTCTTCCAGGCCGTCGGCGCGCACGACTACCCGCTGATGCAGGGCATCTTCCTGGTCATCACCATCTCGGTGCTGGTGGCCAACCTGCTGGCCGACGTCGCCTACCTGCTGCTCGACCCGCGCACCCGAAAGGCAGGTTGAGATGAGCGTCACGCCATCCAGCATCGACCAGGTGACCCCGGGCGGTGGTGCCACCGGCGCCACGGCCCAGCCGGGGACCACCCCGGCGGGCAAGAAGGCCAAGCGCCGGCGGTTCCGCTTCATCGCCAACGGCAAGGCGGCCACGGGCCTGGTGATCCTGGCGATCTACGTGCTGTTCGCGATCATCGGCCCGTGGGTCGCCCCCTTCGACCCGGACAAGATCACCACGGACGTGCTGCAGGCGCCGTCGGCCAAGCACTGGTTCGGCACCTCGCACCTGGGCCAGGACATCTTCAGCCAGATCCTGGCCGGGTGCCGCAGCGTGGTGATGGTCGGCGCGATCGCCGGCGTCGTCGCCACGATCCTGTCGGTGCTCGTCGGCGTCACCGCCGGCTACCTCGGCGGCATCGCCGACGAGATCCTGTCGGTGCTGTCCAACGTGTTCCTGGTCATCCCGGGCCTGCTGCTGATCATCATCATCTGCACCTCGCTGCCGCACGTGAACGACCTCACCGTGGCCCTGGTGATCGGCTTGACCAGCTGGTCGTGGGGGTCGCGGGTGCTGCGGGCGCAGACGCTGTCGCTGCGCCGCCGCGACTATGTCGAGGCCGCCCGGGCAACCGGCGAGAAGACCTGGCGGATCATCTTCTTCGAGGTCCTGCCCAACCTGACCGCGATCATCGCGTCCGGCTTCGTCGGCACCGTCATCTTCGCCGTGCTGTCGGAGATCACACTCGCGTTCATCGGCATCTCGTCGGTGTCGTCGTGGAACTGGGGCACGATCCTGTTCTGGGCGCAGGGCCAGCAGGCCCTCGCGCAGGGCGCCTGGTGGTGGTTCGTCCCGGCGGGCCTGGCCATCGCCATCCTCGGCACGGCCCTCAGCCTGGTGAACTTCGGCATCGACGAGTTCGTCAGCCCGCGGCTGCGCACCTCCGGCACCGGCCGGGCCCGCACCGCAAACGGTGACAAGGTCCGGATGAAGGTCGGCTTCACCCCCGTCGTGCGCCCCGCCGAGCCGCCGGCGAAGATCGAGATCAGGGACGGTGCCAACCAATGACCCAGGTCCTCACCAGGCCGCTGCTGGAGATCAAGAACCTCAACGTCGACTACGGGCTCGGCGACGAGGCGGTCCACGCCGTGCGTGACGTCAGCCTCACCATCCACCGCGGCGAGGTCGTCGGCCTCGCGGGGGAGAGCGGCAGCGGCAAGTCGACCCTGGCGTACGGGGTCACCCGGCTGCTGCCGCCGCCCGGCGTCGTGGCCGGCGGCACGGTCACCTACCACCCGCCGACCGGCGAGCCGTACGACGTGCTCAACCTCTCCGACGCCGACCTGCGCAAGTTCCGCTGGGCGGAGACGTCGATCGTGTTCCAGGGCGCGATGAACTCGCTCAACCCGGTGCACAAGGTCGACGTGCAGATGATGGACGCGATCAAGGCGCACGAGCCCCGCCTGAGCCGCGCCGCCCGCCTCGACCGGGCCAAGGAGATGCTGCGCCTCGTCGGCATCGCCGAGGACCGCCTCGACGCCTACCCGCACCAGCTCTCCGGCGGCATGCGCCAGCGCGTCATGATCGGCATGGCGCTGGCGCTGGAGCCGCAGCTGGTCATCATGGACGAGCCGACGACCGCGCTGGACGTGGTCATGCAGCGGCAGATCCTCGGCCAGCTCGTCGAGCTGCGTGAGCGGCTGGGCTTCTCGGTGCTGTTCATCACCCACGACCTGTCGCTGCTGGTGGAGTTCAGCGACCGGATCGCGATCATGTACGGCGGGCGCATCGTCGAGGAGGCGCCGTCCGCCGACATCTACCGCGACCCGCTGCACCCCTACAGCATCGGCCTGCTCCGCTCGTTCCCGGCGCTGCGCGGCGCCCGGCGGGAGCTGGCCGGCATCCCCGGCTCCCCGCCCGACCTGCGCGGCATGCCCAGCGGGTGCGCGTTCCACCCGCGTTGCCCGAAGCGGTTCGAGCCGTGCGACAAGGAGCTCCCAGTCCTGGGCAAGCCCGACGACCACGTCGGGCCGGCCCGCACGGTGGCCTGCTGGCTGCATCCGGTGACCGCCGGATAGCCCGCACCGCCGCACCATCCGATCCGCCCGACCCAGGAGAACCATGGACACGACCGTCACTCCCGTCGATCACGCGAACCCGATCGCCACGCTCCCGCCCTCGTTCCGCTGGGGTGTGGCGACCTCGGCCTACCAGATCGAGGGCGCGGTCGCCGAGGGCGGGCGGACCAGGTCCATCTGGGACACCTTCTGCGAGGTCCCCGACGCGATCGACAAGGGCGACACCGGCGAGATCGCGTGCGACCACTACCACCGCATGCCGCAGGACGTGGCCCTCATCCGCGACCTCGGCGTCGACCTCTACCGCTTCTCGGTGGCCTGGCCGCGCGTGCAGCCGCGCGGCCAGGGCCCGGTCAACCCGGAGGGCATCGGCTTCTACGACCGGCTCACCGACGAACTGCTTGCGGGCGGCGTGGAGCCGTGGGTGACGCTGTACCACTGGGACCTGCCGCAGGAGCTCGAGGACGCCGGCGGCTGGCCCAACCGTGACACCGCCTACCGCTTCGCGGACTACAGCATGATGGTCTTCGACGCGCTGCAGGACCGGATCAAGACGTGGACCACGCTCAACGAGCCGTGGTGCTCGGCGATGCTCGGCTACGCCTACGGCGCCCACGCCCCGGGCCGGCGCGACTTCGCCGCCAGCATGCGCGCCGTGCACCACCTGCTGCTCGGCCACGGCCTGGCCACCGAGCGCATGCGCGCGGCCAGCGACGGCCGGCACGAGTTCGGCATCACCCTGAACATGGGCGTGTCGACGCCGCAGACCGACTCCGCGGCCGACCGTGACGCGGCCCGCCGCTCCGACGCCCTCGGCACCCGCATCTACCTCGACCCGCTGGTGCGCGGCCGCTACCCGGCCGACCTCGTCGACGACCTGGCCCGGTGGGGCGTCACGCTGCCCGTCGAGGACGGCGACCTCGAGGTCATCCGCACCCCGCTGGACGTGCTCGGGGTGAACTACTACTTCTCCGAGACCGTCTCCGGCGTCGACGAGGACGGCAACGACACCGACCCCGACGGCCTGCCGGTCAGCCGGGTCATCCCGACCGGGCGGCCGCTCACCGCGATGGGCTGGGAGATCGTCCCCGAGGGCTTCACCCAGCTGCTGGTGCGCCTGCACAACGACTACGGCCTGCCGATCTACGTCACCGAGAACGGCTCGGCCTTCGACGACGTGCCCGACGAGACCGGGTACGTCGACGACGAGGACCGGGTGTCGTACTTCGACTCGCACATCGGCGCCGTCGCCCTCGCGCGCCAGCAGGGCGCCGACATCCGCGGCTACTTCGCGTGGTCGCTGATGGACAACTTCGAGTGGGCGTACGGCTACGACAAGCGCTTCGGCATCGTCCGGGTCGACTACGACACGCAGGAGCGCACCCCGAAGCGGTCGGCGTACTGGTACCGCGACACGATCCGTTCCCTGCGCGGGTAGCTTCATGCGAACATATGTTCGTGTCGGGTGGCGCGCACATCCTGCACGCTGACCTCGACGCGTTCTACGCGTCGGTCGAGCAGCGTGACGACCCCCGCCTGCGTGGCCGCCCGGTCATCGTGGGCGGGGGTGTCGTGCTGGCCTGCAGCTACGAGGCGAAGCGCCGCGGCGTGCGCACGGCGATGGGCGGCCGGCAGGCCCGCGTCCTGTGCCCGGACGCGGTCGTGGTGCCGCCGCGCATGTCGGCGTATTCGGCCGCCTCGAAGGCCGTGTTCGAGATCTTCCGCGACACCACCCCCGTGGTCGAGGGCCTGTCGATCGACGAGGCGTTCCTGGACGTCGGTGGCCTGCACCGCATCGCCGGCGCCCCGCTGGGCATCGCCGAGCGGCTGCGCGAACGGGTCCGTCGCGACGTCGGCCTGGCCATCACCGTGGGCGTGGCCCGCACCAAGTTCCTGGCCAAGGTGGCCAGCGGCGTCGCCAAGCCCGACGGCCTGCTGCTCGTGCCGCCCGCGGACGAGCTGGACTTCCTGCACCGCCTCCCGGTCGAGCGCCTGTGGGGCGTCGGCACCGTGACCGCGGCCAAGCTGCACGCCCACCGGGTGAACACGGTCGGGCAGGTCGCCCGCCTCGGCGAGGCGACGCTGATCTCGATGCTGGGCGAGGGCCAGGGCCGCCACCTGCACGCCCTGGCGCACAACCGTGACCCGCGCCCGGTCGTCGTGGGCCGCCGGCGGCGCTCGATCGGCGCCCAGCGTGCCCTGGGCCGGGGCCCGCATCCGCGGCCGTTCCAGGAGGCGGTCCTCGCCGAGCTCGTCGACCGGGTCTCGCGGCGGATGCGCGCGGCCGGCCGCACGGGCCGCACCGTCGTGCTGCGGCTGCGCTTCGCCGATTTCAGCCGGGCGACGCGCTCGCACACCCTGGCGCGGCCGACGTCGCACACGCAGACCCTGCTCGACGCGGTACGCCGCCTGCACGCCGCCTCGGCCCCGGACATCGCCGACCGGGGCCTGACGCTGGTCGGTGTCGCCGTGGCCAACCTGGACGACGACGGGTCGCTGCAGCTCGAGCTGCCGTTCGACGTGACGTCAGGCGCGGAGCTGGACACCGCGCTGGACCGGGTCCGGGACCGTTTCGGCTCGTCGGCCCTGACGCGGGCGTCCCTGCTGGGCCGCCGCCAGGGCCCGACCGTCCCGCTGCTGCCGGACTGACCGGGTCCTCTTCCTAGCATCCTAGGAAGCCTTACGGGGTGTGCCTGACGGCACACTTCCTGGACAGCGATCGGCGCTTCGCGCCGAACTGCACCTACAGGAGCGGCGCCGCCAGGGCGTTTCAGGGTGTTTCGTGCAGGGGGAGCAGCACGACGAAGCGGGTGTCGCCGGGCTCGGAGGTGACGCGGATGTCGCCGTGGTGCTTCTTCACGACGATGCGGTAGGTGATGTCCAGGCCGAGGCCGGTGCCTTCGCCGACGGGCTTGGTGGTGAAGAACGGCTCGAAGATCCGGGGACGGACGTCGGGCGGGATGCCGGTGCCGGTGTCGGCGATCTCCACGGCGACGCATTCGCCGTTCGGGTCGAGCGAGGTGGTGATGGTGAGGGTGCCGTTGCCATGCATGGCGGACACGGCGTTGTCGATGAGGTTGGTCCAGACCTGGTTGAGCTCGGCGGCGTACGCGGGGATGTTCGGCAGGTCGCGGTCGTACTTGGTGATGACGCGAATGCCGCCCGGGATCTTGGCGTTGAGCATGATGAGGGTGGCGTCGAGCAGTTCGTGGACGTCGACGACCTGGAACGGGCCGCGGTCGAGCTGTGAGTACTGTTTGGCGGCGTTGACGAGGCCGGAGATGCGGGAGACGGCGTCGTCGATCTCGCCCATGAGCAGTTCGGTCTCGATGGTGTAGGAGAGCCAGCGCACGGCGGGTTCGAGATCGAGGTCGCCGATGCAGTCGGCGATGTCCTGCAGCCATGGCACGTCGACGCCGCCGGCGACGAGGGTGGGTGCGAGGTCCCAGGCTCCGGTGACGGAGTGGTCGTCGAGCCAGTCGCCGATGGCGTCCTCGGCGTCGCTGGTTTCCAGGGCCGAGCGTTTGGGGGCGTTGGCGGCCTTCTTGACGGCGGCTTCCTGGAGTTCGACGAGGCCGTGAAGCTTTTCGCCGTCGAGGCGGCCGTCGGCGATCATGGCGAGCTTGTGGCGCATGCCGGCGACCTTGTCGCGCAGGACGGCGGTGGCGCGCACGGCCGCGGCGGCGGGGTTGTTGAGCTCGTGGGTGAGGCCGGCGGACAGGGAGCCGAGGGCGAGGAGGCGTTCGCGTTCGGCGATGGCGTTGTTGCTGCTGCGCATGCCGAAGAAGAGGCCTTCGAGCAGGTGCATGGCCATGGGGAACCATTGGCGGATGGTGGGGCCGAACTCGGCGGCGGGGAGTTCGTAGACCTCGACGTCGGTGATGGCGTGCATGGTGTTGTTGTAGAGCTGGGGTACCTGGTCGCCGAGGTAGGCCTGGGTGGCGCCGCCGTAGACGCCGACCTGGTCGGTGCGGGAGAACTCGATGTCGTCGCCGCGGATGTTGCGGCTGAGTGAGACGGTGCCGGAGAGCAGGACGACGAAGCAGGTGGCGGGTTCGCCTTCGACGCAGACGGGCTGGCCGGCGGGGTGGGTGACGGCCCAGCCGCGGGTGGCGAGCCAGTCGAGCTGGCCGTCGTCGAGTTTTTCGAAGAGGAAGAGGTGGCGGAGCTCGTCGGGGGCGAGGCGGCGTCCGGGGGTGGTCATTGTCCCTCCAGGAGGTACCGGTGGACGAGTGAGACGGCCATGGCGCCCTCGCCGACGGCGGAGGCGACGCGTTTGACGGAGTCGGCGCGCACGTCGCCGGCGGCGAAGACGCCGGGGACGCTGGATTCGAGGTGGTAGGGGTCGCGGCCGAGGAGCCAGCCGGGGGGTGGGCCGTCGCCGGTGAGGAGGTCCGGGCCGGTGAGGACGAAGCCTCGGGAGTCGCGCTGGACGATGCCGTCGAGCCAGTCGGTGCGGGGTTCGGCGCCGATGAAGATGAAGAGCCAGCAGGCGTCGACGGTGCGGGTGGGGCCGCCGTCGACGGGGCGGAGTTCGAGTTGTTCGAGGTGTTCGTCGCCGTGGGCGGCGGCGACTTCGGTGCAGGGGTGGATGTTGATGGTGGGGACGGTGGCGATCTGGTCGATGAGGTATTGGGACATGGAGGCGGTGAGGTCGGGGGCGCGGATGATGAGGTGGACGTTGCGGGCGTAGCGGGAGAAGAACATGGCGGCCTGGCCGGCGGAGTTGGCGCCGCCGACGATGTAGACGTCCTGGTCGGCGCAGCTGGGGGCTTCGGTGGCGGCGGAGCCGTAGTAGACGCCGCGGCCGTGGAGGTCGGCGAGGCCGGGTGCGGTGAGGCGGCGGTAGGAGACGCCGGTGGCGAGGATGACGGCGTGGGAGGCGATGGTGGTGCCGTCTTCGAAGTGCAGGATTCGGGTGTTGCCTTGGACGTCGAGGCGGGTGGCGCGGCAGGCGGTGAGGAGTTCGGCGCCGAATTTGACGGCTTGGCGGCGGGCGCGGTCGGTGAGTTGGGCGCCGGAGACGCCGTCGGGGAAGCCGAGGTAGTTTTCGATGCGGCTGGATTGGCCGGCTTGGCCGCCGGTGGCGCGTTGTTCGAGCAGGACGGTGCGGAGGCCTTCGGAGGCGCCGTAGACGGCGGCGCCGAGGCCGGCGGGGCCGCCGCCGACGACGACGAGGTCGTAGAAGTCGGTGGTGGGGGTGGTGGTGAGGCCGACGTGGGTGGCGAGTTCGGCTTCGGTGGGGTTGACGAGGGTTTTGCCTTCGGTGGTGATGACGAGGGGTAGCTCGTTGGGGGTGAGGCCGGCGGCGGTGAGGAGGCGTTGGCCTTCGGCGTCGTCGGTGGTGTACCAGCGGTAGGAGACCATGTTGCGGGCGAGGAAGTCGCGGACTTTGAAGGATGGTGCGGACCAGCGGTGGCCGACGATTTTGACGTCGGCGGTGGGGCGGTCGGGGGCGGCTTTCCAGGCGTCGAGCATGGCGTCGATGACGGGGTAGAGCTTCTCCTCTGGTGGGTGCCAGGGTTTGAGGAGGTAGTGGTCGAGGTCGACGATGTTGATGGCCTGGATGGCGGCGTCGGTGTCGGCGTATGCGGTGAGCAGGACGCGGCGGGCGCGGGGGAAGAGGTCCATGGCGGCCTCGAGGAACTGCAGGCCGTTCATGCCGGGCATGCGGTAGTCGGCGAGGAGGACGGTGACCTGTTCGCCGCGGAGTTTGAGTTCCTTGAGGGTGTCGAGGGCTTCGTGGCCGGAGTCGGCGCGGACGATGCGGTAGTCCTCGCCGTATTGTCTGCGCAGGTCGCGGGCGACGGCGCGGGAGACGGCGGGGTCGTCGTCGACGGTCAAGATCGCTGGCTTGGCCATGCGGTCAATCCAACCACGGGTTTTGGCGTGCGACGAATGGTTGTGCGGGTCTGGTGCGTGGGCCGCGGGCGGGGCCTGGTGGGGGCTACGGTGGTGGCGTGAGCAATGGTTGTGACCATCTGGAAATGATCAATGATGTCGAGCCGTCGGCGGATGGTTGTGAGGACTGTCTGGCGGTGGGTGGCCGGTGGGTGCATTTGCGGTTGTGTCTGACGTGTGGGCACGTGGGGTGTTGTGATTCGTCGCCGGCGAAGCATGCGACGGCGCATTTTCACGGTGCTGGGCATCCGTTGGTGCAGTCGTTCGAGCCGGGTGAGGACTGGGTGTGGTGTTACGCCGATGAGGCGTTGCTGCGGGTGTCCGGTCTGCCGGAGCGGGCCCACGGGTAGTGGTAGGTCAGGAGAGTGGCAGTTCGACTTCGAGGCTGCCGTTGACCTGGAGCTTTCTGCGGGCTCGTTCGTAGAAGGTGGTGTAGCCGAGGCGCACCACCTTCGCGGCGGCGGGGGCGGCGGAGACGGTGAGGGTGTCGCCGGGGTTGAGTTCGCCGAGGACTTCGCCGTCGACTTCGACGACGAGGCGGCCGCTGGAGGGTAGGAGTTCGAGGTCGAGGTCTTCGTTGGGGGATAGGACGAGGGCGCGGTTGAAGGCGGAGTGGGCGGCGGCGGGGACGACGAGGATGCCTTCGACGGTGGGGGAGACGATGGGGCCGCCGGCGGAGAAGCTGTAGGCGGTGGAGCCGGTGGATGTGGCGACGATGAGGGCGTCGGCGGAGTAGCGGACGAACGGGTAGCCCTGCATGGAGATGGCGATGGCGGCGAGGCCGTGGCCGGGGGTGCGGACGAGGGCGATGTCGTTGAAGGCGGTGACGTTGGTGCCGTCGGGCAGTTGGGTGCGTACGGCCATGCGGGGTTCGACGGTGAAGCGGTGGGCGTCGATGGCGCTGAGGGCTTCGGGGAGTTCGTCGACGCCGATTTCGGCGAGGAAGCCGAGGCGGCCGAGGTTGACGCCGAGGACGGGGGTGGGTTTGCCGGACAGCAGGCGCATGCTGCGCAGCATGGTGCCGTCGCCGCCGAGGCTGACGACGAGGGAGGCGCGGCCGACGAGGTCGTCGGCCTCGACGGCGACGGCGCTGCAGTCGATGCGGTCGACTTCGTCCGGTAGGCCGAGGACGGTGGCGTCGCGTGCCCGGGCCCAGTCGATGATGGCGTCGATGGCCGGTTTGGAGTCGCGGCGTGGATGCAGGACTAGCCCGACGGTGTGCACCATCCCCATTGGTGCAAGTCTACGGCGTGTATGTGGCTTGGCGTGGGGCGGCTTATCCTCGCCCGTCCCGGGTGGGGATGGCGGTGTGGGTCTGACGATGGGGCCGACGTTGAGGGGGTTGTGTGTCGATCGCGCTGCGGCTGGCGCTGCACCTGCCATGCGACGCCGCGAGGTGCCGATGGCGCGCCGGCTGCTGGATCAGGCCCTGCACACGCTGGGCGTGGACGGTTTGCGCCGCGACGACATAGGTCTGATCTTGACCGAGGCGTGCGCGAACGTGATCGCGCATGCGCTGCAGATCGACGATTACGAGATCACGATCGACGTGACCAGCGAGCGGTGCGTGATCCACGTTGTCAACGCGGGCGCGGTGGTCGACCCGGCATGGTTGCGACCGTCGTCGCCGCGCGCGGACTCCTCGCCGGGTGGCCGCTTCTGCGGTGCTCTGCCGGCAGCCTCGCCGTTGACGGCTTCGCCGCTGGCCGGCTCGGCGTTGGCCGAGTCACCGTTTGGTGCGTCCGAGCCCTTCTCCGGCGGTTTCACCCGGCCCGGTGTATTTAGGTAATTCAGACGATTTGCCCGGTTCTTCGCCCGTTGGCGGGTCGCTTTCGGGCGCGGCGCCGGGTTTCGCACCCGATTCCCCGCCGACCGGCACCACGACGGGCAGCGAACATCCCGGATCCGGCCCCGGCCCCCCTGTCGGCTCCGGCGGCCGGCTCCGCGACCCGCACGCCCGTCGACCAGACCGTGGACCCGGGGCCTGACCCGTTGTTCGATTCGGTACTCGACGAGCATGGCCGCGGCCTGCACATCATCCGCTCGCTGGCCGACGAGCTGTACCTGACCCCGGCCCTGTCCGGCGGCCTGGTCCTGCAGGCGGTGACGACGCTGTGCTGGACCGCCGACGCGGGCGTGTGGCAGCGCCGCTGACCGTCCCGCCCGTCCGCCCCGGTTGCCGGCCTCTCCTGCTTGGTCCCAGCCGGTCCAGGTTCAGGTGCCGCCCCCTGCTGGATTACCGGCATCACCAATCCGTCCGAGCGCGTCGACGGCGAGTGCGGCCACTGCACCCACCACTGCGACCAGCACCGCGGTGCGCGCCGAGCCGTGTTCGACGACGGCCCCGGCGACGGCGGTACCCAGCGCGGTGCCGGCCATCGTCGCCGTGCTCGTCCACATCCGGGCCTCGGTTGCGGTCCCGGCGGGCGCGGCGCGCTCCGTCATCTCGTACGCGATCGCGTTCAACGGCGCGAGCGGCGCCCCCGCCACCGCGAACAACACGGCCAGCCACCACAATCCGACCGGCAGTAGCAGCGGCGCCAGCGCGGCGCACGTGACCGCCGCGAGCACCGTGGGTCGCAGCCGCAGAGCGCCGCTGCCGATCAGGCTGCCGACGGCGAACCCGCCGAGCAGCACCCCGGCGAACCCGGCCCGCCCCTGCCCGGCGGCGAACCCGGCTGCCGTGACCTGCACCGCCCCGATCGTCACCCCGAGCGCGGTGCGCGACACGACCAGCGTCCGGATGACGCCGGAACGCAACGCCCCGAGCGGCGACCCGGTCGCCGCCATCCGCGCCCTTGCCTGCGTCTGCGACGGTGCCGTGCCTCGCGGCGCGGTCCCCGGCAACGTGGTTGGAGAGGACACCCTTGCGGACGCCCCGCTCCCGGACGCCGCACGGTCCGACCCGGCGTTGTCGCCCGTCGCGCTGTGGGACGGTCCGCTGACTGCCTGTGCATTCTCGGACGGCGTGCCTTGGGCCGGTGCGCTCTCGGTCGAGACCATCGCCGGCGCCGGGACGGCCCGCGACCTCGATCTCGACGGCGCTCTCGACGGCGCTGCTGCCGACCGTCTCGTCACGCCTGGTGACGGCGCGGCGGCCGGGTGGTGTTTCGCGGCGGTGCGTGCGGGCGGTAGCAGCGCGAACACGGTTGTGGCCGCGCCGGCGATCAGGGCGGTGAGCACCAGGCCAGGCGGCCGAGGGCCGCGACGAGACCGGCGATCAGGGGCCCGGCGATGAACCCGATTTCCAGTAATGCGCTTTCGAAGCGGTACGACGCGCGACGCTCCCGCTCGTCGTCCAGGATCGCGACCCAGATCCCGCGCATCCAGGCCGCGACGGGTGGGCGGGCGGCGCCGGCGAGCACCGCCGCGGTGGTGACCACGCCGAGCGGGGCGTGCGGGAGGCCGGCGATCGCCAGCAGCGCCCCGGCGTGGATCGCGGCCGTGCCGAGCAGTACCCGGGTGGCGCCGAGCCGGTCGACGAGCCGCCCGGTGAGCGGCGCGCCGCATGCGGTACCGACGGCGAAGCACCCCGCGACGAGGCCCGCCGCCGCGAACGAGCCCCGGGTCGTCTCGGCGAACAACACCAGCGCGAGGGCCACCGCCCACCGGCGAGGCGGACGAGCAGGTTCGTCGCCGCGAGCCCGGCCGCATACGGCTTGCGCAGGATCTTGAACACCCGGGAGTTGTACGCCCGGCGCCGCCCGCTCACCACCGCTTTTCGCCGCCCGCCCGCCCTACGTCGGCGCGCCGGCATGCCACGTTCTGCTGTCGGGCAGCGGCCTCACCTGACGGCGGGCGATGTCGGCGCCGAGGACGTTGACGTAGCGGTCGCCGGCCGCGGACCTCGCCTCGCGCAGGGCGGTCGGGACGTCGGGTACGAACGTGATGCCGTCCGCGTTCGGGCGGGGGCGGTGCGTGACGATGAACTGGGGGCCGTTCCAGCCGCCGCCGAAGGGCTTGCCGGCCTTGTCGGTGCCCTTGTGCGGGTCGTCGCCGCCGAACGTGCGGTTGCCGACGATCAGCGCGCCGATGCGGGGGATCAGGTCGTCGACGAGCTGGTTCGGGGCGAGGTGGGGCGTCAGCCAGCCCATGTCGCCGCCGGGGCCGGCGATGAACCCGTCCAGGGACATCGTCGCGGAGTACAGGATTGTCGCCATGGTGTGCACCTCCGTCTACAGGATCTTCCGTCCTTTGACGAGGTGGTCGCACCGGATTCATCGCTCGCCGCGGCGAAGCGCGGAAACTGCCGCGCGTCGCTGCGACACGCCGCGCGGGTGGGGAGAGGCCGGGGTGGCGGGCCCTCGGTCCACGACCGCCGTGCGGCGGTCGTGGACCGAGGGGTGTGCTGCCACAGGGTGGCGGTCAGTAGCGGTAGTGCTCCGGCTTGTACGGGCCGGCGACGTCGACGCCGATGTACTCGGCCTGCTCCTTCGTCAGCTCCGTCAGGCGCACGCCCAGCGCGTCGAGGTGCAGCGCGGCGACCTTCTCGTCGAGGTGCTTCGGCAGCCGGTAGACCTGCCTGGCGTACGACTCCGGCTTCGTGAACAGCTCGATCTGGGCGATCGTCTGGTTGGTGAAGGAGTTGGACATGACGAAGCTCGGGTGGCCGGTGGCGTTGCCGAGGTTGAGCAGGCGGCCCTCCGACAGGATGATGATCGACCGGCCGTCGGGGAACGTCCACTCGTGGACCTGCGGCTTGACCTCGGACTTCGTCACGCCGGGCAGCTTGGCCAGGCCGGCCATGTCGATCTCGTTGTCGAAGTGGCCGACGTTGCCGACGATCGCGTTGTGCTTCATCCGGGCCAGCTGGGCGGCGCTGATGATGTCCTTGTTGCCGGTCGTGGTGATGAAGACGTCACCGGTGGTGATGACGTCGTCGAGCCGTACGACCGGCAGGCCGTGCATCGAGGCCTGCAGCGCGCAGATCGGGTCGATCTCGGTGACGACGACGCGGGCGCCCATGCCGCGCAGCGCCTCCGCGGCGCCCTTGCCGACGTCGCCGTAGCCGCACACGACGGCGAGCTTCCCGGCGAGCATGACGTCGGTGGCCCGGTTCAGGCCGTCGAGCAGCGAGTGCCGGATGCCGTACGTGTTGTCGAACTTCGACTTCGTCACGGAGTCGTTGACGTTGATCGCCGGGAACAGCAGCTCGCCGGCGTCGGCGAGCTTGTAGAGCCGCTTCACGCCGTTGGTGGTCTCCTCGGTGACGCCCTGCACGCCGGCGGCGACGCGGGTGAAGCGCTGCGGGTCCCGGGCCAGGCTTGCGGCGAGGGTCTCCAGGATGATGCGGTACTCCGTGTCGTCGTCCTCGCCGGCCTGCGGCACCGCGCCGCGGGTCTCGAACTCGACGCCCTTGTGCACGAGGAGGGTCGCGTCGCCGCCGTCGTCGACGATCATGTTCGGGCCGAGGATCTCGCCGTTGTCGCCGGGGAACTGGAACAGCTGGTCGGTGCACCACCAGTACTCCTGCAGCGTCTCACCCTTCCAGGCGAACACCGGGGTGCCGGTGGGCTGCTCAGCGGTGCCGTGCGGGCCGACGACGACCGCGGCCGCGGCCTCGTCCTGGGTGGAGAAGATGTTGCACGACACCCACCGCACCTGGGCGCCGAGCGCGACGAGGGTTTCGATGAGCACGGCGGTCTGCACGGTCATGTGCAGGCTCCCGGCGATGCGGGCGCCGCGCAGCGGCTGGGTTGCGGCGTACTCGCGGCGCGTGGCCATCAGGCCCGGCATCTCGTGCTCGGCGAGGCGGATCTGGGTGCGGCCGGCCGCGGCGAGCGACAGGTCGGCGACGGCGAACTCGACGTCGTTGCGCCGCTGCAGGTACGGGTGGCCGCCCGCGATGTGCGCAGGGGCGGTCGCGGTGGAGTCGTTGGACCGGATTTCGGACATACCTGAGGTCACCTCCCGGTGACAGGAGGCGCCCTTGGGTCAAGGGAGTCAGTAGTGGCCGAGCGTGGCGGATCCGGCTGGTGATGGTGGTGCGTGGCGATTGCCGGGGTCCGTCGCAGCGCCTCTCGGCCCTGACCGCGGCCATGTTGCGCCGCAGTTCTCAAGTTACCGGCCGGCGCGGTGGTCTGGCAACCCGAGGTTGCTGTCCGTGAATGTGTGGTATGCGCCACGTAGCAGGTCGGTGACGTCGAACCGGCCGGCGGTGAGCGGGAGCGGGTCGAGCTGCTCGAGGATCGCGTCGCCGCGGTGGACGGACCCGGGGACGGCGGGATCGGGGGCGCTGAGCCGGGGGCCGGACTGCCAGAAGGTACCGAATCCGGTGCTTTTGTGCTCTTCTGAGAGCGATGCCGGGTGCGTCGATCCGGCGATGTGCCCCAGGGCGGACACGCGGTGGGCGCGCAGCGATTCCAGCAGCTCGTCGCGGCCGCGGCCGCGCCACGCGAGGATGCCGAACGGGTCGGCGTCGAACTCCTCGGCCAGGACGTAGCAGGCCGCGGTCAGGTGCCGGCACGGCTTCTGCCAGCCGGGACACGAGCAGTCCAGGACGATCTCGGACAGGCTCTGCGGGAACAGCGACAGGCCGAACCCGGCCAGGATCGTGTCGAGGTCGTCAGGCAGGTGCCCGGCCAGGAGCTTCGCCGCGTGGATCGCCTCGCCGGCCAGGGCGCGCTCGATGCGGGCCCAGTCGGCGGCGGTGAACGCCTTGACGCCGATTCTCGCACGGTACGTCTCGCCGTCGTCGTCCACGACAAGCGCCGTCACGATACTGGTCGAGATCGTCACGGAGCGTACCTGCCCGGAGCGGGCGTAGCGGCGGCCCTGAGAAAATGTCGTACCCATCCGCAACGATTCCAGCATGACGATGAACTGGTGGGACCAGCTGCGCTCAGGCATCCTCGACCGCCTCCGGGGACAGCGTCACAAGGTCGAGCAGGTCGTCGGTCGACAGGCCGGTGAGCCAGCCCTCCCCGCTGCCGACCGCGACCCCGGCGAGGTCGCGCTTGCCCGCCATGATGTGCTCGACCCGCTCCTCGATCGTGCCGATACACACGAACGTGTGGACCTGCACGTCACGGCGCTGACCGATGCGGAACGCCCGGTCGGTGGCCTGCGCCTCCGCGGCGGGGTTCCACCACCGGTCCACGTGCACGACATGGTTCGCGGCGGTGAGGTTCAGGCCGGTCCCGCCCGCCTTCAGCGACACCAGCAGCACACCCGGGCCGTCGCCGCCCTGGAACCGTTCGACCATCCGGTCGCGGGCCCCCTTGGCCGTAGCGCCGTGCAGGAACTCCACGCCCGTGCCGAGCCGGTCGGCCAGGTGCGGCACCAGCATGTGGCCGAACCGGGCGAACTGCGTGAACACCAGCGCCCGGTCGCCGGCCGCCAGCGCCGCGGCCAGGATCTCCTCCAGCCGGGCGAGCTTGCCGGAGCGGCCTGGCAGCGGGGTACCGTCGCCCATCAGGTGCGCCGGATGGTTGCACACCTGCTTGAGCTTCGTCATCGCCGACAGCACCAGACCCTTGCGCTGCGGCCCGGCCCGGCCCTCCCGCAGCTTCACGAACAGCTCGTCGACCACGGCCCGGTAGAGCGTCGCCTGCTCCAGCGTCAGGTTGCACCACTGCCGCCGCTCGAGCTTCTCCGGCAGGTCGGCGATCACCGCCCGGTCCGTCTTCACCCGCCGCAGCAGGAACGGGCGCGTCACCCGGCGCAGCCGCCGCGCCGCGTCGGCGTCGCCCCACCGCTCGACCGGCACCGAGAAGCGGGCCCGGAAGATGCTCGCCTCGCCCAGCAGGCCCGGGTTGAGGAAGTCCGCGATCGACCACAGCTCGGTGAGCCGGTTCTCCACCGGGGTGCCGGTCAGCGCGACCCGGTGCCGGGCCGGCAGCCGCCGCATCGCCCGCGCGGTGACCCCGGCCGCGTTCTTCACCTGCTGCGCCTCGTCGAGCACCACCCGGTCCCAGGCGATCGCGGCCAGGACGTCCACGTCGCGGGTCGCCACCTGATACGTGGTGAGGACCAGGTCCGCGCCGGCCAGATCGGCCGGGTCGGGCGTGCCGGCCCGGCCCGGGCGGGCGCTGCCGTGATGGACGCGGACCGTCAGGCCGGGCGTGAACCGCTCGATCTCCCGGCGCCAGTTGCCCAGCACCGACAGCGGGCACACGATCAGCGTCGGCGGCCGCGGACCCTGCCCGCGCAGATGCGCCTCCAGGGCCAGCACCTGCACCGTCTTGCCCAGCCCCATGTCGTCGGCGAGCAGCGCACCGACGCCCAGCGAGTCCAGGAACGCCAGCCACGACAGGCCCCGCCGCTGGTAGGGGCGCAGCCGCCCGGCCAGCGACGGCGGCTCGTCGAGCAGCTCCAGGCGCTCCACGGCGCGGCCGGTCAGCAGGTCGGCGAGCCAGCCCGAACCGTCCACCCCGGTCACCGGCAGCGGCAGGTCCCCGTCCGGGACGAGCCGGGTCAGGCGCATCGCCTCGCCCGCGGTCATCTCGCCGCGACCGCCGCGGCGCAGAAACGCCAGCCCAGCCCGCAGCCGCTCCCGGTCCAGGTGCACCCAGCGGCCCCGCAGCCGCACCAGCGGCACCTTCGCCCGGGACAGCTCGGCCAGGTCGGCCTCGCTGAGAAACTCGTCGCCGATCGCCAGCCCCCACCGGTAGGCGACGATCGCGTCCCGGTTCGCGGTCGTGTCGCGCAGCACCGGAGCCGCCGGCTGCCGGGTGCGGACCGTCAGCGTCAGCCCCAGCTCCTGGCGGCGCTGCCACTGCGCCGGCAGCAGCACCCCGAAGCCGGCGTCGTGCAGCAGGGTCGCGTAGGTCAGGAAACGGTACGCGCCGGCGGTGTCCAGGCGCAGCGACACCGGCCGCGGCACCCGCAACGCGTCGTCGAGGTCCGGCCACAGGCGGCTCGCCCGGCCGAGGTCCGCCAGCAGCACGTCCTGCGGGTAGTCCACCCATCGGAACAGCGGCGACGCCGCGTCGTGCCACACGTCCTCGGCCGGGACGAGCAGCCCCGGCTCGTCGGCGGGCTGCAGCAGAAACTCCACCAGCCACACCCCGTCGTCCCGCGCCGCCGCGGCCTGCGCCTCGTCGTCGGGGTCCTCGACGTAGGTGAGGCGGAAGCAGGTGCGCACGGGCGCGGGCCGCCCGCTGCCGGCCCACCGCTTGACGACCTCGCGCAGGCGCGCCACCTCGGGCCCTTCGGGGATCGCCACCGAGGACCCGCCGCCGGAGGCTTCCGCGACGGCCGAGGTTCCCGCCGCTGCGAAAGCCTCCGCAGCACCGAACGCTTCGGTGCGTTCGCCGGTCCGGCCCGGGTCAGCCCGGTCCAGGGCGGGGCGATCGCCGGCAGCAGTGGTCGTCACGGCCGTGCGGAGGCCGGCGTCGGGGGTGGTGAGGGCCGCGAGCCAGGCGCGTACGACCGTGTCGTGGCGGACCTGACCATCCGTGAGCAGGGGGCGGTTGCGCAGGCGGGCCCGGACCAGGGCGTCGACCGTCACGTCGAGGGCGGTCCGGGTCGCGGCATCGGCCGGCCACGGCGCCGCCGCCCGGGCCACGCCGGGCATCGCGCGGCACAGGGCATCGAACGTTGCGGCGTCGGCACCCCACAGCGCCGGGCGCCAACGTGCCGCCGGGCCGGCGACGGACCGCGAGCGTGCGGCGCCGGCCGCGGACCCGGCCGCCGGGTCGCGCGCTGCTGCCGCACCGCTGCTCGGAGCGTCGGCGGTCACCGCACCGGTGATCGCTGCGGCAGTGGCCGCCGCCTCGGTGGCCGGCGCTTGGCTGGTCCGGGCGCCAGCGGCTGCGGCGTTGGTGGCCGCAGTGGCGGAGGTCGGCGCTTCCACGGTCCATACGTCAGCGGCCCCGGCACTGGTTGGACCGGTGTTGGTAGCCGCGGCGGCGGTGGGCAGCGGCCCGCTGCGAGGGCCTGGTCTGGTCGCGGCCGGCGACTTGGCCTCGTCGGGCGGTGCGTCCGCTTCCGTCGTGGGCGTCGACTCGGTGGTGAGCGTGGGCAGGACACGGCCGCGGTCTACCAGGCTCGCGGCGAAGGAGGCCACGTCGGCCAGGTAGCCGATCGACGAGCCGGGGCGGAGGTCCGGGGCGGTCGCGAGGAGGGCCTCCGGGTCGGATCCGGGGGGCAGCACGACGATCGGGACCGTCCAGGTCGTCTGGCGGCGGGTGGCCGGCTGAGCGCGCGAGCGGGTCGTGGGCAGGTGCTCGGTGAGCTCCGGGGACGCGGCCGGGCGGGTGGGGGTTGACGGCAGGAGCAGGTCGGCGGTCGTGACGGTGCCGGGGAGGGGAGGAAGGACGGCGAACGGGTGCGGGACGGGGGCGTCCCGGTGAGAACGGCGTGGTGCGCCCCCGTCGGTGGGCGCGGCCGGCTCGTCGGCGATGGCTGGAGAGGGGGTCACGGGCGCGAGAAGAGCGGTCGAAGGTGCGGGTGTGGCACGAGCGACGGAGGTCGGGACGCGCTGGAGGATCGGTGCTTCGGTGGTCTCGGCCCAGCAGGCCAGCCTGCCGTCCGGGGTCACCAGGCCGTGCACGACGATCACCGGTCCGACCCTACTGTGCCGGCGGGGCCGATCGTGCGTGCCGCCCCGGCCGCCGGCACCGGGAAACACGGGACCGGCCGGGAGGGACCAGGGGTCAGCGCCACACGGGAGGGGCGCCGGTGTCGATCAGCTTCCAGTCGCCGTTTTCGTGCAGGACGTTGTCGTAGTAGAAGACCGTTGCCGGGAGGAGGTCGGGCGTTGTGAAGGCGGCCCGGGCGGCCTCGTGCAGGACGCGTTTCGGCACGGCCCAGGCGTCCTGGGCCAAGGTCGCGAGGTAGGACAGGGCGTGGTGGCCCATGAAGCTGTCGTACGTCAGGCTGAACACCTCGTCGGCGGCCAGGGGGACGTCGCGGGGGATGACGTTCGCCGGGGGGAGGCCGCCGGGCAGGGAGGCGGCCGCGCGGAGCGTGCTGTCGACGTAGATCGCGCAGTCCCGGTACAACACTTTTGTCCGGTTTGTCGCCGGGTCGAAGGCGAACAAAGTGTTCTGGCCGTGGGTCTCCAGGGGGCAGCCCGTCGCGCGGGCGGTCTCGCACCACAGACGGACCATCGGGACGATGATGCGGTTCGCCACGAACTCGGCCGGGTCCTCGCCGAACGCCGGGACCAGTTGCTCCAGCAGTGTCGGGTCGCCGGGGGCGTGCAGGTCCCGGCCGTAGAGGGCGAACAGCGGCACCGTCACCGGCGGGGCCTCCCGCAGCGGGCGCGCCGAGCGGACCAGGAACCCCCAGGCGTCCTCGCCCAGGCCGGGGTCGAACCAGCCGCCGCCGACCTCCGGCAGGACCGGCAGGCCGGCCCGGACCAGCTCGTCGGACACCCACAGCTGCAGCTCGATCACCGGGCGGCGCAGCCGGCGGGTGAAGCGCGACAGGCGCCGGGGGTAGTGCAGCTTCACGAAGTGCGGCTCGACGGGGCGGCCGGCCACGGCGGTGACGAAGACCGTGCGGGCGTTCGCCGACGGCACCACCGTCAGCGACGGGCCGGGGGCGCACCGCGACAGCTCGCCGGCGCCGAGGAGTGCGGGGCTGTCCAGGGTGTTCGGGTGTACCGGCAGCAGGATGCCGTCGTCGCCGGCGTACAGCTCGTGCAGGGCGGACGGGATCGCGGCGCGGCGGTAGGCGCCGAGCCCGGCCGGGACGCGGAACGTCGGGAGCTCGAACGTCGCCGTTCCCCGCTGCGGGTGGTACTCCTCGGCGATGTCCAGGTCCGCGGCGTAGGGGCTGTACGTGCGGGTCCCGACGCCGAGATACCGTTCCGCGTACTGCCACAACGCGATCGGGTCGCGGGCGTCGATGAGGCGCATCGCGGGGAAGCCTACTGTGCGTACCGGGCCCGATCTGACCCGACCTGAACGGAGTGCCGTGTCACCTGCTCCACGTGTCGTGCGTGCGGCGCTGCACGGGCCGCGGCCCGCCTACATCTACGACCTGCCGACGGTGCGGGCCCGCATCGCCGCCCTGCGCGGGGCACTGCCGGAGGGCACCCTGGTCGCGTACGCGATGAAGGCCAACGGCCACCCGGAGGTGGTCCGGGCCGCGCTGGAGGCCGGCGACGGTCTCGAGGTCGCCTCCGGCGGGGAGCTCGCCGCGGCGGTGGCGGCCGGGTCGGGATTCACGCTGTTCAGCGGGCCCGCCAAGACCGACGGCGACCTGCGCGCCGCCGTCGCGGCCGGGGCCGTGATCAACGTGGAGAGCGTGCACGAGCTGCGCCGGCTCGCCGCCGTGGCCGGGCCGGCCCGGATCTGCCTGCGGGTCAACCGGGCCCACGCGGCGCTGCCGGGCTCGCACCGCATGTCGGGGGCGCCGACCCAGTTCGGGATGGCCGAGGAGCACGTGCCGGCGGCCGCCGGGCTGGCCCGCCGCGACGGGCACGAGCTGCTCGGCTTCCACCTGCACGCGGTGTCGAACAACCTCGACGCCGCCGCGCACGCCGCGTTCATCCGCGACTGCGTCGCGTGGTCGCTGCGGGCGACCCGGGACCTCGGCGTCGACGCGCCGCTGATCAACGCCGGGGGAGGGTTCGGCGTCGACGTCACCGGCGCCGCCGCGTTCGACCTCGACGCGCTCGCCGGCGGGCTGCGCGACCTCGCGCTCGATCACGGGGCGCGGCTGGTCGTCGAGCCCGGGCGGTACGTCGCCGCGCCGGCCGGCTTTTACGCCGCCGAGGTCGTCGACGTAAAGCGCAGCCACGGGCGGTGGTTCGCCGTGATCCGGGGCGGCACCCACCACTTCCGGCTGCCGGCGTCGTGGGGCTACAGCCACCCGTTCACGGTGCTGCCGGTCGAGGACTGGCCGTACGGGTTCGAACGACCCGGCGTCACCGGCGCGCGGGTCACGGTCGCGGGGGAGCAGTGCAACCCCCGCGACGTGCTGGCCGCCGACGTGCCGGTCGAGCGGATCCGGGCTGGGGACGTGGTACTGCTGGGCGACACCGGGGCGTACGGCTGGGAGGTCGCCCACCACGACTTCCTGCGCCTGGCCCACCCCGCCTTCACGATCCTGGACGAGTCCCCGGGCCGGTCCCCGGCCTGAACGCCGAACGCACCGCCCGCAGCGCCTGGCGGCGGGCGTCGCCGGTGAGCGTGTCGATGTACAGCACGCCGTCGAGGTGGTCGGTCTCGTGCTGCAGCGCCCGCGCGAGCAGGCCCGTGCCGGTCACCGTGACCGGCTCGCCGTGCTCGTCGAAGCCCTCGGCGGTGACCTGCAGCGCCCGCGGCGTCGGGAACGCCAGGCCCGGGATCGACAGGCAGCCCTCGTCGCCGTCCTGCAGCCCGGACCGGGCGGTGATCCGCGGGTTGACCAGATAGCCGAGCACCTTGTTCGCGCCGTAGGAGAACACCCGGGCGCCGACGCCGATCTGCGGTGCGGCGACCCCGGCCCGGCCCGGCTCGCCGGTCAGCGTGTCGAGCAGGTCGCGGACCAGCGCCCGCAGCTCGGCATCGAATGAGGTCACCATCTCGGCGGGGGTCCGCAGCACCGGGTCGCCGAGCACGCGGATGGGTCGGATCGTCACGGTCCGAGATTACGCGGCCACCGTCGCATCGGTGCCGGTCACCGGCCGGGTCGGGGTCGCGTGAACCCCACTTGACGACGGCCTACACTATGCCGACTTCCCACCCCCGGAGGCACACCCATGGCCTACACGGCCGAAAAGGCGGACGTGCGGTCACACCGCCGCGGCCCAGCTCAGCGCCGTCGGTTCACCCTGTGGATCATCGGCGGACTCGTCGTCGTGCTCGTCGGCGCCGGCGGTGCCTACGCGGCGACCCGGATCACGAAGAGCTCGTGCACGGGCTCGGTCACCGCGACGATCGTTGCGTCGCCGGCCACGGCCACCCTGCTGGAGGGCCTGGCCACCAGGTGGGCCGGCACCCACCCGGCCGTCGCCGGGCAATGCGCCCACGTGTCCGTGTCCGGCCGCGACACCGCCGTCATGGCGCAGGCGCTGGGCACCGAATGGGACCCGAAGACCGGCACCGCGCCGGACGTGTGGGTGCCGGACTCCAGCGCCTGGGTGCGGCGCGCCTCCACCGCCGCGATCGCCGAGCGGATGATGCCCGACCTGCAGCCCAGCCTGGCCCGCACCCCGTCGGTGCTGGCGATGCCGAAGCCGATGGCCGAGGCGCTGGGCTGGCCCGACAGCGAGATCTCCTGGCAAGACATGATCAACAAGGTGGCGGCGGACCCGGACGGCTGGGCGAAGTACAGCAAGCCCGAATGGGGCAAGTTCAAGTTCGGGATGAGCGACCCGCTGCAGTCCACGGCCGGGCTGCTGGCGCTGATGGCGATCCTGGACGGCAACGACGACGGCGAGGTCACCCCCGACGAGCAGGCCACCCTGGCCAAGCTCAAGCAGGAGCGGGCCGTCTACACCGACACCACCGCCCAGCTGCTGGCCGGCCTCGCCGCCGCCGACAAGCAGGGCGAGGCGCAGGGCCTGCAGTACGTCTCGGCGTTCCCGGCCCTCGAGCAGGACGTGCTGACCTACAACAAGGCCAACCCGCACACGCCGCTGGTCGCGGTGTACCCGTCCAACGGCAGCGCCGACGCCGACAACCCGTACCTGATCCTCGAGGCGCCGTGGGCGAAGAAGGACCGGCAGGACGTGGCGAAGGCGTTCGTGACGTACGCCCGCAGCCCCGAGGGCCGCAAGGTGTTCCTCGACGCCGGGTACCGCGACCCCAACCGGGTCGGCGGCGCCGCGCTGTCAGGCAACTCCTCGTTCAGCGCCCGGATCAAGACCGTGCCCCGGGCGGTCCTGCTGCCCGAGTCGGTCAAGCAGTCGATGGACACGTGGACGGCGCTGACCCGCCCCACCAACGTGCTGCTCGTGCTGGACGTGTCCGGGTCGATGGGCGAGCAGGTCCCCGGCACCGGCAAGACCCGCATGCAGCTGGCCAAGGACGCCGCGCACGCCGCCGTGACCCTGTTCGACGGCGACGTCAACGCCGGCCTGTGGGTCTTCTCCACCAGGCAGGTCGGCAACCAGGACTACAAGCAGCTGGTGCCGATCGGCCGGGTCGGTGACCCGGTGGCGGGCAAGACGACCCGCCGGGACCAGATGCTCGCCGCGATCGACAAGCTCGCCCCGGGCGGCGACACCGGCCTGTACGACACCGCGGCCGCCGCGCAGCAGGCCGTCGCCGACGCGTACAAGCCGGACGCGACGAACCTCGTCGTGCTCATGACCGACGGCAAGAACGACGATACGACCGGCGGGCTGAGCCTGGACCAGCTGCGCGGCAAGCTGGAGGCGAACGCCACCTCCGACAAGAAGGTCCCGATCGTCACCGTCGGCTACGGCAACGACGCCGACTTCGCCGCGCTGCAGGACATCTCCCGGGCCAGCGGCGGCACCCTGTACACGTCCAAGACCGCGTTCGACATCAACGAGGTGCTGCTCACGGCGATCTTCGGCAAGGTCTGAGGTTCGGCGAGCTGGCCGCCGTCAGCGCTGGATCGGGTTCGGCACCCGGCACCAGCGGTCCGTGAGCGGATCGGCGGCCAGCCGCATCGCCGCCGTCGCCTTCAGCGGCCATTCGGGCCCGAACAGCGCCGCCGCGTCGGCCGGGCCGACCGAGGCGCGGGCGGCGGCGGCGACCAGGTCCCACAGCCGTTCGTTGCCCAGGGCGGCGACCAGGCTGTACAGCACGGTCGTGAACGCCGCCGCGACCAGCTTGGTGCGCAGCGCGTCCTCGTCGCCGGTCGGCAGGGCCCCGATCAGCGGCGGCATCTCGAACCCGGCCCGGCGCAGCCGGCCCTCGTGCACGTGGATGCCGCCCAGGTCGCGGTAGTGCAGCCGCACCGGGCGGCCGTCGGCGATCTCGACGAGGGTGTTCTGCCCGTGCGCCTCCAGCGCCACCCCGAGCTCGAGCAGCCGCAGCAGCGGCGGCACCATCAGGTCGACCAGCTGTCCGAAGAACCCGGGCGTGAGCAGGTCCGGCCGCTGCGGCAGCAGGGCGAGGGGCACCACGGTCGCGCCGGCCGGGGGCGCCTGCCGCCACATCGCGCCGAGCGCCCGCTGCGGCTCGCCGGCCGCGTCCAGCACCGTGCCGGCGGACAGTTCCCGCAGCACATGGATTCCCGGTGTACGCCGGGAAAGCTCCGCCACCAGCTGCGACGCCGGCGGCCCGTTGTGCACCGCCGGGGCGGACAGGGTCCGCACCGCGCTGGTCATCTGCACCTCGACCGCCGTCTTGAGGTGCAGCCCCGCCCAGTGCGTGCCGATCGGCTGCAGCGTGCGCAGCGACATCAGCGGCCGGGCCGGCACGTCCACGCCGGCGTCGCGGACCAGCCCCGTCGCGAGGGCCCGGGGCAGCTGCCACGGGTGTATCGGCAGCCGCGGCGGCACCGGCCGGCCCGAGGTGCGCCACCGGGCCGGGTCCACGTCGACGAGGCGCAGCGCCACGGTCGGGTGGTGCTCCGGCGCGTACGCCAGCACGTCCAGGGTGCTCATCCCGATCCTGGTACGGCAGCACGGATGCAGCGGATGACCGTCCACGATGGACTGTTCGGCGTCGGCGAGCGTGCCGCCGGGGCTGGGCGGGGCGGTCATCGCCAGGGCCAGGTTCGCCACCGAGTTGTCCAGCTCCCGGACCAGCTGCGGGGCCAGGCCGAGCGCGGCGGCGAGGGCGCCGGGGTCGTCGTGCGTGACGCTGTCGGCGACGACCCGGGCGACGGCCGGGCCGAACAGCGGCGGCGGCGCGCCGCCCAGCCGGCTCGTGGCGACGATGTCCTCGCGCCACAGGGCGCCCCACAGGCGGGTGAGGACGGCCGCTCTGGCCCGCGGTACCGCCGCGGAGAAATCGGCGACGAGGTCGTGACGGTGCGCCCGCAGCGCGCGCAGGGTCTCGTCCACGTCGGGTGCGGGTGCGTCCACCCGCCGAGTCTAGGTGCGCCGCGCGGTGGCGCTGAGGCGGGTGGGATCCGTGTCCGCCGTTCGGCCGATGTTGTCCGCCCCGACCATCGGGCTGCCGGTTCACCTGCGCAAATGCTGTCATGTAGGCGAGGATCAGCTTGGAGCACGGACGCTTCTGGAGGCTCGAAGATGGAGATTTCGACAAACTGGCGGCCGGCGCACCGGCCGCCCAGCCGGTGACCCCGCCGAAACCGGCCGACCCGCCTTCGGCGGAAGCGGTGGCGCCCCCGCCGATGGGCGGCCTGCCGCCTCGCAGCAGGTGCTGAGCAAGCTCACCCCCGGTGACCGGGCCGCGATCGCCGGGGCGACCGGCTACCACCTGTCGCCGACCGGCGCGGTGACGAACGCGTCCGGCGCGGTCCCGCCCTGGTCGTTCATCATGGCGTTCGCGGCGTCCCGCACGGCGCAGCCGGTCGAGGAGCCGCCGAGGACGGCCGCCGACGACGGCCACCACGTTGAGGTGGGGTGCGCCGGCACGCCGACGACCGGCGCACCCCACCTCACCAGTCTGCGCCCGGGCGGGGCCGGTCACGGTCCCGTTTCCGGGTGGAAACATCGTCCGGCAGGGCGTTGACCTGCCGCGGCCCGGGCCGTGTCATGGCCACGGCCGATATCAGGACCGGCGCTGCTCCCGGTAGGTTTTCCAGCGGCCCATCATGGCCGGCATCTCCGCCATGAAGAAGTCGAAGAACTCCGCGGTCTCCGCCACCCGCCGCCCGGCCGGGGTGTCCAGGTCGAGCGCCTGCGCCCCGGCCCAGAACAGCGCCGACCACCGCTGCAGCAGCGGCTCCCGGGAGAACATCGCCTCGTACCAGACGTCGTCGTGGACGACGTACACGTCGCGGCGGGTGCCGGGTTCGCGCTCCCGCACGACGAGGCCTACCTGCTGCAGGTAGCGCACCGCGCCGGAGATGGCGGCGGGGGAGGCCTGCGTCGCCTCGGCGAGCTCGGCGGCGGTGCAGCGGCCGCTGTCGGCGGCGAGCAGGGCCGCGAAGACCCGCGCCGCCATCCGGGGCACGCCGGCCTCGGTGAACGCCGAGGCGAACCGCTCGATGAAGGTGTTCACGCCGGCGGGGTCTCGCTGTGTCATACACATTACTTTATCAACTTTTGAACTTTCACAACTTACTGAAATAAGCGTATGTTGTGAACCATGACTCCTGCCATCGAGGTGTCCGGCCTAATCAAACGCTTCGGCCGCACCACCGCCCTCGACGGGCTCGACCTGAGCGTCGCCGCGGGCGAAGTACACGGCTTCCTCGGCCCGAACGGCGCCGGCAAATCCACCACCATCCGGACCCTCCTCGGGCTGCTGCGCCCCGACGGCGGCACCGCCCGCCTCCTCGGCGGCGACCCCTGGCGCGACGCCGCCACCCTCCACCGGCGCCTCGCCTACGTCCCCGGCGACGTCACCCTCTGGCCCGGCCTGTCCGGGGGAGAGGTCATCGACCTGCTCGCCCGCCTCCGCGGCGGCATCGACCCCAAACGCCGCGCGGACCTGCTCGAACGCTTCGACCTCGACCCGCGCAAGAAGGCCCGCACCTACTCCAAGGGCAACCGGCAGAAGGTCGCCCTCATCGCCGCCCTCGCCTCCGACGTCGAACTGCTCATCCTCGACGAACCCACCTCCGGCCTCGACCCCCTCATGGAAGAGGTCTTCCGCGACTGCATCGCGCAGGAGCGCCGCAACGGCCGCACCGTGCTGCTGTCCAGCCACATCCTGTCCGAGGTCGAAGCCCTCTGCGACCGCGTGTCCATCATCCGCAACGGCGTCACCGTCGAGACCGGCACCCTCGAGTCACTGCGCCACCTCACCCGCACGACCATCACCGCCGTCGTCCACCAGCCACCCACCCTCGACGGCCTGGCCGGCATCCACGACCTCGTCATCGACGGCGACCGCGTCACCGCCCAGGTCGACAACGCCGCCCTCGGCCAGATGATGTCCGCCCTGTCCGCCGCCGGCATCCGCGCCCTGCAGTCCCAGCCCCCGACCCTCGAAGAACTGTTCCTGAGGCACTACGCATGAACGGCACACTCGCCCTGCTCCGGCTCGCCCTGCGCCTCGACCGGGTCCGCCTTCCCATCTGGCTGGCCGCCCTCACCCTCTCCGCGGCCGGGTCCGCATCCTCCTTCGCCTCCGTCTACCCCACCGACGCCGACCGCGCCGGCCTCCTGGCCGCCGCCAACGCCAACCCCACCTTCGCCGCCCTCTACGGCCAGGCCCACGGCGCCGGCATCGGCGCCCTCACCTCCTGGCGGCTCATCACCTTCTACGGCGTCATCGCCGGACTCATGACCGTCCTCCTCGTCATCCGCCACACCCGCACCGACGAGGACGCCGGCCGCCTCGAACTGCTGCGCGCCACCGTCGTGGGCCGCCACGCCGCCCTCACCGCCGCCCTGCTCGAGGCCCTGCTCGCCAACACCGCCCTCGCCCTGCTCGTCGGCCTCACCATGCCCGCACCGCATCCCGGCGGCCTCGCCCTCGGCGCCGCCTTCGCCGGCACCGGCCTCACCGCCGGCGCGGTCGCCGCGGTCGCCGCCCAGCTCACCGAGTCCCCACGCGCCGCCACCGGCATCGCCGGGGCCTACCTCGGCGCCGCGTACGGCACCCGCGCCGTCGCCGACGCCGCCGGCATCGACTGGCTGCGCTGGGTCTCACCGATCGGCTGGGCCCAGCAGATCCGCCCGTACGCGGGGGACCGGTGGTGGATCCTCGCCCTCTTCGCCGCCCTCTTCGCGCTCCTGGCCGCGGCCGCGTGGACCCTCGCCGCCCGCCGCGACGTCGGCGCCGGCCTGCTCGCCGCCCGCCCCGGCCGCGCCGAGGGCCGCCTCACCGGCCCCTTCGCCCTGGCCTGGCGACTGCAGCGCGGCACCCTCATCGCCTGGCTCGCCGGCTTCGCCACCGCCGGCCTCGGCATCGGCGCCGCCGCCGGCAGCGTCGCCGACTTCGTCGACGGCCCCGACAGCACCGCCGGCCAGCTCGTGGCCCGCCTCGGCGGCACCGGCGGCATCGTCGACGCCTACCTCGCCACCAGCCTCGGCCTGTGCGCCATGGTCGCCGGCCTCTACACCGTCACCGCCGTCCTGCGGCTGCGCGGCGAGGAGACCGCCCTGCGCGCCGAGCCCGTCCTGGCCACCGGCGTCACCCGACGCGCCTGGATGGCCACCCACCTCACCATCGCGTTCGCCGGCACCGCCGCGCTGCTGCTCGTCCTCGGCACCGGCGCCGGCCTCGTACACGGCGGGCTGCCCCGCATCCTCGCCGCGAGCGCCGCGCTCATCCCGGCCGCCTGGGTCGTCGGCGGCATCGCCGCGGCGCTGTTCGGGCTGCTGCCACGCGCCGCCACGGCGGCGTGGGCGGCCGTCGGCGCGTTCCTGCTCATCGCGTTCCTCGGCCCGATCCTCAAGGCGCCCGGATGGGTGCAGGACCTGTCGCCGTACACCCACACACCCCACCTGCCGGGGCCCGCACCGACCGGCGGCCTCGCCACCCCGCTGACCTGGCTGACCGTGATCGCCGCGGCCCTCACCACCGCCGGCCTGATCGGCTTGCGCCGCCGCGACATCGGCTGATCCGCGCTAGGGGAGCGGTTCGCGGTTCTCCAGCCATTCCCGTGGTACGGCGGGATCGTGCGCAGCCACGATCCCGCCCACGATCGCCGCGGTCGTGTCGACGTCGCCCCCGGCGGCGCAGCACGCCTCGACCGCAGCCCGGAAGTCACCGAGGAACCGGTCGGCGACCCACACCGTGAACGGCACGGTGTCCTGGGCGGTGACCCGCTCGCCGGTGCCGAGCACCCGGGCCGCCTCGGCGGGACCGCGAAGGCGTTTGGCACGGCGTACCATCTTCCACACCGCCGTCGCGGGATCGACGTGCGCGAGGACGGCACCGAACAGATTGGGCCGCCCGCCGGTGAGCCGGGCGTGCGCCGCTACCGACGCGGCCACGGCCACCGCGACGGCCCCGGCGACCCCTTCCGGATGGGCGTGGGTGATCTCGGCCTGGCGGGCCGCCTCCCGGGCGGCGGTCGCCGGATCGCCGGCGTGGTAGGCGCCGAGCGGGGCGACCCGCATCGCCGCGCCGTTGCCGTAGGAGCCCTGCCCGCCGAACCCGGCGCGGGCCGCGTCCCGCCACGGCGCGCCGGCGGCGATCGCCTGCAGCGTCAGGTAGGCGCCGACACCGTAGCCGCGCAGCGGCTCACACCCGGCGGCCCACGCGCCGGCGAGCAGATCCTGATCGATCGGAGCATGCGCGTGCAGATGCCGGACCAGGATCGCGGCCATCTGCGTGTCGTCGGTCCACGGCCACGGCGGGGTGCGCAAATCGGCCCGCGTGAAGTGCTGCGCGCCGTACGCGTCGCCCACGGACAGCCCGTCCAGACTGTCCCGGGCCAGCCCGAGCCGCGCGGCCCGATAGAGCACGACCTTCACGACCCCGAACCTCCTCAGGTTGACATAATGTACATTATCGAACAACGACGAGCCGGTCAGAACAGCGGCTCCTGACAGCTGTTGTCCTATCCGCGCCGAGGTGGCGGCGTCCAGATCAAAGTGGCGGATGATCTGGCGACGTCCAGATTTAGTCGGCGGGTCATTCAAGGGCCCTGTCCGGTCCCAGTGAAGTTGGCGGGTTCTCAGCACCAGGTCGCAGCTTGATCGACTGACACGACCATTGAGACCGGACACGTGGCGTTGTCCGAACTCTATGAGGTTGGCGGGTTCTCGGGCAGTTGGAGGGCTTCCCGACGGACTCTCATGCACGGTGGCGGCCGGGGCTCTCGGATCCTCCAGGAACGCCCGGCCGCCGCCCGGCGCTGCGCCGAACGTATCCATGGCACGATCGAACAGCCGAACGTCGCACGCTGCCACTCGACGAATCACGCGTCATTCTGACCCGCCAAACGCCAAGATCGCGGGCTGTGAGCGTGCACGGGCCTTCGCCGTGCCAGCTTCGATCTCGGAACCATAACGGATGACCTCGATCGATTGGTCTCGGGTCTGGCCGCCGAGCTGTCTGCGACATAATCCGGCCCATGCGGGGGAGAACGAAGTGGACCGGGCTCGGCGCGATAGTGGTAGTGCTAGGCCTCGCGGCGGCGGGCGCGTGGCGGTACGAGGAGCACGTCCACCGTCAGCCGGACTGGCAGATCCACCACACGGCGGTGCCCGACGCGGCAAAGAAGGTCGACGATGTGCTCGCCCAGTTCGAACGCGACCACCTCTACAAGGCCGACGACTACCTGCACTCGGCCGGCCAGCACCCCGACGTCCAGGTCCTCTCGGTTACCGGGCAGACCCACTGGCAGACCGGCGTGACCCTGATACTGAAGGTGACGGGTCACGGTATGGCGCGCGGCTTCGATCACGTGGTGCTCCAGCAGGGCGACGTGCCGATCTGCTTCCGCCTGCAGATAGGCCCGAAGAAGGACAGCCGCGACGACGACATCGACTGCCCGGCGGGAGCGCCGCTGTCGGTTCCCAAAGACCCGTCCCTGCAGGGCGTCGACGAGCGCCTCCAGAGCGCGCTGAACCCCGTCGGCCCGAACGAGGCCGCCGTCCGCTCCGCGGTGGCCGGACTGAAACTCGACCCGGCCATCCATCAGGATTTCGCCGTTCAGGACGGCATTGTCGGGGTGGCGCTGCGCGCCAGTCAGTACGATTGCGTCGTCGCTCGCGTCGCTGCCCCAGGGGACGTGACACTCTGGCGGCCGTCGCACACCCAGCTGGCCCCGGGCGAGTTGGGCTGCTCCGCCGGGCTGGCATTGAGCAGCGAGTTCAACACCTCCCCGCACTGAGAACTCAGCCGGCGCACTTGATCTGCCGCGTCCGGTGCGCGGTGGCCGGTCCAGCCAGTCACGATGCGTATCGCTTGTAGGGCGCCAGTGTGCGCTCACTGTCCGAGCTGGTCGATACCGTCGATCCGGCGTGGCCTGAAGTCGAGGCGGCTGTGGCCGCCGCGCCTAACCCGGTCGTCGTCCTCGCCGCCGACTCGCGGCGGGCCGACGCGGAGCTCGGGTTGTTGCAGGTGACGACGCGGTCGTGGTTGGGGGCGGTGGTCCACCGCAGCGGCGGCCTGGTGCTCGATCATGGATGGCTGCGCGTCTTGGGGTCGGGCAATGACGAACGTCGCCTGGTCAGTCTGAGCCAAGTCCACGGCAGCGTTGCTGGCAAGCTACATGTCGAGTGCCAGTTCGGCGCCATGATCAGCCGACATGATTGTTGAGACCGGACGGGCCCGCTGGCCGTCACACCGATCTTCCTGCACGCCGCGTACGCGGTGACGGTGTCGTCACCGACGGTCCACAGCGTGCCGTGCCCGTCGAGGTGGATGTCATGTACGCCGGGCGCCGGGCGGTCGCGCCCGGCCACGGACAGGACGCCGTCGGCGACGAGCAGGCCGTCGCCGGTGGGGTGCTCGGCGACGGTCCGCAGGCGCGGGTCGAGGTGGCGGGCCGTCCCGGTCTCGACGTCGTAGGCGAGCCAGCCGCCGGGGACGGGCCACAGCGGGCCGTCGCCGGCGGCGCTGTGGGGCAGTTCGGCGAGCAGGCGGGGACGCACGGACGGACGCGATAGACGGAGGAACGATGCTGTACACGGTGCCGTCGCCCGGGCCGGGCAGGGTCAGCGTGATGGCCAAGCCGCGAGCCGGCGACTGGCTCGGCGACGACCTGGCGCGCCTGGCCGCGGCCGGCGTGGGCGTGCTGGTCAGCCTGCTGACCCCGGCGGAGGTCGCCGAGACCGGCCTCGACGGTGAACCCGCGGCGGCCCGGGCGGCCGGGCTGCGGTTTCTGCACGCGCCGGTCCCGGACCGGTCCGTGCCCGATGCGCGGTTTTCCGCGGCGGTACTGCCGGTGCTCGACGCCTGCTACGGGGCCGGACAACACCTGGTGGTGCACTGCCGGTTCGGGATCGGCCGCTCGGCGGCGGTCGCCGCGGCGGTGCTCGTGCGGGCCGGCGGCGATCCGGCCCGGGTGTGGGCGGACATCGCGGCGGTGCGCGGGGTGCCGGTCCCGGACGTCGACGCGCAGCGCCGCTGGGTGGAGAAATTCGTCACCTAGTGTCGCGAAACCCGGCGCGTTCGGGCCCGATCCGCGCAGGTCGGCACGAATATTCACCTGGCCGGGTGATGCGACGCTATGTGAGCGGCGTATGCGGCCGGTACCCTGTGCGTATGCGTGAGATGCGCAAGGAACGGGTCACGGTGACGATGCCCGCCGATGACGCCGCAGCGGTGCGGCGGTTCGTGGACGCGGGCGGCGCGGAATCGGTGTCGGCGTACGTCGCCGAGGCGGTGCGGGGCCGGCTGGCCCGGGACCGGGCGCTGCTGACGCTGAACGAGCTGTATGCGCAGCGCGGGGTACGGCTGGATCCGGAGCACCACGCGTGGGCGCGCGAGGTGCTGGGGGTGGCGCCCGCGAGCGGGCCGGTGTCGTGAGCGCGGTCGGGGGACGAATTCTGGACAGCTCGGCCATCCTCGGGTTCGTGGCCGGCAAGCCGTACAGCTCGGCGATCGTGTGGCATGCCGTGGACCAGGGGGTGGTTCTCGCCGTACCGGCGGCGGCCCTGGCCGAGGCGTGGGCGCAGACGTCGCCGAAGGACTACGACGTGTTGAAGGTGCTGCTGAGCCTGCCGGTGGTGGTCGTGGACGACCTGACCGCGGCGGACGCGGTGGACAGCGGGGCGCTGTTCGCCGGTGAGGGCGGTCCGTCCCTGGTCGCGGCGGCCCACGTGGTACGGCGGGCGCAGGCGCGACCGGGCTGGGCGATCGTCACGGACCGGGCGGAGATGCTGCGGACCCTCGACCCGCAGGCGGAGATCGACGAGCTGCCCTGATCAAAATGCGTAGCGCGCAGACCCTCGGCTTTAGCCGTGGGATTAGCGCGTCAACTCCGTACAGCCATCAGATAGCACAATGCGGTGTGCTGTCCGTGTGTCCGTTACGCTGCGGTCGAACGGCAACATCGTCTTCCAGTGCGCCTTCCACGTGGTGTGGTGCCCGGAACACCGGCGGCGGGTGCTGGGGGCCGGATCGAGGAACGGCTCAAGCAGCTCGTCCGCGAGGTGGTGGAGGAGAAGGGGGCGTGACTGGTGGCCTTGGAGGTCCTGCTGGCAGAGTTCCGGTCGCTGCGTTTGCGGCTGCCGACGCTGTGGACCGGCTCGTACTTCGTGGCGAGCACCGGCGGTGCCGCGCTGGCGGGGCTCGAGCGGTACGTCGAGCAGCAGCAGGGCCGCTGAGTGCTGACCGGCCGCCGCTACCTGCTCGCATTCACCGACGAACAGGTCGTCTACGCCGAGCGGGTTGGTGCGATCTGCCGGGCGGTGTGGAACACGGCGCTGGAGCAGCGACGCGAGTACCGGCGGCGTGGCGCGTTCATCTCCTACGTGGAGCAAGCCCGGCAGATGGCCGAGGCGAAGCAGGACCCGGCCTGCCAGTGGCTGGCCGATGCCCCGTCCCACTGCCCGCAGCAGACCCTGCGTGACCTGGATCGAGCATGCCGGAGACATGGGACGTGGAAGGTGCGGTGGAAGTCGAAGACGCGGACCGCGCCGTCGTTTCGGTTTCCTGACCCTGGCCAGATCACGGTGCGGCGCCTGAACCGCCGCTGGGGTGAGGTTCGACTGCCGAAGTTCGGGCGGGTCCGGTTCGCTGGACACGGCCGCTGGGCGGCGCGATCCGCAACGCCACCGTCTCCCGCGACGGCGGGCGCTGGTACATCTCGTTCTGCGTCGAGGACGCCGTGGCCGAGGCCGCCCCGAACGGCAAGCGGCCGGTCGGGGCGGACCGGGGTGTGGCGGTCGCGGTCGCCACCTCCGACGGCGGACTGTACGACAGGGTGTTCGCCAGCCCTGGCGAGACGGCGCGGCTGAAGCGGTTGCAGCAACGCCTGTCCCGGTCTCTATGTGTCCACGGCCGTAACCGTCGCTCCAAGCGCCGTGATGTGGTCCGCGCCCGGCTCGGCCGGTTGCATGCCCGTATCCGGTCGCGGCGGGCCGACTTCGCCGCGCAGACCGCCGTGCGACTCGTGCGTGACCACGGCCTGGTCGCGGTCGAGGACCTGCGGGTGAGGAACATGACGGTCAGCGCCAGCGGCACCGCCGACCGGCCCGGCCGTAACGTGCGGGCCAAGGCCGGCCTGAACCGGGCCATCCTGGACAAGGGCTGGGGCGGGCTCCTGCTCGCCCTCGAACACGCGGCCCGCTACCACGGGGCGACCGTGGTCAAGGTCAATCCCGCGTTCACGTCGCAGACCTGCAACGCCTGTGGGCATGTCGCCCGGGAGTCCCGCGAGAGCCAAGCGGTCTTCCGGTGCGTCGCCTGCGGGCATGAGGCACACGCCGACGTGAACGCGGCGAAGAACATTCTGGCCGCCGGGCTGGCGGTCACCGGGCGTGGAGACCTCGCCGCTGGGCGGTCCGTGAAGCGCCAACCACCCGAACGGCTCGCGGCGTGCACGCGCCTCAGCCACGGGAATCCCCACCTGTAGGCGTGGGGGAGGAAGTCAACACGTACGGTGTGTCGCACTCGGAAAATGTCATAGGTGGCTGGTATGACTGTTCCGACACATGTTCGAATGATGGGTTGGAGGGTGCGATGGTTGCCGCGCAGACCGCGGCCAAGGGCTTGTCGACGGTGGATCTGGAGCAGATCCGGGACACCCTCGCGGCCGGCCGGAAACCAAAGGTCGTGTTCACCGAGCAGGCCGGGCAGATCGCCGGGCAACTGGGGCAGGTCGTCGCGCTGACCGACCCGGAGCTGTCCGACGAGTGGGTCGTGGTCCGGTTCGGCCGCGACGAGCTGCCCTTCTCCCCCGACGACCTGGCGATCGCGCCGAAGGCCGCACCGGCCAAGCGCGCCCCCGCCGTTCCCGCACCTCGTGAGGAGAGCCCCGTGCCAGCCCCTTCCGTCACCGCCGACACCGCGACCAGCGACGTCCCCGTCAAGCCCGACTCCCCCACCGCCTCCGCGGCCCCCAGCGCACCGCCGGCGGCCCCCGAGCCGCCCGCGAAGCCCGCGGCCCCGGCGCCCAAGCCCGAAGCGCCCGGCGCCGACCCGGACGCGAGGACGCCCGGCAAGCCGGCGGCGAAGAAGGCCGCCCCGAAGCCGAAGGCCCCGGCGGGCCTGACGGTCACCCTGGCCTACGCCGACGGCGAGTGGACGGTGGCGGCCAACCAGGGCCCGAAGGCCCTCGCCAAGCCGTATGTCATCAAGGCCGGCGAGGCCCTGAAGATGGTCGCGATGCTCGACGTGCCGGGCGTGCACGAGGCGGTCGAGGAGATCGTCGCCGCGGCCCGCGCCGAGGCCGAGACCCAGGCGGAGCGCCTGCGCGCCGAACTGGCCGAGATCGAGGCGAGGCTGGCGGAGCTGCGCGAGACCGAGTAACGGGCCCGAGAAGCCGATCGTCCGGTCGCCGGCCGCCCAGGCCGCACACCGGGCGACCGGCGCGGCCGGGCCACACCCAGGGCTACCGGCGACGGACAGCAATCGATCGTCCGGTCGCCGGCCGCTCGGGCCGCACACCGGGTCCGGGCGACCGGCGACGGACAGCGGCGGCCATGCGACCGCAGGAACGCCGGGCCACGGCCGCCTCACGCACGGCGCGACGACCCCGGCCGGGCCGGGCGATCCGCTGCCGGGCTGGGCGATGCGCTGGCGATTGACGGCCTCGGCTCGGCCGGAGTGTCTCGTTGACGGACGAGTCCCACCGAGTCGCTTCGATCTGGTTGTGCCGGGGTCTGGCCGACGTGCTCGACTCGGCTGGGTCCGGCCGGGCGAGATCGCCGACCGCCAGCACCGGCCGTGGGGCGGCTGGCACAGACCAGCCGCCGGGGCGGTTGCGCGGTTTGGCGGCGGCGTTACCGTTCCAAGGTCGGCTTCCCCTGGGCCGTCCGGATCGGCGCACCCAGTGTGTCGGCCGATACGATGCGACGCTGCACGGCGGGCACCACGGATTCGTCCGCCCGGCGGCGCCACCCGAGGCTAGAAACGGATATGCAGCACGTGAGCGATGGGGAGCCAGACGGCGGGCAGCAGGCCGACGATGCAGCGATCACCGTGACCGGATCTCCTGTCGCGCCCCGGCTGCGGGCGCCGCTCGACGCCGCCGGCCCGGCTTCCATCGTGCCATCGGAGGTCGGCTCCTCCCCCGGCGCGACGCCGGGAAAGCCCTCCGGTGAGGCGCCGGGACGGCCATCCGGTTCAGCGCCAGCAGCGCCGCCATCCGGTGCGACGCCGGGAGAGCTGTTCAGTCCAGCGCCGGCAGAGCAATCCGGGGCGGTGCCAGGAGAGCCGTCCGGTGCGGGTCCGGGAGGGTCCCTCGGGGCGGGTCCGGCCGGAGACCCGGGGGCAGGACTGCGGCAGTCCCCCGCCGTGGATCCCGCGGCGTCGCCCGGGGCCGGGACGGCGGCGTCCACCGATGGGGACGCCGTGGTGGTGGGATGGCGGGTGCCGCGCACGTGGCGGGTGCTGCTCGCGCTCGCGCGGATCGTCGTCATGCCCGTCGCTCGGCTGCGGGTCACCGGGGGCGTGCCGGAGGCGCTTCGCGGCGGGCCGGTCATCTTTGCCGTCAACCATATCGGGCCGTTCGATCCTGTCGCGATGACGGCGGCGTGCCGGGCGGCCCGGCTCGCGCCGCGGTTGATGGCGACCGGTGGGTTGTTCCGGGCGCCGGTGGTCGGGGCGGTGATGCGGGCGGCGGGGCACATCCGGGTCAACCGGCGGCAGGCGGACGTGGCCGCGGCCGTCGACGACGTGACCGCGGCGCTGGCGGGTGGGGCGCACGTGCTCGGGTACCCGGAGGGGCGCATCACGCTCGACCCGGGGATGTGGCCGGAGCGGGGCAAGACGGGGCTGGCCCGGGTGGCGCTCGCGACCGGGGCGCCGGTCGTCGCGGTCGCGCAGTGGGGTGCACACGAGGTCGCGGCGTGGGGCGGGTTCGGGCCGACGGTGCGCACGCTGTGCCGGGCGCTGGTGCGCCGGCCCGTGGTGCGGGTGCATTTCGGGGCGCCGGTCGACCTGTCCGGGATCGACCCGGCGGTGGCCGGGGCGGCGCAGCGGGCCACGGACCGGATCATCGACGCGATCACGGCCGAGCTGCGGCCGTTGCGGGCCGACGAGCCGCGGCTGCCGCGGTACATCGATCCGGTCCGGCCGCTGAGCGTCCAGCGCCGCCATCGTCCCGCGGCCTGAGCCCGCCTCACCAAACCGTGAAGAGCGACCATCACGCGAGAAGCCAGGTCCGGGCGGCGATGGCCGGGCCTGCGAGCCGCGGCGACCGGCCAGCATGTTCGTCCTCGACATCCTCCAGCGCGGCGCGATGGCCTTGAGACGCCGATGCAGGCCGGCGACCCGGCGGGATGGCCTGCGTATCGTTGCCCACGCCCGCACCAAGCCCGACGTCGAGCCGGCTTGGCCGTGCCGTACCCTCCCCTGGATCTTGGATGAGCTCATGGGGAGGTCATGATGTCGGCTCGTGCGTCAGCCGGTGTGTTCCTGGTGCTTGCCATGCTTGGCACGGGCGGCTGCGGCAGCGACGCGGCCGGTGCCGAACCGTCCTCGCCGCCGGCGTCGGCGAGCGCCGCGGCCGATGCGCCTTCTCCGGACCCTTCGCCGTCGCCGACGGTGGACAAGGCGGCGTTGCAGGACAAGGCCAAGGCGGCGGCGATCGGCGAGACCCAGATGAAGCCGATCGGCGTCTCCGTCGCGCCGAGGACCCAGGAGGCCGGCGACTTCGGCCTCGCCCCCGTATGCGGCCAGCGGCTCGCCGTCGACGCCGAGGCACACGGCAGCTACCGGCGCGTATGGAGCGACCAGGGCTGGTGGATCCAGAACACCGTTGTCGCCTACACCGACTCCTCCGGACTCAGCGCCGTCTCCCAGGCCAAGGGCGCCATGGAAGCGTGCAAGACCTACCCCGCGGACGACGAGGAGAACACCGTCCTCGGTCCGGTGCAGCTGCCGTCGTACCCCGGGATCGACTCCAGCTACGCCTACTGCCTCAACACCAAGCGCCAGAGCACCACGTATATCAACTGCGTGGCGTTCCTGGCCAAGGGCAATATCGTCTCGACCGTCTGGGTCATCCACGGCGGCACCCAGAAGACCAACTCGGCGGGCGTCATCGGTGTCGGCTCGGTCGCCGCGGAGGCGCTGACCAAGTCGGCGGCCCAGTAGTCGTCAGCTCGCCCTTCGGCGCTGCGCGGGGCGCGCGACGCGGATCGCCCGGTTTCTCCGGTCGCTCCGCGAGAGCGGAGGGACGGTCAGGCGCCCTCGCGGCGCATGCGCAGGTAGGCCAGGACCGCCTCGCGGGTGGTGCGCACGCCCAGGACCTCGCGGGCCTCGGCGATGCGGCGGTTCGCGGTGCGCAGCGACAGGAACTCCGCCGCGGCGGCGGCCGCGATGGTCTCGCCGCCGGCGAGGCGTTCGAGCAGGGCGCGCTGCTCCGGGGCCAGGACCGGGCCGCTGGCGTCCTCGGCGGGGTCGGTGCCGAGGTCCGCGTCGGGGTCGGTGGCGACGGGGCCGATGCGGGCCAGGTCGGCGAGGAGGGCGCGGCCGATCTCGCCGGCGGCGTCGCTGATGGCGACGATGCCGGCGCCGCGGGCGGCGGCCAGCAGGGCCAGTTCGGCGGTGTCGGCGTCGGTGACCCGGCCGAACAGGGCGAGTCTGGCCTCGGAGACGTCCCAGGCCTGGTCGGTGAGGGCGAAGCCTTCCCGGGTCGTCCAGCCGGCCCGGGCGAGCCTGCGCAGCACGGCGGTGGCATCGGCGCCGGTCGCCACGACGTACCGCGGTGCGAGTGCCGGATCTCCCGCCATCAGCGGCCCATCGGTGAAGACATGCGCCCACCATGCGATGAAGGTGCCGTCCGGCACAAGAGCACGGTTTTGCTCACCCAAGTTCCTCGATGGCCAGGGCGGCGGCCTCGGTGCGGGTCCGGGCGCCGAGCTTGCGCATGCCGGAGCGGATGTGCGTCTCCACCGTCTCCCGGGAGATGCCCAGCTGGCCGGCGATGCGCCGGGTCGGCTCGCCGTTGGCGACCAGCCGCAGCACGTCGCGCTCGCGGTCGGTGAGCTCGTCGCCGGCGCGGCGGCCGCGGGTGTCGCGGCGGATCGAGTGCCGGCGCAGGGCCCGGCGGGCCCGGCCGAGCAGCACGACCAGGCCGGCCTCCTCGGCGAGGCGCTCGGCCTGCAGCAGCGGCGGCACCGCCAGCTGGGCGCCGTCCTCGAGCAGGCCCTGGGCGAGCAGGCAGCGGACCTCCTCGCGGCGGGCGAGCTGGTGCCAGGCGGCCGCGGCCTCGGCGAAGCGGTCGGGAGCCTTCCACGCTTCCAGGGTGGCCTGGACCGGCGCGAGGGGTCCACCGGCGAAACCCTCAGCACCGGCGGAACCGTCGGCATCGACAGTGCCGTCGGCGTCGGCGGAGCCGTCGAGCCCGGAGGCGGCGACCCCGGCGTCGTAGGCGGCCCAGCGGGCGGTGATGCGGCGCAGCCCGTCGACGAGCGGCGAGGAGGCCGCGGCGTCGAGGTCGCGGGCCGGGTCGTAAGCCTGGTCGGGGCGCCCGTCGAGCCAGGCCGCCTCGCGGGTCACCCAGTCGAGGACCGGGCCGGCGGACGCGGGCCGGTTCTGCAGCGCCTCCAGGCGGGCGCGGGCCGGGGCGAGCAGGCCGCCGTCGGCTTCGGCGAGGCTGGCGGCGGCCACGGCGTAGCCGCGGGCCAGGGCGGGCAGGGTCCGGTCGGCGAGGTCCCCGGCGCGGCGGACGACCTCGTCGATCTCGTCGCCGCGCAGCGCGTCGCACCACAGCTGGGCGGCCAGGAACCGGGTCTGCCAGCTGTAGGCGAGGTCGCCGGCGCAGGCGGCGGCGGCCGCGGCGGCGGCCTGGGCGGCCTCGGTGAGGCGGGCGTCGGCGGTGAGGGTCTCCACCAGCAGCCACGCCGACCAGCGGGCGGCGAGCGCGTCGCCGGCCTGGCCGGCGGCGGACGCGGCGGAGGCCAGGCCGTACTCCCAGCCGGGCCGGCGGGTGCCGGCCCGCACGGCGGCGATCGCGGCGCGTAGCCCCGGGTGGGCGGGCGCGTCGCCGTGGACCTTGAGCAGTTCCTCGGCGCGGGCCAGCGCCCCGCCGGGGTCGGTGGTGAGCATGGACAGCAGCCGGATGCGGTCCCGGCCGCCGACGATCTCGGCCGGGGCGTCGTCGGGCACGGCGGCGACCGCGGCCGCGGCGGCGACCGGGCTGCCCTGCTGCAGCAGGGCCTCGCCGCGCAGCACGGCGCCGACGGGGTCGGTGGTGGCCGGGTCGATGACGCGCAGGCAGGAGCCGGGCCGGCCGGCGGCGAGGGCGGCGCGGGCGGCGGCGACGCGGACCTCGGGCTCGGCGTCGACGCCGGGCAGGTCGCAGGCCAGCAGCAGCAGCTCGGCGCGGTCGCCGGAGGACTCGGCGGCCGCGGCGGCGGTCACCGCGACCCGGTAGGCCTCGGCGGCGGCGCCGGCCGCGGCGAGGTGCCGGGCGGCCTCGCGGGGCGGTACGAGGGTGGCGAGGCGGCGGTGCAGGGCGGCGCGCTCGGCGGTGTCGAGCAGGCCGGCGGCGACCTCGGCGGTGTACGGGGAGACGGGCGCGGCGACGCCGTCGGTGAGCTCGACGAGGCCGGTCTCGACCAGCTCGGTGAGGCCCTCGCCGAGCACGGTCGCGGTGACCGGCCGGCCGAGCAGGCCGAGTGCGGCCATGGCGGTGCGGGCCGGGCGGGTCAGGTCGGCCAGGGCGCCGGCGACGGTGTAGGCCAGGCCCTTGTCGAGGCCGTCTCCGCCGTCGCGGGGCGTGCCGCCCTGGGCGACGTGCTTGGCCAGGGCCGTCACCGCGAGGGGTACCCCGCCGGCGCGGCGGACCAGGTCGGCCACGACGGCGGTGGACGCCGACGGGGCCAGCTGCCGCACCAGCGCGGCGGCGGCGTCGGGGGGCATCGGCGGCATCGACAGCCACGCGCCGGCCTGGGCGGCCGCGGCGCGCAGGGCGCGTTCGGCGTCGCCCGGAAGGCGGTGCGGTGTCCGCAATGTGACGACTATCCGACAGTGTTCGGCGATGGCGGGGAGGGCGGCGATCGTCAGCGGATCCGCCCACTGGAGGTCATCGACAAGCAGCAGTCCGTGACGGACGCGGGAGCGGACGGCCTCGGCCAGCAGCGGTGCCTCGTGTGACGGCAGTCGCACCCGCACCGCGCGCGACAGCGGCAGGGCCGGCACGCCGCGCAGCATCGCCAGGGCGCCGCCGCTGAACACCGGGCCCCGGAAGGACTCCCCGAGGCGCTTGAGCACGCTCGTGCGGCCCGTCCCCGGCGCGCCGGCGATGACCACCAGACCGGGGTTACGCAGGGCGTCCACCGCCGCGGCGATCAGCTCGGCGGGCGGCCACGCCGCGGCAGGAACGCTCGCCCGGCCGACCACCGCCGACCCGGCCGCCGAGACGGCGGCGGGCTCATCAGTCGGTGCCTCAGGCACGGGTCGCCTCCATTCCTGGCACGAACATGGGATCCTGCGCGCGCAGGATATTCGTAATGTGTGTGCCGTACGTGCGGGACATGACGGTACTGATTGCACCCAGGAGCGAATAATGAGCGAGGTCCACCCCTTGGACACCCGAGGGTACGTCGGCATTGTGGCTGAACCCACCGGCCTCGCGCAGTCGGTGATCAGTCTGTGCGCGACGTCGAAGCGGAGCTGACCCCGTGGCTCCAGGACCGCTGAGCTCCCGTGTGGCCGACCTGTGCGCCGAGGTCGGCAACCGTCTCGGTGGCGCCGCCCAGGCCCAGGTCGTCGACGTGCGGCGGCGCCTCGGCGAGCCGCTGCGGGTCGCGATCGCCGGCCGGCTCAAGTCCGGCAAGTCGACCCTCGTCAACGCGCTCATCGGGCGGCGGGTCGCGCCGACCGAGGTCGGCGAGTGCACGCGCATCGTCACCCAGTTCCGCTACGGCACGTCCGACCGTGTCGACGTGGTCAAGCGCAACGGCGCCCGGGTCAGCCTCCCGCTGGACGAGGCCGGGATGATCCCGCAGCGGCTCGGCGTCGCCCGCCACGAGGTCGCCTACGTCGACGTCACGCTCACCAGCGACCACCTGCGCGACCTGACCGTTGTGGACACCCCCGGCCTGTCCAGCGCCAACACGTCCGTGTCCGACCAGGCGCGGCGGTTCCTGTTCTCCGAGGCGCCGATCGACGACGACCTGGACTCCGACTCCGCCGGGGCGCTGTCCGGCGCCGAGGCCATCATCTACGTGTTCACCCAGTCGGTGCGCGAGGACGACGTGCAGGCCCTCGAGGCGTTCCGGTCGATCTCGGCCCGGCTGTCGAGCAACCCGATCAACTCCCTCGGCCTGTTCAACAAGGTGGACAAGCTCGCCGGCGGCGGGCAGGACCCGTGGCCGATCGTCGCGCCGCTGGCCGCCGACCAGTCCAAGGTGCTGCGCCGGGTCGTCTCCGACGTCGTGCCGGTCGTCGGGCTGCTGGCCGAGACGACCGAGGCCGGGCGGCTCACCGCCGCCGACTGCGAGGCGCTGCGCCAGCTCGCCGCCCTGCCGCAGGGCGAGCGGACCGTGCTGCTGGCCTCCGTCGACCTGTTCACCACCCGCGAGTGCGCGGTGATCCGCGAGTCGCGGGAGCGGCTGCTGCGGCTGCTGGACCTCTACGGCATCAGCTTCGCCATCGCCCAGCTGGTCGCCAAGCCGACGCTGGCCACCGGCGAGCTGGTCCGGATGCTGTTCCAGGCCTCAGGGTTCCCGCGGCTGCGCCAGACCCTCGACCACGCGTTCCGGTGGCGCACCGACGCCATCAAGGCCGGGTGGGCGCTGTCGAGCCTGGAGAAGATCGCCAGCCACGCCGAGCGGCCCCACGACCGGGAGCTGCTGCGCGACGCCATCGAGCGGGTGCTGCAGCAGCCCGAGTCGCACCGGCTGCGGCTGCTGGAGGTCGCGCAGCTGGTCACCACCGGCGCGGTCGACCTGCCCGACCAGATGGAGGGCGAGCTGACCCGCCTGGCGCTGTCCAACGACCCCGGCTGGATCCTCAACCTGCCGGCCTCCGACCGCGACCAGATGGTCCGCGCCGCGCTGGACGCCGCGACCCGCTGGCGCGCCTACGCCGTGGCCGGCGCCAGCCCCTCGCAGTCGCGGGTTGCGCTCGTCGCGCACCGTGGTTTCTACCTGCTGTCCCAGCGCATCCGCGGCGGGGGGCAGGGACATGCCCGTTAACAGCCGAACCACCAGCCCAGCCAATAGCCGAGGCCCCCACCCCCAGGAGCCGAAGATGTCCTCCAACAGCCTGCGTCTCGTCGCGATCGCCGTCGCGCTGATCATCGCGGTGCTCACCGGCGCGGCGACCGGCCTGATCGGCGGCGAGCCGGACTGCCCGGCGGCGTCGGTCGCCGCGCCGCCCGCGACGCACGCGGCCACCGAGCCGGCCAGGAGCGGCACGCCCGACCAGCCGGACAGCGTCCAGACGCAGGCCCAGACGATCAAGACGGCGCCGTGCACGGCCCGGGAGACGTTCGGGGTCAAGCCGGCGCTCGTCGCGTTCGTCGGCACCCTGTTCGTCGGCGCGGCCCTGCTGCTGCTGTTGCTGCTGGCCTCCCGCGGCGCCACCGCCCCGGTTTCCGCGCCGCCCGGCCGCGGCGGGGGCCGCGATACTCAAGCCGACGCCGACCGGCGGGCGCTGGTCCAGGCCACGATCTACGTGCGGGACCGGGTCACCAGCAAGGCCCTCGGCGATCGGCTCGGCGCCGCGCTGCACGAGGCCGGCGTCACCACCCTCGAACCGACCGGGGTGCGCTTCGACCCGGCCCACCACGAGGCCGGCGGCACCACCCCGACCAACGACCCAAGCCTCAGCGGGCAGATCTCCGGCGTGGAGGTCCCCGGCTACCTCGACCGCGACGGGCGGGTCCTGCGGGCCCCGATCGTGACGGTGTTCCAGGCCGCCCGCAACGCCGGCGGCGCCACCGGCGCCCACCCGACCGTCCACACGACCCAGCAGCCGCGCAGAGAGCAGCCACGATGACCACGACCCCCAACGCACCCGCCGGGCAGCAGGCGCCGAAGAAGCCCGCCGACGCCACGGCCGCCCTGGGCAAGCTGCTCAAGGCCGGCGTCGAGGGCAGCCTCGCCTACCTGCGCAAGATCGACCCGGACGCAGCCGCCGACATCGACACCGAGCGGCGCCGCGACGTCCAGCGGCCGCGCATCGTCGTGGTCGGCGAGACCAAGCGCGGCAAGAGCTCGCTGACCAACATGCTCATCGGCGTGCCCAACCTGTCCCCGGTCGATGCGGCCGTGGCCACCGCCTCCTACCTGGAGTTCCAGCACAACCCGCAGCACGGCGCCCGCGCCTACATCCCCGGCCGCGAGGACCCCGTCCCGCTCGGCCTCGGCGACCTGCGCGACTGGGGCACCGTGCTGGGCCGCCTGCCCGACGGGATGCGCCCGCCGCGGCGCATCGAGGTGCAGCACTCCGCGCCACTGCTGCAGTACCTGACGCTCATCGACACGCCCGGCACCGGCGGCCTGGACTCGATGCACGCCGAGGTCGCCATGGACGCGGTCGAGAGGGCCACGGCGCTGCTGTTCGTCGTCGACTCATCGAGCCCGTTCTCCAAGCCGGAGATGAACTTCCTCATCGAGGCCAGCAAGAAGGTCAACTTCGTGCTGTTCGCGCTGACCAAGATCGACGCCTACCCCGGCTGGCGCAAGATCCTCGACGACAACAAGGGCCAGCTGCAGACCCACGCGCCCCGGTTCGCCTCCGCGCCCTGGTATCCGGTGTCGGCCCGGCTGGCCGAGCTGGCGATGCAGATGCCGAAGGACGCCGCCGGCGAGCTGATCCGCGAGTCGCGCATCGCCGAGCTCCAGCACGCCCTCATCGAGCTGGCTTCCAAGGGCCACCTGCTGCAGCAGGCCAACGTGCTGCGCAGTGTGCGCTCGGAGTACATCCGCTTCGACCAGGAGCTGGGCGACCGGATGAAGGCGACCGACCCCGACCCGGCCGACGCCGAACGGGCCAAGGAGGAGCGTGCGCAGGTCGCCACCCGCAAGCGCACCGAGTCCCGCCAGTGGTCCCTGGCGCTGTCCACGGAGACCCAGCGGGCCCGCGTCGAGGCCACCACGCGGCTGCGCAACTACGTGACGCAGCTGCAGGAACAGTTCATGGAGAAGATCGACAAGGGCGGCCGCAGCGACATGCAGGAGCTGCCCGCGGAGCTGGACAAGGCGCTGTACGCGCTGAGCGTCCGGCTGTCGCACGACCTCGAGTTCCGCTTCCGCAAGGTCGGCGAGCGGGTCCTGGCGCAGGTGTTCAGCCCCCACGAGCTGCAGCACGTGCTGCGCGGGCTCAACGCCCGGCTGCGCCACGCCCTGGGCACCAAGCCGCGCCGCGAACAGTCCGGTGACGGCGCGATGGTCGTCATGTCCTCGGCCGGTATGGCGATGATGGCCGCCCGCGTCCCCAGCATGATCGGCGGCGCCAGCGCACTCGGCGCGATCGGGCTGGCCGGTGGGATCGTCCTGCCCGTCGTCGGCGTCGGTCTCGGCCTCGCCGCCGGCGCCTACATGATCTTCAAGCGGAAGAGCATGGCCGACAAGGTCCAGGCCCGCACCTGGCTGCGGGAGGTCCTCGGCGAGGCCCGTGCCGCCCTGTCCGACGAGATCATGCACCGGTTCACCGACCTGCAGTACGCGCTGACGCTCGCCCTCGACGAGGCGATCGAGCGGCGCCTCAAGCAGCTCGACGCCCACATCGCGAACATCGACAAGTCGCTGGCGGAGGACAAGGCCGAACGCGCCAAGCGCAAGGCCGCGTTGAACACCGAACGAGAGGGCCTGCGCGCCCGCATCAAACAGGTCGACGAGGTGCTCGTGCGCATCCGCGCGCTCACCCCGGGCGCGCCTGCCGATGCGGCCGAAGCGCCGGCCGAGGCGTAGGGGGTTGACGTTCCATGGACGGGCACTGGGAATGGTCTGACGGCGGCGACGACGCCGACACCGCGGACCTGTCCGGCGACACCGGGCACGACCTGCACGGTGGCTTCGCCGAGGACTACGGCGCCGACTTCGCAGACGGGCACCTGCATGCCGAATTCGGCGCCGAGGACCACGACCTCGGCGGCGGGCACCTCGACGCCCAGCACGGCGGCGACGACCTCGACGAGCCGCTGGGCACCGAGCACGCCGCCGCGGAGTACGACCAGGCCCTGCACGACTCGACGGACCCGCACGACCCCGGCTACGACGAGGGCGACCACCCCGGCGACCAGCAGCACCACGAGGACCTGCAGGCCCACGACGACCACGGCCATGATCACGCGGACCCCGGGGACCACACGGACCACGCGGGCGACCCGCACGAGGCCGCGTTCGGCACCGACCCCGACGTGCACGCCGGCGTCGACGACCCGGCCTGGCACGAGGCGCAGTTCCCCGAGGAGCTGCACCTGCAGGACCCGCCGGAGCCCGTCGACGGGTTCCCGTGGACCGACGCCGACGTCCTCGGCGGCCCCGACCACAGCCTGTCGGCCGCGTTCGACCCCGCCGTAGCCGGCCACGAGCCCGCCGAACCGGGCGGCCTGGCCGACTACGCCGGCGTCGACGTCCCGCCCGGCGCCGACCCGTGGAGCCTGCTGCTGGGCTCCGACGACCCGGCCGCCAGCAGCCTCGCCACCTTCTGGGCGCCTCAGTAAGAACGGAAAACCACAGCGGCGGCGGTACCTCACGAGGTACCGCCGCCGCTGTGGTTTTCGCTGTTCAGCTCAGGGCCTGCCACAGCAGGATCCCGAACAGCACCGCCACCAGCACCAGCACGACGACGATCACGGCGATCCAGCTACGCTCCGCCGCCTCGCCCTGCTGCGCCGGGGACTGCCGGGCCGCCTGCGGCGGGAACGGGCCGGGCCGGGCCGGCTGCGGGGCCGCCTGCACGACCGGCTGCGGCGCCGGCTGGGGCCGGAACACCGGCTGCTGCACCGGCGGCGGGGAGACCGGCGGGCGCGGCACGGGTTGCTGCACCACCGGCTGCGGTACCACCGCGGGCCGCTGCGGCACCACCGGCGGGCGCTGCACCGCCGGGGACACCGGCACCCCCGACATCGGCGCCGCCGACACCGGCGCGTGCGTCGCCGCCGGCACCGGCCGCTGCTGCGGCGGCGGGGCCACCTGCCGCGGCGTGCCCGACGTGCGGACCGGGGCGACCGCCGCGCCGATGCACAGCGCCCCCTCGACCACGACCGTCTCCGGCTGCTCCAGGGTCGTGGGCGCCACGCCCAGCTCGGTGTGGATGAGGTGCGCGGCCAGGGGGATCCGCGACGAGCCGCCGACCAGGAAGATCCCGACGAGGTCCTTGGGCTGCAGCCGGGCCTGCTCGATCGCGCGGCGCAGGCACGCCACCGTCCGCTCCAGGTACGGCTTGACGAGGGTCTCGAGCTCCTCACGGGTCAGGTGCGCGTCGATCTCCATCGACGGGAGGTGGACGTCGGTCGACGCCGTGCGCGACAGCATCTCCTTGGCCCCGCGCACGTCCTCGTACAGCATCCGGCGCAGCCGCCGGTCGGAAGCGTCCGTCGGGTTCGCCAGCGACGCCCACTTCTCGGGGTGGCTCTGCGAGTACGTCTTGCCGAGGTGCTCGATGATGGCGTGGTCGAAGTCGAGGCCGCCGATGTCGGCCACGCCGTCCTCGGCGAGGACCTCGAACCCGGACTGGGTGCGGCGCACCACGGTCGCGTCGAACGTGCCGCCGCCGAGGTCGTAGATGGCGAGGCTGCGTCCGACCGGGACCGCGGAGCCCAGCACGGCGGTGAAATACGAGGCCGCGCCGACCGGCTCGGCGATGAGCCGCGGCCGGTCGCTCAGCCCGGCCAGGCGGGCCGCCTCGACCAGCAGCGAGCGGCGCCGCTCGCCCCACCGCGCCGGGTGGGTCAGGCGCACCTCTTCCGGAGCGCCGCCCAGCTGCCGCCGTGCCTCCGCGTTCACCTGTGACAACACGTGCGCGAACAGGCGCGGCACGGGCATCGGATGCTCGCCGATGAATACCTCGCCGTCGTCGATGCGCCGCTTCGGGTTGGGCTCGAAACGGGCCGGGTCCAGCCGCGCGTTGCGCTCGGCGTCCCGGCCGACGAGGACCTTCCCGTCGGTGTTGAAGTACAGGGCAGAGGGCAGCAGGGGGGAACCGTCGAACAGCAGCGGTCGCATCCGCGCATCCGGCGTGCGGACCATCGCGACCGTGTTCGACGTGCCGAAGTCGATGCCGAGCACGCGCATGTGCGTCACCCTACCTTTGCCGTTCCACGCTCTGCGTCGGCCGTCAAGCCTGCCGTAACCCGCCGTTGCGCGAAGTTGACCGAAGATCGCTGCATACTGGCCGCGTGAGACAGCAGGTGCCCTACCTCGACACGCCAGGACCGCTGGGCTTCGCCCACCGCGGCGGGGCTGCAGCCGGTGACGAGAACACGACAGCGGCGTTCGCCCGTGCGGCCAGGCTCGGGTACAGGTACATCGAGACCGACACGCACGCCACCGCCGACGGGGTCGCGGTCGTGTTCCACGATGACACGCTCGAGCGGCTCCTGGGGCGCCCGGGTCGGATGATCGACTTACGGTGGGCGGATCTGCGGACCGAACGCGTCGGCGGCGCCGCCGCGGTGCCCCGCCTCGACGAGGTCCTCGCCGCATACCCGGACATCCGGTTCAACATCGACGCGAAGACCGACCATGCGGTACAACCGACGCTGGACGTCGTGGAGCGGCTCAAGGCGCACGAGCGGGTCCTGCTCGCCTCGTTCTCCTCCGCCCGGCTGCGCCGCATGCGCCGCCACGCCGGCCCGGCCGTGGCCACCTCGATGGGCATGCGGGAGGTCGCCGCGCTGTGGGCGGCGTTCCGGGTGGGGCGCCGCTACACCCCCGCCGAGACCGTCGTGGCGGTCCAGATCCCGCCGCGGTACGGCCGGATCCCCCTCGCCACCGAGCGGTTCGTCGACTACTGCCACCGGGCCGGGCTGCACGTACACCTGTGGACCATCGACGACCCGCACGAAATCGCCCACTTCCTCGACATCGGCGTAGATGGCATCATGACCGATCACATCGAGGTGCTGCGCGAGGTCTTCCAGGCGCGCGGCATCTGGCACTGACGCGCCCGAGGAAGGGTCCCCCGTGTCCACTGTGGATGACAGTGTGCAGGAAACGAGCCTGAGCACCCGCCGGGAGCGCACCGGTTGGTACTTCTACGACTGGGCCAACTCCGCGTTCTCCACCACCGTCATCACCGTCTTCCTCGGGCCCTACCTGACCTCCATCGCCAGGAAGGCCGCCGGCTGCGACGGCGACGCCTGCGACGGCGCCGTCATCCACCCGCTCGGCATCGCGATCGCCCCCGGCGCCCTGTTCCCCTACACGGTGTCGCTGTCGGTACTCCTCACCGTGTTCGTCCTGCCCGTCGTCGGCGCCATCGCCGACCGCTCGTCGCGCAAGAAGCAGCTGCTGGCCCTGTTCGCGTACATCGGTGCCGGCGCCACCATCGCCATGCTGTTCCTCACCGGCGACCGCTACCTGCTCGGCGCCGGGCTGTTCCTGCTGGCCAACGTCGCCTTCGGCGCGTCGGTCGTGGTGTACAACTCCTTCCTGCCGCAGATCGCCGACGAAGAGGACCGCGACCGGGTCTCCAGCTTCGGCTGGGCGTGGGGCTACCTCGGCGGCGGCCTGCTGCTGCTGTTCAACGTCATCGCCGTGCTCAAGAAGGACAGCCTCGGCCTGTCGACCGGCGAGGTCGCCCGCTACAGCATCGTCTCCGCCGGCCTGTGGTGGGCCGGGTTCACCACCATCCCGCTGCTGACCCTGCGCAACCGGCCCCCCGCCCCCGACGCCCTGGTCACCGCCGGCAACGTGCTCACCGACGGGTTCCGGCAGCTGTGGCACACGCTGAAGAGCCTCAAGGCGTACCCGCTGACGCTGTTCTTCCTCGTCGCGTACCTCATCTACAACGACGGCATCCAGACCGTCATCTCGCTGGCCAGCCAGTACGGCACCGAGGAGCTGCAGCTGTCCGACAGCGTGCTGGTGCCCACCATCCTCATGGTGCAGTTCCTCGCCTTCGCCGGCGCGCTGGCGCTGGGCCGCCTCGCCCGGGCCATCGGCGCCTGGAAGACCGTCCTGGTCAGCCTCGTGCTGTGGACCCTGGTCGTCCTCGTGGCGTTCTTCCTGCCCGCCAAGCAGGCCGTGCCGTTCGTCGTCCTCGGCGGCGCCATCGGCCTCGTCCTCGGCGGCAGCCAGGCCCTGTCCCGGTCGCTGTTCTCCCAGCTCATCCCGAAGGGCAAGGAAGGCGAGTACTTCGGCATCTACGAGATCTCCGACAAGGGCACCAGCTGGCTCGGGCCGCTGCTGTTCGGCCTCGCCTACGACCTGACCCGCAGCTACCGCGTCGCGATCGTGTCGCTGCTCGTCTTCTTCGTCGCCGGGTTCGTGGCCCTGGCCGCCGTGCCGATGCGCCGCGCCATCGAACAGGCCGGTAACACCCCGCCCGCGCGCCTATGACCGGTGGGTGTCGCCTACGTGACACCCTGCGTTACTGTTCGGTTCGTGCGATACCGGCTGCTCGGTCCGCTGGAGGTCGATGTCGCCGGCCGGCGGCTGGAGATCTCCGCGGCCCGCGACCGGATCCTGCTGGCCATGCTGCTGCTGCAGCCCAACCGGGTCGTCACGCTGCCCCGGCTCGTCGACGCCGTCTGGGGCGACGCCGCCCCCGTCACCGCCCGCGCCCAGCTGCACACCTGCGTTTCGCGGCTGCGCCGACAGCTGCCCGGCACCATCCACACCGACACCGCCGGCTACCGCGCCGTCGTCGCCGACGACGACCTCGACACCCTCGTCTTCGCCCAGCTCGTCGCCGACGGGCGGGCCGCGCTGACCGCCGGGGAGCTGGGCACCGCCCGCAAGCACCTGCGCGACGCCCTCGAGCTGTGGCGCGGCCCGGCGCTGGCCGGCGTCGACAGCCCCAGCGTCCAGGCCGCCGCCGTGGCGCTGGAGGAGCGGCACAACGCCGCCGTCGAGGACTGCATCGACGTCGAGCTGCAGCTGGGCCTGCAGGCCGAGCTGATCAGCCAGCTCACCGGCCTGACCGAGCAGCACCCGCTGCGGGAGCGGCTGCACGGCCAGCTGATGACGGCCCTGGCCCGGGTCGGGCGCACCGCCGACGCCATCACCGTCTACCTGCGCCTGGCCGAGTCCCTCGACGAACAGCTCGGCCTCGCCCCCGGCCCCGCGTTGCAGGAGCTGTACCGCGGGCTGCTGCAGCCCCAGCCCGTGGCGTCCCCGACCTCTCCGGCCGCGCCGCTGGGCCACCCCGCCCGGATCGTGCCGGTGCCGACCCCGTGGACGCTGCCCCGTGACATCGCCGACTTCTCCGGCCGCGACGCCCTCGTCGCCCGGCTCGTCACCGCCGCCCGCGCCGGCCGCGACGACCTGCCCGTCGTGCTCACCGTCGACGGCATGGCCGGCGTCGGCAAGACCAGCCTCGCCGTGCACGTCGCGCACCTCGTCGCCGACGGCTACCCCGACGGGCGGCTCTTCGTCGACCTGCACGCCCACAGCGAGCGCCCGCCCCACGCCCCGCACGACGCCATCGGACTGCTGCTGCGCCACCTCGGCATCGACCCCGAACGCATCCCGGCCGACCCCGACGAGCGCGTCGCCCGCTGGCGCAGCGAGCTCGCCCACCGCCGGATGCTCGTCGTGCTCGACAACGCCGCCGACCCCGCCCAGGTCACCCCGCTGCTGCCCGGCGCCTCCGCCAGCCTCGTCATCATCACCAGCCGGCGGCGCCTCGGCGGCCTCGACGGCGCGCACTCCGTCTCCCTCGACGTGCTCGACGACACCGACGCCGCCCGGTTCGTCGCCACCGTCGTCGGCGCCCGGGCCGCCGCCGACCCGCACGCCACCGCCGAGGTCGTCCGGCTGTGCGGCGGGCTGCCGCTGGCGCTGCGGCTGGCCGCCGCCCGGCTGGCGCACCGGCCGTCGTGGAGCGTCGCCGACCTCGCCGAACGGCTGCGCCGGGCCAACCCTGCCCCGATCGACCTCACCGTCGACGGCCGGTCCCCGCATGCCGCGTTCGACCTGTCGTACCGCCAGCTGGACGAGCCCGCCCGGCGCATGTTCCGGCTCACCGGCCTGCACCCGTCCGGGGAGTTCGCGGTCCGCGTCGCCGCAGCCCTCGCCGACCTGCCCATCCGCGACACCGACGAGCTGCTCGGCCGGCTCGTCGACGCGCACCTGCTCATCGAGCCCGTCGCCGGCCGGTTCCGGCTGCACGACCTGCTGCGCGAATACGCCGCCGAGCTCACCGCCGACGACCCCGAGCGCGACGCCGCGACCGAGCGGATGCTCGACTTCTACCTGCAGTCCACGGCCGCCGCCACCCGCCGGTGGGAGCAGAACCGCCACCGCGGCGCGATCGACACCGGCGAGGTGCTGCCGTCGGTGCCGCGCTTCACCGACATGGCCGGCACCCGCCGCTGGCTCGACCTGGAGACCGGCAACCTCATCGGGGTCACCCTGCTCGCCGACCGGCTCGGCCGGCACCGGCACACCTGCCTGCTCACCCGGGCCCTGTGGAGTTACCTGTTCCGCAACTCGATGAACGACGTGTCCATCGACCTGCACCGCCGCGCCCTGGCCGCCGCGGAGGCCATCGGCGACGCCGACCTCGTCGCGATGACCCACAACTACCTCGCCTCCGCCTACGCCCGCGCCGGCCACCAGGACGAGGCCGCCCGGCACCTCAACTCCATCGTCGAACACCCGGTGTGGGGGCCGCGGGCCCAGAGCAACCTCGCCGCGGTGTATCAGTTCTCCGGGCGGCTCACCGAAGCCCTGGAGCTCCTGGAACGCTCGATGTCGGCGATCTACGCCAACGAGGCGGCGCTGTTCGGCGTCCAGTGGACGTGCCTGTCGACGATCCTGTGGCAGCTCGGCCGCACCGAGGAGGCCCTCGCCACGGCCCGCCGCACCCACGCCGCCGGCCGGGCCAGCGGATCCGCGCAGCTGGCCATCACCGGCGCCCTCGAACTCGGCATCATCCGGCAGCGGCTCGGCCAGCACCGGCATGCGGTACTGCTGCTGCGCTGGATCCTCGGCCACTACGGCCCCGAGGTCGGGCCCGCCGTGGAGTGCGAGACCCGCAGCGTCCTCGGGCTGAGCCTGACCGCCCTCGGCTGCACCGCCGAGGGCCTCGAACTGCTGCACGCCGCCCAGCGCAACGCCGAGCACCTCGACCCGCACACCGCCTGCATGACCGCCAACAACCTCGGCGCCGGCCTGCTCGCCGCCGGCCGGGCGGAGGAGGCCAAGACCGTCCACGCCCGGGCCCTGGAGCGGGCGATGCGCATCGGCTACCGCTACGAGCAGGCCCGCGCCTACTACGGCCTCGGCGTGTGCAGCACCGACCCGCGGCTGTCCCGGCAGCGGCTGCAGGCCGCCCTCGACCTCTACGACGCGATGGGCATCACGGAACGCGACCTGGTCGCGGCCCGCCTGCGGGCCATCGACGAGACGGCCGGCAAGTAGGCTCCTACGCCGTGACCCCAACCGACGACGACCCCGACGCCTGCGTGGCCGCCGGCGACAGCCGCCTGCGCCGCGGCGGCCGGCTGAAGTTCTTCTACGGCCCGATGGACTGCGGCAAATCCACCCTCGCGCTGCAGATGGACTACAACCACGCCCGCCAGGGCCGCCACGGCCTGGTCCTGACCACCATCGACCGGGCCGGCCCCGGCCGGCTCAGCACCCGCATCGGCCTGGGCAAGGACGCCGTCGACGTGGCCGGCCTCGACCTGCGCGCCCTGGTGCGCGACCGGTGGGCGCGCGGCATCCGCGTGGACTACCTCATCTGCGACGAGGCGAGCTTCTACACCGTCGAGCAGATCGAGCAGCTGGCCGACCTGGTCGACAACTCCGACGTCGACGTCTACGCGTTCGGGCTGGCCACCGACTTCCGCACTGCCCTGTTCCCGGCCGCGCAGCGGCTCTTCGAGCTCGCCGACGAGGTCACCCGGGTCCAGGTCGAGGTGCTGTGCTGGTGCGGCCGGTCGGGCCTGCTCAACGCCCGGGTCGTCGACGGCGAAATCGCCCGCGAGGGCGACCAGGTCGTCATCGGCGACACCACGGCCGACGGCGAGGCCGACGCGCCCCCGGCCGACGTGCACTACCAGGTGCTGTGCCGCCGCCACCACCGCACCGGCAACCTGGGCCCCGCCGCCCGCGCCGGCGGGCAGCTGCGCCTGGTCTAATCCCCCAGCATCGACCCGAATGAGTGTCGACGTCCAGGCGGACAAGTGCGCGGACGTGGCGGACATGAAGACCGCCGCCGGCACCCGGGTCCAGCTGTACTGGTGCAGCGGCACCGACAACCAGAAGTGGTACTGGCGCTGAGGACGGCGCAGGTCAGATGGCCGGCGCCGGCTGCGGCTCGTCGCTGCGGCGGTGCGGATCGGTCCGCTCGTCGTAGCGGGTGAAGCCGGGCATCAGCGCGGCGCACGCGGCGACCGCGCCCACGCACAGCAGCCCGCCGGAGACGACCGCGCCGCGCAGCCCGACCGCGCCGGCCATCACGCCGGAGCGAAGCTGGCCGGCGGTCGGACCGATCGAGTAGGACAGCAGCTCGATGCCGGCCAGCCGGCCCCGCAGATGGTCGGGGATGGTCTGGTTCCAGATCGTGGAGCGGAACAGGCCGCTGACCATGTCGGCGCCGCCGGCCACGACGAGCAGCGCCAAGGCGGTGAAGATGTCCGGCGCCAGCCCGAAGCCGGCGATCGCGAGGCCCCACACCCCGGCGGCGACCAGCACCGCCAGCCCGTGCCGGTGCACCCGCGACGCCCAGCCGCTGGTGAGTGACACCAGCATCGCCCCGGCCGGCAGCCCCGCATACAGCAGCCCCAGCGCCCACCGCGCGTGCAGCGCGTCGGCCACGAACGGAAACAGCGCCATCGGCATGGCCAGGAACATCGCGGCGAGGTCGACGAAGTAGGTGCCCAGCAGCTCGGGGCGCGACCAGGCGTACCGAGCGCCCCGCAGGATGCCGCCGAGACTCGGCCGCTCGGCCTCCGCCGACGGCGGCACCGGCCGCAGCGCGAAGAGCAGGACGATGGAGGCGACGAAGGTGAGCACGTCCACCGCGTATGCCACCGGCACGCCGGCCGCGACGACGAGCACCCCGCCGACGGCCGGCCCGGCGATCGCCCCGACCTGCCAGCGCACCCCCTGCAGGGCGTTGGCCGCGGTCACCTCGTCGCGGGGCACCAGCCGCGGGATCAGCGCGTCCAGGGAGGGCCGCTGCAGCCCGTCGAGCGCGGCGACCGCGCCGGCCACGACGTACAGCAACCACACCGCCGGGTGCGGCAGCAGGGCGTTGACCAGCAGCGCGCCGGTGCACACCGCCATGCCGGCCTCGCACCACAGGATCACCCGCCGCCGGTCGGCCGCGTCGGCGATCGCCCCGCCCCACAGGCCGCCGAGCACCATCGGCACCAGCTCGGCGACGCCGACGACCCCGACCGCCACATAGGAGCCGGTCAGCTGCTTGAGCTGGAACGGCACCGCCACGATCGTGATGAAGCTGCCGAACATGGTGATCACGCCGCTGGCCATGAGCAGCCGGAAGTCCCGCCGCCGCAGCGGCCGGACGTCCATGCGCAGCTCCCGTAGCCGCCGTAACAGGTTCAACAAAGACGCCCCGCCCGTCGTAGGTCGGCCGGAGCGTAACGACCGGCGGCCCGCCCGGCATCCGGATTTCGCGGCCGCTGTGTAAGAAGTGGCCGCGATGGCAGCCACCTTTTACACGTGAAAAACGCGCGCGATGTGCGTCGGCGCCGCGGCGTCCTCGTCGCGCTCCTCGGGCGGGACCGTGTCGAGCCACGGCAGGTAGCGGGCCGGCGACGGGGCGGGTGCGGTCGGTTACGTGGTCGCAGGCGTGGCGTGGCACGCCGGGCTGGTGGGTCGCGAGCACCTCGCAGGTCTGGACGGCCCGCGGCACCGGGCTGTGGTGCAGGGCCGCGAACGGGATCCCGCTAACCGTCGGCCGAGCAGATCGGCCTGGCGACGGCCCCGATCGGTCAAGGACGGGGGGCGGGTCAGCGTCACCGTCGCAGGCTCCAATCCGAGCCGTCGCCGTCGGTGAGGCTCGCGTCGGACAGGGACGCGGCGACGACGACCGGCCAGTGGCCGGACGGGAACGCGGGGCCGTCGGCCAGGCGGGTCAGCAGGGCCTGCTGGGTGCGGCGGGCCCGTTCCAGCTCCAAGGTCAGCGCCCGGTCGAGGCCGTTGAGCGCGGCGATGCACTCCGTCGCCGCGGTCAGGGCCAGCGCGGCGCCCGCCGGGGCCGTCGCCGGGCTGGCCGTCGCGGCCGCGGCCGTGGCCAGCTGGGCGGTCAGGCCGGTCAGGGTGGCGCCGACCGCGGTCCAGTACGCGGCCAGGGCCACGGCCGTCTCCCGCAGCGACGCGGCCGTGCCGCCGGCGGCGTCGGCCAGGTGGAGCAGGGCCTCGTGCTGCGGAGGCAGGGCGCGCACGTACGCGTCGGCGGCCGGGCCCTGCCAGCGGTCGTCGGCGTGCAGGAAGCCGGCGGTGAAGGTGGCGGCGCGCTCGGCGGCCGGGGCGGCGACCGCGAGCCGCCAGCGCTCGCCGGCCAGCCACAGGGCGACCGGGTCGCCGGGGCGGTCGAGCATGGTGCGCAGCTGGCCGGCCACGTCGGCGGCGGCCCGCTCCAGCTCGGCGAGCGGCCGCTCCAGGGCCGTCGCGGCGGGGCCGAGGAGGCGCAGCCAGCGGTGGCAGTCGGCGACGACCCGGGCCGCGTGCCGGGCGGCGGCGTCCAGCAGCTCCTCGGCGGAGCGCAGCAGGTGACCGAAATCGTTCAGCACGGCTCACCAGATCCCGCGCAGGAGGTGGACGGCGGCGCGCTCGTCGCGCTCGTAGCCATCGGCGGCCTCGTACAGGGCCGCGGCGGTCGCGGCGCCGGTGCGGGCGGCCTCGGCGAGCAGGGTGGCGACGGTGTGGCGCAGCTCGGCGTGGACGCCGGCCAGGCCGGTCAGGTCGCCGAGGGCGGAGAACTGGCCGCCGTCCAGGGGCGGGGCGGCCGTTGCGGCGGTGGACATGGCGGCGGCCGCCGTCAGCCAGGCCGCGGCGTCGTCGCGCAGCGCCGCGATGCCGGCGGCGATGCGCTGCGGTGTGGGTGGTGCCATGTGCCGACGACATCACGGAAGGGTGCGGGCCCGGAAGAGGCAGTCGCGGGCTGTGGATAACTCAGGCGTCGTCCTTGCGCCGCCACGAGTCGACGTACACGGCGATGAGGACCAGCACGACCGCCGCGAGGCCGAGAATGATCCAGACGAATACGGCATTGCCGCCCATGCGCGAACGGTACCGAAGCCACCCGGCACGGGGCGTCGCACGCACGAGTGACAGCCGGGCTTGATACCGTCCGCTGCGATGACCGCACAATTCGTCCTGGCCAACACGCGCCTCTCGCCGGTGCCGCTGACCCCCGAGGTACACCTGCACCTGGCCGACGAGGCCATCGAGCTGTGGGAGCGGACCGAATCCGATCAGGGCGCGCAGCTCCCGCCGCCGTTCTGGGCGTTCGCGTGGGCGGGCGGGCAGGCCCTGGCACGGTACGTGCTGGACCACCCGGCGCTGCTGGCCGGGCGCGACGTGCTGGACCTGGCCGCCGGGTCGGGGCTGGTCGCGATCGCGGCGATGAAGGCCGGCGCCGCCCGGGTCACCGCCGTGGAGATCGACCCCCTCGCCATCGCCGCGATCGACATCAACACGAGGGCGAACGACGTGGCGGTGACGGCGCTGCTCGGCGACGTGCTGGAGCAGGAGCCGGACGCCGGCGTCGTCTTGGCCGGCGACGTCTTCTACAGCCGGGAGATGACCCGGCGGATGCTGGCGTACCTGCGCCGGGCCGCGGGCAAGGGCGCCACGGTGCTCGTCGGCGACCCGGGCCGGGCGTACCTGCCGAAGGACCATCTGACGCTGCTGGCCGAGTACGACGTGCCGGTGCCGCAGACCCTGGAGGACGCGCCGGTCAAGCGCACCACGGTGTGGGCGGTCAACCCGTAGATGTCGACGCCCTCGCGCATCCCGCCGCCGGGCCTGCCCGCCCTCGGCGACCTCGGCGAACACGACTTCACCGAGGCGTGGCTGGCCAACCGGCGGCTGTCGGCGCACACCCGGGCCGCGTACCGCCGCGACGTGCACCAGTACCTCGCCTGGTGCGCCGGCCGCGACCTGGACCCGCTGCGGGCGTCGTTCCTGCACGTCAACGCCTACGCCCGCGACCTGGAGTCGACCGTGGACGGCCGGACCGGGAAGGTGCTCGCCCCGGCCAGCGTCGCCCGGAAGCTCTCGGCGCTGTCGAGCTGGTACGCGTTCCTGGCGCGGCTGGAGGCGGTGAGCGCCAACCCGGTCGGCGGCGCGGACCGGCCCCGGGTCGCGCGGGACGTGTCCGCGACGGTCGGGCTCAGCGCCGGCGAGGTCGACGCGATGCTCGCCGCGGCCGGGCGCCTCGACGGGCCGACCGCGCCGCGGGACCGGGCCGTGCTCGCGCTGCTGGCCGACCTGGGGCTGCGCGTCGGCGAGGTGGTCGCCCTGGACCTCGGCGACCTGGGCGCCGAGCGGGGCCACCGCACCGTGCGGTTCACCGGCAAGGGCGGCAAGCCCCGCCGCCGGGCGCTGACCCCCGCCGTGGTGTGGGCCCTGGACGAGTACCTCGAGGTGCGCGGCGACGCGCCCGGCCCGCTGTTCGCCACCGCGACCGGCGGGCGCGTCGACCGGCACGCCGTGTTTCGGCTGGTGCGCCGCCTCGCGCGGGACGCGGGCGTGCCGGCCTGGGAGCGGCTCTCGCCGCACTCGCTGCGCCACGCGTTCGCCACTGCGGCCCGCGACGAGGGCGTGCCGCTGGAGGACGTGCAGGACGCGATGGGCCACGCCGACCCGCGCACCACCCGCCGCTACGACCGGGACCGGCACAACCTGGACCGGGACCCGGCGTACACGCTCGCCGCGGCGCGATCCAGGCGTACCAAACCCTAGATCAGCTGCGCGAAGTGCTCGTGTAGGTCCGCCGAGACGTCGGCCTGGCCGAGCCGGCGCAGGATCCACAGCGACGCCAGCAGGGCCGGTCGCTCGTCGCCGCGCTCCGCCGCCCAGGCCGCGTGCTCCAGCAGCAGCGCCGCGGTCAGCGCGTGCCCGAGCCGCAGCGCCAGCTCGCGGGCCCCGGCCACGACCCGGGGGTCGCGCGGGTCGGCGGCGGCCGTGGCCACGTCGGCGGCGAGCCGTCGGGTCGCGGCGGCGAGGGCGTCGGCGACCCCGGGCAGCCGGTGCGCGCCGGCGTCCGCGGCGGCGATGAGCCGGTGCAGCAGCGGCGCCGCACCCTCGCCGCCGGACAGGCCGCTGGACAGGGCGCGCAGCACGTCGACGGACAGCACGTTGGTGGTGCCCTCCCAGATGGGCAGCACCTGGGCGTCGCGCAGCAGCCGGGGGATGCCGGTGTCCTCGACGTAGCCGGCGCCGCCGAAGCACTCGAGGTATTCGCTGGCGGAGGCGACCGCGAGCCGTCCGGTGGTGAGCTTGGCCAGCGGCGCGGCGAGACGCAGCTCCGCGGCCGCGGCGGCGTCGCCGTGCTCGGCCCGGCCCAGCAGCGCGAAGGCGTGCATGGCGAGGGCGAACGCGCCGGCGGCGTCGACGGCGAGGCCGCCGAGGGTGGCGCGGTGCAGCGGGTTGTCGGCCAGCCGGCCGTCGGCGATCGTGCGCTCGGCGGCGTAGCTCAGCGCGTATTCCAGGCCGCGGCGCATCCCGCCGGCCGCCGCGGCGGCGTTGTGCAGCCGGGTGACCACGACCAGCGTCATCATCGTGGCGAGGCCGGGCGCGCCCGGGTCGGCGAGCGGGAACGCGGCGACGTCGTCGAGGCGGACCTCCCCCGTCGGCACGGCGCGGGTGCCGAGCTTGTCCTTGAGGCGCAGCACCTGCAGGCCGGGGGCGGGCGTGCGGCCGTCGGCGGCGTACCGCGGTACCAGAAACGGGACCAGGTTGCGACTGCCGGGACCGGCGCCCTCCGGCCGGGCCAGCGCGACGGCCATCGCCGAGTCGATCGCGGAGCAGAACCACTTGTCGCCGGTGAGCAGCCAGCCGCCGCGGCCGTCGGGCCGGGCGGTGGTGGTGGACCGGGCGATGTCGGAGCCGCCCTGCGACTCGGTCATCCACTGCCCGGAGGTGACCGCGACGGCCGGGTCGGTGCAGACCAGCTTCGCGAGCCATGCACCCTGCACGCCGGCCTGGGTCAGCAGGGCGGCGGCGCCGTCGGCCATCGCGACCGGGCACGAGAACGTCGCCGACTCGGGGCCCCACAGGTGCAGCAGCGCGTGCTGGACGACCCGTGCGCCCGGGCCCCACGCGGCGCGGGCATCCGATTGGTACGGCAACGCGACGACGGCGTGCCGCGCGGCCGCGGCCCGCTGCGCCTGCCACCCGGCCGAGGTGTCGACGCGCTCGACGCGGTTGCCCCACGCGTCGAAGCGGGTCAGCGTGGGCGGGTGCGTCTCCGCGTCGTGGTGCGCGGCCCGCAGCGGCCCCATGACCTCGGCGGACAGGTCGGCCAGGCGCTCCTTGGCGGCGGCGTGCCCGTCCTCGCCCAGCAGCCGGTCGAGCCAGCCGCGCAGCTGCGGGTCGGCGGTGTACGGGTCGCGCAGCGACGGCCCGGTCTGCACGAATCGCGTCATGCCACACACGTTACCGCCCGGTACGGCGACGATACTTGACCCCGTGACCCTCCACATCGACACGGCCCAGCGCCGGGCGCGGCTGGCCTGGCGGCACGGCCTGGCCGGCCCGACGCCGCCCGGCAATGGCCCCGAGGACGTCGCGGCCGACCTGGTCGCGCTACACGCCACCGACCCGGCCACGGTGCACCTGTCGGTCGCCGCCCGCCTGCACACACCGCTGGTCGCGACCGTGGAGGACGCCCTGTACGAGCGGCGTAGCCTGCTGCGGATGCTCGGGATGCGCCGCACGATGTTCGTCGTGCCGGTCGGCTTCGCCGCGGTCGTGCAGGCCGGCGCCACCCGAGCGGTCGCCGCCGAGCAGCGCCGGCTGCTGCTGCGCCACCTCGCCGAGTCCGGCGTCGGCGACGCGGCGTGGCTGGCCGACGTGGAGGAGTCGACGTACGAGGCGCTGCGCCGCCGGGGCAACGCCACCGCCGCCCAGCTGGCCGCCGACGAGCCGCGGCTGCGCAGTCTCATGGTGTTCCCGCAGGGCAACCAGTACGTCACCAGCCGGCTGTTGCTCCTGCTCGCCGCCGACGGGCGCATCGTGCGCGGCCGGCCGGTCGGCACGTGGATCAGCAGCCAGTACGCCTGGTCGTGCCTGCCGGACTGGCTGCCCGAGCCGCTGCCGGAGCTCGACCCGGCGCATGCGCGCACCGAGCTGGCCCGGGCGTGGCTGGCCCGTTACGGCCCCGGCACCGCCGCCGACCTCAAGTGGTGGAGCGGCTGGACGATGACGCACACCCGGGCCGCGCTGCGCGCCCTGGAGGCGGTCGAGGTGACCCTGGACGGCGGCGAGACCGGCTTCGTGCTGCCCGGCGACACCGACCCGGTCCCCGACCCCGGGCCGTGGGTGGCCCTGCTGCCGAGCCTCGACCCGACGGTCATGGGGTTTCAGAGCCGGATGTGGTACCTCGGGAGCCATGCGCCCGCCCTGTTCGACCGCACCGGCAACGCCGGCCCGACGGTGTGGGCCGGCGGGCGCATCGTCGGCGTGTGGGCGCAGCGCCCGACCGGCCAGGTGGCCGTCGAGCTGGTGGAGGAGGTGCCCGCGGCCACGCGCCGGGCCGTGGACCGCGCCGCGAAGGAGCTGGAGGGCTGGCTGGGCGAGGCCCGGGTCACCCCGCGCTTCCGCGCACCGCTCGAGAAGGAACTTGCCGAGTCACGGTGAACTCCCGGGGACCGAGACGGACCAAAACTGTCAGACCCACTGGGTACGGTCGTCCGCGTGACAGTGGTCTTCTGGATGGTGGCCGGCCTGACTGCGGCGTTCACCGCCGTGCGGGCCCTCGGCGTCGAGCGGGGGACGCCGATGGTGCAGCTCGTGACGTACACCCCCTATGCCGCCGTCGGCGGGCTCGCGGCCGGCGGGATCCTGCTCGCCGCCGGCGCCAAGGCGCCCGGGCTGGTCTGCCTGGCCTGCGGCCTCGTGCTCGCCGCGCTGGTCGCGCCGCGGCTGGTGCCGCGCCGGGCGGCCGGCGAGGGGGTGCGGCTGCGGGTGATGGCGGCCAACCTGCTCTTCGGCCGCGGCGGCACGGCGGCGCTGGTCGAGCAGGTGAAGGTCGACGACATCGACGTCCTCGCGGTGCAGGAGCTCACCGCCGAGGGCCTGGCCGCCCTGGAGGAGGCCGGGATCGACGCGCTGCTGCCGCACCGGGTGGTCGGCCCGGCACCGGGCGGCGCGGGCGCCGGGCTGTTCAGCCGGCACCCGATCGACGGGCCGGGGGTGCGCACCCTCGACCCGCAGCCGATGACCCAGGCGTGGGCCACGGTGCTCGTGCCCGGCGCCGGCCCGGTCGCGGTCGAGTCCGCGCACCCCTATCCGCCGCGTCCGGGGCACGTCGGCGTCTGGGCGGCCAACCTCGCCGATCAGCCCGTGCCGCAGGCCGACGGCCCGCCGCGGGTGCTGCTCGGCGACTTCAACGCCACGCTCGACCACGCGTCGCTGCGCCGCCTGCTGCGGGCCGGCTACCGCGACGCGGCCGCGGTCCGCGGCCGGGGTCTGCGGGCGACCTGGCCCTATCGCACCGTGACGCTGCCGTTCTGGACGCCGCCGGTGACGCTCGACCACGTGCTGGCCGACCGGCGCATCGGGGTGCGCGAGTTCAACACCCGGCCGACGCCGAACAGCGACCACCGCGCCGTCGTCGCGGAGCTGATCCTCCAACCCTCCGCGGCGTAGCGTGTCCGTCGTCGGCGGGCCTGGTCGCGGTGCTGGTGGAGGTGGGATTCCGGGCGCAGGTCGACCCCGCGCCCGGAGGGTTCATCCAGGGTGTTGCTAGGCTCACGACGGTTCGGTGAGCGTGCTGGAGTCCGACCCATCACGCTCCCGGCTTTCCTCTTCCGCCAGCGCCCGCTCGAGCAGATCGAGGTGGCGGCGCCACAGGCGGCGATAGGGCGCCAGCCATGCGTCGATCTCGGCGAGCGGTTCTGGGCGCAGCTCGTAGAAGCGGCGCTGCGCCTCGGTCCGCACGCGCACCAGCCCGGCCTCCCGCAGCACCCGCAGGTGCTTCGAGGTGCCGGGCTGGGTGAGGCCGAGCCGCTCGGTCAGCGCGCCTACCGGCTGCGGGCCGTCCAGCAGCGCGTCGAGGATGCGCCGGCGGGTCGGCTCGGCGAGGACTTCGAAGGGCGCCACCACCCCCCGAAGTTTATATTCCCACCACGGCATGCAGGGAGTCCGGCAGCGAACCCGGGTGCAGGATGCCGAGCCGCTGCGTGGCCCGCGTCAGCGCCACGTACAGATCGTTGGCGCCGCGCGGCGACTCCTCCACGATCCGCTCCGGGTCCACGACGATCACGTCGTCGAACTCCAGGCCCTTCGCCTGCTTGACGGTCAGCACGACGACCCGCGCGGTGAGGTCCGGCTGCTCGCCGAGCGCGGTGTCGGGGGCCACTTTGCGCACATGCGGTACCAAATCCTCGAAAAGCCCCGCGGGAAGGATGACCCCCAGGCGGCCGTCGCCGGCCTCCTCCGCCTCCCGCTCGACCGCCTCGGCCAGGGCGTCGGCGAGGCGGGCCGGGGCGACGCCGCGCACCCACGGCTCGACGCCGGCCTCGCGGACCGACCGGGGTGGCTGGATGTCCGGGTCGATCCCGGCGAGCACGCCGGCGGCCACCGACATGATCTCGGCCGGGGTGCGGTAGTTGACGGTGAGCTCGCGCAGCCGCCACCGGTCCCCGACGTACGGGGCGAGGGCCTGCGACCACGACGATGCGCCCGCCAGGTCGCCGGTCTGGGCGACGTCGCCGACGACGGTCATCGAGCGGCTCGGGCAGCGGCGCATCAGCAGTCGCCACGCCATCGCGGACAGCTCCTGCGCCTCGTCGACGATGACGTGCCCGAACGCCCACTTACGGTCGGCGGCGGCGCGCTCGGCCGGCGTGAGCGCCTCGCCGTCGTCCTGACGCTCGGCCAGGCGGTCGGCCTCGAGCAGGTCGGTGACGGACAGCAGCTCCGGGTCGTCCTCGTCCTCCACGTCGATGGACCGGGAGCCGAACGCGATCTCCAGCGCCCCCTCGGCGTATGCGATCAAGCTGGTTCGGCGGCGCTCGGCCAGGATCTCCAGCACGGTCTCGTCCTCGCCGAGCAGCTCGGCCGCCTCGTCCAGCAGCGGCACGTCGGCCGGGGTCCAGCCCTCCTTCGGGGAGCGCTTCAACCGCGGGTCGGCGCCGGCGGCGGCCAGCCGCTTGTCGGCGGCGAACAGCCCGGCGACCAGCTGCTGCGGGGTGAGGATCGGCCACAGCCAGTCCAGCGCGCCAAGGACCTCGGCCTCGCCGCGCAGCTCGCGGCGGATCTCGGCCAGGTCGGCCTCGTCCAGCAGCTGCGCGTCGCCGGGGGCGTCGTCCTCGCCGAGCGGGTCGTCGGCGTACGGGTCCAGGCCGATGGTGTCGGCGACGAGCAACGACAGCGCGTGGATGATCTCGGTGTCGAACGTCGGTCGGGCCAGGTTGTGCAGCTTGCCGCAGCGGCGGGCACGCTCGCGGGCATCCTCGATCACCTCCGGCTCGAGGATGATCTCGCCGCCGTCGAGCAGGTCGAGGTGCAGGGTGATCGGCTCGTCGGGCACGCGCTGCCGGTCGCGGACCGCGGCGGCGAGCACCTCGACCATCTCCGCCCGGCCCTTGATCGCGGCGATCTCGGCGGGCTCCTCGCGGTGCGCGACGACGCCCGGGAACAGGTCGCCCATCGTGCCCAGCAGCACGCCGGTCTCCGCCAGCGAGGGCAGGACCTGGGAGATGTACCGCAGGAACGTCGCGTTGGGCCCCACGATGAGCACGACCCGCGAGGAGAGCATCTGCCGGTGGGTGTACAGCAGGTAGGCGGCCCGGTGCAGCGCCACCGCGGTCTTGCCGGTGCCGGGCCCGCCCTGCACGACCAGCATCCCGCCCAGGTCGGCCCGGATGACGTGGTCCTGCTCGGCCTGGATCGTCTCGACGATGTCACGCATCCGGCCGGTGCGCGACGCGGTGAGCGCCGACAGCAGCGCCGCCTCGCCGGTCACCCCGTCGTGAGCGCCGCGGCCGGTGCCGTGCGCCTCGTTGAGGTCGAGCACCTCGTCGTCGAGGCCGGTGACGGTGCGCCGGGCGGTGCGGATGTGCCGGCGGCGGCGCACCCCGTCCGGCGCGGCGGCCGTGGCCAGGTAGAAGGGCCGGCTCGCCGGGGCCCGCCAGTCGATCAGCAGCGGCTCGTAGTCGTTCTCTTCGTCGAAGATCCCGATCCGGCCGATGTACCGCTGCTCGTCGTCGGTGAAGTCGAGCCGGCCGAAGCACAGGCCGTTTTCCACGGCGCTGTACTGCGCCAGCCGGTCGGTGTACAGCGCGGTCGCCGAGTCCCGGTGCGAACGCTCCGCCGGCGTGCCCCCGGTCTGCAGCAGCGCCTTCGTCAGCTGCCCCGAGGCCTCCTCACGCAGGGTGTCGAGGTGCTCGTAGAGCGTGTCCAGGTGCCCCTGTTCCTCGACGATGTCGGCTGTGTCGGATGAGTTTGACAATCCGTCTCCAGTCGGCTAACATTCCACTTAGTCAGGCGCCTGTGGGCGTCTTTTTTATTGCCTGAACGCTCTACGATAACCGCTGGCGGGCCTCCTGTGCGAATCGACGCGGCACGGCACGCCGCCCGCCTCGGTTTGGCATACGAGGGCCCGTGCGCCGGCGGCGAGATCGGCGCGGGCTACGTCCGCTGGCCCGACGGCCGCCGCGGCGTGCTCGGCGAGGGCAACCCCGCCTCCGCGCCGCTCGTCGCGATCGCCCGCGCGGCCGGCATCCCCGCCCCGAGCTACGACCTCGTCGACGGCGGCGTGATCGTCCAGTCACTCCTGCCCGGCCGCCCGCCCGCCGGGATCGACCGACGCCTGGTCGACGAGATGTCCGCGGTCAGCCGGCGCTGCGCGGGCCTGTTGCGGTCCGCCGAGGTCCCGCCGCTGCACTTGTACCTCCACGAGCCCGGCCCCGGCTTCTGCCTGCACGCCCCGCTGGCGTCGCACTCGCCGCGCTCGGCCGCGCTGCTGTCCTCGATCCGCGCCGTACCGCTGCGCACCCTGCCCGGCGACGACCTGGTCCACCTCGACTTCCACCCGGGCAACGTGCTCGTCTCGCCCGCAGGCGAGATCACCGGCGTGGTCGACTGGGACGGCGCGGGCCGCGGCAACCGCGCCTTCGACCTGGTCACGCTCCTGTTCTGTGTACGCCGCCAGGCCCCCGCCCTGGCCTCGGTCCTCGTCGCGCAGGCCGTCGACCTGGCCGGGCCCGAGGTGCTGCGGGCGTGCTGGGCGCACATGAGCCTGCGCCAGGTCGACTGGTCGATCCGGTTTCACGCCCCGTCGGATGTCACCGCGTGGCTCACGGTCGCGGAGAACCCACCCGCGGCTCTGTTCTGACCTCCGCCTCCTGCGGTCGCAGTGGCCGGGTGGCGCCGGCGATCAGTACGGCGACGCCCTGGAGCGCGGCGACGACGAGCAGGGCCCGCAGGACGGTGACGTGGTCGCCGATCATCCCGATCAGCGGCGGGCCGGCGAAGGAGGCCAGCTTGCCGAGGGTCGACACGACGGTGACCCGGGCGGCGGCGTGCCGGGGGTCGTCCGCGCCGGCGCTCATGCCGACCGGGTACCCGAAGGCGGTACCGACGCCCCACAGCAGCGCGCCGATGAGGGCGACGATCAGGTTCGGGCCGAAGATGAACAGCAGCAGGCCGGCGATCGTGACGATTCCCAGGCAGCGCAGGACGGCGACCCGGCCGTAGCGGTCGAGCAGGCCGCCCCCGAACCAGCGCACCGCGGTCGTCGCGGCCAGGTAGACGGCGTATCCGAGGCTGCCGATCGCGGCGGCGGCGCCGTGACCGTCGATGAGCGCGACGCCGATCCAGTCGCCGGCCGCGCCCTCGCCGAACGCGAACGCGAGCACGAACAGCCCGATGAGGACGGTCCGGGGTTCCCGCCACGCCCGCAGCGCACCTCGGCGTCCCGCAGAGACCGGGTCGGGCTGCTCGGGCTGCTCGGGCAGGTAACCGCGGGCGGCCACCGGCACGGCGATCATCACCAGGAGCGCGACACCCGTCAGGTGGGCGGCGACCGGAACATGCAGCGCGACTAGGGCCGCGGCCAGGGCCGCGCCGACGACGGTGCCGGCCGCGAACGCGGCGTGGAACCGCGGCATGATCGAGCGGCCGAGCCGGCGCTCGACCTCGGCGCCCTGGACGTTCATCGCGACGTCCCACACCGATACGGTGAAGCCGATCACCAGCAGCCCGGCGACCAGGACCGCCAGCCCGGCCACGTCGCCGAACCCTGTGATGGCGAGACCGACCCCGGCCAGGACTCCGGCGGCGCTCACCGTCCTGCGCTGACCGAAGCGGGTGAGGATCGGACCGCTCAGCGGCCGGGACACCAGCGAGCCGGCCGCGGCGCCGAGCAGCACCCAACCGAGCTGCGCGGGCTGCAGATGGAGGTGATCACGGAGTTGCGGGATCCGCGCGACCCAGCTGGCGAGCAGGAGCCCGCACACGGCGAACACGACGTAGGTCGCCCGGGCGGCGGCGTGGAGCGGGTGGGACATGCCCGCACGCTAGGGGCGAGAGCGCTTTCAGGAAAAGGACGGGGGTTGACCGGTGCTCTCCCGCAATACCAGCTCGACCGGGAACCGCTGCCGATAGCCCGCCGGAACCTCGCCGTCCAGCAGCAGCCGGGTCGCGGCGGCCGCCATCTCCTCCACGGGCACGCGCACCGTGCTCAACGGCGGATTCGAGCACACCGCGGCCAGGCTGTCGTCGAATCCCACGACGCTGACGTCCTGCGGCACGCGCCGGCCGCCGGCGGTGATCGCCTGGACCGCACCGGCGGCCATCAGGTCGCACGCCACGAACATCGCATCGATGTCGGGACGCTGGTCCAGCAGCCGGCGCGCCGCGTCGAACCCGTTCTCGCGCACGAAGTCCCCGCCGTCGGCGCCGATGTCCTCCAGGCCCAGCCGCCGCACGGCACGCATGTAGCCGGTGCGCCGGTCGACGGCACAGGTGCTCGCGTCGGGCCCGTGGATCGCGGCGATCCGGCGACGACCCAGCCGGTACAGCTGCTCGACGGCCGCGTACGCGCCGCCGACGTTGTCCACCTCCACCGCCGGCACCGACGCCGCCGTCGCCACCACCGAAACCGCCCGCCGGCACCGCCGATGGAACCGCGCGGCCAGGGCCGGCGTGATGTTGGTCAGCACCGCACCCACCGTGGCGTTCGCCGCGATCGCGTCGACCGCCTCGGCCGCGCCCGCCTCGCCCACCGCGTGGACCCGCAGTTGCACGTCCACGCTCTCCAGCACCAACATCATGCCCGCCAGGACGCGGCTGTAGTACGGATGCGCGCCGAGCCACCCGCTGGCCGGACTGTACGTGACGGCGACGACGTCCACGGCCCGCCGACGCCCGGACGCCAGCGCCCGCGCGGTCTGGTTGGGCATGTAGCCCAACTCGACCACCGCCTCATGCACCCGCGCACGCAACTGCCCGGACGCGCCGGGCACGTTGTTGATCACCCGAGACACGGTCGCGCGGGACACACCGGCCGCTCGCGCAACGTCCTCGATGGTTGGCTTTGATCTGCTCATTCCGGAACTCGCACTTCCACCACGCCGCGCAGAAGGTGCCACGGCACGTGAACGGTACGGCCGAGAGCGCTCTCAACAGAACCCCTTGCCCTCGCCGGCCGTTGCGCGGTTCGCCGGCCCGCTGGCTAGCGGCGCCCTCCGAGGTGGCACCCGAGAGTGATTCCGTGCGCACTCTATGCTTCTGCAGGCCGGGCGGACATCGACCGGAAGAGGTACCGACCGCGGGTATCTATGCTGGGTGACATGGCCGCCACGCTCACGCCGGACCTGTCGTTCCTGCTGGATCACACCAGTCACGTGCTGCGCACCCGGATGACTGCGGCGCTGGCCGAGATCGGGCTGACGCCGCGGATGCACTGCGTGCTCGTGCACGCACTCGGCGAGGAGCGCACCCAGATTCAGTTGGCCGAGATCGGCGGCATGGACAAGACCACGATGGTGGTGACCGTCGACGCGCTGGAGAAGGCCGGCTACGCACAGCGACGCCCGTCGAGCACCGACCGCCGAGCGCGGATCATCGCCGTCACCCCGGAGGGTGCCGAGATGGCCGCCCGCAGTCAGGAGATCGCCGATTCGGTACACGCCGCGGTCCTCGACGCGCTGCCGGAGGACGAGCGGGGAGTGCTCGTGCGCGCGCTGACCCGGCTGGCGCAGGGCCACCTGGCCAATCCGGTCGAGGCGCAGGGCGTACGCCGCGCAAGGCAGTAAGGGCATTCCGAGTCCTGGGCGCACATGACCGCCGGGCGCACGTACCGCATCACTCCCCCTGCGTGCCACCCGCCAACTCGGCGACGATGTCGATGTGGCCGGTGTGCCTGGCGTACTCCTGCAGCAGGTGGAACAGGACCCGCTCCAGTGGCGCCGGGTCGGCGCCGTCCCACCGCGGCCCGGGCGCACCGAGTGTGTCGAGGTCGCTACCCGTGATGATGGCGCGGGTGATCTCGCCCTGCTGACGCAGCTGCTCGCTGAGCGTGTCGAGGGTCTCGCCCGGCGCGACGTACCAGCGGTCGTCGCGCCGATCACCCCACGGCTCCGGAACGTCGCGGCCCGCGAAGCCCCATTCCAGCCAGCGCAGCTCGACATACCGAAGGTGTTTGAGCAGCTCGAGCGGGGTCCATCCGGATGGCAGCGAGCTGTGGCCGAGCGCTTCCGCCGGCAGCGACGCGACGCGTTGCAGCAGCGTTTCGCGGAAGTAGTCCAGGTAGCGCAGGAAGACCTCGGCCCGCCCGGCGGCGGGCACGGTCGGTTCGGGAAATGTCACAGCTCTCCATCCCGGCAAAGATAGTTCCGTAGTAGACGATCTGCTACGGTCGGACCCATGAGACAGAACCGATGGTTCGCCCTCGCCATCCTCGCCACCGGCATGCTCATGGTCATTCTCGACGGGAGCATCGTCACCGTCGCGATGCCCGTCATGCAGCGCGACCTCGGCTTCACGCCGGAGGGACTGACGTGGGTCATCAACGCGTACCTGATCGCGTTCGGCAGTCTGCTCCTGCTCGCAGGCCGGCTCGGCGACCTGCTGGGCCGCAAGCGCGTGCTGATCGCCGGCACCGGCGTCTTCATCGCCGCATCCGTGCTCGCCGGCCTCGCCGCCGGCCCCGCGACGCTCATCGCGGCCCGCTTCCTGCAGGGCGCCGGCAGCGCGATGTTCAGCGCCGTCAGCCTCGGCATCCTCGTCACGCTCTTCCCCGACCAGCGCGAACGGGCCCGCGCGATCGGCGTGTTCTCGTTCACCGGCGCGGCCGGCGCCTCGCTCGGCCAGGTTCTCGGCGGCGTCCTCACCGACGCGCTGAGCTGGCACTGGATCTTCCTGGTCAACGTACCCATCGGCGTCGCCACGCTGGCGCTCGCGGTGCCGTACCTGCCCGCCGATCCCGGTCTGGGCCTGCGCGCCGGCGCCGACGCGCTCGGCGCACTCCTGGTCACCGCGGGTCTCATGACCGGCATCTACGCGGTCGTACAGACCAGCGGTAGCCGACTGCTCACCGCTGGTGCCGCCGCCGCACTGCTGGCCGGGTTCGTGCTGCGGCAGGCCACCGCGAAGACGCCCCTCATGCCGCTGCGGGTACTGCGCTCCCGCCAGGTCTCCGGCGCCAACGCCCTGCAGATCCTCATGGTCGGCGCGATGTTCTCGTTCCAGATCCTCATGGCCCTGTACATGCAGCGAGTCCTGCACTACACCGCGCTGCGGACCGGCCTGGCCATGCTGCCCGCCGCGCTCGCGATCGCCACGGTGTCGCTCGGCGTGTCCGCCCGGCTCATCCACCGCTTCGGCGAACGCGCCGTGCTCATCGCCGGCCTCGTGCTGCTGACCGGCGCGCTCGGCTGGCTCACCCGGCTGCCGGCCGACGCCCGGTACGCCACCGATCTACTCCCGGTAATGCTGCTCATCGCCGGCGGCGGCCTGGCGCTGCCCGCGATCACCGGCCTGGGCATGTCCGGCGCCCGCCCCGACGATGCCGGTCTCGCATCGGGCCTGTTCAACACCACTCAGCAGCTCGGCATGGCGATCGGCGTCGCCGCGCTGTCCACCGTGGCCGCCACGCGCACCACCGGCCGCCTGAACGCCGGCGCCGCCGAGGCGGTCGCGCTCACCGACGGTTACCGCCTGGCCTTCACCATCGGCGCCGCCCTGCTGGCACTCTCGATCGCCGGCGCGGTGTTCGTGCTGCGTCCCGCCCCCGCAGGTGTACGGCAGGAGCCGCCAACCGCGCTGCCCGAGCCCGCGCCGGCATCACACCGGCGGAAGTCGGCTTCTCCTCAGCAGCAGCAGCCCGCGCGTGCGGCAGCCCGGCGCGAGTTGGATTCCGCGCCCCAGGAATAGATCGGCGAGCGTTGGACCCTACGCCGCCGTTGCCCGCGCGTGCGGCAGGCCGACCAAAGTTCGGCGTCTACGTCACAGGAGTCGGCGCTCGATTCGTGCACCGCAACCGAGGGTGCGGACATCGCTACGTCCGGCGGCTTGCTCGATATCGACGCTGGCGAAGGGAATGCTGCCACGCCCGGTGACGAGCTGGTCACCTGTTCGTCCGGCGGCGGCGCGGCGCCCGGCGTGGGTACCGAGGTGGCCTCCGGCTGAATTCTCAGGCGCGTCTGCGAGACTGTCGCGCATGCTGCAGCGGGTCGGGGGCGCGTTCGGGGCGTCCGTGGTGTCGGCGTTGATGGTGCCGGCAGTGGTGTTGTCGGCGGCGGTCGTGGCGTTCGGGTCACCGGCGGTGGCGAAGGAGCCGAATCCATCGGCGAGTGCTTCGGGGGCCGCGAATCCGAACCTCGGACCCGCCATCAGCGGTACCGAGATGTGCACGATCAGCGACCCGCAGGTGACCGAGGTGTCCGGCCTGGTCGCGACCGCGGACGGTTACGCAGTCATCAACGACAGCAACAGCGACCGATCCCGGGAGAAGATCTTCTTCCTCGACGAGCAGTGCCGGCTGATCCGCAGCGTGGGGTACCCCAGCAGCGCGTTCGACCCGGAGGACCTGGCTGTTGCCAAGGACGGGACGCTGTGGGTCGCCGACGTCGGGGACAACACCACGCTGACCGGCGGCTCCGGCAACCGCCGCTCGTCGATCGCGCTGTGGAGCCTGGCGCCCGGTGCGAACACCCCGGTCATCCATCGCCTGGCGTACCCCGACGGTCGCGCCCGCGACGCCGAGGCCCTGCTCATCGACGGTGAAGGCCGCCCGATCATCATCACCAAGGACCCGATCGGCGAGGTGTACACGCTGACGCAGCCGCTGCCGGCCAACAACGCCAATCCGGCGCCGCTGACCCGCGCCGGGTCGTTCAAGCCCCAGGCGACGGGCACCCCGAACCCCTACGGCATCGTCGGCACTGCGGTCGTCACCGGCGCCGCGATGAGCCCCGACGGCACGCGCGCGGTGGTGCGCACGATGTCCGACGCGTACGAGTTCGACGTGATCGACGGTGATGTCATCGCTGCGATCACGACGGGTACGCCGCGGATCACACCCCTGCCGAGCGAGCCCCAGGGCGAGGCGATCGCCTTCACGCGCGACGGCGCGTATTACCTGACCGCGTCGGACCAGCCGAAGGCGAGCTCGATTCTGCGGTACACCCCGCATCAGCCCCCGGCCCCGCCCTCGGCGACCCCGGTCGTCCAGGCCGAGACCCCGAAGGCGGCGAACCGCTCGTTCCTGGACAGCCTGTCCCTGCAGGACATCACGCGAATCGTGATGGGCATCGGCCTGCTGGGCGTGCTGATGATCGTTATCGGCGTGGTCGCGGTGATCCGATCCCGTCGTCGCCGGCGCGCCCTGCTCGCCGCCGTCGAGCCGGAGCCCATCGAAGACGCCCCGACTCCGCTGCCCGCCATGGCCGCGGCCATGGCGTCGGCGTCGGTGTCGGCCGCAGGTACGTCCTCGACAGACGGGGGCGCAACGCAGACCGGGCCCGGCGGGAATTCCTCCAAGGAGGCAGGAACCCCGCCGCCTGCGAAGGGTTCGAAGAAGGCCAGGACCTCGTCGTCGACGTCTTCGGCCTCGCTGGACGACGATACGGCGTCGACCGAGTCCTGATCGAAGACCAGCCCAGCCGGATGTGCGCGCCGGGGATGCGCCGCTTGAGCACGGACCCGGCCGCGCCCGCCTGCAGCGCGGCGAACACGATCCGCTACGCCGGGACGATTACCGAATTATCGGCATTACCGATTACCGGCAATCCGGCAATCGGTAATAGAGGTGGGCGCGATCACCCCCGCACGTCACCCGGCGCGCGCTGGGCACCCAGAGGCGAACTTGTACGATCGTACAAGTTCAGCAATCTGGGAGGTTCCGGTGGGGTACGTGTACCTGCTCCTGGCGATCGCGGTCGAGGTGGTCGGGACCAGCCTGCTCAAGGCGACCGCCGGCTTCACGAAGTTCTGGCCCACGACCTGGGTGCTGATCGCGTACGCGCTGGCGTTCCTGTTCATGGCGCAGTCGGTGAAGGTGGTGCCGGTCGGGGTCGCGTACGCGATGTGGTCAGGGCTCGGCACCGCCGCGATCGTCGCGATCGGTGCCATGTTCCTCGGCGAGCCGCTGAGCCTGCTCAAGGTGGCCGGCGTGGGCCTCGTGATTGCGGGTGTCGTGGTGCTGAACCTGGACGGTGCGCATTGAGCATGGGAAGAGAGCGCCCGCTGATCGCCGCAGGAGCGCTGATCGCCCTGGGAGCACAGAACGCCGCGCAGGACGGCGGGGCGCAGGGGTGGCGGGACCGGATTGTTTTGATCACCAAACCCGCAGGCCCTGGCGACCGTCCGGTAGGGCCGGCGAGCAGTCTGGCGGGCCCGGGGAGCAATCCGGCGGGCCCCGGCGATCGTCCGGTAGGGCCGAGGAACAGTCCGGCAAGCCCTGGCGATCGTCCGGCGGGTCCGGGGAGCAATCCGGCGGGCCACGGCGATCGTCCCGTAAGGCCGGGGAGCAGCTCGGCAGGGCGCGGCGCGGCGCGATGAGCGCGCGGCGGGATCCTGAGGGGCGTAAGCGGGCGCTCGCCGCGGCGGTCGTCGAGGTGGTGGCCGAGGTCGGTGTCGGGCGGACCACGCACCGGATGGTCGCGGCGCGGGCGGGGGTGCCGCTGGGCGCCACCACGTACTACTTCCCGACCCTCGGGGATCTCATCGCGGCCGGCCTGGCGTTGGTGAGCGACTCGATCGCCTGCGACCTCGACGCCTGGCGTGAAGCAATTTACGGCAATGCGGCAATGCCGGTTTCCGGCGATACCGGGGCGCGGGAGGACGCGGCGGGGGCGTTGAGCCGGCTTGTCGGGGAGTACGTCGCGGATCAGCCCAAGGCGCTGCTCGAGTACGAGCTGTATCTCGCCGCGGCGCGGGCGCCGGCGCTGCGGCCCCTTGCCCGGGCCTGGCTCGACGGGGTGCATGAGCTGCTCGCGCCCGTCATGGGGGATGCCGGGGCCCGGGCGGTCAGTGCGCTCATCGACGGGGCGATGCTCCAGGCCGTGGTCACCGGCGATCCGATCGACCCGGCCGGTCTCGCGGCGGCGATCCGCTGCCTCACACCGGACGCGCACCCGAGCGGAGACCACGAAGACGGGCAACGCGAGCACGAGCAGAGGGCACGGAGACCGGAAGAAAGCGAGCCGGGACGAGGGGCCTGAACCAGCAATGGGGGCGGTCCCCCGAAGAGAGAACCGCCCCGGTGGCGCTAAATGAAGGTCTCGCCGCGGTCGACCTTGGTCAGCAGGAGGGGCGGTGGGGTGAAGCGGTCGCCGTAGCGCTCGGACAGCTCGCGGGCGCGGGCTATGAAGCCGGGCAGGCCGCCGTCGTACTGGTTGATGTACTGCAGGACCCCGCCCGTCCAGCCGGGGAAGCCGATGCCCAGGATCGAGCCTACGTTCGCGTCGGCCACGGAGGTCAGGACGCCCTCGTCCAGGCATTTTACTGACTCGATGGCCTCGGCGAAGAGCATCCGCTCCCGCATGTCGGTGAACGGTACGCCGGCGTCCGGGCGCTGGAAGTGTTCGCGTAGGCCGGGCCACAGGGCGGTGCGCTTGCCCTCAAGGTAGTCGTAGAAGCCGGCGCCGCCCGAGCGGCCGGGGCGGGCGAACTCGTCGACCATGCGGTCGAGCAGGGTGTCGGCGGGGCTGGGGGTCCAGGTGCCGCCGGCGGCGACGGTCGCGGCCGCCGTCGCGTTTCGGATCTTCTGGGGCAGGGTGAGGGTGAGTTCGTCGAGGAGCTGCAGTACCGGCGCGGGATAGCCGGCCTGCAGGCTCGCCTGCTCGATCGACGGCGCGGCCACGCCCTCGGCGAGCATGCGCAGCGCCTCCATCGTGAACGTGCCGATGACCCGGCTGGTGAAGAACCCGCGGCTGTCGTTGACCACGATCGGGGTCTTCTTCAGCAGGCGTACCACGGCCAGGGCCTTGTCGAGGGCGTCGTCCGAGGTCTCGGCGCCGCGGATCACCTCGACCAAGGGCATCTTGTCGACGGGCGAGAAGAAGTGCAGGCCCACGAACGCGTCGCGGCGGCGTACGCCCTCGGCGAGCAGCGTGATCGGCAGGGTGGACGTGTTGGTGCACAGCAGCGCGCCGGGCGCGACCACGTCCTCGATCTCGGCGAACACCTTGTGTTTGAGGCCGGGGTCCTCGAACACGGCCTCGATGACGAGGTCGGCGCCGGCCAGGTCGGCGACCTCGGCGGTGGGCGTGATCCGGTCCAGCAGCGCCTGGTCGTGGCGGCGCGACTCGGCGTAGGCCTTGCCGTGCTGCGCGGCCTCGAGCGTGACGTCCTTGAGCACGACGTCGAGGCCGGCCTTGGCGCAGACGTACGCGATGGCGGCGCCCATCATGCCGGCGCCGAGGACGGCGACCTTGCCGAACGTGACCGAGGCGGAGCCGCGGGCGTTGGCGGCCTGGAGGTCGAAGAAGAACGCCTTGATCATGTTCTTGGCGATCTGGCCGGTGGCGAGCTCGACGAAGTACCGGCCCTCGATGGTGAACGCGGTGGCCAGGTCGACCTGGGCGCCTTCGACGGCGGCGCACAGGATGTTGCGGGGCGCCGGGTACGGGGCGCCCTTGAGCTCCTTGCGCAGCGTCGCGGGGAAGGCGGGCAGGTTCGCGGCGAGCGCCGGGGTGCTCGGGGTGCCGCCGGGGATCTTGTACCCCGGGACGTCCCACGGCTGCACCGCGCCGGGATTCGCGGCAATCCAGTCGCGCGCCCGGGAGATGAGCTCCTCGGCCGGCACGACCGAGTGGACGAGCCCGACCTGCAGCGCCTTCGCGGGGCGGTGCCGCTGGCCCCTGAGCAGGACCTGCATGAGCCCCTCGACGATGCCGAGCATCCGCACGGTGCGCACCACGCCGCCGGCGCCGGGCAGCAGCCCGAGGGTGACCTCGGGGAAGCCGATCTCGATGCGGGCGTCGTCGGCGACGATGCGGTGGTGGCAGGCCAGGGCGAGCTCGAGCCCGCCGCCGAGCGCGGAGCCGTTGATCGCGGCGACGACGGGCCGGCCGAGGGTCTCCAGGCGGCGCAGCAGGTCCTTCATGAACGTGGTGGACCGCATGAGGGCGGCGGCCTCGTCGGGGCCGATGCCGCCGAGCAGGTCGAGGTCGCCGCCGGCGAAGAAGGTCTTCTTCGCGGAGGTGAGGATGACGCCGGTGATGTCGTCCTTCTCGGCGTACAGCCGGTCGACCGTGGCGGCGAGGGCCTCGGTGAACGCGGCGTTCATGGTGTTGGCGGGGCGGGCCGGGTCGTCCATCGTGAGCAGTACGACGCCGTCCTCGCCGCGCTCGTAGCGGATGATGTCCACGTTGCTCCCCCGGTTCACAGTCGCTCGACGATCGTCGCGATGCCCATGCCGCCGCCCACGCACATGGTGGCCAGCCCGTACCGCTCGCCGCGGCGTTCCAGCTCGTCGACGAGCGTGCCGAGCAGCATGCCGCCGGTGGCGCCGAGCGGGTGGCCCATGGCGATGGCGCCGCCGTTGACGTTGACCTGCTCCAGGTCGAAGCCCATGTCGCGGGCGAAGTGCAGCACGACGGCGGCGAACGCCTCGTTCATCTCGACCAGCGCGATGTCCTCGACGCTCAGCCCGGCCTTGTCGAGGGCCTTGCGGCTGGCCGGGGCGGGGCCGGTGAGCATGATGAGCGGGTCGGCGCCGCTGACGGCGGCCGAGACGATCCGGGCGCGCGGGGTGAGGCCGAAGGCGTTGCCGGCCGCCTCGCTGCCGACGAGGACCAGCGAGGCGCCGTCGACGATGCCGGAGGAGTTGCCGGCGGTGTGCACGTGGTCGATGCGCTCCACCCAGTGGTACCGCTGCAGGGCCACGGCGTCGAAGCCGCCCAGGTCACCGATGGTGGCGAACGAGGCGGGCAGCGCGCCGAGGCCCTCCATCGTCGAGGTGCGGATGTGCTCGTCGCGATCGAGCACGACGAGGCCGTTGCGGTCGCGGACCGGCACGACGGAGCGGGTGAAGTACCCGCCGGCCCACGCCTTGGCGGCCCGGGTCTGCGACTCCAGGGCGTAGGCGTCGACGTCCTCGCGGCTGTAGCCGTCCATGGTCGCGATGAGGTCGGCGCCGATGCCCTGCGGCACGAAGCTCGTGGCCAGGTTGGTCTCGGGGTCCATCGCCCAGGCGCCGCCGTCGGAGCCCATCGCGACGCGGGACATGGACTCGACGCCGCCGGCGAGGACGACGTCCTCCCAGCCGGCCCGGATCTTCTGCGCGGCGATGTTCACCGCCTCCAGGCCGGAGGCGCAGAACCGGTTCAGCTGTACCCCGGCGGCGGTCTCGCCCAGGCCGGCGGCGATGGCGGCGATCCTGGCGATGTCGGAACCCTGGTCGCCGATCGGCGAGACCACGCCGAGGACCACGTCGTCGATCCGGGCGGGATCGAGGCCGGGGTTGCGCCGGCGCAGCTCGTCGATCAGCCCGACGACCAGCGAGATGGGTTTGACGCCGTGCAGCGAGCCGTTCTGCTTGCCCCGGCCGCGAGGCGTGCGGATGGCGTCGAAAACGAAAGCTTCAGTGCCCACCTACTGAAGAGTAACTACGCCCCGGTCGAGGCACCAGCCCGCTCGGCGGTCAGCAGCAGATACTCCCATTCCATGGAACCGTCGGCGGCCCGGAAGCGGCCGGCCAGCTCGTCGAGGGCCAGGTCGAGCGCGGCGGTGCGCTCGGGGTCGCCGGCCAGCGACCGGTAGACGGCGAGCGTGGGGCCGTAGTTCGTCTTGAAGTACTCCCGGAAGCCGTCCGGCTCCGCGAACCGCGCGACGCGCACGGACCCGGTGCGGGCGTTGACGCCGGCGACCCGGTCGCCGAGCAGCTCGCGCACGTGCGCCTCGTCGCCCCACAGCGGCGGCGGCTGCGCCCCGGGCGGCGGCGGGGCGTTGAACGGCTTCATCGCCGCGAACAGCTGCCCGACGAACCCGGCGGGGGTCCAGCTGAGCAGCCCGATCGTCCCGCCGGGCCGGCACACGCGGACGAGCTCGTCGGCGGCGGTGCGGTGGAACGGCGCGAACATCACCCCGACGCAGGACAGCACGGTGTCGAACTCGGCGTTGGCGAACGGCAGGTCCTCGGCGTCGGCCTCGACCCAGGCCAGCCGGGCGTCCTGTGTCGCGGCGAGCTTCTGTCCGGTTTCCAGCAGTTCCGGCGTGAGGTCACTCGCGGTGACGTCGGCGCCGGCGAGCGCGGCGGGGATGGCGGCGTTGCCGGTGCCGGCCGCGACGTCGAGGACCCTCTGCCCGGCGGCGACCCCGCAGGCCTCGACCAGTAATACGCCCAGCTCAGGGATGATGTCGGCGGCGACTGCGGCGTAGTCCCCGGAGGCCCAGACGGCGCGGTGCTTCTCCTTCAGTGGTGTCGTCATACCGCCACGCTAAGTACATCCGGGATGAGCCCTCCAGTACAAAATCTGTACTGGAACGCGGCGTAGCCGCGCGCCTACGCTGCCGGGCATGGGCGCGTCCTACTATCAGTTCTGCCCCGTCGCCAAGGCGATGGAGCTGCTCGACGAGCGCTGGACGATGCTGGTGCTGCGCGAGCTGATCGCCGGCAGCCGGCGCTTCAACGACCTGCGCCGCGGCCTGCCGCGCATGTCCCCGGCGCTGCTGTCCCGGCGGCTGCACCAGCTCACGGTCGCGGGCCTGATCCGGTCCGACGGCGGGCAGTACGCCCTCACCGACGCCGGCCTCGAGCTGGGCCCGATCCTGGAGGCGATCGGCGTGTGGGGCGCCCGCTGGATCGGCGAGATCGGCGACGCGGACCTCGACCCGAAGCTGCTGCTGTGGGACATGCACCGCCGCGTCGACCACGACGCCGTCCCGCCCGGCCGCTCGGTCGTGCACTTCGAGTTCACCGACGTGTCCGGGGCGGCACGGTACTGGTGGCTGGTGATCGCCGCCCGCGACGCCGACGTCTGCGACGCGGACCCGGGCTTCCCGGTGACGGTCACCGTCCACGGCACGTTGCGCCGCATGGTGGAGATCTGGCGCGGCGACGTGACCTGGCAGCACGCGCTGCGCGACGGCGCCGTGCGGCTCCTGGGCCCGGAGCCGGTCCGCCGGGCGCTGCCGCGCTGGTTCGCCCTGGCGTCGTACGCGACCGCGCCGCGCCCGGCCGTCGCGTGACCGGCCGCTACGCTTCGCTTCGAGCCGGTCACCATGGGCACGGTCCGGAGGGCGCGGGACCGGTGGCGGTTCAGCCGATGCCCCACTCCTTGAGGACCTCGGCGGTGTGCTGCCCGGGCAGCGGGGGCGGCCCCGCCGGCGCCGGGACCGGGTGCGAGAAGCGCGGAGCGGGCGCGGGTTGCGGTACACCATGAAGGGTGAGGAACGTGCCGCGGGCGGCGAGATGGGGGTCGGACCGCGCCTCGGTCAATGAGAGGACCGGGGCGACGCAGGCGTCCGTGCCGTCGAACAGCGCCGCCCACTCGTCCCGGGTCTTCTCCCGGAACGCGGCGGCGAAGCGCTCGCGCAGCGCCGGCCACCGCGCCACGTCGAACTGCTCGGGCAGGCCGGTGAGGCCGAGGCGGGCGACGAGCTCGGCGTAGAACTGCGGCTCCAGGGCGCCGACGGCGACGTGGCGGCCGTCGGCGGTCTCGTACACGTCGTAGAACGGGGCGCCGGTGTCGAGCAGGTTGACGCCACGCTCGTCGCGCCACAGGCCGGCGCCCAGCAGGCTGTGCAGGATCATGCCGAGATGCGCGGCGCCGTCGACGATCGAGGCGTCGACGACCTGGCCGCGGCCGCTGCGCAGCGCGGCGAGGATGCCGACGACCAGGTACAGCGCGCCGCCGCCGTAGTCGCCGAGCAGGTTGACCGGGACCTGCGGCGGCCCGCCGGCCCGGCCGATCGCGTGCAGGGTGCCGGTGCGGGCCAGGTAGGTGATGTCGTGGCCGGCGGACGCGGCGAGGGGGCCCTCCTGGCCCCAGCCGGTCATCCGGCCGTACACCAGCGTCGGGTTGCGGGCCAGGACCGGCTCGGGGCCGACGCCGAGGCGCTCGGCCACGCCGGGCCGGAAGCCCTCGATGAGCACGTGCGCGCGCTCGGCGAGGGCCAGCACGGTCTCGACGCCGGCGGGCTGCTTGAGGTCCACCTCGACGGACCGCTTGCCGCGGTTGACCAGGTCACCGGTGGGGGGCGGGCCGAGCGGCGAGCCGGGCCCGGGCCGGTCGACGCGCACCACGTCGGCGCCGAGGTCGGCCAGCATCATCCCGGCGAACGGGCCGGGACCGATCCCGGCCAGCTCCACCACTCGCAGGTCCCGCAGCGGTCCATCGCTCATGCCAGCAAGCTACCGCTTGGTCACCCGGCAGACGAAGACTCCCCAGCCGAGATATCTGCGTTGGTAGCGCAGGTGGGTGCGCCGGCAGGTCTCCAGGTACTCGCGCATCGCGGGCGCGTCGGGCGAGCCGGGGTTCTCGCGCAGCCAGTCCGAAACCGTCCACCACTGCGACGCGATGTACCGGTCCCAGCTGTCGGCGTCGGCGAGGACCATCTCGACGAGCTCCAGCCCGGCCGCCTCGATCCGGTCGAGCGTGCCCACCAGGGTCGTGAAGTCCTCCTTCGGGACGGCGAGTCCGGTGTACGCCTGGTCAGGAGTGTCGTCGGCCCAGTACGGCTCGCCGATGAGCAGCAGGCCGCCGGGGCGTACGACCCGGCGCATGAGCGCGACGGTGCCCGCCAGCCCGCCGCCGATCCAGGTGGCGCCGATGCAGGACACGACGTCGTACTCCGGATGATCGGGCTGGCCGGCCATCTCGGTCAGCACCTGCGCGGCCTCGCCCAGGGTGAACGTGACCCGGTCGGCCACACCGAGCTCGGCGGCGCGGGCCCGGGCGTCCGGCACGAACACCTCGCTGATGTCCACGCCGTGACCTTCGATGCCGTACGCGTCGGCCCACCGGCACAGCATCTCGCCCTTGCCGCTGGCGAGGTCGAGCTGCCGCTGCCCGGGCCGCAGCCGGCACACCTCTCCGAGCAGCATGAGCTTGTCCTCGGTGAACGGGTTGAGGATCCGGTGCCCGGCCTCGGCGATCTCGTGCATGCGCAGCACATCCATGCCCGCGACCGTGTCAGCGTTCAGGCACGCTGTCCACGCAATTCCGCCCGGCGGCCGCAGGCTTTCCATGACCTGCGACGGACGCCGATAAGTCCGGCGACTCCCCCACCGGACTTATCAGATATTTCATGATTTAGCGTGTTCCTGCCGTGCCAGATGGGTTTCGGCGGCCTGGCGCAGGTCGACGTCGTGGACGAGCACGCGGGCGGTGTCGTCGTCGAGGTCGCCGGAGATGATCGCGCCGACGATCGCGCCCCGCTGCGCGTCGAAGTCCTCCGTGGTCGGCGGGCCACCGTGGGTGACCGCCGCCTCGGCGATCGCCCGGCCGCGCTCCAGCAGCTCAGCGGCCCGGCGCCGCTCGCCGGCGGTGTCGATGTTCAGGCGGCGTACCAGCATCGGAATGGTCGTGCCCTGGATCAGCAGCGTGCCGAGGGTGACGAACAGGGCGATCGCCTGGATCGCGTCGCGGCCGGGGAACTCCTCGCCGTTACGCAGCGTGTGCGGTACCGCCGCTGCGGCCGCGAGGGTCAGGATGCCGCGCATGCCGGTCCAGCCCACGATGAGCGACTCGCGGCCGGTCGGCGCGCCGAGCGGCCCGCGCCACTCCCCGGCGGCCTGACCGAGCCGTCGCCGCCGGCTGCGGGCCTGCGCGCGGCGCTCGGCCCGGGCCCGGAACCGCGGGTCGGCGGCGATGCGGCGCTCGACCGCGCGCCGGCGCGCGGCCCACCAGGCGAAGAACAGCCACACGGCGCCGAGGCGGAACGCGATGACGGCCACCAGCAGTACCGCCGCGCTGATCAGCGTGATCGTCAGGCCCGGGCGGGCGGCGGCGTGGCCGAGGTCGGCGACGACGAACCGCAGCTGCAGCCCGATGTAGGCGAAGACGAACGTCTCGAGCAGGAAGTCGAACACCGGCCAGACGGCGTCCTCCTGCAGGCGGGTGCGGTATGCGCCGGGGTACTGGTGGCGGGGGTCCAGGGTCGCGTTGATGCTGAACGAGAACGCGGCGGCGACCACCGCGAGGATGCCGGAGGCGTGGATCTGCTCGGCGGCCAGGAATGCGGTGAACGGCAGCAGCAGCGCCAGCGACGTCTCCAGCACCGGGTTGTGCAGCCTCGGCCGCAGCCACAGCGCGATGACGGCGAACCCGAGGCCGACCGCGAGGCCGCTCACCACGGTGTACGCGAACAGCCCGAACGCGTTGTCGAACAGCGTCTCCCCGGCCCCGGCCGCCGCCGCGGCGAGCCCGAACAGTGTCAGCGCGGTGGCGTCGTTGACGAGGCTCTCGCCGGTGAGGATCGCCGTGACCCGCCGCGGCAGGCCCAGTTCGTCGCCGTGCGAGACGGTGGTGATGGTGTCCGGCGGGGCGAGCACGGCGCCGAGCAGCAGCGCCGCCGGCAGGCCGATCGAGGGCATGAGCCAGCTGCCGACGAGCCCGGCGACGCCGGTGGTGAGCACGACCAGCGTCACGCCGAGCGTCAGGATCGGGCGCAGGTTCTGCGAGAACCCGGACAGCGACGCGGCGCGGGTGGCGGAGTACAGCAGCGGGGGCACCACGACCGCGAGAACGAGCTCGCTGTGCAGTTCCAGCCGCGGTACCCCGGGAATGAACGACGCCGCCGCGGCCAGGATGACCACGACGAGCCCCGGCTGCACGCCCCGCCGATGCGCGAGCGCCGACACCGCGATGCCCCCGAGAATGATCAGCAGCAGCTGCACACCGTTCACGGGTGATCACCCTAGTGGCAGACCTTCCCTCGGCTGCCCGTTGCCTGTCGTCGCATCCGGCTCCTCTCGGTCGTGTGTTCTGACCGGGCGCCCCGTGCGCTGGGCACCTGTACTCATGGCGACTTCGTCTTCGTCGCTCTCGGTCGCCGGTTCGGTCCGGGCGTCGGTGCGCTGGGCGCCCGCGGTGACTTCGTCGCTCTCGGTGACCGGTTCCGCGCGGGCGCCGGTGCTCTGGGCGCCGATACTCGCGGTGACGACGAGTGCGATGCCCGCCACCGCGGCCAGCCCGGGCACCTGGCGCAGCACGAGCAGCCCGATGAGCAGGGCCGCGGCCGGTTCGAGGCTCATCAGCACGCCGAATGCGCCCGCGGTGAGCCGGCGCAGCGCGAGCAGCTCCAGGCTGAACGGGATCACCGGTACCAGCACCGCCAGCCCGAGGCCGGCCAGCGCGAGCTCCCACGTGAGGTGCGTGAACACGGCCGGCCCCGCGACCAGGGTGGCGACGAGCCCCGCGATCGGCATCGACACGGCGAGTCCGCGCAGCCCGCTGACCTCGTCGCCGACCCGCTGGGTGAGCACGATGTAAGCGGCCCAGCACACTGCGGCAGCGAGCGCGTAGCCGACCCCGACGAGGTCGACCCCTTGCCGCCACGGCTCGGTGAGCAGCGCGACCCCCGCCGCGGCGACGATCGGCCACGCCTTGGCGGAGCGCCGCCCGCGCACCACGGCGACGCCGAGCGGCCCGAGGAACTCCAGCGCGGTCGCGGTGCCCATGGGCAGGCGCGAGACGGCCGCCATGAACAGCGTGGTCAGCCCCGCGGTCGCGACCCCGAGCCCGGCGCAGGCCAGCAGCGCCCGCCTTCCGAAGTCCGCGGGTCGCGGCCGGACCAGCGCGAGCAGGATCAGGCCGCCCCAGACGAGCCGCAGCGCGGCCACGCCGGCGGGCCCGAGGTCGTCGAACAGCGGAACGGACGCGGCGAGCCCGAACTGGACGCAGAGGATCGACCCGACGGCCATCGCGGCGCCGGTGCGGTTGGTACCCATGGGCCCCAGTACACCCATCCGTACCGTTCATGTCCACGTGCTAATCATGGTCATACCGTTCGGGATTTGTGAACGGTACCGTTGGCGCATGGACACCCGACGGCTCCGCCTGCTGCTGGAACTCTCCCGCCGCGGCTCCATGCGCGAGGTCGCCGAGGAGCTGCACGTCACCACGTCCACCGTGTCGCAGCAGCTCGCGGTGCTGGCGAAGGAGGCGGGCGCGACGCTGATCGAGCCGGACGGCCGCCGCGTACGGCTCACTCCCGCCGGCCGCCGCCTGGCCGAGCACGCCGTGACGATCCTCGCCGCCGTCGAGGCCGCCCGCCTCGACCTGGACCCGGACGCCGAGCCGTCGGGGACACTGCGGGTCGCGGGTTTCGCCACCGCGGTACGCCGCTCGCTGCTCCCCCTCGTCGCCGAGCTCGCCGAGCGCCACCCACGCGTCCGGCTACTCATCCACGAACACGAGCCGGACGAGGCGTTCGCGCTCCTGGCCGCGGACGAGATCGACCTGGCGCTTACTTACGGTTACAACCTGGCTCCCGCCACGTTCGATTCCTCCGTTTCAGCGGTACCGCTCTGGTCGAGCTCCTGGGGCCTGGGCGTCCCGGCCACGTCCGCTCTCGCAACCACCTCGGCCTCGGCCACTTCCCCGGCCGCTCCCTCGTCCACTTTTCCCTCGTCCACTTTCCCGGAGGCCGCGTTTGCTACCGGCCTGTCCGCGGCCGCGGCTGTTCCGGGCTCATCGGCGGCCGCGGCTTTGCTGGGCTTGTCTTCGGCTGCGACTGTTCCGGGTTCGTCGGGGGTCGCGGTCGCAGGTCATGCCGCCCCTTCGGATGGCCTTCAGGAGTCCGCGCCTTCGGAGCCCGCCCGTGAGGCATCGACTGCCATCTTCGCCCGGTTCCGCGACGAGGACTGGATCGTCAACTCCCGTAACACCGCCGACGACCAGGCGGTTCGCACCATCGCCGGCATGGCGGGCTTCGAACCCCGCATCGCCCACCGCGCCGACAATCTCAATCTGGTCCAGGACCTGATCGTCGCCGGCCTGGGCGTCGGCCTGCTCCCGATGGAGTGGCCGACGATCCCTGGCGTCCGCATCCTGCCGCTGACCGACCCGCCCGTCACCATGCGCGCATACGCAGTGACCCGTCGTGGCCGCGCCTCATGGCCCCCGCTCGCCCTGCTGCTGAACCTGCTCCGGCGCCCCTCGCCGGCCCCGCCGCCCTACAGCGGGGCCGCCATGAACTCGTGAGCACCGCGCAACCGGGTGTGCAACAGCTCCTCGGCCATCCGCACGTCGAGCTGGACGTCACCCGGCCGCCCAGAGCCGGTAGCGGTCCGTAACCGCGCCGAGTCGAGGCCGTCCCGCTTCGCGACGAGCACCCCGAGTTCGTACCGGCTCGTCGCGTCCGGGCCGGCCACGTTGATCACCCCGTGGAAGTCCCCCGCCGCGACCTCGAGCAGCGCATCGGCGAGGTCGTCGACGTGGATCGGCTTGCGGATCTCGTCGGTGTACAGCGCCCCGTCGAGCCGCCCCGCTATCAGGTCGTACGTGAGCTGCTCATGCCCTCCGTTCCCGTCGGCGAGGATCAGCGAGGTACGCACGATCGCCGCCCCGGGCGCGATGGCTCTCACGGCGGTCTCCGCCGCCGCCTTGGCCGCCCCGTACCGATTCACCGGATCCGGCTCATCGCTCTCCGTGTACTCGCGCCCGGCTCGCCCGGAGAAGATCGCATCGCTGGAAACGTGCACGAGCCGCACCTGGTCGCCGCACGCCAGCGCCACGTTGGCCGCCCCGTCGGCGTTGATCGCCCAGTCGTTGCGGTCGCGTCCGGCGGCCGCATGAACAACGACGTCGGGCCGGACCAGTTCCACCGCGTGACGCACCGCATACCGATCGCGGATGTCGAGCCGCGCCCACGAGATCGCCTGATCGTCGGACTCATCGCGATCGTGTGGCCTGACGTGCGTGCCGAAGACGGTGTGTCCGGCGGCGGCGGCCCGCGCCGCGACCCGGCTGCCCAGCGATCCGGTCGCCCCGGTGATCAGGATTCGCGTCATGACCATCAGTAATACCGGAGAGCTATCCGGAGATCGCTCCGTGGCGTGACGTGACGCCCGACATCCCGCCCGTACGGTCCGCGCCATGACGACCGAACGTGACCGAGCCCTCGACGCCCTGCGCGCCATCGCGATCCTCGGCGTGGTGCTCGGCCACTGGCTGGTGACGGCCCTGGTCGTGGACGACGGCGGCTCGATCCGGGTGGCAAGCCCGCTGCGCGCGGTGCCGTGGCTCGCCCCGGCGTCGTGGCTGTTCCAGACGTTGGCGTTGTTCTTCTTCGTCGGCGGGCTCGTGGCCGCCCGCTCATCCATCGACCACTACGGCCGGTGGCTGCGCGCCCGCCTCGACCGCCTTTTCCGCCCGGTGGTGGCGCTGCTGGCCGTGTGGACCGCATTGGTCACCGCGGCGGCCATCTGGCACGCCGTAGCCGCCCCGCCCGCCGGCGCCCAGGATGCGTTCAGCGTCTGGTTGTCGATGCTCACCTCACACACAGTGCTGAAGCTGGTCGCCTCGCCGCTGTGGTTCCTGCTCGTGTTCGCCGCCCTGACCGCCGCGACACCGCTGGTCCGCCGCCTGCACCCCGCCTGGCCACTGACCGTCGTGGCCGCAGTCGACCTGATCCGCTTCGGCCTGGCTAAATTCGACTCGGCCAGCCCTGGCCTGAACGCGCTGGCCCGCTTCGGCCTGGCCAAACTCGACTCGGCCCACCCTGGCCTGAACGCGCTGGCCCACCTCGACCTGGACCACTTCGGCCCGGACCGCCTCGGCCTTGACCACTTCGAACTGGACGGAGCGGCCTGGGTGGACTGGGTGGGCTGGGTGAACCTGGCCGCCGGCTGGCTGGTGCCGTTCTGCCTTGGCGCGGCCTGGACGAGGGGCCGGTTCCGGTCCCGCACCAGCGCCTGGCTGATGCTGATCCTGGGCGCTGCGGCCACGGTAGTACTGACGCGCTGGTTCGGTTACCCGGTGTCCATGGTCGGCGTCCCCGGCCAGGGCGTGTCCAACCTCAACCCACCCACCCTGGCCGCGGTCACGTTCGGCATCGCCCAGTGCGGCGCAGCGCTACTGCTGATGCCAGTCCTGCGTCGCGTCATGCAGCGCCCAAAGCCGTGGCTCACTGTAGCGATCGTCAACCTCTCCGCAATGACGATCTTCCTGTGGCACCAGACGTCCCTGATCGCCGTGACCCTGCTGGCGCCGCCGGTCCAGCCGGGCCTGCACACCACCCCGCAGGATGCGTCCTGGCTGGTCGCGAGGTTGCTGTGGCTCCCGGTGTTCGCGGTGACGCTGGTGATCTGCTGGCTCCTGTTCCACCGCTTCGAACGCCGTCCAGGTCTTCCCTCGTCGCCCCTCTCGCTGTCGCGTCTCTCCCTGTCGACAGCCCCGCCCGCAACGCCACGGGGACCCGGGCGTTCCCTCGACTCCGGTTCGAGCGATACCAATGCTTCGGCGTGCTCGATCGCTGTCGGCGACGGGCCCCACACGACAACGCCGTCTACGAATGCCCGGAGCGCCACGTCGCTCTCGACCGGCTCGCCGTGTTGATGCCCGACCGCAGCGCGAGGTAGGGGCTGGCCCATGACGGCGCCGGCGGCGACCGACACCAGGATGCCGCCGTACAACGCGCCGCCGTACGGTCCTCGAGATGGTGGCCGGCAACGCAGCGCCGGACAGCACCCTCGGTAGTCGCACTCGACTCCCGCCGCCCGAGTGCCCTGGCGACGCCATCGGCCGACCGCAGCCCGTTGGAATCCTTACGTTCCGTTCCCAATATCGCGCCAAAAGTGACGATGTCTGGGCAGCGCTACCACCTGGCCACCCAATACGGTTTGTGACATGGGTCGACTGCCGGTGATCACCTTTCGACTGCCGTACTCGCAAGCCTCGACCGCTTTCCTCGCCGACCTGCGCACGCTGCTCGCCGACGTTCGCAATGCCTTCTCCGCTCCCGGCAGGCTCGAGCTCACGCCCCTGAGCCCGGCCGGCGCGCTGCCCGTCACCGCATTCGAGATCGCGAACATCGCGTCGCCGGAGGTGCGCCTTGGCGACGACTGGTCACTGGGCATCGACGCTGCGTCGTGGGTCGCCCCGCCCCGGTCCCCGATCGACCGAGCCGCACGCCCCGACGCGAGCCTGGCCCCTGCCATCGCTACTTCGCCGCAGTCCGGCGCCGGCCCGCTCCAGGCCGGTGATCGGCCCTCGCAGCGGGAGGTCGGCGAGGCCGCGGACTTGGAAGCCGGCATGGAAGCCGACGTGGTTCCGGGCGTTGACATGGCCGAGTTGACGCGCCGCCTGGCCGGTTACGTTCACGCCGTCGACCACACCGGCGTCAACATTCCGGCCGGTGTCGTTCCGGTCACGCGATGGCTCGACATCGTGCACTCGCTCGCCGCGATCTCCACTATGTATCGCTACCCGACCGGCGAACCGTGGCCGTTTGTGCTGCCGTCGACCGCAGCGGAGTTCGGCGACGACATCCGCGTTTTCGTCACCGGCCGCGAGCCGCGATTCGAGCTGGTCCACGACGAGTGGACGGCGCAGCCGTTGTGGCAGTTCGCGCTGTACACCGACCTGTCGAGGGCGGAGCTGGAGCAACGGTTCCCGGAGCCCGATGGCACCGCCTTCCCGGGTCTCGGCGAGGTGTTCCGGGCGGTCACCGTCCGTAGCCCGTGGCCCGGCCTGCAGGTCAGGTTCGACCTGTACTACCGCCACATCGGCGCGCCGACCGACTGGGAGACAGGGGAGTGGCTCGTCACCGCGGGCGGCCGAATCCGCGACGATCGCGGTGTGCGACACAGTGGCGCCTCGTGAGCGACCCGCGCGCGCCGGCTCGCACGGCTGACCCTGCGTGGCGGTCGTAGGAGCATGCCGAGACTCCGCCGAGCACTGCTCACCGTCGCCGCATGCCTACTCGCCGGAGTTGGGCTGTTCCTGGCGTACCTGCGCATGGCCCGCGCGGTCACGGTGAACAGTGACGGGGCCAGCAACGCGTTGCAGGCCTGGGACCTGTTCCACGGCAACCCGCTCCTGCATGGCTGGACGCTGTCCGACGTGTCGTTCTACCCGACGGAGTTGATCCAGTACGGGCTGATACAGCTCGTCACCGGCGTCACCACCGATCAGATCCATGTCGCCGCTGCCACTACCTGGACACTCGTGGTGATCCTGGCGGGATGGCTCGCGCGGTCCGTCGCGCTCGGCCACGGCGACACGGCGTCCTGGTCGTCGAGGCCGGTGTCCTCCGCGGGTGACAGGACCCCCTCTCGCAGCGACCCGGTTGACGTTGCCGTCGCGGGCGGCGATCAGGTTGCCGTCCGCAACGACGATCCGGTGGACGTCCACGACGGCGCCGCCCTTGGGGCGAACGCACCCGGCTCACCGCCGGCCGGATTGCCCGACGAGGTTCACGGAGGCGCACCGCAGGTACCCGGAGGCTCGACCGCACCACCAACCGGTGATCGAGTCACGACGTTCGGCGGATCCGGGGCGTTGGTCGCGGCTCCAGGCGCCCCGCTCGGCCGGGCTCGGCTCCGACGGGCCGTGGCTGGGATCGCGCGCAGTGGCTGGCTGCCGGTCGCGATCGTGGTCGCGTTCCTGCTGGTGCCGGCGCCGGGCGTCGGGTACCAGACCTTGTTGTCCTCGCCGAATCACACCGGCTCCGCGGTGCCGCTGCTGCTCGCATGGCTCCTACTGGATCGGGCTCGTCACCGTCCGTGGATGCCGTACGCGATCGCGATGGTGCTCGCCTGGGGAGCGCTCGGTGATCCGCTGGTCACGTTCGTCGGCGCGGCGCCGCTGACCGCGGTTTCCCTGCTGCGTGCCCTGCGTCGGCGTCGGGCCCGCGGCGTCGACGCCCGGCTCGCCCTTGCGGGGCCGGCCTCGGTGGTGCTGTCGCATGCGGGGCTTTGGCTGATCGAACGCGTCGGCGGGTTCCATGCGCCACGGCCGCCGATTCGGTTGTCGCCGCTGTCGGAGTGGTCGGAGCGCGCCGGGACCGTGGCGCGGATGGCCGGCTTCCTGTTCGGGACGAATCGTCCCGGCGTGCAGGGACGCTGGCTGGAGGGCGCACTACAGGCGGTACACCTGCCGGGTCTTGTTCTTGCGCTGGCGGCGCTGTCACTGACCGTGGTCGCGTTGGCGCGCGGCACCGCGGACCGGGTCGACGCCGTACTGGCGGCGGCCATCCTGTGTGACATCGGCGCGCAGATCGTGTCGACGCTGCCGATCGACCGGCTCGCGACGCGTGAGATCGCACCGGTACTGCCGATGTCCGCCGTCCTCGCCGCCCGGCTCGTGGGGCGACGGTTGTCGCGCCCCGCCCCGGCCTCAGACTTTGCAGACGGTCGAGACCAGGGGGAGCCAGACGGTCCGGACGGGCAAGAGCGGAACGGTGCGGACCAGCACGAACCGAATGGTCCGCGTTGGCGCGAGCCGAACGGTCCGGACGGGCAAGAGCGAAACGGTGCGGACCATCGCGAACCGAGCGGCCCGCGTCAGCAAGAGCCGATCGGTCCGGACCAGCGCGAGCCGTCTGGCTACGCCACTCCGACGGCACAGCGCCCAGCCGGCCCGGTTCCGCGCTTCGCGCGAGCCAGGGCAGGCGCGACCGGTCGACTGCGGTCACACGTCGTCGGCGCCGGTCCGCGGCTGGCGTCGGCCGGGCTGGGGTTGCTGGCGGTGATGCTCGCCGTGCAGCTGGTCGCGCTGGTGGGCTACGCCCCGCCGCGCGCGGAGCCGATCGAGGGCCAGGAGGCCGCGGATTGGCTGCAGCGTCAGGGCCTGCGATACGGGCTCGGCTCCTACTGGGTGTCGAACAACATCACCGTCGGCACGTCACGAAACGTCACCGTGGTGCCGACGCTCAGTGGCGCCGGCAAGCTGATCGGGATGTGTTGGCAGACGCACACCGGCATGTACGACGCGTCCGCCCACGATGCACGGTTCGCGCTGCTGGAGCAGCAGCGCCCGATGTACGGCACCGTCGCCGACGTGCTGAGGCAGTTCGGGCCGCCGGTGCTGCGACATGACATCGGCGGGTACGCGATCCTCGTGTACGACCGGAACCTGCTCCGGGGCTTCAGCGCGACCTGCTGACCGCGCCACGCCGGACCAGGGCGCCGGCACGCCGACTGTCGGTGACGACAAATCGGGCAGAAGCGGGCCGCCGACCTGGGCCCGGAGCCGAATCGACACGCTGCGTGACCTGCGGCGGCGCGGGTGCTCGCCGCCACCGTCCGGCGGTGTACAGCGGGCGGGGATACGCTGGTGGTGAGTACGGACGGCGTGGTTGTCATGGTGTTGTTGATCTTTTTGATCGTGTTGGCGATCGTCGGGTTCTCGGCTAGCGCCCGGATCGTCCGGCAGTATGAGCGCGGTCTGGTCTTCCGGCTGGGGCGGCTGCGGGAGGCCACGCGCGGGCCGGGGCTGTGCATGATTCTGCCGGTGCTCGACCGGATGCAGCGGGTAAGCCTGCAGATCGTCACGTTGCCGGTACCGGCGCAGGACGGGATCACGCGGGACAACGTCACGGTCACGGTGGACGCGGTGGTGTACTTCCGGGTCGTCGACCCGGTCCGGGCCGTCGTCAACGTGCAGGACTACATGTTCGCCGTGCTCCAGGTGGCGCAGACGTCATTGCGGTCGATCATCGGCAAGAGCGACCTCGACGAGCTGCTGACCAACCGTGAGCGGCTCAACCAGGGCCTCGAGGTCATGATCGACAGCCCGGCGATCGAGTGGGGTGTGCACATCGACCGGGTGGAGATCAAGGACGTGTCGCTGCCGGAGTCGATGAAGCGGTCGATGTCCCGCCAGGCGGAGGCCGAGCGCGAGCGGCGCGCGCGGATCATCACCGCCGACGGCGAGTTGCAGGCGTCGCGCAAGCTGGCCGATGCGGCGGCCGCGATGGGGCAGACGCCGACGGCGCTGCAGCTGCGGCTGCTGGAGACGGTCGTCGAGGTGGCCGCCGAGAAGAACTCCACGGTGGTACTGCCGTTCCCGGTCGAGCTGCTGCGCTTCCTCGACCGCCAGGCGCAGGCGCCCGCCACCGAGCCGTCAGGCGTCGAGCTTTCCACGCGACCGTCACATGTCCAGGCCGCGTGATCACTTCGGCACTTTCGCTGATCTAGACGAAAGTTAGTGCATCTTTACACCGAAGCTCTGGACAGCCCGAGCGGAAGTCTCCTACTGTGTGCAGCACAACACGGCGCGTTGCGATCGTGTTACCGAGCTGTGTCGCGCACAACGCAGCGGCACCCGGAGCTCTCCGGGAACGCGGTGCAGAGGGTCCGGCCGTGGGACACCCCGCGGCCGGGGCGCCGCAGACCGGGGCGGTCGGCCGGTGCGGTCGGGATCGGGATTCCCGGCCGCACCGGAGACTGCACGACCCTCCATCGACACAGCCGCCGGCGAGTAACGCCGGCAGTCTCCGGCGCGCTCCTTCACTAGGCGCAGACCACTCTCGGCAACTTCCGCCCGGGTGTGGCTAACTTTTTGCATTCTTAACAGAAGTTTGGTCGTCCACAAGCCAACTTTTGTCGAGTCAACTCTTTCTTTCGAAAGATGTGACGTATACGGTGACGGCTATGCGTTGACCGAGCCAGTCGCTCGCCCCGCTGCGCGGGATCCCGGCGAGCACTGAGGCGCAGCTCGGTACGACGTCGCCGCATTGCCACGCCAAGCGATCGACTCTCGCTGTACGCCTTCCCTCCGGGCGTGCCGCACCCGCACCACCCCGTTCCCCCGGCCGGACGTGTCCGCCAACGGCTGCTGTCTCGGGTCATCGGCGGCCTGCGCGTCCGGCAACACCCCACGGAGGAGGTTTCATGTCCAGCGCTCCAGGCCGTCGCCGCACCGCGTTCGCCGGCCTGCTCGCCCTCATCGCTTCACTGCTGGTCACAACGGCGTCGGCGTCCGCGCCGGCGCTTGCCGCGCCCGCCCCGCAGAGCAACGGCAGCCAGTTCAAGGTGCTGGTCTTCACCAAGGCCGTCGGCACGAAGAGCCCGTCGATCGAGGCGGGCGTCGCCGCGATCAAGCAGCTGGGCAACCAGCTGCGGTTCACCGTCGTGGAGACTGACGACGCCGGCAAGTTCGACCAGGCGCATCTCAAGCAGTACCGCGTCGTCGTCTTCCTCAACACGTACGGTGACGTGCTCAACGCGGCGCAGCGGGCCGCATTCGAGAATTACTACCGCGACGGCGGCGGCTTCGTCGGCGTCCACTCGGCGATCGAGACCCAGACGGACTGGTCGTTCCTCACCGACATCCTCGGCACCCGGGCGTCCGGCTCGTCCGGCGTCACGCAGGCCAGGATCAAGGTGGCCGACCGTGTCCACCCGGCGTCGAAGGACGTGCCGGAGTCGTGGAACCGCACCGACCGGTGGTACAACTTCACGTCCAACGTGCGCGGCTTCTCGCACGTGCTCGCGACCGTCGACGAGACCACCTACGCCGGCGGCACGATGGGCTACGACCACCCGATCACCTGGTGCAAGGACTACCAGGGCGGTCGCTCCTTCTACACCGGGCTGGGCGACACCGCGGCCAGCTTCGGCACCCCGGACCTGCGGGCGCACCTCGGTGGTGCGATCCAGTGGGCCGCCGGCGTGACCGACGGTGACTGCGGCGCTACCGTGCTGGCCAACTATCAGATGGACACCATCGCGGCCCCGCCGAACATCGGCGAGCCGATCGGATTCGACGTCATGCCCGACGGGCGGGTCCTGCAGACCGACCGCCGCGGCATCCTCCGGCTGCACGACCCGGCGGCGAACACCAGCCACGTGCTGGCCCAGATCCCGGTCTACCAGGCGAGCGAGGACGGCCTGTACGGCCCGGCGATCGACAACGACTTCGCCACCAACCACTGGGTCTACCTGTACTACTCGCCGCTGACCCAGGACGCGCCGTACCCGCAGACGACGCCGACCGCGAACTCCCCGACGACCGGCGCCGACCCGAGCGTCTGGGACCCGTGGAAGGGGTACTTCCAGCTGTCGCGGTTCAAGTTCGTCGACGGGCCCAACCCGACCATCGACCTCTCGACCGAGCAGAAGATCCTGAAGGTACCGGTCGATCGCGGGGCCTGCTGCCACGTCGCGGGTGACATCACCTTCGACAAGGACAACAACCTGTGGATGGTGACCGGCGATGACACGCCGGCGGGCGGCGGCAACTCCGGCGGCTTCTCCCCGTTCAACGACATGATCACCGCGACCGGGCTGTACAACGCCCCGTACGTTGACGCGCGGCGCTCCGCGCAGAACACCAACGACCTGCGCGGCAAGATCCTGCGCATCAAGGTGCAGGACAACGGCTCGTACACCATCCCGGCGGGCAACCTGTTCACCGGCAACGAGGAGGGCGGCGGCAAGACCCGGCCCGAGATCTACGCCATGGGCTTCCGCAACCCGTTCCGCATCACCGTCGACAGCGACGGCGTCGCCTACGTCACCGACTACTCGCCCGACTCCTCGACGCCGCAGGTGTTCCGAGGGCCGGCGGGCACCGGCCGGATGGAGATCGTGCGGCGCCCGTCCAACTACGGCTGGCCGCTGTGCTACTCCCCTGACCTGCCGTACTACGAGTGGAACTTCAACACCTCGAAGCCGCTGAACGACCCGCCGAAGGCGTTCGAGTGCAACAACCCGGACCACGGCCCGGCCAACACCTCGCGGTGGAACACCGGCCTGACCTACGCGCCGCCGGTCGCCCAGCCGGACATGTGGTACTCCTTCCAGGACAACAACGGGGCCAACCCGATCGGCACGCCCTGCGCGGCTTACTACATGCAGAACCCGCCCGGCAAGTGCCCGCAGCTCTTCCCGGAGCTCGGCCCCGGCGGCGGCGTCGGGCCGCACGGCGCGGCGAAGTACGAGTACGACGCCAACAACCCCAACCCGACGAAGTTCCCGGCGTACTACGACGGGTCCATCTTCTTCGGCGAGTTCACCCGCGACTACCTGCGGGAGATCCGCCTGGACTCGTCCAACCAGATCTTCAAGATCAACGACCTGCTCAGCTGCGGGGACGGACCCCCGACCCCGGCCCGTCCGTTCCTGTGCGACAACCCCATGGACATGAAGTGGGGCCACGACGGGAACTTCTATCTGCTGACGTACGGTGACGGCTTCTTCACGGCCAACCCCGACGCCCTGCTGGTGAAGTTCAGCTACGTCAAGGGCACGCGGGCACCGATCGCGAAGCTCTCCGCCACCCCGACGGACGGCGTCGCACCACTGACCGTCGCGTTCTCCAGCGAGGGATCGTACGACCCGGACCCGGCCGACTCCATCAAGTTCGCGTGGGACTTCGACGGCAACGGCACGATCGACTCGGTCGACCCGAACCCGACCTTCACCTACACCACCAACGGGGTGTACACGGCGCGACTGACCGTCACCGACTCCAGCGGTAAGACGGCGTCGGCCAACACGACCATCACCGTCGGCAACACCTCACCGACGGTCAAGGTCAACGTGCCGATCGAGGGCGGCCTGTTCGCCTTCGGTGACACGATCCCGTTCAACGTGACGGTCACCGATCCGCAGGACGGTCAGATCGACTGCTCCCGCGTCGAGGTGACGTTCGTGCTCGGTCATGACAGCCACGGCCACGCCGAGTCCACGGCGAACGGGTGCTCCGGGACGCTGCCCACCTTCGCCGAGGACGTCTCGCACGGCGGCGACGTGTTCGGCGTGATCAGCGCGTCGTACACGGACCGCGGCGGCCCGGGTGGCATCCCGGCGCTGACCACCGTCGCCCAGGCGACCATCCGGCAGAAGAAGCAGGAGGTCGAGTTCGCCGCCGACCAGGCCGGCACGAACACCGCGGCGACCGCGGACGTCGGTGGCGGGCTCCAACGCGGCGGCATCGGCTCCGGTGACTGGATCGCGCTCAACGGCAAGATCAACCTGCAGAACATCAATACGTTGACGTTCCGTACATCAGGTGGCAGCGGCGCGGCCGGTACCGGCGTGGTCGAGGTCCACCTGGACGCGGTGGACGGTCCGACCCTGACCACGGTCACGATCGCCGCCACGGCGAGCGCGACCACCTATCGAAGCCAGACCTTCCCGATCACCGACCCCGGCGGCGCGCACCGGATCTATCTGGTGTTCCGACCCGTCGCGGGCGGGCCGACGAACAACTACTTCAACCTCAACTGGGTGGAGTTCGGCGGCCAGGGCGTGAGCGCGCCCTAGCACCACCACCCGGGGCGGGGTGCGTCACCCCGCAGTAACGCCGCACCCCGCCCCGGTCTGAACCACACGCACATCAGCAAAGGAGCAACAGTGTCCAAGAATCTCAGCCGTCGCCGGTTCATGGCCGGCGCGGGCCTCACGGCGGCTGCCGCGTTCACCCCGCTCGGCCCGGCCTCCGTCTTCTCGCCCACCGCGGCGAGCGCGGCCAACGGCCGGCTCATCCCCAACCCCAAGATCGGCACCATCACGTACACGCAGCGTGACGTGCCGACCCGGATCGGTATCGCCGCCAGCGCCGCGCTCGGCGTGGCCCCGACGATGGGGTACGTGGGCGGCCCCAACTTCCCGTACGACCCGACCGACCTCGGCCCGCTCGTGCCGCTGCCGGGCGGCTGGCTGGAGCTCTTCGAGTTCCTGGCCAAGGCCGGTTTCCACCAGATCGAGTTCGCCGGCTACGGCCAGCACGCCTCCAACCCCGGCGGCGCCGCGCCCAACCCGGCGCCGGGCGGGACGACCACCGCGGAGTCGCGCGCGGCGTACCTGGCCTACGCCCGGACCCTGCGCGGGTTCCTCGACAGCTGCGGGCTGGAGGCGATCGGCAACCACGGGTACGTCCCGAACACGTGGAACGGCCCGAGCAGCGCCGGCGGCGCGATGACCACCGAGGACTACAACCGGCTGCAGACCGAGCTCGAGTTCGCCTCGATCCTCGGCATGCCGTTCATGGGCACGGGCAACGACCCGACGAGCGCCAACAACCGCAACATCGAGCCGTGGACGGTCGCGGGCGAGAAGTGGAACGCGCTGAACGAGATCAGCGTGCAGCAGTGGGGCATCCAGATGTACACCCACAACCACTCCCCGGCGTACAACTTCCTGCAGGACGGTCCCATGGTCACCGTGACCGAGGACCGGATCACGGGCGCGCCGATCGCCCCGAGGCAGGTCCGCGGCGAGTCCGGCAAGCGGCTCATGCAGCACTACCTCGACGTCACCGACCCCAGCCTCGTCGTCATCGAGATGGACGTGTACTGGGCGCACGTGGCGCAGCACCAGCACCGCTGGCGCTACGACTGGAACGGCAACCGCGTCGAGGACATCTTCGACCCGACGGCCCAGGTCGCGAAGCAGACGAAGCGGTACGCGCTGTTCCACGCCAAGGACGGCGACGCGACCACGCAGCCCAACGGCGTGGGCGACGGCTACACGATGATCCCGTTCGCCGACCCCCGCAGCGACATCGAATACTCGAAGTTCTACCGGGGCATCGGTGCCAAGGGCTGGCACAACTCGAACTACGAGCAGGACAACGCCCCTGGAGGCAACGCGGACCCCGGACAGTCGCTGCGTTTCTCCAAGATCAGCGCCGCCGGCATGGCGGGCCTGCGGGGCTGATCGCTCGAAAACGGTGGCCGCCTCTGGATTCGTCCGGGGCGGCCACCGCCGCGTGTGCGGACACGGCCACCGGCGCCGTGATCGTGCCGGCGCACCGCCGGCCCCGTAGCAGGTTCTGGGCGTGCCACCGACGCAGTGCGGACGCGACCCGAGCCGGCCTCGGGGGCCGGCGACGCGGACTTGGACAAGGAGCCGGCACGATCACGCCGAACCGGGTCACGGGGAAACCTGCTCGCGCAAGGCGTCCGCCAGGAGCTCGTAGGTCTCCCGCACCGCACCCACCGCGCTCGGCACCACCACAGCCCCGGGACGCAGGCGTACGACCCCCATCAGGTTGTCGTACATGGTTGCGAGCACGACAGGTCCGCCGCCCAGCTCGATGAGACGGTGGTGGTGGCGAATCCACGGGTCGTCGCTGTCCTGGGCGCGGCGGTTGAACCGCTCGATCGCCGCTTCCCGCTCGTCGAGCAGGACGACTTCGCGGAAGCCCGCCCCGTGCTCGCGCGCGAGCTGCTCGAACGTCGCGATCTCGTCGACTGTGGCGAAGTACTGGGGCAGGACGACATCGCGCCCGCCGTCCAGGTGGGTCGCCGCCATCGCCCGGACCAGGGACCACACGACCGGCCACGTGTCGGTCTCCTCGTCCTGCCACCCGCCGATCAGGTGGTGCAGGGTGTCGACGTCGAGGTTCAGGGTGCCGGGGTTCCGGTCGGCGTAGAGCGCCGACAGGGTGGACTTGCCGATGCCCGGCGGGCCGTTCAGATGGACGAGTCGCGCCATCCCGCCACCTTCCGTCACATGGCCGTGCAACGAGACCTCGGTCGGCAACGGCGCCGCCTTCCGGCTCGTGCATTCGGGATCTATCGCCAGGCATCGGGGTGATCCGGTGCTGGATCAGCGCGCGTCGGCGGTGCCTTGCTCGCGCAGCGACTGGTCCGACACCCTATCGGGGGCATGCCCGTCCAGGTATGCCCGGACCAGGTCCAGCAGGCCGGGGTTCTCCTGCACCGCCCAGGTGACCAAGTTGCATCGGTGGCAGAGCAGCTTGCGGACCGCGCCGGTCCGATGGTTATGGTCGACCGCCAGCCGCCTCGGCGCACCACCGCGTCCACGTGTGGTTTCCGGCTTGCGGCAGATCGCGCACAGATCGCCTTGCGCCGTGAGCATGCGGTCGTACTCCGCGGGCGTGAGGTTGTACTTCTCCCGGAGGACTTGCGCGTGTGAGACCCGGTCGCCGTCCGGTGTGGCGGTAGCGAGCGCGCTTGTCCTGAAGGATGCACGCCTTGCACGGTCGTCGCGGCGCGGTCGTGTGCGGCAGGTTGTAGAACGCGTCGCGCGGCTTTGTCTCTCCGCACGGTCGACAGTGAACGACCTGCTCAGTAACCGTCGACCATACAGGTAGTGCAGTGGCATACACCATAACCGTCATTATGGTGTATGCCTCGATCGCCCGTCCGGAGCCCTCCGCGACTACGCCTCGCCGAATTATCGGATTACTGATAATAGCAATCCGATAATTCGGCGAGGCGCATCGAGCTGCGGCTCCGCGTCGCCTACGCTGTGCCCCGTGACTGAGTCTCGTATCGACGTACGGCTCGACGCCAATGGGATCCCCGCCGCGGAGTGGACGGTCGAGGAACACGCCGGCGACGACCGGCCGTGCGCGTACTGCGGCCGGCCCGTCCCGCAGCGCAGCGCCGCAGGACGGCCGTTCCGGTACTGCCGCGACAACGACGGCGAATGCCAGCGCAACGCCCGCAACGCGCGGCTGCGGCAGCGCACGTCGCCGGGGCTGACCGGGCAGGTCGCCCGGGCGTTCGAGATCGCGGAGCGGCTCGATCAGGCGCTGAGCGACCTCGTCGACGCCCTGCACGCCGAGGTTTCCCCCACCGGGATCGAGCGCCAGGTCGCCGAGGCCCGGGCGGAGGCCGCAGCCGGCCTGGTCGCGGCGCACGCCGAACGCGACGACGCGCGCGAGGAGACCCGCAAGGCGCGGGCGGCGCTGCAGGACGCCCGCGCCGAGGCGGCCCGGCTGCGCGCGGAGGCCGACGAGTCCCACGCCCTCGCGATGCAGGCCCGCGGCGAGCTGCTGCAGGCGCAGGCCGACCTGCAGGCGGCCCAGGACGAGACCGAGCACGTACGCGGCGAGGGCATCGCCAAGCTTGCCGAGGCCCAGCAGCGCCTCGACGCGGCCGAGGAACGCGCCCGGCGCGCCGCCGCGGACGCCGAGGAGCACGGCAAGCGCGTGGCCGCGGAAGCGGAGGCGAAAGTGGGCGCGGCGGAACAGCGGGCCGAACGGCGAGTGGCCGATGCGCACGCCGCCGCGGCGGCGAGCGTCGCGCAGGCCCGCGCCGACGCCGACCAGGCGATCACCGAGGCGCAGGCAGCCGCGGCGGCGACGGTCGCCGAGGCCCGGGCGGCGGCCGAGCGCATGGCCACGGACGTCCGCGCCGCCGCCGACCGATCGGTCGCCGAGGCGCGTGCCGACGGTGACCGCAGGGTCACGGAGGCGCAGACCGCGGCCGACGAGACGGTCGCGGCGGCCCGCGCGGCCGCAGACCAGGCGATCGCGCAGTTCCGGGAGGCCGTCGACAGCGCCGCGGCGGAGCGTGACGCGGCCCGCCGGGAAGCCGCGACGGAGTCGGCGCTGCGTGCCGAGGCGTACCGGGAACGCGACGCCGCCCGCGACCTCGCCGGCAGCGCGCTGCGTGAGCGCGACGTCGCACATACGGCGGTGGAGCGGGCGCTGCGCGAGGGCGCGGAGGCCGAGAGCAGGCTGCAACGGCGCCTCGACGCCGAGGGAGCGCGCGCCGCGGCGGCGGAGGCCGGGCTGATCTCGGCGCGTGAGGAGCTGGTGCGGCTGCGGGCCGACGCCGACCGGGCGCACGGCTGGGCGGACGATCTCCGCGACCAGGTGACGCAACTCACTGCCGCGCTCACCCGCCTCACCGCCGCCGGAGGCACCCCGCCGACTGGCGGGTGATATCGGTCAACCTCTAGGGTGACCTGCCGAAACTACGTTGGGTGAGACACGACACGAATTGGCCGAACTGGTCGATCATTGAAACCCAACGTAAAATCAGGGTACCGACCCGGCGACTAACCTACCGCTGTCCCGGGTAGGTCGTGTAATCTGCCCGCCCGCGACGGGAATCGTCAGACCACGTGGCGTCGTTGGTTACAGCGAAGCGCAACACGATTCGAAGGGGAAGACCGACCATGGGCGAGCGCATGCTGCGCGGCAGCCGTCTCGGAGCCGTCAGCTACGAGTCCGACCGCAACACCGAGCTGGCTCCGCGTCAGACCCGCGAATACCTGTGCGCCAAGGGGCACCAGTTCGAGGTTCCGTTCGCCGTCGACGCCGAGGTCCCGATGACCTGGGAGTGCAAGTTCGACGGCAGCGTGGCACGGCTGGTCGACGGCAGCGAGCCCGAGCAGAAGAAGGCGAAGCCGCCGCGCACGCACTGGGACATGCTGCTCGAGCGGCGCACCATCGCCGAGCTTGAGGACATCCTCAACGAGCGGCTCGAAGAGGTTCGCCTGCGCCGCGGCCGCTCCGCGTAACAGCCCGAACGTCGCTGAAAGCCCCGGCCACCCGCCGGGGCTTTTCGCCGTCCACCAGCCACCGGACGACCTCCGGCCCGGGCGCCGCACCGCCATCGCCGGCGTCCCGTCGTCAATGGCCCGGCGCCGGTCCGGCGCGACCGCCGAAACCCCGCAAGCCGACAGCGCCCCGGGGACACTCGGTCCGGCAGTGGCGCCGGCGAATGTGGACACAGCAGCAACACCGAGCGACCACACTGGGGGGCCACGTCGGACCGGCAAAGGCGCCGCTGAGCGACCATGCGGTGGAGGACGCGACACCGAGCGTCTACGTGGACACCGTCGGTTCAGTCGCCTGCAGCCTGGGGCCGGCACGATCAGTGAGTGCCCCCTGGAGCTGCTTCAACACCGAACGGCCCCGCGAGATGAACGTTCTTGCCCAACGAGGTGACGGTGTCGTGGCTGGGCGTGATGCCCGGACGTCGGCCCCGACAGGAAGGCATTATGAACCCAGAGCTACGCGCCGACTGCTCCCGGTGCTTCGGGCTGTGCTGCGTCGCCCCGGCGTTCGCCCGGTCCGCCGATTTCGCCATCGACAAACCGGCCGGACACGCGTGCCCCAACCTCGACGAGGCGTTCCGCTGCGGCATCCACACCCGGCTGCGGGAACGCGGCTTTCCTGGCTGCACCGTCTACGACTGCTTCGGCGCCGGCCAGTATGTCGCCCAGGTCGTGTACGAAGGCCGCGACTGGCGTCGCGATCCGGCGTCCGCGCGGCGGATGTTCGAGGTGTTCGCCGCGGTCCGAATCCTTCACGAATTGATGTGGTACCTCACTGAAGCCCGCGACCTCCCCCAGTCCACCCCGCTCCACGCGGCCCTGGATGACGCTGTGTCGACGACACAAGCACTGCGCGACGCCGTCGATGATTTGACACCCGAACGCGCCGAACGTCACCGAGAGCGCATCGCACCATTACTGCGCGAGGTGAGTACAACCGCTCGTTTCACCCACTCGAAATCACCCGGCAGGAACCTGATCGGCGCCAAGCTGCGCGGCTCGGACCTGAGGGGCGCCGACCTTCGCGGCGCGCTGCTGATCGGCGCCGACCTCCGATCCGCCGACCTGCGCAACGCGGACGTGATCGGCGCGGATCTCCGCGGCGCGAACCTCGCCGGCGCCGATCTGAGTACGTCGCTGTTCCTGATCCAGTCCCAGCTCGACTCCGCATCCGGCGACGCCACGACGAAGCTCCCGCCCCGGCTCACGCACCCGGAACATTGGAGCGCCACCCAGGCCACCGCGAAGACCCGCCGCCCCCGCCGCCGGTGATCGCCGCACCGGGGGTGCCGGTAAGAAACGCGTGGCAGATCCGCCAGTCCTAAGCGGTTCATCGTGGTCTGTTTGCTGGGCATAGGGTAGGGCGGCATGGCGCTGCGACTTGTTCAGGCGAATTTCAAGGCTCGGGATGACTCGGCGCTCGGCCGGTTCTGGGCGGAGGCGCTCGGTTGGGTTTCCCGCTCGGGTCCCGGTGCGACCAGCGTTGCACCGGCGGGCTTCGTCTGGACGGACCCCGACGCCCCTGTCTGCGTCGATGTCATAGCGGTCCCGGACCCCGAAACGGTGAAGTACCGCATGCACCTCGAACTCGCCACCACCTCTGCGGCCCATCAGATGGAGTTGGTCGCGCGTCTGAAGGAGCTCGGCGCGACGCCCGCCGATGTGGGCCAGGGCGACGTCCCGTGGACGGTGCTGGCCGACCCGGAGGGCAACGTGTTCCGCGTGCTGGAGCCTCGGGAGATCTACCGGGACACCGGCCCGATCGCCGCGGTGGTGGTCGACTGCGCGGACCCGCGGGCCATGGCCCGGTTCTGGGGTGCGGCGATGGACTGGACCCTGCACGAGGTAACCGACGATCATGCGCGGCTGCGCTCCGCCAAGGGTGTCGGGCCGTATCTTGAGTTCGTCCGCACGCCCCACCTGAAGGACGTACGGCACCGCGTCCATCTCGACGTGGTGCCGTATCGCGGTGACGATCAAGCGGCGGAGGTGGCCCGGCTGCAGACCCTCGGCGCGACGCTCGCCGACGTCGGCCAGGGCGACGTCCCGTGGATCGTCCTCGCCGACCCGGAGGGCAACGAGTTCTGCGTCCTCGCTCCGGCCTAATTCGTCAGCCAGCATCAGCGCCGCGCTGGCCGCCCGGCTGACCGTATGCAAGGTGACCCGGTACTTCGCTGCGATGGCCCGGCCCGACATGCGCGCCCGCAGCCGTCATGGTTTCTCGGTGGCATGCATGCCAGCCGACTGCGATCATGCGATCGTGACCGACGATCCTCTGCTCGAACGCGCCCAGCAACTCTGGGCCGGCCTGGCCGGGACACAGGTCGCCTTCACGGACTCAGCCATCGACGTGGTCGCCTCCCCGCAGTCGTTGCTATGTCCGCCAGGCTGGGTAGGCATCGTTGTACTGGGTGGTGGCGTGATCGCTACTGCCCCTGACAACGGCACCGCCGAGATCGTGCGGCACGCCCTCAACGACCTCCTCGTGACCGCCATGATCGACCCGGCCACGGTCCGTGACAGATTGCCGGTCACGGAGATTCTGGGACCAGCGACCTTGGCCTACTGTGACGCGGCCGGCTTCCACCCAGCCGAGTCCAGTGCCATCGAGACGATCCCCCCGGACCACATCGACGTGGGATCGCTGCTCGCTCGGGTGCCGGCCGAGGACGCCGGCGAGTCCGGCCTGGCCGAGATCACGTCTCCGGCGTTCGTGGTGCGCGCCGGACCGGACGTTGTCGCGGCGGCGGGGTACCGAGCCTGGCCGAGGCAGACCGCCCACCTCAGCGTGCTGACCGCCCCGGCAGAACGCGGACGAGGGCTTGCCCGGGTCGTGGCCACCGCAGCCGTCACCGACGCACTCAATGCCGGCCTGTTCCCTCAATGGCGAGCCCGTCCGGAGGCGTCACGGCGAGTCGCCCAAGCACTCGGCTTCCGCGAACTGGGCTCCCAACTCAGCATCCACCTCATGCCCGTCGACGGCACCGCTGGGCGATCCTGACCAGCCACCCGGTGGCGCCGAAACGCACGCCCGAGCGATCGCGAGGCGCAACCGGGCAAGCACGGTCCCTTCGTCGCCAGGTGCCGCAGATGACGCAGAGTTGCGCAATGACGCGCCGGCCCGAGCGGCGGACGCGACTTTCGGATGGTCAGGCGGTCGGTACGCCGGCGGTCAGGGCCGCATCGAGGGTGTCGTACACCGGGACCGGGCCGGTGAGGCCGACCGTTCGCAGCAGCCGGGCCAGGAACGGCGACGGTGCGACGAGCCGCAGGAAGCCGCCGGAGGCGACGCAGTGACTATGGCCGTACGCGAACGTGCCGAGGCCGCGAGTCGCAGAACTCGACGCCGGACAGGTCGACCACGATGCGGGTGCCTGCCGCCTCGAACAGGGCGTGCATGGCCTTGCGGAGCTCCGGCGCGGTGTCGACGTCGATGGAGCCGTGCACCGCCACCAAGGCGACGCCGCCTTCACGGTTGGTCACTGCGACCTGCATGTTCAGATTCTCCCGTGAACCCTACGTTCGATGGCGACGCCACGCCCCGATCGGGTGACGTTCGGTGAGCGCCGTGCGGCTGCTGGCGGCGGCGACACTGGCTCGGACCGCCGATTCGGCCGCCGGTGTCGTGGTGGTGCTGGCCTCGCTGCGGCAGTTCGGCAGCCCGGCGCAGGGGTCGCTGATGCTCGCCGTGCTGCTGGTGCCGCACGTGGTGGCCGGGCCGCTCGTCGGGCTGGTCACCGATCGTGCGCGGCACCCTCGCCTGATTCATGCGTGCTTCGTCGCCGTGTTCGGAACCGCGCTGGGCGGCGCGCTGTCGCTGCTCGGCCACGTTCCGCAGCCGCTGGTGCTGGGGCTCGCGCTCCTGGCGGGCTGCTGCGGCTCGATGATCTTCGGTGGTCTCTCGAGCCGCCTGGATGACGTGGTGGCCGAGCCGCGGCGGCCCAGGTTTCGCGGACTGGACGCCGCCACGTACAACGTCGCGGACATCGCCGGCCCGGCGGTGGGGGCAGGGCTTGTGGTGGCCGCCGGCGTGACGGTCGCGGCCGCGGTGTTGACGACCGCGTGCCTGTCCGCGGCCGTTTTGTTGCTCACCGTACGCGCCTCGGGCGGAGCCGCCGCAGCAGTGGACGGGGCGCGGAGGGTAGCGGAAGGCTCGCCGGATGTAGCGGCAGCGAAGACGCCAACAGTGGTGGGCGGCGACGTGGCAGCGGCGACGAACACGGCGCCAATGGTGGAAGACGAACGAGGAGCGGACGTCGAGCCGGCAATTGTCGCCGGGCCGGCGCGGCGCGGCGGGCCCGGGACGGACGGAGGGGCCGCGGGGGACGGAGGGCCCGCGACGGGGACTGGGACGGCATTGAGGAGCGGATCGGCGACGGAGACCAGCGCGGAAGCGGGGACTGGGCCGGAACCGGGGATCGGGTCGGAACTGGTTACCAGGGCGGGAGTGGGGGCCCAGCCGGCAACGGAGACCAGCGCGGAACCGGGGATCGGGGCGGGAGTGGGGGCCCAGTCGGCAACGGAGACGGGGTCGGAACCGGGGAGCCGGTCGGCGACGGAGACTGGGGCAGGAGCGGGCACGGGGCGGGGGCGGTTCTGGGACGATCTGCGCGCCGGGCTGCGGGCGATCGTCGTCTCGCGGCCGCTGCGGGCGGTGACTGCGGCGACGTGCGTGAATACGTTCGGGCTGGGGATGCTGCCCTCCGTTGTGGTGCTGCTCGGGGTCACGCACGGGCACCCCACCGGCGGGGGCCTGTTGATGACCGCGGTGGGCGTGGGGGCGTTGACGGGGTCGCTGCTGGTGGCGCGCAGGCCGGTGGCGATGGCGCCGCACCGGTTCGTGCTGGCGTGTCTGGCTGCGACGGGGGCGGTACTCGCCGTGGTTCCGCTGGTGCATTCGTGGCCGGTGCTGGTGGTGCTGTTCGGTGTGGCAGGGCTGTGTGACGGGCCGTTGCTGGCCTCGGTGTTGCAGGTGCGTTCGACCGAGGCGCCGCCGCGGACGCGGACGCAGGTGTTCACGCTCGGGGCGGGGTTCAAGCTGACGGCGGCGGCGCTGGGGGCCGCGTCGTTCGCGGTCGTGGCCTCGTGGCCGGTGGGGGCGCTGGCGGCGGTGGTGGCGGGTACGCAGCTCGTCGCCGCTGCGGTCGGTGGTCTGCTGCTGGCCGGGCGGGCGCGATCGACATCGACGCAGAGGTGACCGTCGAGGACGGCCGGATCACCCGGGTCTCCGCGATCAGCAATCCGTACAAGCCGGCGCGGCTCGAGGCGACCCCGCGCGCTAGCCGCAAAACCGCCACGGGGCGGCGGACAACGAGAACGAGCGGCATCCCCTGGGTGGGATGCCGCTCGTCCGGTGCCGCTACCTAGCGATGGCGGCGCTTGCCGTTGTCGTGTGCGACCAGGACCCAGCGCTTACCGAACCCGGGCACGCAGACGCCGTAGTCGAACCGGCCGGAGGCCGCGCCCGCCCACGCGAAGAACTGGCAGGTCTTCTTGGTGCGGTACTGGCCGGCGATCCAGCTGCGGTCGCGGGAACCCTTGCCCTTGTCCCACTTGCCGCCCTTGTCCCAGGGGTCGCCCTTCGGGAGACCGCGCCGACAGTCAGGGTCATGGCGCCCAGCGCCAGCATTCGCTTTGCGTTTCGCATCTTGACTCCCCGTTGTGTCGTGATGACGCGATTACACCATGTAGCGAAAAGCCACAAAACACGCAAAACGCCTCATCCTTTTCAGTCAGAGGCTGCGGGACATATGGTCAGCGCTGCCGCCAACACGGATGACATGACATAGGCGAAATGTCGCACTTCGGCTACTCGGCCGCACGGACGAGAACCCTACCTTCGGTAGTGAACGGCTCGCGATCGGTGATTGTGAACCTGCTGCGGAGGTAGGCCGTCAGCGCGGCGTCGTTGCAGGGCGCGACCTCGAGCTCGACGGTGCTGTGGCCACGATCGCGGGCCCAGCCGACGACGGCGTCGATCAGCAGTCCGGCGGCTCCGAGAGGGCGTACGTCGACCGGTGGACGTTCCCAATTCGCCCGGTGTGGGGCAACTGGGATTGCGGCCACGATTTCCCCTGCCGTGTGACCGGCGGGAGCGGGCGGTGTCAGGTGACGGCGCGAGACGTGTCGAGCTGCTGGATGACGGGGCCGATGAGGTCGGACAGGTCGCGGACGAGCACGGTGACCGCGCGCTGCGCGGCTGCGGCGAGGTCTTCCGCGCCGGTGTCGGCGTCGGGTGCGGCGGGGAGTCCTTCCAGCGGCAGGGGCGCCTCGACGAGCAGGGTGGCGCGCAGGTGCGGGTTGCGGCTCACATCGCGGTCGGTGGGCGGGACGAACTGCCCGAACAGCTCCGGCCAGCCGCGCCAGCCCCGGTCGCGCCACCAGGCGCGGGTGGCGGTGAGTTCGGCGGGCAGCGGGGAGACGAGCTCGACGCGGGCGGTGAGGCCGCCGTCGAAGGGGTTGCGCACGCAGGCGGCGGACAGCACGCGGCGGTGCCAGCGGACGTATCCGGGGTCGAGGGCGGGCGGTGTGGCGAGCGTCCAGGCGGTGCAGGCGAACGCGACGGGGGCGATGTCGCCGAGGCTGTCGGCGAACGCGTTCTGCGCGGTGAGGACCAGCTCGTGGTACCGGTCGTGGTCGCGGTCCAGCCAGAACGTTTTCACCAGTCCGACGTTAGCCCGCCGCCGGGGCATTACCCGTCCCGTCCGCGCACAGCCGAACCAGCAGGTCGCGGCAGCAACACCAGCCAGAAACCGGCGAATCGCCACGAAAAGGCCTAGCCGAGCGACGTCACCAGCGCCGGATGACGCGGATCGTCGGCCCGCACGACAACATCGGCCTGGTACTGCGGCATGACCTCGTCCCGGTAGCGTTCATACGCCGGCAGCGTCCACGCCAGGTCGGCCGGGGTTCGCCGGGCCAGGGCCGCGGGGCTCTGCATCAGGTGTACCGCGACGTCGAAGTCGAGCCCGGCGCCGAGCAGGAACACGCCGGAGACCACGACGACGGCGTGCGCCGGGAGCTGGACGTAGGCGGCGCGGGTGGCCCGGTCGGTGGCCGGGTCCCACAGCGACGGCAGGACGCGGCCGGTGCCGCCAGGCCCGGCGGGGGTGAGCACCTCACGGGTGAGGGCGCGCAGGTCGAGCCAGTCCTCGTAGTACGCGTCGGGGTTGGTTCTGCCGCGCTCGTAGCGCAGCGACGCGGCGCGCAGGAACCCGCCGGCGGGGACGTGCAGCACGGGCGTCCCGGCGTCGTGCAGCACCCCGGCGAGCGTGCCGGCGAGGGTGTCGGCGCCGGCGGTGGGTGCCCCGTCGACGGCGACGCGGGCGGGGTGCTCGCCGGCGGCGGCCAGGGCACGGGCGGCGAGGTCGGCGGCGAGCGCGGGGACGCTGACCGGCTCGGCCTTCACTGCTGGTGCGGGTGCGGGTCGATGATCTCGCCCTCGACGATCTCACCCTCGACGGTCCCGCCGTCGGCGGCGCCGGGCCGGGTGGCGGGGGGCGGGGCGGTGCGTTCGGCGCGGACGACGCGGGGGCCGAACAGGTCGCCGGCGGCGGCCGGGGAGATGCGGCGTTCGGCGACGCGGCGCACCTGCCGGCCGGTGTAGGAGCGCACCGGCGGGACGAGCAGCAGCAGCCCGGCCGCGGCGGTGACGAACCCCGGGACGATCAGCAGCAGGGCGCCGATCAGCCCGGTGAGGCCGTCGGAGACCTCGCCGCCGGCGGGCCGGCCTTCGGCGAGGGCGGCCCGGAACCGCCGCCAGGCGCGGACGCCTTCGCGTTTGACGAGCATCGCCCCGACGAGCATCGTGGCCAGGCCGATGAGCACGGCCCAGCCCCAGCCGATCGCCTGGGCGACCAGCACGAACACGGTGATCTCAACGATCACGAGTCCGAATGCGCCGATCGTCGCCCAGCCGAGCCCTCGCATGTGTGCCGCCTCCTCCGTCAGCGCTCCTGGTTGCGTTTGGCCGGGCCGTTGCCGGCGACGGCCCGTTTGAGCGCGTCCCACCGGGCGGCGGAGCCCCACACGGTGACTTTCCATAGTGCCTCGCGCACGATGGCGGAGCTCATCTTCGACTGGCCGCGTTCGCGTTCGGTGAACGTGATCGGCACCTCGGCGACACGGAACCCGTCCTTGTGGGAACGCCACGCGAGGTCGACCTGGAAGCAGTACCCGTGCGACGCGATCGAGTCGAGGTCGATCTTGCCGAGGACAGGGGTGCGGTAGGCGCGGTAGCCGCCGGTGGCGTCACGCAGCGGCATGCCGAGGGCCAGGCGCACGTAGATGTTGCCGATGCGGGAGATCGCCTGCCGGTGGGCGGGCCAGTTGACGGTCTTGCCGCCCTTGACGTAGCGGGAGCCGAGCACGACGTCGGCGTCGACGAGGGTGTCGAGCAGCTTCGGCAGCTCCTCCGGGGCGTGGGAGCCGTCGGCGTCCATCTCCACGACGGCGTCGTAGCCGTGTTCGCCGCCCCAGTTGAACCCGGCGATGTAGGCGGCGCCGAGGCCCTGCTTGCCGGCGCGGTGCATGACGTGCACGGCGGGGTCGCCGGCGGCGAGCTCGTCGGCGATGTCGCCGGTGCCGTCGGGGCTGTTGTCGTCGGCGACGAGGATGTCGACCTCGGGGGTGGCCTTACGGACCCGGTCGACGATGATCCGGATGTTGTCGGCCTCGTTGTAGGTGGGGATAATGACGAGGACCCTGCCAACCCCGGGGTATTGGTTCACGCCTCGGTCGGTTGTGCTCACAGGTCCTCCTTGGTGCCTTCGGTGGCATACGGTGTTGGTGTGGCGCTGTCGCCGGACCCGTCGTCCGACCCTGCTGCACTGTCGGTGGTGTTGCCGGTGACCGGGGCGCGGCGACGCCGCTGCCAGGTGGCCGCGGCGACACCGGCGAGGGCGAGAGCGACGATCACCCACTCGGGGATCGCGCCGAGCCTTGTTGCAAGCGTACGTTCCGTGCTCAGATGCAGCTCGGCGAGGATGACGGCCGGCTGGTCGAACTGCGTCTCGCCGCTGGTGGCGCCGGTGGTGTCGGCGAACGCGGAGATGCCGACGGTGGAGGCCATCAGCGCGTCGCGGCCGTGCTCGACGGCGCGGAGGCGGACCATGGCCAGCTGCTGGCGGGCCTCGGCCTCGTCGAAGGTGGCGTTGTTGGTCTGCACCGCCAGCAGCTGCCCGCCGCCGTCGACGGTGTCGCGGACGAGGTCGTCGTAGGCGACCTCGAAGCAGATGACGTCACCGACGGTCGCCGGGCCGACCTGCAACACGCCGGCACGGCTGCCGGGGGTCATGTCGACGACCCGGTCGACCTCTTTGGACACCAGCCGGGCGATCGAGCGCAGCGGCATGGTCTCGGCGAACGGCACGGGGTGGCGTTTGACGTACTTCGGGACCTCGTCGCCGCTGCCGCGGCCAGGGTTGAACACCAGCCCGGCGTTCTCCACGCCGGTCTCGGGGCTGTAGAGCACGGCACCGACGAGGATCGGGGCGCGCACGGCCTGCGCGGCACGGTCGATGAGCAGCCCGGCGTCGAGGTTGCGCAGCGGGTCGATGTCGCTGGCGTTCTCCGGCCACACGACGAGGTCCGGCTGGCGGGCGGTGCCGGCGCGGACCTTGTCGCCGAGGGCGATGGTGGCGTTGACGTGGTTGTCGAGCACGGCCCGGCGCTGGGCGTTGAAGTCCAGGCCGAGGCGGGGCACGTTGCCCTGCACGACGGCGACGTAGACGCTCCTGCCGGCCGCTGCGGCCAGCGGTACGGCCTGGGCGAGACCGGCCACCGCGCAGGCGAGCGCGACCGCGGCCACGGGGGCGACGGCCCGGCGGGGATCGGCGCCGCCGCGCAGGCCGCGCAGCACCGCGTAGCCCAGCAGCCCGCCGATGAGCGTGACGGCGAAGGTGAGCAGCGGCGCGCCGCCAGCCGCGGCGAGGCGCAGCAGCGGCGACGTGTCCTGGCTGAACGCGACCCGGCCCCACGGGAACCCGCCGAACGGGGTCCGGTCGCGCAGCGCCTCCTGCGCGGTCCACAGCGCGGCGACGGCGGGCGGCCACGCCCAGCCGCCACGGTTCCAGGCCATGCCCGTCCGGCCCGTCCGGCCCGGCCCGCCGCGGCGGTCGAGCAGCGGACTGATCCACGCCGAAGCGGCGCCGAGCAGCCCGAGATACAGGGCTTCCATCGCGGACAGCAGCAGCCACGGCACCATGCCGGTGTGCAGGTTGGTCCAGGACAGCAGCGGGGTGAAGAACAGCGCGCCGGTGACAAGGCCGAGCCAGAACCCGCCGCGCAGCCGCCGCCGATGCACGGCGAGGGCGAACAGGGCGACACCGACCGGGGCCGCCCACCACAGCCCATACGGCGGGAACGCGACGAGCAACGCACCACCGGCCGCGGCGGCGGACAGCAGCGCCGCCCACGTGGGCAGCGGGGGCGCGACGGTGCCGGTCGGTGTGCCGGATGCCGCGGGCACGGCGGTGGAATGTGCCTCGACCAACGTCACCTGCGCCATCCCCGTGGTTGTCCGACGTTTGTTGTGCGCTGCGGCGCCCATTATGCGGGTTGTGTCGCCCAAACGTGGAATCGCGGGATTGTCGGCGCCGGGAACTGCGGGAATCCGCTACGGCGCCGCGCGGGCCCGGCGGATGGTGAGGGTGGCAGTGACGGGCCGGGCTGAAATGGGGGCGCGACCGGAGTCGCGCCCCGCGCTCCCAGGCCCTTTGTCCGGCCGGTGCGGCAGTGACGTTCGTGCGCGGCCTTCGTTCCGGCGCGGCGCGAGCTGGCTGCCCGTGGCGTGCCGTTGTCTACTGGTCGCGTGATCCCCCCTGACCCGACACCGGTGGATGCCCGGTTCACGGCCCCCGCCGACCCCCGCCGTCTGCTCGGGGCGTCCCGTCGGTTGACGGTGGACGTCCGGCCAGCCGGCAGTGGGGAGTAGCGAACCGCGGTCATCCTTCCCGAAGTAGGACGCAAAGACGGTACGCGTAGCCGCCGGGTGGATGTCAACCGCCCCGCGGGATGTAATTCGGCACGGCGGCGTGTCGTTCAGGCGTGTCGGGCCCGGTTCACCCGCATATTCACGGCCCGTACCGACCTAGTCACGGTGCGTCGCGACTGCGTTGGTGACGGTCCGTGTTCACCAGCCGATCCACCGGCCGTGGGCGCGGCGGAATCACCCTGCGGTCACTCGCAGCGCCTCACACAACCGGGCGGCCACACCGGGATGATCGGCGGCGAGCAGCCCCGCGGCGGCAAGAACGTAGGCGGTGTCCACGGCGACGCCGGGTGCGCGAGGCAGCGCCCACCCGCCGGCGTGGTCGTGCAGGGTCGGTGCGATCGCCGCGGCGGCCGCGGCGAGTTCAGCATGCCGGAACACGCCGCCGGACGCCACGACCGACACGACGTGTCGCAGGTCGCGTCCCGCCCTGGTGTGCCGGCGCACGGCCACGGTAACGGCCGCGGCCGCCGGCCCGAGCGGGCCCGGCCCCACCGGGATGCGTTCCAGCGCGGCGGCGGCGTGAATGCCGTCGGTGTTCCACCGCACGCCGAGATCGCCCTCGACGGTCCGGGCGTGCCACAACACCCCGGCGACCGCGTCCGGGGCCGTCTCACGGGGCTGCAACGCCGAATACACGTCCGTGGTGGCGCCGCCGACGTCGACGACGAGCAGGTCCCCGCCCACACCGGCGGCGAGCACCCCGACACCGGTGAGGACAGCGTCGGGAGTGGCGGCGGCGACCATCCGGGCGAACCGGGTACCGCGGGAGAGCCGCTTGCCGCCGATGACGTGGCTGATGAACATGTCACGGATGGCGGCGCGGGCCGGCCCCGGATCGGTCACACCGATACGGGGCAGCACGTTACCGGTGGCGGTGACCGGCAGCCCCCTCGCCGTGAGCATCCCGGTGACGTGGTCGCGGGCGTCGGCGTTGCCGGCCACGACCACCGGCACCCGCCACCTGGCCGCGGCCAGACGCCCGGCGTTGTGCACGATCGTGTCGGTGTCGCCACCGTCGGTACCACCGGCCAGCAGCACCACGTCGGGCCGGGCGGCCCGCACCCCGGCCACCGCCGCCGCGGTCAGCTTCCCGGCGGCGACGTGCACAACCTTGGCACCGGCGGACAGCGCGACCCGGTGGGCGGCATCCGCGGACACCAGCGCCTCATACCCGATGACGGCCAGCCGCAGCCCGCCACCCGCCGACGAGCAGCAGTACACGTGCTCGACCGGCCCCGCGGCCGCCAGCAGCGCGTCGACACCGTCCAGCACGTCGGTGTCCAGGGTCGTGGGATGCGTCGCCGTGGACACCAGCCGGCCGTCGCGCAGGTCGACGACGGCGAGCTTCGTGTCGGTGGAGCCGACGTCGAGGCAGGCGGCGCGGGTCACGCGGCGGGCACGACGACGGTGCCGGTCGCCGACACCGCCAGAACCGGCGGGTCGAGCACGACCGCGGCCGACGGGCCCGCATCGGGATTGCTCCGGCAGGTGACGTGGCAGGTGAAGTCGACGGTACGGCTGCGGTTGCCCTGCCGGGTGACGACCGCGGTGACCTCCACGACGTCCCCGGCACGGACCGGGGCGTGGAACGCGACGCCGCTGTACCCGGCGAACAGGCCCTCGTCGCCGTCGGTGCGGATGCACAACTCGGTCGCGGCGTCACCGAACAGGGCCAGGCTGTAGGCGCCGTCGACGAGGTTCCCGCCGTAGTGGGCGTGCGCGTACGGCACGTACCGGCGATGCACGACCGTCGTCCCAACCTTGCTCACCGGGCTCACCGGGCTCCTCCTGCTGCGGTGTGGGCGAGGTACGAGGCGACCTCGCGGGGCGTGGTACCACGACCGAAGATCCGGTCGACGCCGAGCTCGGCGGCCATCAGCTCGTCGAACCGGGGCCCACCGGCGACCAGCAGCGGCCGGCGGGCCGGCGGGAACGCCTCCCGGAACGCCGCCGACATCGCCCGGGTGTTGTGCAGATGCGCGTCGCGCTGGGTGACGACCTGGGAGACGAGGACCGCGTCGGCCTTCTCGGCGGTGGCGGCCGCGACCAGATCAGCGACGGCCACCTGGGCGCCGAGGTTCACGACCCGCATCTCCCGGTAGTACTCCAGGCCCTTCTCCCCCGCGATGCCCTTGACGTTGAGGATCGCGTCGATCCCGACCGTGTGCGCGTCGGTGCCGATGCACGCGCCGACCACGACCAGCTTGCGGCGCAGCCGGCCACGGATGGCGGCGTTGACGTCCTTCGCCGACAGCAGCGGAAAGTCACGCTCGACGACAACAACCTTCCCCGGCTCCACGAGGTGGTTGACCCGCCCGTACACCACAAAGAAGGTGTGCCCGTCACCGATCGGCCGGGCATGCACGACCATCGCCGGGTCGATGCCCATCTTCCCCGCCAGCTGCAGCGCCGCGCCCTCGCCACGCTTCCCGGCCGGCAACGGCAACGTGAACGACACCTGCACCATGCCGTCGCCGGTGGTGTCCCCGTACGGCCGCACGACATCCTTCACCGGGTGCCCTCCTCCCGCGCCGCCGGCGCCTCGGTGAGCAGCACCTCGGCCGGATTCCAGTAACCGGGCTCACGTTTCGCGACCCCGTCCAGACCCTTGCCCCGATCGGCGGGCCGGCGCATGATCCCGAACGTGCCGTCGGCGATCGCGGCCAGCAGCCCCTCGTCGACGATCCGCTCCAGCAGCTCGACCGCCTCCCGCAGTACGACCGCCGCCCGGTCCTTGATGAACGGACCCGGCGTGAAGTCCTCATGCAGATTGCCCGCGGCCCGCAGCACGTAATGCACGTTCTGCAGGGCGATGTCACGGTCGGACAGCCACGGCGTGACAACCGCCTCAGTCATCATCCCGACCAGCAGGATGCCCTGCCCGGTCAGCATCCCGGCGAGGTTGAAGAACCCGTCCAGCAGGTTGCCGCGGAACACGTCGCCGGTCATGTGCCGCGTCGGCGGCATCCACTTCAGCGGCGCACCCGGGAACAACTCCCGCGCCAGCAGCGCATGCGCGAGCTCCAGCCGGAACGACTCCGGCAGGTCCGGATCGATCTCGAACGCGTGGCCGAGGCCCAGCTGCCACGTCCGCAGCCCGGCCTCCTGCGCGAAGTACTCGTTGAGCAGCTGCGACACCGTGACCGTGTGCGCGGCCTCCACAGCGTCGGCGGTGGTGAGATAGTTGTCCTCACCGGTGTTGATGATGATCCCGGCCCGGGCGTGGATCTGCCGCGAGAACCGCTGGTCGACGAACGTACGGACCGGGTTGATGTCGCGGAACAGAATCCCGTACATCGAATCGTTCAACATCATGTCCAGCCGCTCCAGGCCGGCCAGCGCCGCGATCTCCGGCATGCACAGCCCGGAGGCGTAGTTCGTCAGCCGCACGTACCGGCCGACCTCCTTCGACGTGGCGTCCAGCGCCGCCCGCATCAGCCGGAAGTTCTCCTGCGTGGCGTACGTGCCGGCGAACCCCTCCCGGGTCGCCCCCTCCGGCACGTAATCCAGCAGCGACTGGCCGGTCGACCGGATCACGGCGATGACGTCGGCACCGGCCCGCGCCGCCGCCTGCGCCTGCGGGATGTCCTCGTAGATGTCCCCGGTGGCGACGATGAGATAGATCCACGGCCGGCGGGCCGGGTCACCGTGGCGGGCGATCAGCCGTTCCCGCTCCCGCCTGCGGCGGTCGATACGGGCGACACCGCGTCCCACGGCCGCCGTCGCCGCCCGCCGGGCCCGCCCGCTCTTTCCCGGATTCGGTACCTCGAAATGCACGCTCCCCGCCGCGGCCTTCTGCGCCAGCAGGGTCAGATCAGCATGCCCGTCGCGGATCAACGCCTCATACACCGGCAGCAGCACCCCGTGCCCGAGACCGATGTCGGCCGCGACCGCGTCGACGAGCCGGTTCACCCACGGAATACCGTCCGGGTCAGCACCGGTGATCCCGGCCAGGCGCAGCGTCGCACGCTCCACGGCGACGGTGGTGTGCGTCCTGGCCAGTTCCACGACCGGCGCGCCCGCGGCCGCGGCCAGCCGCCGGGCGCGGGCCACCGTCCGCTCGTCCAGCCCGAGTTTCCCGCTCACCGCCGCCTCCCGTTCATACCGTGTGGATCTCCAGGCCGCGCAGCACGGTGGTGCGCGCGGCCGGGGTGACCTCGCCGCCGAGCACGGCGCCGAGGTCGTCGCTGGTGTCCCAGACCGTGAACGTGGCCGTCCCGCCCGGGTTGAGCACACCCTCGTCGTCGACCCCGGCGGCCCGCCACCCGCCGCGGGTGTGCGCCGCGAACGCGGCCTTGCCGCCGATGCGCTGCACCGGGTTGTGGTGGCGCATCGCCGCCCGGCAACTGCCCCACGGGTCCAGCGGCGTCACCGGGCTGTCCGACCCGAACGCCAGCAGCACCCCGACACCGGCCATCGAACCGATCGGGTTCGCCGCCAGGGCCCGCTGCCCGCCGAGCCGCTGCGCGTACATGCCGTGCTCGCCGCCCCACAGCCGGTCGAACGCCGGCTGGACCGACGCGACGATGCCGTACTCGACAAACCGGGCGATCGCCGCCTTGTCCAGCAACTCGGCGTGCTCGATACGATGCCGCCCGGCCCGGATCCGTTCCACGCCAACCCTCGCCGCGGCGCCGGCGAACCCGGCCAGGACCGTGTCGAGCGCCCGATCGCCGATGGCGTGGAAGCCGCCCTGCACCCCGTGCGCGGCACAACCCGCAAGATGGTCGGTGACCTGCTCGGCCGTGAGATAGCCGTGGCCGCAGGAGCCCGGCTCGTCGCGGTAGTCCGCACGCAGGTGGGCGGTGCGGGCCCCGAGAGCCCCGTCCGCGTACAGGTCGCCGGCGGCGCCGATCGCACCCAGCTCACGCGCCTTCGCCGCCGCACCGGCCTCCCCCCACAGCCCGAACACCTGCGGGAACCGCGGCCCGTGCCCCAGCGCGGCGGTGAAGTCGTCCTCCCCGGACGTGCCGGGCCCGCCGCACTCGTGCACCGCGGCGATGCCCAGCGCCGCCGCATGACGCAACGCCGCCCGCTGCGCGGCACCGACCTGCGCCGCCGTGATCGACGCGTAGGCCGCCTCCCGCACCACATGGTGGGCGTCGCGGCGCAGCCACCCGCCGTCGTCGTAGCCCGGCGCGGCCTTCGCCTCGTCGCTCAGCAGCGCCGTGGACACCAGCGCCGCGTGCACGCACGTGCGGGAAAGATAGACGCGGCGGCCGCCACCGGCCCGGTCCAGCTGCGCCGCGGTCGGGGTGCGCTGGTCGGCCCACCCGGACTCGTCCCAGCCATGGCCGATGACGACGGCGTCCCCGGGCAGCGCCGCCGCGTGCACCGCGACCGCATCGAGGACCTCCGTCGCGGACGCGACGCCGCTGAGGTCGAGACCCTGCAGCGTGAGCCCGGTCGCGGTGGTGTGCACGTGCGCGTCGACGAACGCCGGGGTGACCAGGGCACCATCGAGGTCCACGACCCGGTCCGCGCCGCCGGGCGCGTCCGCGTCGGGTCCGAGCCAGGCGATGCGGCCGCCGTCGGCGAGCAGCGCGGTGGCGGAAGGATCGGCCGGGGTGTGGACGAGGCCACCGCGGTAGAGCGTCTTCATGCCGCCCAGTCTGCCAACCGCGGCCGCAACCGCGCCTCGAACAGGTGGCGCACCGCACTGTCGGATCGCAACAGACCCAGCGCGTGCTCGGCGTGACCGGGCACGTAGCCGTTGCCGATGAGCATCGTCACATCCGCGGCGAGGCCCTCCGCGCCCAGCGCCGCGGCCGGGAACGACGTCGCCATGGAGAAGAAGATGACCGTGCCACCCGACGCGGTGGCCAGGATCGCCGCGTGCTCACACCCGGGGACGTCCACACACACGACGGTCAGGTCGCCCGGCCCGCCGCAGCGCTCGAGGGCGGCGGCCAGACCGACGGCGTCGCGGGCGTCGGCGACCACGACCGACCCCGCCAGCCCCGTCCCGGCCAGCAGGTCACGCTCGGCGTCGTCGCGGACCACGCCGACACTCACCACCCGGTCGCCGCCGGCGGCGCGGGCCGCGGCCAGGGCGAGACTGCCGCTCTTGCCGGCCGCGCCCAGGACCACGACCCGGACCGGCCCGCCGCGGCCGGCGAGCATCCCACGCAGGCTGCGGGCCACCAGCGCCGGGGCGCCGCACACGTCGAGCACGGCCAGAGCCAGCTGCGGGTCGAGATCGGCGGGCAGCACCGCGGCGATCGACCGGGCGAACAGGATCGCATGGCCGTCGCACGGCACCTGCTCGCCGAGGCCGTCCCAGCGGCGCAGCCCGTCGGTGACGGCCAGCGGGGTGAGGGTGAGCGACACGAGGGTCGCGACCCGGTCGCCGGGGCGCAGCCCGAGCGGCGACGCGGGCCCCGCCTCCTCGACGGTGCCGATCAGCATCCCGCCGGAGCCGGTGACCGGATTGTGCATCTTGCCGCGGGAGTCGATGATGCCCAGCACCGCCGCGCGGATGCGGTCGCCGTCGCCGCCGTGCTCGACGGCCAGCTGCCGGTAGCTGGCCGCGTCGAGGTTGAGCCGTTCCACGCCGACGCGGACCTCGTCGTCGGCGATCCGCGGCGACGCGTCGAGGCGCAGCGCGGCCTGCGGCAGCACCCCGGCCGGCTCAATCACCCGATGCAACCCGATCGGCGAACTCATTTCCCGCACCACCCGACATGTACCGAAGATTTTCCGGCACACTAGCCTGAGTACAGGATATCTTTCAAGCACGGCGCGCGGATCCCGCCCAGTCACCCTACCGGCGGCAAAACTTCCGTCACAGGGGTCGCTCAACGGAAGATCTCCCGCTAATCTGCCGAATAGACGGAAGAAATAAGGGAGCGGGACCATGCAGCCATATGCCTACCAGCGCCACGCGCTCGAAGAACCCGACTGGCGACGCTTCCCCGCCTGGACGAACGTCACCCGCGAACAGTGGGAATCCGCCCAATGGCAACGCGCCCACTGCGTCAAGAACATCAACCAGCTCCGCACCGTGCTCGGCGACCACATCACCGACACCTTCTACGACGACCTCGCCGCCGACCAGGCCAACCACGCCACCATGTCCATGCTCATCCCCCCACAGATGATCAACACCATGGTGCCCACCACCACCCCCACCGACGACACCCTCCGCAACGACCCCATCCGCCGCTACATGCTCCCCATCGCCAGCGACCGCCTCACCGACTGGCCCTCCCACCCCTACGCCACCCGCGACTCACTCCACGAACACGACATGTGGGTCGCCGAAGGCCTCACCCACCGCTACCCCACCAAAGTCCTCGCCGAACTCCTCTCCACCTGCCCCCAGTACTGCGGCCACTGCACCCGCATGGACCTCGTCGGCAACAACACCCCCACCGTCACCAAACTCAAACTCCTCACCAAACCCGCCGATCGCCACACCGCCATCCTCGACTACCTCCGCACCCACCCCGGCGTCCGAGACGTCGTCGTCTCCGGCGGAGACGTCGCCAACCTCCCCTGGCACCAGCTCGAGTCCTTCCTCATGCAGCTGCTCGCCATCGACACCATCCGCGACATCCGCCTCGCCACCAAAGCCCTCATGGGCCTCCCCCAGCACTGGCTGCAACCCACCGTCGTCGAAGGCCTCGAACGCGTCGCCCGCACCGCCGCCCGCCGCGGCGTCAACCTCGCCATCCACACCCACGTCAACCACGCCCAGTCCCTCACCCCGCTCGTCGCCAAGGCCGCCCACACCGCCCTCGAGGTCGGCGTCCGCGACGTACGCAACCAGGGCGTCCTCATGCGCGGCGTCAACGCCACCACCACAGACCTGCTCGACCTCTGCTTCGCCCTCCAAGGCGAGGCCGGCATCCTGCCCTACTACTTCTACATGTGCGACATGATCCCCAACGCCGAACACTGGCGCGTCGCCGTCTGGCAGGCACAGCAACTCCAGCACGACATCATGGGCTACCTACCCGGATACGCCACCCCCCGCATCGTCTGCGACGTCCCCTACGTCGGCAAACGCTGGGTCCACATGGTCACCGAATACGACCGCGAACGCGGCATCAGCTACTGGACCAAGAACTACCGCACCAGCATCGAAGACGACGCCACCCAGCTCGACCGCACCTACCCCTACTACGACCCCATCGACACCTTGCCCGAAACCGGCGCCGACTGGTGGCGAAAAGAGCACGCTGAGTAGGTGCGCCGCACCACCCTCCGCCTCCTCGGCATCAGCCTCGCCGCCGCGGCGCTCGTCACCTACGTCAACTGGACCGGCCACCGCGACGCCGCCCGCTTCGACCCAGCCGAGCAGCTGCACTGCGCCCACGGCACCCGCATCGCCGGCGCCCAGGCCACCGCCGCCCCCACCGGCCACGAGACCCGCGACCCCGACCAGCTCGCGGCCGCGTGGGCGCGGGCCCGCTCACCCGAGCTGCTCGCCGGCCAGCGCCACCTCTTCGCCAGCGCTGGCCGCGTCGACATCGGCTTCGACCACAAGGCCCAGACCGTCGCCGTGCTGACGTTCCGCACCGACGAGCGCGCCGGCTGGTACCTCGACGCCGTCGTGGCCCGCCAGAACCAGATCACGACGCCCCGGACCCCATCCCCGGCTCCGAGCGCGAGGTAGCCCGCGCACCGCGCCGAAAAAACGAAAGTTCGCCGCGCAGCGGCTGGATTGTGCTTTTCAGACGTGGCGAAGCCACGTCCTGTAGGGCGTCCTAGGATGCTAGGAAAAGACGTCGAAGGTCCGGACCAGCGGCGACGGCCGAGGAGGCACGGCGCGACCTGCGCGAGCGCAGGTCGCGCCGTGCGACAGGCCGGACCGTTGACACCACACCACGAGCTAAGCGACGGTGTCGCCTACCGCGTCGCGGTCTTCGGCGTCGGCGGCACCCAGCATGGCCGGGGCGGGGTCGGTGAGCGCGGTAGGGGTCGAGCGGTCACGGAAGACCCACCAGCGCGACGCCGAGTATGTGAACACCGCCACGATGAACGACGCCAGGATCCGGGCGGCGCGGAAGTCCAGGCCCAGGGTCGACAGGCCGGTCGTCACCGTGACCGTGATGAGGTAGTCGCCGAGTATCACGACCGCGTACCGCACGATCTGGCCGCCGACCGGCGCGTGTGAGCGGAAGTTGACGGTGCGGTTGAGCACGAAGTTGAGGCCGAACGCGCCCACATACGCGATCGACACCGCGGCCGGCATCGGCAGGTGCGTCCAGTGTCGCAGCATCGCCAGCACCGTGAGATCGATGCAGAACGTGAAGGCGCCGAGCATGGCGAAGCCGACCAGCTCGCGCGGCAGGACGCGGCGCAGGCGCGGGGGCAGGCGCTCCACCCAGGCGGTGAGGAAGTCGCCGAGCCGCTCGGCGGGCTTGCGCTCCAGCGTCATGCGCACAATCATCCCGGAGTCCCGCGCGCCTTGGCCGTCAGGGTTCCGTCAATGCGATCACCGGCCGGCACAACGATTCCGCGATCGTGCGGCAACCGCCGGCCGAACACCAGGTCGACATGTACAAGGAGCAGCGCGTGTACTCCGCGAGGATGGAAATCCCGCACTTTGGAAGCGCTCACGCCACCAATGGCGTCCTAGGATGCTAGGATAAGCGTCCGGTCAGGACGTTGACAGTGCGTGGACCGCGCCGGCGCGGGTGCCGAAGTACATCGCGCCCTTCCAGACGGCCGGCGTCGACTCGATGCACCCGCCGATCTTCAGCTCCCACAGCGGGCGCGGGTCGGCGTGGGTGTTCGCCACGTCGTAAGCGTGCATCGTGCCCGCGCAGTCGCCGATGAACAGCGTGTCGTCGACGATCACCGGGGACTGCCACGTCTCCCCGCCCGGCACGTGGAAGCGCCACCGCACCTCCCCCGTGGCCCGGTCGATGCCCAGCACGTCGCCGCCCGTGGTGTCGTAGACGACGATGTCCTTGAACAGCGCCGGCGTCCCCCAGATCCCGGCCGGCTTGGAGCCCTGGTCCTTCACCGACCACACCACCGGGTTGTCGGGCTTGGACGGGTCGAGCTTGAGCATCTGCCCTACCTCCCGGGAGCGGGCGTTGCCCTTCTCGAACTCCGACCCGACGTACAGGAACCCGTCGGAGTCCACGACCACGGACGCGTCGGTGTCGTCGCCGGTCCAGAACCGGAACGTCCTCGTCGGCATCCGGCCCTGCTTGAGGCCGGAGAGGTCCCAGCCCTGCACCAGGCCGCCGGAGTTGGCGAAGTACACGGTGTCCTTGTAGACGGCGACCGAGTTCTCGATCGACACGTTGGTGTCGCCGAAGTCTTTGAGCAGCTGATCGTCCCAGCCGGGCGTGTGGAACACCAGCTGCGGGTTGACGGTCACCTTGCCGTCCGGGCCGTACCCGCGGTTGAGCTTCACGATGTGGAACTGGCTGTTCTCCCCGCCCTCGAGCAGGTAGTCGTCGATGATGAGGCCCGCGCCGTCCCAGTCGTCGTTCCACAGCGTCGGCTTGACCGCGTCCGCGGAGAGCTTCCACAGCTCGGTCGGCGTGCCCCGGTCCAGCGCGATGACGCGGTAGTAGTTGTCGCGTGACCCGGAGTACAGCAGCGGGAAGCCGTCCGGGTCGACCGTGACGCTGCCCTTGATGATGTCGCCGGTCTTGAAGTCCGGCATGATGCGCTCGCCGGTCGCCGCGTCGAGGAAGTGGATGCTGCGGTCGTACGCGCCGAACACGACCCATGTGCGCCCGTCGCGCTCGAACACGGCCGGCTGGCCGGTCCAGCCGTTGCCGCACCACTCGGTGGTCTTGCCCTTGTCCGTCGACATCGAGCACATCCCGCCCGACTGCGGAAACTGCCACTTGTGCACCGGGGTCGTGCGGGGCACCGGGCCCTGCCCGTAGTACGTGCGGGTCGGGTTGCCACGGAACGTCAGCAGGCCCTGCACCTTCGTGCCGTACGGCTTGCCGACCAGCGCCGGGTCGGACCAGCCGGCGAACGGCGGCGACGGCGACGCGGACGCCGGGGCCGCCACGGCCCGGGTCGCCTTGACGCCGGCGCGGGGAGCGGTCTGCTTGGAGCCGGCGTTGCGCAGCGCGTACGCGGTCGTCGCGATACCACCGACGATGAGCGCCAGCATCCCCGCGACGATGAGCCGGAACAGACCCACACGTGGCATGCGCACAGTATGGGGTCGATGATCCGGTTGCGGCTCATCCGAACGGTGAAACGGGATCTACACCGGTTTCTCGAAATGCTGGTAGTCCGTGCCGGACTTCCAGCCGCCGCCCCAGGCGAAGCCCTCGGCCGCGAACGCGCGCACGGTGGCGTCGCCGGCGACGATCATGCCGGGCCGCACGTCGCGTCTGTCCAGATAGGACTTCCCCGCCGGCGGCATCACCCGCGCCCGGCCGCAAGGTAGGGGTTCTCCACGGCGTTCACGTCGATCGCCCGGCCGAAGGCGTGGTTGGACCAGTGGCTGGTGCCGGGCACGTTGCGGCAGTTGAACGCCGACGTGTTGTCCGCCGCCATGGAGGCGTCGTCGCTGCCGCCGTACTGCTCGATGAGATTCATGCCGCGGATCGGGAAGCGCGCCTGGCGCAGCCGCTGGAACACCCGCAGGGTCGCCTCGGCGATCGCGCGGTGCACGACGAGCCGCCCGGGGCGGGTGGCGCCGTCGAAGTCCACATAGGACACGTGCACGAGCCGCAGGTCGTCCAGGCCGACCGGGGCGCCTGCGGAGCCGCCGCAACCGGCGGTCGGGGCGAGGCACGCCGCCGCGAGGAGCCCGGCGACGGCGCGTCTTGCCGGGCTTGTCCGCAACGTCGCGGCCACCGGGTAGATGTTACGGCTCGTGCCGGTTGAGCAGCTCAGAGTGCCGGCCGTGGCGCGCCCAGCGGCAGTTCGGCGACCGTCGTCCAGGAGTCCGGCGCCGCGCGGCCGCGGATCAGCCGGGCCGTGGTGACGGCGAACCGCACCGGCAGCAGCGGCTCGATCGCGGCCTGTGCGGCGCGCAGCCGTTCGACGGGGGCGCTGTCGCCGACCGTCAGGTGCGGGATCACCTCGGCGTGGCGCCCCTCGTACGGCGGGCATGCCGGAAACCGCGCCCAGACGGCGGCGGTGAGCGCGCGGAACCGGTCGCCGGGCTCCGGGGCCAGCCACAGCACCCGGTCGTCGAACCAGCGGGCGGCGGTCAGCTCGGCGGTGAACCGCGGCACCGAGGCAACGGCGGCGGCCAGGTCCGCCAGCGCGGTGGCGTCGAGCGCGTCGGGCGGCACGAACGGGAACAGGACCGTCACGTGCGCACCGACGCCCCAGCCCGCGGCCTGGTCGTAGGCGGCGCGATACCGGCCGACGACCGGCTCGGCCTCCGGCACGGCGACGATGACCGCGGTCTGCTCGGCGTGGTGCCCCATGCGCGCCCCCGTACGCATCGAATCTCGCTGAGCGTCCACAATAGTTCGGTCTGTCATGCGACGTGAGCTGGCGTGATTGCCGGCACTTTGCGGAATCGTTACGGGCGGCAACCGTCCACCGGCGATAGTTCCCTTGTGCGCGCGGGCGGCACGCAATACGTTGCCCGACACATCACCGTCGAACCCCGATCGACACCGAAAGGACCCGTGCGATGCGCAGAGGGATCCTCTCCCTGCTGGCGGTGAGCGTGCTGGCCGCGAGCGGGCTCGCCGCCTGCACCGAGAACGTGTCCGGCACCGGCGCGCGCGGCGGCAGGCCGCGCATCGGGGTCATCCTGCCCGACAGCAAGTCCTCGGCGCGCTGGGAGACCGCGGACCGCAAGTATCTGGCCGCCGCGTTCAAGGCCGCCGGGGTCGACTACGAGATCCAGAACGCGCAGAACGACAAGAGCGCGTTCACCACGCTCGCCGAGCAGATGATCACCCAGGGTGTGGACGTGCTCATGATCGTCAACCTGGACTCCGGCACCGGCAAGGCGGTGCTGGACAAGGCCCGCAACGCCGGCGTGGCCACCATCGACTACGACCGGCTCACGCTCGGCGGCTCGGCCCGCTACTACGTGTCGTTCGACAACACCGCCGTCGGCACGCTCCAGGGTCAGGGCCTGGTCCGCTGCCTCGCCGACGCGAAGATCAGCCGGCCGGTCGTAGCCGAGCTCAACGGCTCGCAGACCGACAACAACTCGACGCTGTTCAAGAACGGCTACGACGCCGTGCTGGGCCCCAAGTTCTCCTCCGGCGAGTACGTCAAGGGTCCGGACCAGTGGATCGAGGAGTGGGACAACACCCGGGCCGGGACGACGTTCGAGCAGATGATGACCGCCCAGCCGAACATCGGCGGGGTGATCGCCGCCAACGACGGGCTGGCCAACGCGGCCATCAACGTGCTCAAGAAGCAGGGGCTCAACGGGCGCATCCCGGTCACCGGGCAGGACGCGACCGCGCAGGGCCTGCAGAACATCCTCAACGGCGACCAGTGCATGACGGTCTACAAGGACGTGCGTCGCGAGGCCGCCGCGGCCGCGCAGCTGGCCATCGGCCTGGCCAAAGGTGAGACGGGCGTCACGGACAGCAAGGTCTACGACCCGCTGGGCAAGCGGGACGTGGACGCGATCCTGCTCGATCCGAAGGCGATCACCAGGGACAACGTCAAGGACGTCGTCAACGACGGGTACATCGCGGCGAGCGAGGTGTGTACCGCCGACTTCGCCGCGAAGTGTTCCGCAGCAGGTATCAAGTAAGGTACCGGGTCTCACACCTGGGGATCTGCCAGCCCGGCGGACACGGCGGCACCGGAGCCGGTCGCGATCGCCGGGGCGACGCCGCGCCCGCCACTGCGGGCCGGCCCGAAGGAGCATCGTGACCGATACACCCCTGCTGGAGATCCGCGGGCTCAGCAAGAGCTTCGGCCCCGTCCAGGTGCTGCGCGACGTGAACTTCTCGGTCCAGGCCGGGCAGGTCACCGCCCTGGTCGGCGACAACGGGGCCGGCAAGTCCACCCTGGTCAAGTGCATCGGCGGGATCTACTCGATCGACTCCGGGGAGTACCTGTTCGACGGCCGGCCGGTGTCCGTGCACGGCCCGCGCGACGCCGCCGCGCTCGGGGTCGAGATCGTGTACCAGGACCTGGCGCTGTGCGACAACCTCGACATCGTGCAGAACATGTTCCTCGGCCGGGAGATCCGCCGCGGACTGGTCCTCGACGACATCACCATGGAACAGCGGGCCGCCGAGACCCTGGCGAGCCTGTCGGTGCGCACGGTCGCGTCGGTCCGCCAGCCGGTCTCGAGCCTGTCCGGCGGCCAGCGGCAGACGGTCGCCATCGCCAAGGCCGTGCTGTGGAACAACCGCATCGTCATCCTCGACGAGCCCAACGCCGCCCTCGGCGTCGCGCAGACCGCCCAGGTCCTGGAGCTGGTGCGCCGCCTGGCCGACAACGGGCTGGCCGTCGTCCTCATCTCGCACAACATGAACGACGTGTTCGCCGTCGCCGACCGCATCGCCGCGCTGTACCTCGGGCAGATGGCCGCCGAGGTCCGCGCCACCGACGTAACCCACTCACAGGTCGTCGAGCTCATCACGACCGGCCGCAGCGGTGAGCTCGGGCTGCGCCAGAACGGAGCCACGGTATGACCGCGCCGACTCTGCAGGCGCAGGAGCGCACCGGCGAGCGGTCCCGCGACGGCTTCGCGGCGTACACCCGCGGCTACGTGGCCCGGGTGCGCGGCGGCGACATGGGCGCGCTGCCGGCCGTGCTGGGGCTGCTCACGCTGACCATCGTGTTCTCCGTCGCCCGGCCGCGGTTCGTCACCGCGGGCAACCTGGCGAACCTGCTCAACCAGGGCGCGGCCGTCACGGTCATCGCGATGGGGCTCGTGTTCGTGCTCCTGCTCGGCGAGATCGACCTGTCCGCCGGGTTCGCCAGCGGGGTCTGCGCGTCCGTCCTCGCGGTACTGCTGACGAACTTCGGCCTGCCGTGGTATGCGGCGGTGCTGGGCGCCATCCTCACCGGCGCCTCGATCGGGCTGCTCATCGGCCTGCTCGTGGCCAAGCTCGGCATACCGTCGTTCGTCGTCACGCTCGCCGCGTTCCTGGCCTTCCAGGGCGCGGTGCTGCTGCTGATAAAGGGCGGCACGATCGTCGCCGTCGACGACCCGACCATCAAGAAGATCAACTTCGACGGGCGGTTCACCCCGGAGCAGGGCTGGGTGCTCTACGGCGTCACCGTCGCCGGGATGCTCGCCCTGCACCTGTGGAAGCGCTACAGCCGGGTGCGCCACGGGCTGTCGGCCGAGCCGCCGTCGGTCATCGCGATCCGCGTCGTCACCGTCGCGGTGCTGCTCGGCGGCGCGGTGTGGACGCTCAACCTGGAGCGTTCCAAGAGCGACACGATCTCCCAGCGGGGCGTGCCGATGATCGTGCTCATCGTCGGCGTCCTGCTCGCGCTGTGCACGTTCATGCTCAACCGCACCGCGTTCGGCCGGCACATCTACGCCGTCGGCGGCAACCGCGAGGCCGCCCGCCGCGCCGGCATCCACGTCGACGCGATCCGCATCTCCGTGTTCGTCATCTGCTCCACCATGGCGGCCGTCGGCGGCATCGTGGCCGCGTCGCGGGACGCCTCGGTCAACCCGAACACCGGCGGCAGCAACGTGCTGCTGTACGCGGTCGGCGCGGCCGTCATCGGCGGCACCAGCCTCTTCGGGGGCAAGGGCCGGGTGCTCAACGCGGTCCTCGGCGGTGCGGTGGTGGCCGTCATCGAGAACGGCATGGGCCTGATGGACTACAGCCCCGGCACGAAGTACGTCGTCACCGGCGTCGTGCTCCTGCTCGCCGCCGGTATCGACGCGGTGACCCGGCGCCGCGCGGCCGCGGCGGGCCTGCGATGACGCTGAACGACTAGGCTCATTTCCGCACCCCCACAAGAAAGCCGAGCATGCGCGTTGGCCCCAGCCAGGAGGAGATCCGCCGGAGCAACCTCGGAGCGCTCCTGCGTTCCGTGCACCTCCACGGCGCCATGTCCCGCGCCGACCTCACGGCGAGCCTGGGACTCAACCGCAGCACCATCGGCGCGCTGACCGCCGACCTGGCCGCCGCCGGCCTGGTCAGCGAGGGGGTACCACGCGAGCAGCGGGGCCGGGCCGGACGCCCCTCCCTGGTGGTGCGGCCCGAATCGGAGAAGGTCTCCGTCTACGCCTTCGCCGTCGAGGTCGACCGGATCGTCGCCGCCCGGGTCGGGCTCGGCGGGGTGCTGCTCGACCGGTTCGAGGCCGCCCGCCCGCGCGGCGAGCACGACGCCGCCACCGTCGTCGCGCCGATCGCCGACTTCGTGCGCAAGATGCAGGTCACCGTCCCCGCCGGCGCCCGGCTCATCGGCAGTGGCGCCGCGGTCTCGGCCATGGTGCGCCGCGAGGACGGGTTCGTCCGGCTCGGCCCCCAGCTCGGCTGGGCCGACCAGCCCCTCGGCGAGGCCCTGCGTGACCTCATCGGCGACGGCCGGCCCGTGGCCGTGCGCAACAACGCCGACCTCGCCGCCCTCGCCGAGCACACCCGCGGCGCCGCCGCCGGCTGCGACAACCTCGTCTACCTCTACGGCGACGCCGGCGTCGGGGGCGGCATCATCGCCGCGGGCCGCCCGGTCACCGGCCACGGCGGATACGGCGGCGAGGTCGGCCACATGGTCGTCAACCCCAACGGCAAGCCGTGCAGCTGCGGCTCCCGCGGCTGCTGGGAGACCGAGATCGGCGAGCACGCGCTGCTGTCCGCCGCCGGGCGCAACCCGACCGCCGGCCGCGACGGCATCCTGGCCGTGGTCGACGCCGCGTCCCGGGGCGACAACACCGCGCAGGCGGCGATGCGCCAGGTCGGCGACTGGCTCGGCTTCGGCGTGGCCAACCTGGTCAACATCTTCAACCCGGAGATGGTGATCTTCGGCGGCACGCTCCGGGAGGTGTACCTCGCCTCCGCCGCCCAGGTGCGCAGCCGCCTCAACCGCAACGGGCTGCCGGCCTGCCGCGAGCACGTCCGCCTGCGCACCCCGCAGCTGGGCCAGGACGCGGCACTGCTCGGCGCCGCGGAGCTGGCCTTCGAGCCGCTCTTCGCCGATCCACTCGACTCGGCCTGACCCGCACTGGTCTTTCCCGGCCGGTACGTGCCGGCGATATGTCGGGCGCTGCCGCACCCGACATATCGGACATTTCACGATTTTTCGCGTGCCGAGGCGACGGCGTCGCGCGGTGTGCAGGTCGGGTGCGGGTCGGGTGCCCGCCCGGAGCGCCGCTCAGCTCGGCTCCCCCGGACCCGATCAGGCGGTCACGCGACACTGGAAGATCGGGGGGCACGATGGCGAGGTGGCCTACCCCCGCCGCTTCCCCGTCGACAAACTGAAGATCGACCGCTCCTTCGTCGAACGCCTCAGCGGTGCGGCACCGGACGCGGCCCTGGCCCGCACGATCGTGCAGCTCGGCCAAAGCCTCGGGATGAGCACGGTCGCGGAGGGCATCGAGCAGTACGCACAATTCCTCGCCCTGCGCCGCATGGGCGCCGACCTGGGGCAGGGCTACTACTTCTCACGCCCGCTGCCGGCGGCGGAGGCGATCCTGCTCCTGCGCAACGGCGCCGCCCTGGCGGCGTGACCGTTCAGTCACCGTCGGCGCGGCCGGTCGGCTCCCATTGGATGATGCCCAGACGAAGGGGGCGCCCGCATCTGGGCGCCCCCTGTTCAGCTTCCCGCTTCGGCGTGGAACCGTTCGACGATGTCGGCGCGGATCCGGCCGCGGTCGGAGACCTCCAGTCCCTTGCTCTGCGCCCATTCGCGGATCGCCCGGTTCTGTTCCCGCTCGGCGCGGGCGGACAGGACCGGGCGGCCGCGGCCGCCGCGCGCCGGTGGCGCTTGAGCGGCCGTCCGGCCGAGCTTCGTGGCGGCCGCGACGAAGGGCGCGAGCACGTCCCGCAACTCGGCCGCGTTTTTCGCGGACAGATCGATGGTGTACTGCACGCCGTCGAGGCCGAAGCTGAGGCTCTCGTCGGCGAGCCCGCCGTCGAGGTCGTCGATCAGCTCATGTATCACGCGTCTGGCCATGGCGATGCTGCCTTCCGATACGGGGAGTGAAATTCCGCAGCCCGCACGGCGCCGCCGGACACGGTGAAATCGGTCAGACGGGCAGTGACGGGCACGGAACGGTCGTCGCAGCCTACTGCAACGCTCACGGAAGGCAACCGCCGCCCTGAACGATCGAAGGTCCTGCCTATACCCGCACCGAGTGACCGGAGCATCACACAAACGCCCGGCGGAGCCGTGCGGCCGAGCGACCGGAGGGTCGCTCATGCGGTACAGCTGCCAAAAAAGGCCGGGCGCCCGCAGCACGCGGGCGCCCGGAAAGGGTGCGGAAGGCGGACGCCGTCAGACCGCCGCCCGCGCACGCTGCGCGTCGCGGCGCTCGACGAAGCGTGACGCCTGCGCGTCGAGGTCGGTCATGAAGGTGGCGAGTTCCTCACGCGCCGCCTCGCCGTCGCCGGACAGCGTCCGGTCGAACGCGCGGACCTGGCGCAGCACCGGGGTCAGCACATCGTCATGATGCAGTCGCAGGTCGTAGATGCCGGCCTTGGCGATCTGCACCGACTTGCGGCCGAAGTTCTCGATGGTGTGGCCGGGCATCTGGAACGTGGAGGCCACCCTGGTCAGGGCGCGCATCGTGGTGTTGGGAGCGAGGTCGAACGCGGCGCCGAGCAGGTTGCGGTAGAAGACCATGTGCAGGTTCTCGTCGGCGGCGACGCGGGCCAGCAGCTGCTCGCACACCGGGTCGCCGGACATGGTGCCGGTGTTGCGGTGCGAGACGCGGGTCGCGAGCTCCTGGAACGACACGTAGGCGACGGACTCGATCAGCCCGTCGTAGGAGTTGCGGAAGCCGCCCTCCATGTGGGCCATGCGCGCCCGCTCGAGCTCGACCGGGTCGACGGCACGCGTCGCAAGCAGATAGTCACGGATCGCGATGCCGTGCCGGCCCTCCTCGGCTGTCCACCGATGCACCCATGTCCCCCACGCGCCGTCGCGCCCGAAGACGCTGGCGATCTCGTGGTGATAGCTGGGCAGGTTGTCCTCGGTCAGCAGGTTGACGACGAGGGAGACCCGGGCGACCTCGGACAGCTTGGACTGCCCCGGCTCCCACGCCTCCCCGCCGAGGATCCCGTCGAAGTCGCGGGCCTCGCTCCACGGCACGTACTCGTGCGGGAACCACTCCTTGGCCGTGGCCAGGTGCCGGTTGAGGTTCTCCTCGACGACGGGTTCGAGCTCGCGCAGCAGTACGAGCAGGTCGGTGGGTTCGGCTGGGCTCACTTCGTCTCCGGTTCATAGACAGCTGGTGCCGGTGCGCTGCCGCCCAGGTGGGCCGGCAGCCACCACGCGTCGTCCGGACCCTTCGGCGCCTGCGGGTACTCCCGCTGGGCCCGGTCGAGCATGGTCGTCATGCGGGCGCGCAGCTCGGCGCTGACCGCGTCCTGGTTGTCGCGGCGCCCCGGGTGCAGCGGCTCCCCGATAAGAATCGTGATCGCCACGCCACGCTGTGTGAGGTCGCGGGGGTGGCCCTTGGTCCAGAATCGCTGGGTGCCCCACAGCACCATGGGTACCAGCGGCGTGCCGGTGGCCGCGGCGAGGCGGGCCGCGCCGCTCTTGAGGTCCTTGACGGTGAACGACTGACTGATCGTGGCCTCGGGGAACACGCCGACGACCTCGCCGGCCTTGAGCGCGGACAGCGCCGCCTTGTATGAGGCCATGCCCGCGTCGCGGTCGACAGGAATGTGGTGCATGCCGCGCATCAACGGCCCGCCGATGCCATGGCGGAAGATCGAGTCCTTGGCCATGAACCGCACGAGGCGCTTGGAGCGGCGGGCGCCGAGGCCACAGAAGATGAAGTCGAGATATGAAACGTGATTACAGGCGATGACGGCTCCCCCGTCGGCCGGCACGTGCTCCTCGCCCTCGATCGTGATCCTCATGCCGAGAAGCCGGAACATGGTCCGCGCGCACGCGATGACCGGCGGGTACACCAGATCTGCCATGACAATACGCTAGCGGTCCCTGGTGGAGCACACCCGGTACCCTGCCCCAAGTAGAGCTGCATTCCCAGGGAGTTCACAGTGCAGGATGAGGTGCAGGACCCGCCGGCGCCACCCTCTCCACCACCTACGGCGTCTGAGCCGCTTGAGCCCGCCGCACCGGTGAAGCCGGAGGTCGAGGTCGACATCGACGTGGTGGTCGTCGAGCCGCCGCGGTTCGGCCGCCCCGGGCCGCCGATGCGCCGCTCGCCGCTGATCATCGGGTTCACCGCCGGCCTGGGCCTGCTGCTGGCCTACAGCGCCTACCTGGCGGTGCAGAACGTCCGCTCGATCCTGATCCTCATCTTCATCGCGATGTTCCTCGCGATCGGCCTCAATCCCGCGGTGGTACGGCTGAGGAAGTGGGGCATGCCGCGCGGGCTCGCGGTCGCCACGGTCGGTATCGGCGCGATGCTGGTGCTGTGCGGCGGCATCGTGGCGCTCATCCCGCCGCTGGTGCAGCAGAGCAACGCGCTGATCGAGAACCTCCCGCAGTACATCGACAACCTGCAGCGAAACGACCAGCTCAACCGCCTCAACGAACAGTATCGGCTGCTGGACCAGCTCAAGAGCGTCGCGACGCCGGGTAACGCCACCAAGGCGCTCGGTGGCGTCTGGGGCGGCGTGCAGGTCGCGTTCTCGGCGCTGTTCAACATCCTGACGGTCATCGTGCTGACGTTGTACTTCATGGCCGCCTTCGACCGGCTCAAAGCGGGCGGTTACCGCCTGGTGCCGGCGTCGCGGCGCGAACGCGTTCGGCTGCTCGGCGACGAGATCCTCACCAAGGTCGGCGCCTACCTGGGCGGCGCGCTGGCGATCGCGGTGGTCGCGGGCCTGTCGTCGTTCCTGTTCCTGCTGGTCCTCGGCGTCGCGTACCCGTACGCCCTCGCCGTCCTCGTCGCCGTCACCGACCTGATCCCGCAGATCGGCGCCACGCTGGGCGCGGTCGTGGTGAGCATCGTCGGATTCGCGACATCGATCCAGGCCGGCATCGCGTGCGTGGTGTTCTTCATCATCTATCAGCAGGTCGAGAACTACGCGATCTACCCGAGGGTGATGCGCCGCGCGGTGAAGGTCACCGACCTGGCCGCGATCCTGTCGGTGCTCGTCGGCGTCGCGCTGCTCGGCGTCGTCGGCGCGCTCGTCGCGATTCCGGTCGTCGCGGCGGTGCAGCTGCTCGTCCGCGAGGTGGTCATACCTCGGCAGAACTTGCGCTGACCTCCCCCTGCTAACAGGCTCGCAGGCCGCGTGGTCCAGGTCGACGGCGCACCGGATGCCGGCCGTTCGTGTCACGGCCCTGCCACGGTCCGTCAACGACGCACGATCCTCATCGGCCCCAGCGGACACACCGTCCGCAGGGGTCGCATGGGTGACGCCGCCCGCACGGGCCGTGAGCGTCGCACCCGACGAAGGCCGCACGGCTCCGCTACACGCCGCGACGGTGATGGCCCCGGCAAAGCGGCGCCCGGGTACACTTCGGGCCATGCAGGACGAGTCGGCGCGCGGACCGGTGGCCTACCTGGCCCGTCCGCACCGTCCTGCCCTCGTCGCGCGAACCCTCGACGAGCTGCGCGGGCCGGTCCACGGCGTCGTCGAGCTGCCGCAGCGGCTGATGTGGAACCCGCAGCGCCGGTTCGACCTCGACAACCACGACCTGCTGCTGTGGATGTACGAGAACGTGCTGCGCGAGGCGATCCGCCACGACGAGCTGCGCCGCTTCCTCAACAAGCGGCTCCTCGTGCAGGTGTGGCCCGAGCTCAACCTGCCGCACGGCGTGCGCCGCGCGTGGGAGGCCCGGCACGCCGCGCTGCGCAACCGGTGATTCCTTTCTACACCGACGTCGCCCGCGTGGCGCTCGCCGTCGCGGAGCGTCACGGCTTCGTGCTCGGCGGTGGTTTCGCCTGGCTGATGAACGGCCTCGTCGAGCGCCCCACCGAGGACGTCGACCTGTTCACCGACACCGACGGCGCCGCGGGCGCGGCCGCCGACGCGGTGTGCACGGCGCTGCGCGAGGCCGGGTACACGGTGCACGAGGAGGAGGCCGACGACCTCCTCGAGCTGTTCGCCGGCTTCGACCAGCGGGAGTTCACCGTGGGTGACGGCGATCGCACGGTACGCCTGACCCTCTCCCGCCTGGACCGCAGCCAGAGCCCCGTGATGATGGACGTCGGCCCCGTCATGCACCTGGACGACCTGATCGCCACGAAGGTCGCGGCGCTGGTCAACCGCCGCGAGGTGCGCGACTACATCGACGTCGCGGCCGCGCTGGACCGGTACACGGTGGCCGAGCTGCTGGACTTGGCACGCCGCCAGGATCCGGCGCTGGAGGACGACGACGTCGTGGCCGCCGGGCGGTACCTCGACCGCCTGGACGACGGCCGGTTCGCCTTCTACGGCCTGGACGCGGAGCGGATCGCGGGCCTGCGCCACCGCCTGCGCGACTGGCCGCGCTGATTCCCGGCCAGCTGCTTCCCGGGCAGCTATCTCCCCGGGCCAGCTGTCTCCCCGGGCCAGTTGTTTCCCGGGCAGGGAAACCGGACGGTGACACCGGCGGCACGATCCGTGCCTGGATCGTCACGCCGGAGTCACCGGCCAGTCATGCGCCATAGGGCAGGTGATCGTTGGGCGCAGGGCTCACCGGCGTCGGCGGCGCCTCGGGCATGACGATCCAGAGCATCGGGTACGCGAGGACGGCGACGCCCCCGGTCAGCAGGATGGAGAGCAGGAAGAGGGCGCGGACCATGGTGGGGTCGACGCCGAGGTACTCGGCGATGCCGCCGAGGACACCGGCGACGGTCCGGTCGGTTTGCGAGCGGCGGAGCCGTTTGATGTCGGTCATGACAGCAAGGTTGCCCGCCGAAACGCCCCAGCGACCTCGGGTAACGCCCTGAACCTCCCCTGAGTCCTCACCTCGGCGGCACCGAGGGTCGGCACACGACCACGGAAAGCGACGCGCTCCCGACACGGCCGCGTATCGGGCGGGACAGCCCGGACATCTCTACCCTTGCGCGCATGACGACCCCTCCGTTGGAAGAACCCCCAACGCCCTCCCCCGAACCGGACCCGAACATCGACGAGCTTGTCGAGCTCGGCCGCAGCACGGTCACCGTCGCGCGCTTCGCCGACTACGCCGGCGCCCAGCAGGCCGTCGACTACCTCTCCGACAACGGCTTCCCGGTCGAGCGGACCGCGATCATCGGAACCGATCTACGTTTGGTCGAGAACGTGCTCGGCCGGCTCACCGTAGGTCGCGCCGCGCTGGCCGGCGTCGCCAGCGGCGCCTGGTTCGGCCTGTTCGTCGGCATCCTGTTCACGCTGTTCAGCAACTCGAACTGGCTCGGCATCCTGCTCACCACAATCATCGTCGGCGCGCTGTGGGGCGGCGTGTTCGGAGCGATCGCGCACGCCCTCACCGGCGGTCGCCGCGACTTCACGTCGCGCAGCTCCCTGCAGGCCGGCCAGTACGCGGTGACCGTCGAGGCGGAGTTCGCCGACGAGGCAAGGGTGCTCATCACCCGCCAGAACTGGCGCGCCGCGAACTAGCCGGGACACCACGCGACACCCGACAACGACTCCACAACCCGAACGCCACCAGCGACACGCGGCCCGGACGGCTCGCGGCAGCACCAGCAGCCGCGAGCCCGACCGCGAGGGGCCACCAGGCCACCGCTCTCCACAAGCTCCACTACAGGGCCGGCGGCGCGGTCCAGACCCCGATCGAGGAGGCCCGCCGGCGACTCGCCGCTCATGCGGCGGCCACGCTCAGCGACGAAGAGCGGGACGTGCTGGCGGCCGCGCTGCAGAAGATCATCGACCGGATGCACGCGCAGCCCTTCTCCGTCAGGCGGAGCCGAACCATGCGTCGGTCCCGCAGATCCGGCCGGCGCTCAATCAGCCCGTCCTTCACCATCCGTGTCGCGGCTTTCACCACGGTAGGCGTGGCGACCTGCAGGCGCGCCGCGAGCTCAACCGGTAACAGGCCGAGCGCGCTAGGCCACTCCCGCTCCGGCGTCCTAGGAAACTAGGTGGGCGGCTGGCCGCCCGTGGACGCCGTTGGGGCGGTTCTCGTGATCACGGAGTGAGCGTGCTGCTAGCGTGCTGCTCCTTGTACATTTTGTCTCCGTGATCAGAAAACAGGCCGCGGGGTGGGGTCGAAGCGGACGGGAGAAGGGCAGTTTGGGCTATCCCGGACAGCCGGCGCGGTAGCGGCGGATCACGGGCTAGGCTCTCGCGCGCGTTGCCCCGCCATAGCCGCTGCAGCGGCCAACGGAACCAGCACCACACAGCGGCCCCGGCCGGAAACCGAACGGTCCAGACCCGACGGAACGCGGCAGGGGACCGCAGCGTGCGCGCCGAAGCGGCAGCGGCCAGGAACCGAAACGCTCCAGGCCCGGCCGAACCAGCGCGCCCGGACCGCACACGCAAAGCGACAGCGGCCGAGAACCGGACGGTCCGGACCCGAACGCGGCAGGGGCCGGAGCGCGGCTGGGGACCGCGGCGTACGCGCCGAAGCGACAGCGGCCGGGAACCGGACGGTCCGGACCCGAGCGCGGCTGGGGCCGGAGCGTGCGCACGAGGCGGCAGCGGCCGGAAACCGGACGCTGCAGGCCCGGCCGAACCAGCGGCCCGGTCCGGGCGCGCTGAAGCGACAGCGGCCGGGGACTGGACGGGTCCGGGCCCGGCGGGGCGCGGCAGGGGTCAGAGCGTGCGCGCCGAAGGGGCGGCGGCGGAAGTTGGAGGTCCGGGCCCGGCGGAGTGAATCGCGCCGGGCCCGGACGCGTGGGTGGTGGAGCGTCAGCGGGAGTGGCGGGGTGGGGTGTCCGTCGCCGGGGCCTCGCCGTCCGCTTCGTGGGCGCCGGGCTGGGCGGCGTGGGCCGGGCTGTGGCCGTTGCCGCTCGGTTGGGCGACGTCGTCGGCCTCGTGGGCGCCGCCGGCCGACGCCAGCGCGGTTGTCGTCAGCGTCGACGGCGAGTCGCCACTGTTCGCCGATGCACCGCCGTTCGGCGAGACGGACGCCGCGGACGCGTCCGCCCCGGAGTGAGCGCCAGCCGCCGGAGAAGCCGCGGGCGCGCCGTCGACGGAGGCGGAGGGTGACGTGGCCGCGGACCCGGGACCACCAGAGGCAGCGGCGTCCTCCGCGGCGCGGGCCTGGGCGGCGGACATCGAGCGGAGCGGGATTTCCGGCAGGAACAGGATGACCAGGAAGCCGACGACCATGATGCCGGCGGCGACCGTGAACACGACGGTCATCGAGTCGGAGAAGCCGACCTTGAACGGGTGGGACAGGGTGGCGTCGAGCTTCTCGAGGAACGACGTGTCGTTGAGGGAGCCGGACGTGCCGGACCCCGTGGTCTGGCGGATGCCCTGCAGCTGGTCGGGGTGGGCCCGCGCCGCGGCCTGGAAGGCCTGGGTGGACTGGGCCGCGGTGAAGGCGTTTTTGATCTTGTCGGGCAGGATGCTGAACAGGACCGAGAGGAAGACGGCGGCGCCGAGCGTGCCGCCCATCGAGCGGAAGAATGTCACGGCCGAGGTGGCCACGCCGATCTCGCGCGGGTTGGCGGCGTTCTGCACCGCGGTGATCACCGGCTGCATGTTGCCGCCCAGGCCGAGGCCCATGACAACCATGATGAGCATCGTGCGCCACAGCGGGGTGTCGGCGCCGATGCGCGTGAACAGCGCCAGGGCGGCGAACATGAGGATCGAGCCGACGATCGGGAAGATCCGGTAGCGGCCGGTGCGCGCGATGACCTGGCCGGAGACGATCGAGCCGGTCATGATGCCCAGCACGAGCGGCAGCAGCATGAGGCCGGCCTTGGTCGGCGTCGCGCCCTTGACGATCTGCAGGTAGAGCGGCAGGGTCAGCAGGCCACCGAACATCGCCATGCCCAGGACGAAGCTGCTGATCGAGGCGACCGAGAACGTCCGGTTGCCGAAGAGCCGCATTGGCAGCAGGGCCTCGTCCTTGTACGCGGCCTCGGCGATGAGGAACAGCACCAGGCCGACGGCGCCGATGCCGTAACACAGCAGCGAGCGGCCGGAGCCCCAGCCCCACTCGCGGCCCTGCTCGGCGACGGTGAGCAGCGGCACCAGGGTCACGATCAGGGCGAGCGCGCCGGGCCAGTCGATGCGGTGGTCCTGGCGGCGGTGCGGGATGTGCAGCACGCGCATGACGACGAGGAACGCGGCGAGGGCGATCGGCACGTTGATGTAGAAGATCCAGCGCCAGCCGGTGATGCCCAGGATCTGGCTGGAGCCGGCGAAGAAGCCGCCGAGGACCGGGCCGAGGACGCTGGAGGTGCCGAACACGGCCAGGAAGTACCCCTGATACTTGGCCCGCTCCCGGGGCGGCACCACGTCGCCGATGATGGCGAACGCGAGGGAGAACAGGCCGCCGGCGCCGATACCCTGGATTGCCCGGAAGGCGGCGAGCGCGTAGATCGAGCCCGACATGCCGCAGAGCACCGAGCCGACGATGAAGATGCCGATCGAGAAGAGGATGAACGGCTTGCGCCCGTAGATGTCCGACAGCTTGCCGTACAACGGGGTGGAGATCGTCGACGTGATCAGGAAGGCCGTGGTGGCCCACGCCTGCAGGGAGAAGCCGCCGAGATCGTCGGCGATGGTCCGCATGGCGGTCGAGACGATGGTCTGGTCCAGCGCGGCGAGGAACATCGCCATCATGAGGCCGGTCAGGATGGTGACGATCTGCCGGTGCGTCAGCGCGGTGTCTCCCGTCGCGGCCGGCGCGGTTGCCGCTGGTGATGTGCTCAAGGCGTTTCTCCCGATGAGAGCATGCCGTTTCGATCCGATAGCGTTTCAGAATTCACGCTACTCCACGATCGGTGACACTAGTCGGGGGGTACGACAGAAAACGGAGGCACGAACGCGTGGCAGCGACACTGGTGGTCAAGGATCTCGCCGCCGGGCACGGGGACAAAGCACTGTTCACCGGCCTGGATCTGGTCGTGGCGCCCGGTGACGTGGTCGGCCTGGTGGGAGTGAACGGGGCCGGCAAGTCGACGCTGCTGCGCACCCTCGCCGGCCTGCTGCCCGTGGAGCAGGGCGCGGTGCAGCTCAACCCGCCGACGGCGACGATCGGGTACCTGCCGCAGGAGCCGGACCGCCGCCCGGGCGAGACGCTGCGCGCCTTCCTGGCCCGCCGCACCGGCGTGGCCGAGGCCCAGGCCCGCCTGGACGCCGCGGCCGAGGCGCTCACCGGAGGCGACGCGGCCGCCGAGGAGTACAGCGCGGCCCTGGAGCGCTGGCTCGCCCTCGGCGGCGCCGACCTGGACGAGCGGGCCGGCGAGGTCGCCGCCGACCTGGGCCTGGCCGTGGACCTCGACCTGGAGATGACGGCGCTGTCCGGCGGCCAGGCCGCGCGCGCCGGGCTCGCCAGCCTGCTCTTGTCGCGGTACGACATCCTCCTGCTGGACGAACCGACCAACGACCTGGACCTGAACGGCCTGGACCGGATCGAGGGCTTCGTCAACGGCCAGAAGAACAAGAGCGTCATCGTGGTGAGCCACGACCGGGAGTTCCTCGCCCGCAGCACCACCGCCGTGCTCGAGCTCGACCTGCACCAGCACCAGGTCAACTTCTACGGCGGCGGCTACGAGGCCTACCTGCAGGAGCGCGCCACGGCCCGGCGGCACGCGCGGGAGCGCTACGAGGACTACGCCGACACGCGCGCCGACCTCGAGGCGCGCGCCCGCATGCAGCGCGCCTGGATGGAGAAGGGCGTCAAGAACGCCCGCCGCAAGCAGTCCGACAACGACAAGATCGGTAAGTCGAAGAAGATCGAGTCGACGGAGAAGCAGGCGGCGAAGGCCCGCCAGACCGAGCGGCTCATCGAGCGGCTCGAGATGGTCGAGGAGCCGCGCAAGGAGTGGCAGCTGCGGATGGAGATCGCCGCGGCGCCCCGGGCCGGTGCCGTCGTGGCCACCCTGCACGGCGCGGTGGTACGCCGGGGCGCCTTCACGCTGGGCCCGGTCGATCTGCAGGTCGACTGGGCCGACCGGATCGCGATCACCGGCGCCAACGGGTCGGGCAAGACGACGCTGCTCGGCGCGCTGCTCGGGCGGCTGCCGCTCGACGAGGGCCGCGCCTACCTGGGCCCGGGTGTCGTGGTCGGCGAGGTCGACCAGGCGCGCCGGATGTTCGAGGGCACCGAGTCGCTGCTGGACGCGTTCCGGCTCGCGGTACCGGAGCAGAATCCCGCCGACGTGCGGACCCTGCTGGCCAAGTTCGGGCTGAAGGCCGACCACGTGGTGCGCCCGGCGTCGAGCCTGTCGCCCGGCGAGCGCACCCGCGCGGCCCTGGCGCTGCTGCAGGGCAAGGGCGTGAACTGCCTGGTCCTGGACGAGCCGACCAACCACCTCGACCTGCCGGCGATCGAGCAGCTCGAGTCGGCGCTGGAGACCTACCCGGGCACGCTGCTGCTCGTCACGCACGACCGGCGGATGCTGGAGGCGGTGCGTACCGACCGGCACGTGCACGTCGAGGCGGGGAAGGTGACGGCGGCATGAGCCTGGGCGAGTTCTGGGCGGAGCGGCACCTGTGCACGGTCACGACGATCCGCCGCGACGGTACCCCGCACAGCGTCCCGGTCGGCGCCACCTATGACCCGGCGACAAACACGGCACGCATCATCACATCCGGCAAATCCCAAAAAGTCCGAAATGTCGAACACAACGGCAGGATCGCGATCTGCCAGATCGACGGCAGGCGCTGGAGCACCCTCGAGGGCGAGGCCGTGATCGCCAGAGATCCCGACGTCGTCGCCGACGCCGAGCGGCGCTACGCGATGCGGTACAAGCCGCCGCGGATCAACCCGGACCGGGTCGTGATCATGGTCACCGTGTCAAGGGTGTTGGGCACCTATCGACCCGTTTGACATGCACCGTTCAAGCGGCGGCAAGCACCCGACCCGACGCTGTCGCGCATGACGCGAAACATCGTGCGACGCGGAACCGTCGCGGTTGTCTTATCGGTGGCCGTGGTGACCGCCATGGCCGGCTGCGGGTCGTCCAAGAAGGCCGCGGACGCCCAGAACAACAAGACCGGTGCCGCCGCCGCCACGTCCGCGCAGGACCTCGGCGGGCTCGATGCGCTGGTCGCCGCGGCGAAGGCCGAGGGCCAGCTCAACGTGATCACGCTGCCGCGTGACTGGGCGAACTACGGCGAGATCATCGACACCTTCAGCCAGAAGTACGGCATCAAGGTGAACAGCGACAACCCCGACGGCTCGAGCCAGGACGAGATCAACGCCGTCAAGTCGCTCAAGGGCCAGGACCGCGCGCCCGACGTGCTCGACCTCGGCGGCGCGTTCGCCCAGTCCGGCGCGAAGGACGGCCTGTTCGCGCCGTACAAGGTGCTGACCTGGGCCGACATCCCGGACAACCAGAAGGATTCCTCCGGCGCCTGGTACCACGACTACGGCGGCTACATCTCCATCGGCTGCGACGCCAAGAAGATCGCGGTCTGCCCCGAGACGTTCGCCGACCTCAAGAAGCCGGAGTACAAGGGCAAGGTCGCGCTCAACGGCGACCCGACCAAGTCCGGCTCCGCGTTCGCCGGCGTGTTCGCCGCGGCCCTGGCCAACGGCGGCGGCTTCACCAGCATCCAGCCCGGCATCGACTACTTCGCCGCGCTGAAGAAGTCCGGCAACTACATCCCGGTCGAGTCGACCCCGGCCACCATCGAGAAGGGCGAGACCCCGATCTCGATCGACTGGGACTACCTCAACGCCGGCTACACCAAGGAGCTGTCCGCCAAGGGCATCGACTGGAAGGTCGCTGTGCCCAGCGACGGCGTCTACGGCAACTTCTACTGCCAGGCGATCAACAAGACCGCCCCGCACCCGGCCGCCGCGCGGCTGTGGGAGGAGTTCCTGTTCTCCGACGAGGGCCAGAACCTGTGGCTGAAGGGCTCGGCCCGGCCGGTCCGGCTGCCGAAGATGACCGCCTCCGGCAAGGCCGACGCCACGCTCGTCGCCGCCCTGCCGAAGGTCGACACCACCAGCGTGCAGCTGCCCTCCCCGGAGCAGGTCGACGCGGCCAAGAAGGTCCTCACCGACGGCTGGACCAAGGCGCTGACCGGGTGACAACCGCCATGCCAACGCGCCGGGTGCGGTCCCTCGCGGACCGCGCCCGGCGGTGCGGCCCCTGGCTGGCGGTCGCACCGTTCCTCATCGTGATGCTCGTCGGCCTGGTACTGCCGGTGATCGCCCTGGCCGCGGGCGCGTTCGAGGGCGACTCGATCAAGAGCTCGTTCAACAGCGGGTACCGCACCGCCTTCTGGGGCTCGGTCAAGCTCTCCGTCGTCTGCGCCGTGCTCGGCGCCGTGGTGGGCGTGCTCGTCGCCCGCGCCGTGCTGTCCGGCGGCACCCTGCTGCGCCGGCTCGTGCTCACCGCCTCCGGCGTGCTGGCCAACTTCGGCGGCGTCCCGCTCGCGTTCATGTTCATCGCCACGATCGGCAACGCCGGGATCGTCACCAGCCTGCTGCACGACTGGACCGGCTTCGACCTCGGCAACTCCCCGTTCAGCCTCTACCAGTTCGGCGGGCTCGCCGTCGTCTACCTCTACTTCCTGGTACCGCTGATGGTCATCGTCATCGCGCCCGCGCTCGACGGCGTGCGCGCCGAATGGTCCGAGGCCGCGCAGAACCTCGGGGCCAGCCGCGCGCAGTACTGGCGCCACGTGGGCGGCCCGCTGCTCGCCCCGCCGGTGGCGGCCGGGGCGCTGCTGCTGTTCTGCGGCTCGCTGTCGGCGTTCGCCACCGCGCAGGCCATGGTCGGCGGCACCGTACCCCTGGTCACGCTCCAGATCGCCAACGCCCTGTCCGGCAACGTCTCGGCCGACAACGCCGGCGTCGGCGCGGCCCTCGCGATCGAGATGATCATCCTGGTCGCCGTCGTGATGGCCGCCTACTGGACAATCGAGCGCCGGACGGCGAGGTGGCTGCGGTGACGGCGGTCCTGACGCGGCCGGTCGAGGCACCCGCCGTACACAAGCGGAAAAACGCCACCAGGATCGTCGTGCTGATCGTGGCCGGCGTCTACTTCCTGGTCCCGCTGGCCGCGGCGATCTGGTTCACCGTCCAGGACAAGGTCCACGGCGGCGTGACCGGCGAGTACTACACGAGCATCCCGCAGGCCGAGGGCTTCGCCGCCGCGCTGCGCCGCTCGCTGTCGCTGGCGGTGCTGAGCGTCCTCGGCGTCCTGCTCGTCACCGTGCCCGCGATGCTGGCCGTGACGCTGCGGCTGCCCCGGCTGCGCCCGCTCGTGGAGGGCCTGTCGCTGCTGCCGCTGGTCATCCCGCCGATCGCGCTGGTCGCCGGGGTCCGCGACATGCTGGCCCTGGGCCCCGACCAGCTGGCCGGCACGCCGTTCGGCGACGCGCTGGTCTCCTCGCAGGACCCCGAGCTGCCGATCATCCTCATCGTCGTGTACATCGTGCTGGCCACGCCGTTCGCGTACCGCTCCCTGGACGCGGGCATCCGCGCCATCGACGCCCGGACGCTGGTCGACGCGGCGCGCGGCCTGGGCTCGTCGTGGTTCGACGTCGTGTGGCGGGTGCTGCTGCCCAACCTGCGCGGCGCGGTGCTCGGCGCGGCGTTCCTCACGCTCGGCCTGGTGCTGGGCGAGTACACGATCGCCAGCATCCTGCTCTTCGAAACCCTGCCGACCTGGCTGGTGAAGATCTCCGGCGAGAACGGGCAGCTGTCCGTCTCCGTCAGCACCGCCAGCCTGCTGTTCACCTGGATCCTGCTCCTCGTCGTGTCCCTGGCGGACCGGCGCCCAACCTCGCGGAGTGACTCATGAGCGGTTCGAAGCGAAGCGGAGGTGTCGCATGAGCGCGGTCGGTGTACGCATGGTCGGCATGCGCCGCAGCTTCGGGGCGGTGCACGCGCTCGACGGGCTCGACCTGGTCATCGAGCCGGGTGAGTTCATCGCCCTGCTCGGCCCGTCCGGCTGCGGCAAGACCACCGCGCTGCGGGTCCTGGCCGGCTTCGAGACGGCCGACGCCGGCACCGTCTGGGTCGGCGACCGGGACATCACCGGCCTGGCGCCCAACAAGCGGGACATGGGCATGGTGTTCCAAGCCTTCAGCCTGTTCCCCAACCTCACCGCCGCCGACAACGTCGCCTTCGGCCTGCGGGTGCGCGGCGTCGACGGCGCGGCCCGCCGCAAGCGGGCCGCGGACCTGCTCGAGCTCGTCGGGCTCGGGCACTTCGCCAAGCGGTACCCGCACCAGCTCTCCGGCGGCCAGCAGCAGCGCGTCGCGCTGGCCCGGGCCCTGGCGATCGAGCCCCGGGTGCTGCTGCTCGACGAGCCGCTCTCGGCGCTGGACGCGCAGGTCCGCGTCCAACTGCGCGACGAGATCCGCCGCATCCAGCAGCGGCTGGGCATCACCACCCTGTTCGTCACGCACGACCAGGGCGAGGCGCTCAGCGTCGCCGACCGGGTCGGGGTCATGCGCGCCGGGCGCCTGGAGCAGCTGGCCGACCCCGACACGCTGTACCACCGCCCGGCCACGCCGTTCGTCGGCGAGTTCGTCGGTACGATGAACCGCCTGCCCGGCGTCCTCGACGCGGACGGCACGGTGCGGGTCCTCGGCGCCGACCGGCCGGTGGCCGAGGGCAGCGACGCCGCCCCCGGCGACGTGGTCGTGCTGGTGCGCCCGGAGGCGATGACGCTGACCGCGTCGGACAGCGGCACCGCGCTGGTCGTGGTCCGCACCTTCCACGGGGCGCTGACCCGCCTGTCGGTCCGGCTCGGCGACGGCGACGAGGCCCTCGTCGACCTGCCCAGCCCGGCCGCGGCCGGAATCCGGCCGGGCGACACGGTCACCGTCGGCGTCGGCGAGGGCGCGGTCCTGGTCGCGGCCGCCGGCGACACCCCGGAGCGAGTCCCCGCCCACGAGGACGCCTAGCTTGATATCGGCGCCCCCGGCACGGGCCTCGGCCCGTGCCGGGGGCGCCCCCACAGCGCAGCGCCGAACCTACTCGCTCAACCGGGGCAGGCCGAGCCGCAGGCAGGTGCGCTCGTCGCCGGGGAAGACCGCGGCGACGCCGTCGGGCAGCGCGCACGCGACCAGCGGTGGCACCGGATACTCACCACCGGGCGGGCCCGACACCTGCTTGACGCCCGGCCGCAGCACCCCGGCCCGCCACAGCCCCGCGCACACCTCGACCGGCGAAGGAGGCGGCAGCGCCGGGCCGTTCGCCGGTTGGGCCTGCCCCGCCGTGGTACCGAAGAAGTCGTCCCCGCCCCGCAGGGAGTCCACGGTGTAGCAGCGGACCTGGTCCCGCACGGCGGCCGGGGCCCACTGCCGGTAGGCGATCGCGCCGCTGCTCAGCAGCAGCGCGGCGCCGAGGCCGGCGGCGACGAGCAGGCGGGGCCGGCGCAGCCGGGCGGGCACGAGCCGCCGGGGCGTCGTCACGTGCAGCTCCAGCAGCGCGACCCGGGCGTCGCGGCGGTGCGGGGGCAGGTCGCGCGGTGCGGGCAGGTCGACGGGCAGGTCAGGCTCCATCGGGCGCTCCTTTCAGGGATGGCGCGGGGCGCAGCGCCCGCAGCCGAGCGCGGGCGCGCCCGAGCCGGGACGCGACCGTGCCCTCCGGCACGCCCAGCGCGAGGCCGGCCTGCTGATACGTCAGGCCCGACAGCAGCACGAGGGCGACGACGTCCTGCTCGTCGCGGCCGAGCCGGGACAGCAGCTCGAGGGCCGCGCGCATGCGCCGCTCGTCGTCGAGGCGGGCGGCGACGTCGTCGGCGTGGTCGGGCTCGCCGGCGGGCTCGGGCAGGCGGTACAGCGCAGTGGCGTAGCGGCGGGCGGCCCGCTGCTGGTTGCGGGTCACATTCGTGGCGATGCCGAGCAGCCAGGGCAGCAGCGACCCGCCGGCGTCGGTCAGCGCGTCGCGGCGGCGCCGCCACGCCTCCAGGAACACGATCGACGTGGCGTCCTCGGCGGCGCTCCACGACGCCAGTCGCCGGAAGCAGTGGTTGTAGACCGCTCGGGCGTGCCGGCGGAAGAGGTCGCCGAAGGCGGGCCCTTCCATCAGGTCGAGGTCGGGCGGCGGATCGTCGGGGCCGCGGGACTGCAACGGTGGCATGGCTACTTATGTCCGCGACCCCGCCGCGCCATCCCGGAAATGCAGACCCCGGGCGCCGGCGGCACGGCCGGCGGGCGCACCGGTCATGCGGGGCAACATACCGCGCACCGCCGAACGTCGCTGCCCGTGCACGCGCGACGGGGGCGGGCCACCGGAACCTGGGGCGACGCAATACCCTCACGCGGTGAACGACGAACGCCCGGCGGGCGACGAGCAGCGCAACGATCCCGTCGCGCAGGCGCACGGCGAGCTGTCCCTGGCCCGCATCGCGCTCGCCGAGGACGACCTGGGCCACGCCGCCAGCCACGTCGCCGGCGCGATCGCCTGGGCGCCGGGCCTGCCGGAGGCGCACGAGCTACTCGCGGCGCTGGTCGCGCGGGCCGGCGACGAGGGCGCCCTGGAGCTGTTCCCGGTCGAGCAGCCGGCCTTCATCGGCGCCGTCGTGGCTCGCGCGCACCTGCAGGGCCGGCACGACCCGATGGGCGGGCTGCGGATGCTCGCCCAGGCGACCCGGTTCGACGCCGCGCAGCCGTGGGCCGACGTGAGCTGGGTGCGGGCGATCGAGCCGCGCCGGCTCGACCCCGAGGATCTGGCCCGGCTCTTCGTGGCGGTCATGCCGAGCCTCGGCGACCCGGCCGAGCGGGCCGTGGCGCTGGCCAACGAGGTGTACCTCGACCTGGCCCGCCGCGCCACGACCGCGCACCCGGGCCACGCGCTGCTGCACGGCGCCGCCGCCGGCCTGGCCCGGCGGTTCACGGCGCTCACGCCCGGCGCGCTCGCCGAGGCGGTCCGCTGGGGCGCGCACGGCCACCGGCTGCGCCCGGACAAGCTCACCTCGGTCTGGTACGCGTACGCCCTCAAGGCCGACGGCCGCCTCGACACCGCGCTGCAGGTGATGCGGCAGGCGTGGCAGGCCCAGCCGGGCGAGGTCGACCTGTGCGCCGACATGGCCAACTGGCTGGCCGAGGCCGGCCGGCTCGACGAGGCCGTCGACCTGCTCGACGCGGCGATGCGCCGGGTGCCGGACTACGACTGCGCCGTGCACACCGCGGCCCGGCTGCGCTTCCAGCGCGACGGCGACGTGCGGCACCTGGTCGCCCTCGTCGACTTCATGCGCAAGCACCCGGTGACCAGCCACGAGCACGCCGACCTCGACGGCGCCTGCCGCGGCCGCCCCTGGCTGTCGATGGTCGGCGGCCCCGCCGAGTCGGTCATCAACCTGCTGCACCAGGTCGGCCGAGCCAACCAAGACCGCCGCGACATGTCCGGCACGGCCACCGTGTCCGCCCTGGAGGTGCCCAGCGCCCTCGCCGTCGTGCGCCGCGAGCTGCCCGGCCTGGAGCTGACCATCGAGGGCCCGCCGCCGCCGTCCATGGTCGGCCCGCAGCGCCCCGACGGGCGGGTGCTGTGGCTGTACGACGGGCTCATCGCCCGGCCAGCGGTGCCGCCGCCGTCGCGGCGCGCCCGGGAGCTGCTCGACGGCCTGGTCTGGCCGTCCTGGCCCAACCCGGTCGCGGCCTACGACCAGGCGCTGCCGCTGGGCCAGCTCGGCGCCGACGACCTCGTCTCGCTGCTGGTCCACCCGTCCCCCGGCACCGACGAGAAGCTGCCCGACGGCGTGTGGGAGCGAGCCTGCCAGGCGTACGCGTGCCTCGGCCTGCTGCACTGCGAGGAGCTGCGCGGCGGCGCCGAACCGGGCGACACGCGCCGCTCGCGGGCGCTGCTGACCGCCATCGCGTTCGGCATGGAGGACTGGACGACCGAGTCGGCGCTGTTCGCCCTCGTCGTCGCCGCGTGGCTGGACCCGGCGTGCCGCGAGGAGGTGCGCGGGATCGTCGGCCGGCGGTTCCTCGACGCGATGGAACAGTCGCGCGAGCGGGTGGTGACGATCCGCGAGGCCCTCGCCGAGCTGGTCCTTGTCACGCCGCAGATGGTGCCCGAGGTGTCGGCGCTGGCCCGGGACCTGCTCGCCCGCCGGGACGGGGAGGACGAGACGTTCCCGCCGCCGCCCGCCGCCGAGCCGGCGAAGAAGCGCCGCTGGTTCGGCCGCCGCTGACCGGTAGCGAGCCGGCGCCCGAGGGCGCCGGCTCGCAAGCACGGTTTGCCGAGGTCACCAATAATGGCGGCGGCCGGCGATCGGACGGCCCAGCGAGCCGAGGATCCACAGCACCGCGCCGACGATGAGCAACACGATGCCGATCGTCTCGATGATGCCGACGTGGAGGAACAGGCCGATCAGGAACAGGATCAAGCCGAGAATGATCATTTCAGCTCCCGGGAGGTGGGGTACCGATCTACGTTGATCTGGTACCCCTTCGCCCGCCGGTCGCAAACACGGTTCACCCGCGGCGGCCCCGGCGGGCCCGGATGTAGTCGGAGACCACGTACCGGCCCAGGTCGCCGGCGTCGGGGGTGAAGACCCGGCCGCCGTTGCGCCGGGCGACCGCGTCGACGAAGCGGCGCAGGCCGGGGTCCTCGCCGAGCATGAAGAAGTTCAGCACCGCCCCGTAGCGGGTCAGCTGGTCCACCTCGTGCACGGTCGCGGCGACCGTCTCCCTGGTCGACGGCCACATGAAGTGCGAGCTGCCGTCGTCGAGCAGGTGCGCGGTCGGCTCGCCGTCGGTCACGATCAGGACGACCGGGTCGGAGGCCGGGTGCCGGCGCAGGTGCCGGGCGGCGAGCTTGAGGGCGTGCTGCAGGTTGGTGCCCTGCACCATGTCGGGCTCGACCGCGGCGAGCTCCTCCTGCGACAGCCGCATCGCGTAGCGGCCGAAGCCGATGATCTGCAGCGCGTCCTGCGGGAACCGGGTCGCGACCAGGTGCGACAGGGCGAGCGCGGCCTGCTTCATCGGGCCCCACCGGCCGTCGGCCATCATCGAGAAGGAGAGGTCGACACAGAGCGCGACGGCCGCCGACACCCGCCGCTCGGTCTCGGCGATCTCGAAGTCCTCGACGTCCAGGCCGATGGGCATCGTGGTGGCCCCGCCGGAGGCCTGGCGGCGCACGGCGTTGCCGATTGTGCGCACGACGTCGATGGCCTGCTCGTCGCCGTACTGCCACCGCCGCGACGCCCCGGTGAGCTCACCAGCGGCGCCGGCGTCGCGCAGGTCGTGCTGGCCCTGGCGGCCGGCGTGCAGCTGGGCGAACACGGTGCGCAGCGCCGTGCCGCCGAGCCGGCGCAGCGCCTTGGGGCTCAGCGTGAGCCCGTCGGCGCCGCGGGTCACCCAGCCCTGCCGGCGCAGCTGCTGCTCGAGCTCCCGCAGCCGGCGCACGTCGTCGGCCGCGGCGCGGCCCAGCTGGCGCTCGACCGCCTCCACGTCGACGTCGTCGAGGGTCGCGCCCGGGTGCTCCTGGCCGAGCTGGTCGAGCAGGTCGTCGAGGTCGCCGATCTCCTCCAGCGCGCCGGCGGCCTCGCCGTAGCCGAGGTCGCGCTCGCCGCGGACCCGCTCGCCCCGGCCCCAGCCGAGGTTGGGCCGCAGCGCCCGCAGGTTGTCGGTGAGCTGGGCGAACTCGCCGGCGAGGTCGCCGAGGGACTGCGCCATGAGCTCCTGCAGCTCGGCGCGCTGCTGCGGCGACAGGGAGCGCATGAGCCGCTCCCCCGCCGCGGCCCGGCGGGCCAGGGCGTCGATGAGCTCGTCGACGTTGGCCGGCTTCTCCGGGAAGAAGTCGCCGTGGCGGTTCATGAACTCGGCGAACGCGTCGTCGGTGTTCTCGCCGCGGGCGTGCCTGGCCAGCAGGGCGTTGAGGTCCCGCAGCATCTCGCGCATCGCGGCCTGCGACTCCGGGTCGCGCAGCGCCTGAGCGGCGCCCTGGAAGCGCTGCTCGACGACCTCCTGGCGGAGCTGGTCAAGGATCTGCTGGTAGAGCTGCCGCGCCTCGGGAGACGTCCAGTCGTACTCGGACAGCTCCGACACGGCCCGGGCGGTCGAGCGTGGCAGCGCGTCGAGCTGGGCCTCGGCGAATCGGGCGTCGTCGGTGTCCAGCCGGGCGAGGGTGTCGCGCTCGGCGGCCAGGGCCTGGTCGAGCAGCTGCTGGGCGCGGGTCACGGCGCCGTCGAGGGAGCCGCGGCGCATGGCGTCGCGGCGCATCCGGCGGGCCCGGGCGAGCAGGTCGTCCAGGCCCCGCCCGCCCTGCGGGCCGCGGCGCAGCAGGTTGCGCAGCGCCTCGCGCAGGCTGCCGCCCTCGAGCACCTCCGCGCCGACCTGGTCGACGGCGGCGCGCACGTCGTAGGGCGGGGCGAGCGGGTCGGGCCCGCCGCGCCAGGCCCCGTAGCGGAACCGGTTGTGCCGCAAGATCAGCCTCCGTAGACGGTGCGGCCGTCGTCGGTGAGGTCCTTGGACAGCCGCCGGGTCAGGTGCAGGCCCTCCAGGGCGAACTCGACGGCGGCCGCCGCCTCGCCCCGGCCGGGCGCGTCGCCGAGGCCGAGCCGGTCGAGGACCTTGGCCAGCCCCGGCACGGTGCCGACCTGGCGCAGGATCTCGTCGGCGCCGGCCAGCTCGCCGGTCTCGATGACCTGGCCTTCGGCGACGAGGTCGGTGAACCCGGACAGGTCCAGCCCGGCCAGGCGGCTGCGGAAGGTGTCCGCGGTCGCGGTGCGCAGCAGGTGGGCGAGGATCTCGATCTCGCGGCCCTCCTCGCCGCTGTCGAACTCGACCTTGCCGCGCAGCGTGCTGGTCACCGACACGGTGTCGCCGATGCGGGCCACCGGCAGGTCCTCGCCGAGCATGCCGGCCCGGCGCAGCGCGGACGCGGCGACGGTCTCGGCGGCGGCGATGGCGAAGCGGGCGGAGACGCCGGAGCGGGCGTCGACCGCCGGCGACTCGCGCACCGCGCGCGTGAAGCGGGCGAGGACTTCGACGACGTGGTCGGGCACCTGGGCGACGAGCCGGGCCTCCTGGCGTACGAGATCCATCTCCAGGTCCAGGTCCAGCGGGTAGTGGGTGCGGATCTCGGCGCCGAAGCGGTCCTTCAGCGGCGTGATGATGCGGCCGCGGTTGGTGTAGTCCTCGGGGTTGGCGCTGGCCACGAGCAGGATGTCCAGCGGCAGCCGCAGCTGGTAGCCGCGGACCTGGATGTCGCGCTCCTCCAGCACGTTGAGCAGCGAGACCTGGATGCGCTCGGCGAGGTCGGGCAGCTCGTTGACGGCGAAGATGCCGCGGTTGGTGCGTGGCACGAGCCCGAAGTGGATGGTCTCGGGGTCGCCGAGGGTGCGGCCCTGCGCGACCCGGATCGGGTCGACGTCGCCGATGAGGTCGCCGACGCTGGTGTCGGGCGTGGCGAGCTTCTCGCCGTAGCGCAGCGACCGGTGCAGCCAGTCGACCGGCAGCGCGTCGCCGGCCTCGGCCGCGAGGCGGCGCGACGCGGGCGTGACGGGCTCGTAGGGGTGCTCGTTGAGCTCGGAGCCGGCGATGATCGGCGTCCACTCGTCCAATAACGAGATCAGGCCGCGGATGACCCGGGTCTTGCCCTGGCCGCGCTCGCCGAGCAGGACCAGGTCGTGCCCGGCGAGGATCGCCCGCTCCAGCTCGGGCAGCACGGTGTCGTCGTAGCCGACGATGCCGGGGAAGCGGGGCTCGCCGGAGCGCAGCCGGGCGAGGAGGTTCTCGCGCAGCTCCTCCTTGACGGTGCGGAACCGGTGGCCTTCGGCGCGGAGCTCGCCCACCGTGCGGGGAAGGTCCAGGGGCTGGTCTGGCGTCACAGTCACCGTTCGAACCTAGCGCGCCCCACCGGCTTTGCGCGCCGTCAAGCGGGCGGCTCGTCACCGGCCGGAGTCCGCAGCGGGCAGGGCCGGCGCCGGGGCGGGCTCGGCGGCCGGATCCAAGGCCGGCTCGGGCTCGGGCCGGGCCGCGGTCAGCGGCGGCAGGTCGCGCAGCATCCGCAGGGTCAGCACGGCCAGGGCGGCGAGCACCACGGCGCAGACCGCCGCCACCACGTGCAGGCCCGACGTCGCGGCGGTCCGGGCCGCGGCCAGCAGCGGGGCGGCGACGTCGGCGGGCAGGCCGGCGGCGGCCGCGGTCGCCGCGGTCACCGTGTCCCGGGCGCCGGAGGCGGCGGACGCGGGCAGTCCGGGCGGCAGGTCGACCACGGCGCGGTACACGGCCGTGCCGAGGCTGCCCAGTAGCGCGATGCCGAGGGCGTACCCGAACTCGCCGCTGACCTCGTTGAGCGCGCCCGCGGAGCCGGCGCGCTCCGGCGGGGCCGAGCCGAGCACGATGCCGGTGGCCAGGGTGACCATCGGGCCCATGCCGAGATTGCTGATCACGAACGCGGCGACGATCGGCAGCGGTCCCGCGCCGGCGGGTACGAGCACGACGAGCGCCGCGCCCGCGGCGCTGGTCAGCAGGCCGGCGCCGATGAGCCGGCCCGGTGGGATCCGGCGGGCCAGCAGCGGGGCGAGCTGGAAGCTCGCCGCGCTCGCGATCGCCGCGGGCAGGATCCACAGGCCGGCGTCGCGCGGGGACAGGCCGGCGACGACCTGCAGGTGCTGGGTGATGAAGACCATCATCGCGCCGGTCAGCATCGTGCCGGTGAACATCCCGCCGAGGGTCGTGGCGAGCGCGCGGTCGCCGAACAGGCGCAGGTCCAGCAGCGGGTCGGCGAGGGTGCGCTGGCGGCGCACGAACACGGCGGTGAACGCGAGGCCGGCGGCGAGCGCGGCGACGGGCAGCGGGTGCCATCCGCCGCGGGCGAGTTCCTTCACCCCGTAGACGGCGGGCAGGATCGCGGCGAGCGACAGCCCGACGCTGGGCAGGTCGAACCGGCCGGTGCCGGGGTGGCGCTGCTCGGGCAGCAGGATCGGGCCGAGGACGAGCAGCAACGCCATCGCCGGGACGCCGAGCAGGAAGGCCGAGCCCCACCAGAAGTGCTGCAGCAGGGAGCCGCCGACGACCGGGCCGATGATCGCGCCGCTCATGAAGCAGACCATCCACACCCCGATCGCCAGGCCCCGCCGTCGCGGGTCCGGGAACAGGCCGCTGATCAGGGCCAGCGCGGACGGGGCGAGGGTGGCGCCGGCGATGCCGAGCGCGGCGCGGGCGGCGATGAGCATGACCGGGCCGGTGCTGTAGGCGGCGGCGATCGACGCGGCGCCGAACGCGGCCGCGCCGAGCAGCAGCAGGCGGCGCCGGCCGATGCGGTCGCCGAGGGTACCCATGGTGATCATGAACCCGGAGAGCAGGAAGCCGTAGACGTCGAGGATCCACAGCTGTTCGGTGCTGCTCGCGTGCAGCTCGGCGCCGATGCGCGGCAGCGCGAGCAGCAGCACGAACACGTCGATGGAGACCAGCAGGGCGGGCAGGGCCAGCACGGCGAGCCCCAGCCAGGGTGAAGGCTGCCATGGTGAACGCTTCGTCATACCCACCGGTCGGAGCCGGCCCGGGGTTCTCGACATCCGCCGGAACGGAATCCGGGTCAATCCTGGAAGCGCATGTCGAGCCAGGAGGTGAACCCGCGCCAGGTCGCCGTCGGGTCGTGCCGCCGGTGGTAGTACTCGCCGGCCTCCTCGCGGGCCAGGCGCAGGACCGCCAGGACCGACAGGCCGATCGCGCCGATGACGGCGATGCCCTGCACGGCGGTGTACCACAGCGGCAGCAACGGCTGCAGGTGATCGAGCTGGCGCTGGTTGTCGGGCAGCAGTACCGAGTCGGGGCTGTAGACGACGCCGAGCAGCAGCGCCAGCACGACCAGCAGCAGCACCCAGCCGACGACGCCGCGGGTGTACGGGCTGCGCCGCGGCACCGCCATCGCCGCGCCCGACAGCAGCACGCACAGCCCCGCGGCCAGCACGAACGCGCCGAGGAGGTGCACGTAGACGGTCTCGATGAGCATCGCCTCGATGCGCGACCACGGGCCCAGGCGCTCGACCACCCCGTCGTAGCGCAGCAGCAGCCAGGCCGCCGCGCCGGCCTGCCCCAACTGCAGCCCGGCGCCGGCCATCACCAGCCAGTACGCCACCCTGACGGGGTGCATGCGCCGACGGTACGACGCCATGAGGCAGGATGGAGCCGACGTTTCGTAACGAAGGAGTCAAGCGCATGGCGTTGAGCAAGCCCGACGTGACCCTGCCCGACGGCCCGCCCCCGGCCGACCTGGTGATCGAGGACATCACCGTGGGCGACGGCCCGGAGGCCGTGCCCGGTCAGCAGGTGAGCGTCCACTACGTGGGGGTGGCGCTGTCGACCGGCCGCGAGTTCGACGCCTCCTGGAACCGGCCCGGCTCGTTCGACTTCGGGCTGGGCCGGGGCGAGGTCATCACCGGCTGGGACCGGGGCGTGGCCGGGATGCGCGTCGGCGGGCGGCGCAAGCTCGTCATCCCGCCGCACCTCGGCTACGGCGACCGCGGCGCCGGCGGCGTCATCAAGCCGGGCGAGACGCTGGTCTTCGTCGTCGACCTGCTCGGCACCCGATAGACGGTCGACACCGTCGGACGCATGTGCATTCCCGGCTGGTGGACTTCGATGTTCACAGCCGGGAATGGACAAATTCACAGCCATCCCACAGCGCACACCTCATATCGGGATGCGATGCTGGACCATCGGCGGCGGGCCGATGGGCGGGCATACGAAGGGGTGTGCAGATGACGATGCAGTCGGCGGCACCGCGGGCGAAGCGGATCCTGATGGTGGGGGCGCCGGGCGCCGGAAAGGGCACCCAGGCCGACGCGATCGCCAAGCAGTTCGGGATCACTCACATCGCGAGCGGCGACCTGTTGCGCCGGCACATCGCCGAGGGCACCACGATCGGCCGGACCGTCGAGGACATCGTCAACAAGGGCGAGTTGGTGCCCGACTCGATCATCATGGACATGTTGCGCAAACCGGTCCTCGCCGCCGCCGACACCGGCGGTTACGTGCTCGACGGGTTCCCGCGCACGGTGGAGCAGGCCGAGGCTGCGTACCGCACCGCCGGCAGCCTGGGCGTCGGCGTACAGATCGCCGTGCACCTCGAGGTGCCCGAGGACGAGCTCATCCGCCGCCTGCTGGCCCGCGCCCGCGGCGCCGACGACACCGAGGACGTCGTGCGGCACCGGATCAAGGTGTACGAGGAGAAGACCCGGCCGCTGCTGGACTACTACGCCCAGCGCGAGCTGCTCATCCAGGTCAACGGCGCCCGGCCGGTCGCCGAGGTGACCTGGTCGATCGTCGTGCAGCTGCAGCGGGCGTTCAAGCGCTCCAACACCCACGCCTCCGGCGCCCGTCAGGCCACCACCCAGGATCGGGCAGTGGCCTGAGCAAGGGCATGAGCAACGGCCTGAGCGTCCCGCCCGTCAGCCGCTGAGGGCGGCCGACACGACCCCGCGGGCCTCGTCCTGGATGCGCGCCAGGTGCTCGGGGCCCTGGAACGACTCCGCGTAGACCTTGTACACGTCCTCGGTGCCCGAGGGCCGGGCGGCGAACCAGCCCGACTCCGTGACGACCTTGAGTCCGCCGATCGCGGCCCCGTTGCCCGGGGCCGCGGTCAGCTTCGCGGTGATCGGCTCGCCGGCGAGGCTGGTCGCGCCCACCTGCTCGGGCGAGAGCCGGCCGAGCACCGCCTTCTCCTCGCGGGTGCAGGCGACGTCGATGCGGGCGTAGGCCGGCTCGCCGTGCCGGGCGACCAGGTCGCGGTAGTGCTCGCTCGGGGTGCGGCCGGTGCGGGCGAGGATCTCCGAGGCGAGCAGGCACAGCAGGATGCCGTCCTTGTCGGTGGTCCAGACCGAGCCGTCGCGGCGCAGGAACGACGCGCCGGCGCTCTCCTCCCCACCGAAGGCGACCGACCCGTCGAGCAGGCCGGGGACGAACCACTTGAACCCGACCGGCACCTCGACCAGGGTGCGGCCGAGATCGGACGCGACCCGGTCGATCATCGAGGACGACACCAGGGTCTTGCCGATCGCGGCGGCGGCCGGCCAGCCGTCGCGGTTGCGGTAGAGGTAGTCGATGGCGACGGCGAGGAAGTGGTTGGGGTTCATCAGGCCGGCGTCCGGGGTCACGATCCCGTGCCGGTCCGCGTCCGCGTCGTTGCCGGTGGCCACCTGATAGTCGGCGCGGCGGCCGATGAGCGAGGCCATCGCGTTCGGCGACGAGCAGTCCATGCGGATCTTGCCGTCCCAGTCGAGCGTCATGAACCCGAACGTGGGGTCGACGACCGGGTTGACCACGGTCAGGTCCAGCTTGTACCGATCGGCGATGTATGCCCAGTACAACACGCTCGCCCCGCCCAGCGGGTCGGCGCCGATACGGACCCCGGCCGCGCCTACGGCGGCCATGTCGATGACCGAGCCGAGGTCGTCGGCGTAGCCGGCGAGGAAGTCGAAGCGCTGCGTGCCCGGCGCGGCCAGGGCGCGCGCGTAGGGCACGCGGCGCACCTCCTTCAGGCCCGCCCGCAGCAGCTCGTTGGCCCGGTCCTGGATCCACTTCGTCACGTCGGTGTCGGCCGGCCCGCCGTTGGGCGGGTTGTACTTGAAGCCGCCGTCCTCCGGCGGGTTGTGCGACGGGGTGACGACGACCCCGTCGGCGCCGCGGTGGCGGTTGGCGAGGATCGCGTGCGACACCGCCGGCGTGGGCGTGTATCCGTCGCGGCTGTCGACGAGCACGGTGACGTCGTTGGCGGCGAACACCTCCAGCGCGCTGACCGTCGCCGGCTCCGACAGGGCGTGGGTGTCCCGGCCGAGGAAGAGCGGGCCACCGTACCCCTGACTCGCCCGGTAGTCGCAGATCGCCTGGCTGGTCGCGACGATGTGGTCCTCGTTGAACGAGCCGCGCAGGCTCGAACCGCGGTGACCGGAGGTGCCGAAGGCGACCTGCTGGGCGGGGTCGGCCGGGTCGGGGTGCACGGTGTAGTAGCTGGTGATGAGCCGCGGCACGTCGACGAGGTCGGAGCGCTGCGCGGGCTGCCCTGCGCGGGGATGGACGGACATACCGCATACGTTGCCACGTCGGGACCCGGCGCGCGCAAGGGACGGCCCGGCTCCCTCGGCTCCCGCGACCCCGGATCGTCGCCGCCCGGCCCGCGTGCGAGGATCGGCGCATGACCTGGGTCGCTCCCCCACCGCCGCCGTTCGGAGGTTCGCTCGTGGCCGGCGAGCGGACCCTCCTGGAGGGCTTCCTCGACTGGCAGCGCGCCGTGCTCGCCGCCAAGTGCACCGGCCTGACCGGGGCCGAGCTGGCCGAGGTGGTCGCGCCGCCGTCGACCCTGTCGCTGCTGGGCCTGGTGCGCCACCTCACCGACGTGGAGCTCGAGTGGTTCCACGCCCGCTTCCACGGCCGCGAGGTGTCGTACTTCTACAAGCGCCCGGACGCCCGCGACGCCGCCTTCGACGAGGTCGACCCCGAGCAGGCCGAACGCGACTACGAGCGGCTGCTGGCGCAGTGGCGCTCCTCGCGGGAGGCGGTCGCCGGCAACGCCCTGGATGATGCTTTCATCGACACCCAGCGCGGGCCGATGTCGCTGCGCGCGGTGTACCTCCACCTCATCCAGGAGTACGCGCGGCACAATGGTCACGCCGACGTGCTGCGCGAGCGCATCGACGGCGAGACCGGCTGAGCCCGCGGCGCGGGCCCAGCCGGAAAGGTCACCGTGGCGTGCCGGGGGTCGGCTCGCCGGCCCCGGCGCCGCCGCCGCGGCCGGCGAACCGGCCGCCCTGCCGCCTGCGGGCCACCATGGCGGGACGCATCGCCACGAGGCCGAGAACGATCATGATCGCGCCGACCACGACGTTGTTGGCGATGATGCCACCCGTGGTGAACCCACGCAGGATGACCCACGGCGAGATGATCGTCCACACGCCGACCACCACCGGCAACCACGCCAGGCTGTGGGTGCGGCCGTAGGCGACGGCGAAGCCGCTGGCCAGGAGGGCCACCGCGCCGCCACAGATCAGGTTGTTGACGGCCAGGTTGGCCGCGAAGGGCGTGAAGCCCACCACCCACGGGCTGATCGCCAGGTAGAGCCCGGTGAGCGCCAGAACACCGTCGGTGATGCGCACCGCGGGCGTCTCCGCCACCTGGTCGTAGCGTGCACGCAACTCGACGATATCCGGATGGCCCGCGAGATCTGAGATGGGTCGGACCATGACGACCCCCTTCCGATCGGATGACTCTTCGACTAACCCGAAACCGGCGGAACTAACCCCTCAGGGCCCGCTGATGCGGCGGGCCGTGAAAGAACCGGGCGCGGCGGATGGCGCTGCAGACGCCGGCCGCCACGCCCGGCTTCGCGTGGGAGCCGCGATTGGGGGGTTTCGGCATCACCTCCGCGCATCGATGGGTGCCGAGACCGTAGCGCGCTTGTACCGGGAGCGCTCCCATGCCAGAATCGTCGCCACCTCGCGTCTGGGAGCCGCCGGGGCACTGCCAGCAATGGCCTTACGGAACACCGCCATTGCGCTGACCGCTGCCCGCCCACCGGTACGAAACTTTCACAAGGAGCGTCATGTCCATTCCCAAACGCGGGGCCAAACGCCGGCTCCGCGCAGTGGCCGTCGGTGTGCTGATCGCCGGCAGCCTCGTCGCACTGCCCGGCACCGCCCATGCCGCGGCCGGCTGCTCGGCGAAGTACACGAAGGTGAACGAGTGGCCCGGCGGCTTCCAGGGCCAGGTCGACGTCACGAACCTCGGCGACGCGCTCACCAGCTGGACCGTCGGCTGGGACTTCGGCAACTCGTCGCAGACGATCACGCAGATCTGGAACGCCGACAAGACTCAGACAGGGCTGCACGTCGACGCCAAGAACCTGAGCTACAACGGCAACGTCGCGACCAACGGGGTCATCTCGTTCGGGTTCAACGGCGCTTGGAGCGGCAGTAACCCCGACCCCGCCAACTTCAAGGTGAACGGTACGGCGTGCACCGGGGGGACGACCCAGAACACGCCGCCGACGGTGAGCATCTCCGCGCCGGCGGCCAACACCCGCTACACCGCCCCCGCGTCGATCCCGATCACTGTCGCCGCCAGCGACCCGGACCCGGGCGACTCGGTCAGCAAGGTCGAGTTCTACCACGACGGCCTGCTGCTGGGCTCGAAGACGGCCGCGCCGTGGACGTACACCTGGACCGGAGTGCCGGCCCAGACCGCGGCGTACAGCCTGCAGGCCAAGGCGTACGACACCAAGGGCGGGGTGAGCACCTCCACCGCCGTGCCGGTGTTCGTCGACGCGGCGACCACCCCGGCGATCGTCGCCACTCCGTCGACGCTGTCCTTGACCAAGGGCGGCTCGTCCCCGCTGTCGGTCAAGCTCAGCCAGGCGCCGACCAGCAACGTCACGGTGACGGTCAGCAAGACGGGTGACACCAACATCACCGCCGCGCCGACGTCGCTGACGTTCACCACCGCCAACTGGAACACGGCGCAGACCGTCACGGTCTCCGCCGCCGCGGCCGCCGCCAGCAACGCCACGGCCACGTTCACCCTCGCCGCGACCGGCTGGCAGTCCGCCACCGCGCAGGCCACCGTGGTCGACGTCGCCGGTGGAACGTACGTCCAGCGGTTCCTCGACCAGTACAACAAGCTGCACGGCAACGGGTACTTCTCCCCCGAGGGCGTGCCCTACCACGCGATCGAGACCCTCGTCGTCGAGGCGCCCGACTGGGGCCACGAGACGACCTCGGAGGCGTTCAGCTTCTGGCTGTGGCTGGAGGCGCAGTACGGCCGGGTGAAGGGGGACTGGGCCCCGTTCAACAAGGCCTGGGACACGATGGAGAAGTACATCATCCCGACCCACGCCAACCAGACAACCGGCGGCTACAACCCGTCGTCGCCGGCCACCTACGCGGCTGAGGCGCCCCAGCCGAGCCTCTACCCGCAGCAGGGCGGGCACCTGGACTCCTCGGTGAAGGCGGGCGTCGACCCGCTGTACAACGAGCTGACCTCCACGTACGGCAACACCGACATCTACGGCATGCACTGGCTGGAGGACGTGGACAACGTCTACGGCTACAGCTCCTGCACGCCGGTGGCCGGCTCGAAGGTGTCGTACATCAACACCTACCAGCGCGGCCCGGAGGAGTCGGTGTGGGAGACCGTCGCCCACCCGTCCTGCGAGGACTTCCGCTTCGGCGCCAAGCAGAACGGCGGCTACCTGCCGCTGTTCATCGACGGCGCCCCGGCGAAGCAGTGGCGTTACACCGACGCCCCGGACGCCGACGCCCGCGCGGTCGAGGCGGCCTACTGGGCGCTGCAGTGGTCGACCGCCCAGGGCAAGCAGGCCGACGTCGCGGCGACCGTCGCGAAGGCCGCGAAGATGGGCGACTACCTGCGGTACGCGATGTACGACAAGTACTTCAAGAAGCCCGGTTGCACCTCGACCGGCTGCGCTGCGGGTACCGGCAAGGACTCCTCGGCGTACCTGCTGTCCTGGTACTACGCCTGGGGCGGCGACACGGGCGGTGCGTGGTCGTGGCGCATCGGTTCCAGCCACAACCACCAGGGCTACCAGAACCCGCTGGCGGCCTACGCGCTGGCCAACGTGGCGGCGCTGACCCCGAAGTCGCCGACGGCCAAGGCCGACTGGCAGACCAGCCTCGGCCGGCAGCTGGAGTTCTACCAGTGGCTGCAGTCCTCCGAGGGTGCCTTCGCCGGCGGCGCGACGAACAGCTGGAACGGCAACTACTCGGCTCCTCCGGCCGGCACGCCGACGTTCTACGGCATGGCCTACGACGTGCAGCCGGTGTACCACGACCCGCCGTCCAACCAGTGGTTCGGTTTCCAGGCGTGGTCGGTGGAGCGGGTCGCGGAGTACTACTACGCGACCGGTGACGCCAAGGCCAAGACCATGCTCGACAAGTGGGTGAGCTGGGCGATCGCGAACACGTCGTTCACCTCGAACGGCGACTTCAAGATCCCCGACACGCTCTCCTGGACCGGCGCGCCGGCCACCTGGAACCCGTCCAGCCCGGCCGCCAACACCAACCTGCACGTGTCGGTCGTCAGCTCCGGCACCGACGTCGGTATCGCCGCCGCGTACGCGCGGCTGCTCACCTACTACGGCGCCAAGGCGAACAACGCGTCCGCGAAGACGACGGCCAAGAAGCTGCTCGACGGCATCTGGCTGCACACCGACGCGCAGGGCGTGGGCATCCCGGAGACCCGCACCGACTACAACCGGTTCAACAAGGTCTGGTCCTCCTCCGACCAGAACGGCCTGTACATCCCGTCCGGTTACAGCGGCGTCATGCCCAACGGCGACGTGATCGCCCCCGGCAAGACGTTCCTGGACATCCGTTCCTTCTACAAGAGCGACCCGAGCTGGCCGCAGGTGCAGGCGTACCTCAACGGCACCGGCCCGGCCCCGACCTTCACGTTCCACCGGTTCTGGGCGCAGTCCGACATCGCCATGGCGATGGCCGACTACGGTCTGCTGATCGGCTCCTGAACCACCGCCTGAACCACCGCACCATCCGGGCACCCCGTTCGCGGGGTGCCCGGCCCCTTTGACAGGTAGGTTTTTTCCGACCTATAGTCGGCGGCGTGTCCGAGACCGCCGTCTTCGCCGCCCTCGCCAACCCCGTCCGGCGCGAGGTGCTGCAGGTGCTGCGCGAGCAGGGCCCGCAGCCCGTCGCCGCCCTCGCCGCCCGCTTCGACATCGCCCGCCCGAGCTTCTCCGAGCACCTCAAGGTGCTGCGCGACGCCGGCCTGGCCAGCGAGACGAGGTCGGGGCGGCAGCGGCTGTACCGCCTGGAGGCCGCCCCGCTGGCCGAGGTCCGCGACTGGCTCGCCCCCTTCGAGGCCTTCTGGGGCGAGCGGCTCAAGGCGCTCGGCGACGTCCTGGACGACCTTGACGACCTGGACGACCTGCCGTGAGCGATGACCTCGCCGTCGACGCCTTCTATCCCCATCCCCCGGCCAAGGTCTGGCGCGCGCTCACCGAGCCCGACCTCATCGCCCGCTGGCTGATGCCCGGCGACTTCCGCCTCGAGGCCGGCCACCGCTACACCATGCGGGTCGCGCCGATGCCCGCCGCCGGGTTCTCCGGGCACATCGACGCCGAGGTGCTCGGCTTCGAACCCGAGCGGATGCTGCGCGTGCGGTGGCGCGACGCCGCCGGCGACGGGGCCTGGACCATCACCTGGACGCTGCACCCGGAGGGGCGCGGTACCCGGCTGTTCCTGCTCCAGGAGGGCGGCCCGGGCCTGCGGCGCGCACGTCTCGTCATGGGCGCCGGCTGGAGCGGCCGGATCGCCGAACGACTCTTGGAGGTACTCGATGCCATCTGAGCCGGACACCGCGCGGGACTACCGCGTGCTCGCCGACGGGTTCCTGGCCCGCGTCCGGGCCACGCCCGCGGACCGCTGGGACGCACCCAGCCCGTGCCGCGGGTGGAGCGCCCGGGACGTGGTCGCGCACCTGATCAACGGCCACCGCGGGTTTCTCGCCATGGCCGGCGGCCCGCCGCCGGCGCCCGCCGACGGCGTCGGGGTCGGCCCGATGTCCGGCGCGCCGCCCGTGGCGGACGGCGCCGACCTGGCCGCCGCGTTCGCCGCCTGCCGCGACGACATGCTGGCCATGCTCGCCGACCCCGGCCGGGCCGCGCTCCGGCTGCCCGGCGGGCCGATGGGCGCCGTGCCCGTCGCGCAGGCCGTCGCCGTCGTCGGCAGCATCGAGCTGCTCGTGCACACCTGGGACCTGGCCCGCGCCACCGGCGGCGACGAGACCCTCGACCCGGCCCAGGTCGCGCGCACCCACCGGGCCGCCGAGCCCTACGCGGCGGGGCTGCTGGCCACCGGCGCGTTCGACCCGCCGGTCCCGGCGCCGGACGGGGCGGACGCGCAGACCAGGTTCCTCTGCTTCGCCGGGCGAAAGCCGTTCTGAGGCCGTTCCGGGGGCGTTCTGGGCCCGTTCTGCGGTACCGTCGGCGACCATGACCAGGGATGAGCTCCTCGCGCACTGCCTCGGCAAGCCCGGCGCCTGGCCGGACGAGCCGTGGGAGGGCGACGTCGTGGCGAAGGTCGGCCCGAAGATCTTCGCCTTCGTGGGGACCGGCACGGTCGGCGTGAAGTGCGCGCCCAGCCGCGAGGCCGCCGACGAGTGGCTGCACCGCTACCCCGAGGACGCCTCGGCCATGGCGTACATCGGCCGGTCCGGCTGGAACACCCTGCGCCTCGGCGGCGCGATCCCCGACGACGAGGTCCTCGAGGCCGTCGACGAGTCCTACCGCTGGGTCGTCTCCAAACTCCCCAAGAAGGATCGCCCCGCGCAGTGACCGGCGATGCGTCGATCGCGGGGGCCGGTCGTTCGTCGCCTTCGTGAAGGCACCCACTCGAGCACCGGACGGACGACATGGCGAAGTACCTGATCCTCATCTACGGCGACGAGCGGCGCTGGGACGCCGAGACCGAGCCGGAGCGCGCGGCGAAGGGCGCGGCCCACGAGGCGTTCCGCCGGGCCGCGGGCGAGGGCCTGCTCGGCGGCCACGAGCTGGAGCCGGCCTCGACCGCCACCACGCTGCGCTCGGCCACCGGCACGGCACCGACCCCGACCGACGGCCCGTTCCTGGAGACGAAGGAGGCCCTCGGCGGCTACTACGTCGTCGAGGCCCCCGACCTCGACGCGGTCCTCGCCCTGGCCGCCCGCCTGCCCGAGCTCGCCTCGGGCCACGGCGGCGTGGAGGTCCGCCCGATCGTGGAGCACGGATGAGCGTGGTGGGCCGGGTGAACGTGGCCGGCGCGGTGGCGCGGGCCCACCGGCAGGAATGGGCCCGCGTCCTGTCCGCCACCGTACGCCTGACCCGCGACCTCGACCTGGCCGAGGAGTGCGTGCAGGACGCGTTCGCCCGGGCGATGGAGGCGTGGGCCGAGTCCGGCGTCCCGGACCGCCCCGGCGCCTGGCTCACGACGGTGGCCCGCAACCGCGCCCTCGACCGGCTGCGCCGCGAGCGGGTGCTGCGCCAGAAGCTCCCCCTGCTCGTCACCGACGAGGCGGCGCCCGCCGCCGACGAGACCCTCGACGACGACCGCCTGCGCCTCATTTTCACCTGCTGCCATCCGGCCCTGTCCCGCGACGCGCAGGTGGCGCTCACGCTGCGGCTGGTGTGCGGCCTGTCCACCGCGGAGGTGGCCCGGGCGTACCTGGTCGCCGAGCCGGCGATGGCCGCCCGGATCACCCGCGCCAAGCGCAAGATCGCCACCGCGCGCATCCCCTACCGGGTGCCGGCCCCCGAGGAGCTGCCGGCCCGCGTCAGCGCGGTGTGCGAGGTGCTCCACCTCGTCTTCACCACCGGGCACACGGCGCCAGCCGGGGCGCGGCTCGTGCGGTACGACCTGGTGGACGGCGCGGTTTCGGTGGCCCGGATGCTGCGGCTGCTGCTCCCGCGCGACGCGGAGGTCGCCGCCCTCCTGGCCCTGCTGCTGCTCGTCGACGCCCGCCGCGACGCCCGGGTCGGCCCCGACGGCCGGCTGCTCCTGCTGCCGGAGCAGGACCGCGGCCGGTGGGACGGCGCCCGCGTCGCCGAGGGCACGGCGCTGCTGGGCGAGGCGCTGCGCCGGCCACCGACGCGGTGGGCGGTGCAGGCGGCGATCGCCGCGGTGCACGCCGAGTCCCCGTCGTGGGAGGCGACCGACTGGACCGAGATCACCGGCCTGTACGACGTGCTGCTGACCCTCTGGCCGTCCCCGGTGGTGCGCCTCAACCGCGCCGCGGCCCTCGGCCTGCGCGACGGCCCGGCGGCGGGGCTGGCCGCCCTCGAGCCGCTGCTGGACGAGCCGGCGCTGGCCGGCTACGGCTACCTGAGCGCGGCCCGGGCCGACTTCCTGCGCCGCCTGGGCCGCCGCGCGGAGGCGGCCCTGGCGTACGAGGAGGCGCTGGCCCTGACCGCCAACGAGGTGGAGCGCAGGTTCCTGGCCGAGCGCCTACGCTCGGTCCGGTGACCGAGGCGCCCGCGAACCGGCTACCACGGTGGCGGGCGTCGCGGCCAGCACGAGCGTGGACGCGGCCGCGAAGACGGCCGCGCCCGCGAACACCAGGCCCGGCATCGCGTGCGGCAGCGACCAGGCGAACACCGCGCCGGCCGCGACCGGGACCTCGACCGGGTTGGCCACCCGCAGGGTCAGCGGCGTCGTCCGGTCACCGGGCCACGACTCGGGCAGGACGGCGTAGCCGTAGGCGACGTTGGCCAGAGCCAGGCCGGCCGCGGCGAGGAACGGCAGCCGCACGTCGACGGCGCCGAGCAGGCCGCCGAGCGTCGGGCCGTCGACGAAGCCGGCCGCGAACGCGGAGCCGACCAGCCCGTACGCGCGGGCCCGCCGCTGCGGCTCGGTGACGTCGGCGATGTAGGCGTTGACCACGGTGTTCGTTCCCGCGCAGGCCCCGGCGAGGGCGTGGAACACCAGCAGCGGCCAGGGCGCCGGCGAGACGGCGTGGGCCAGGTAGTCGGCGCCGAGGCAGGCCAGCGACACGAGCAGGACGGGCCGCCGGCCGTAGCGGTCGGAAAGTCATGAGGGCCGGCACGATCGGCACGATCAGGCCGAGGCCGAGCATGTCGACGAAGACGGTGACGAGCAGGAAGGACAGGGCGGGCGCCCGGCGCATCGTGACTCCTGAGGTCGAGAGGGCGGTGGCCCCCTCGAACCTCACGAGGTACGGAGGATCAGCGTATCCAGGCGGTCAAACGGTTTTTCGTTGCTCAGCCGGTGGCGCCGCGCCCGGCGGCGGCGCGGGCGGCCTGCGGGGTGTCGGCGGCCAGCGCGGCCTTCGCGATCTGGCGGCACTCCTGCAGGGTGTGCGCCGCCAGGGCCTCCCGCACCGCCGGGATGCTGCGCGGCGCCATCGACAGGCTCGAGATGCCCAGGCCGGTCAGGACCAGGGCGAAGTCCGGGTCGGCCGCCGACTCGCCGCACACGCCGACCGGCTTGCCGGCCTCGGCGCCGGCCGTGGCGCACGCGGCGATGAGCGCGATGAGGGCCGGCTGCCACGGGTCGAGCAGCTCCGCGAGGTCGCCGCACATGCGGTCGGCGGCGAAGGTGTACTGGCTGAGGTCGTTGGTCCCGAGGCTCAGGAAGTCCACGTCACGCAGGATCGCCGGGGCGCGCAGGGCGGCCGCCGGGACCTCGATCATCACGCCGGCCGTGGGCAGGCCGTGCGCGCGGCAGGCGGCGGCGAACTCGGCGGCCTCGGCGGGCGTGGCGACCATCGGTGCCATCACCCACACGTCGGCCTCGGTGGCGGCGGCCGCCGTGGCGATCGCGGACAGCTGCGTGCTCAGCACCTGCGGCGCGCGCCGGGCCACGCGCAGGCCGCGCACGCCCAGCGCCGGGTTGGGCTCGCCGGCCAGGCGCAGGAACGGCAGCGGCTTGTCGGCGCCGGCGTCGAGCGTGCGCACGACGACCTTGCGGCCGGGCAGGGCCGAGAAGACCGCCGCGTACGCCTCGACCTGCTCCTGCTCGCCGGGCGGGTCGGTCCGGTCGAGGTACAGCAGCTCGGTGCGGAACAGCCCGACGCCCTCGACGTCGCCGGTCAGGTCGCGGACGCCGCCGATGTTGGCCAGCAGCGCGACCGGGTGGCCGTCGGCGGTACGGCCCGGGCCCTGCGACGCCGCCTGCCTCGTCCGCAGCCGCGCGGCGGCCGCGTTGACCGACACCGCCTCGTCGTCCGGCACCCCGACCGACACCGTGCCGGTCCCGCCGTCGAGCGCCACGACCACCGCGTCGGCGACGTCCGAGATGCCGATGCAGCGCACGACCGCCGGGATGCCCAGCGTCCGGGCCAGGATCGCCGTGTGGCTCGTCGGCCCGCCCTCGGCGGTGACCAGGCCGAGCACGACCGACGGGTCCAGACCGGCCGTGTCCGCGGGCGCCAGGTCCCGCGCGACGAGGACGAACGGGTGGCCGGGCGACGGCACGCCCGGCATCGGCAGGCCCAGGCAGGCCGCGACCAGGCGGTCGCGCAGGTCGTCGAGGTCGCTGACCCGCTCGGCGAGATACCCGCCGGCCGCCTCGAACGCGGCCCGGTGCTCGGCCAGGACCGCGGCGAGGGCGTGCGGCGCCGCCGAGCCCGCCTCGATCGCCGCGTCGGCGGCGTCGGTGAGGGTCTCGTCGGTGGCCATGAGCACCTGCGCGCGGAGCACCTCGGCGACCGTGTCCTCCGCGGCGGCGTCGGCGCGGCGGGTGAGCTCCGCGGCGACGAGGGCGACCGCCCGGCGTACCGAATCCTTCTCCGCCTCGGCGTCGACCACCGCGGGCGGCGACGGCAGCGACGGCGGCGGCGCCAGGTGCAGCACCGGGCCCGCGGCGCGGCCCGGGCTCACGCCGATCCCGCGCAGCTCACGCATCGGGGGCGTCCAGGTCGCGGGCGAGCAGCTCGGCGAGCACGTCGAGCGCCGCGTCGGCCCCGTCGCCGGAGGCCTCGAGGGTCACCGGCGTGCCCCGCTTGGCGCCGAGGGACAGCACCCCAAGCATGCTACGGGCCGGCACCGGCTTCTTCGAGGTTTCCGTGCGGATCGTCACCGACACGGCCTGCTTCGCCGCGGCGGCGACGAACAGGGCGGCGGGGCGGGCGTGCAGGCCGCTGGCCGAGCCGACGACGACGGTCCTTTCGGGCACGACTGACCTCCTAGGGTTCGACGGTGACCTTGATCGCCTCGCCGCGGGCGACGATGCCGAAGGCGTCGAGCGCGCGGTCCAGCGGCAGCCGGTGGGTGATGAGGTCGGCGACGGGCACGGCGCCGTCGGCGATGAGCCGCAGCGCGTCCTTGTTGTGCTGCGGGCTGGAGCCGTTGGCCCCGACGATGGTCAGCTCCCGGTAGTGCACCAGGTTGGAGTCCAGCGCGATGACCGGCTTGTCCTTGGGCAGGCCGCCGAAGAAGCTGATCCTGCCCTGCCGGGCGGCCATCTGCACCGCCTGCTCCTGGGCGGCGCCGGCCGCGGCGGCGGTGATGACGACGTCGGCGCCGCGCCCCTCGGTGAGCTTGAGGACGGCGTCGACCACGTCGGTCTCCGACCCGCAGATGGCCGCGTCCGGCCGCACGAGGTTTGCGGCCAGGTCGAGGCGCTCGCGGTTGAGGTCGACCAGGAACACGCGGGCGGCGCCGCGGGCCCGGGCCAGGCGTACGTGCAGGCAGCCGATCGGGCCGGAGCCCATCACGACCACGTCGTCGCCCTCGCCCACCGCGGCGAGGTTCTGCCCGTTGAGCACGCAGGCGAGCGGCTCGGCGACGGAGGCCTCGGCGAAGCTCAGGCCGTCGGGGATGCGGTTGAGGCCGTCGACGTCGAGCACGTTGTGCGGCACGACCATGTACTCGGCGAAGCCGCCGTCGAAGTGGTACCCCATCGACACCTGGTTGGGGCACACGGTCATCCGGCCGCGGCGGCACTCGGCGCACCGCCCGCACGGGATCGCGGCGATCACCTGGACCCGGTCGCCGGGCGCCCATCCGGTCACGTCGGCGCCGACCTCGACGACCTCGCCGGCGATCTCGTGCCCCATCACCCGCGGCGGGACGATGTGGTGGTGTCCGAAGTTCAAGATCTTCACGTCGGTACCGCACGTCGAGCACGCCCGGACCCGGATCTTCACGTCGGCAGGCCCGGGCGTGGGCTCGTCGGCCTCCTCGATGCGCACATCGCCGGGGGCATGGAACCGTACTACCTTCACGACTTCTCCATCACTAGCAGGTCGAGCACGTCCGCGGGATCGGTCGCGTCGCGCAGCCGGGCGGCCTGGTCGGGGTCCATCAGGATCTCGGCGAGCTGGGCCAGGATGTCCACGTGCCCGTCGCCGGCGGCGGCGATCGCCACGCAGACCCGCACGTCCTGCCCGTCCCAGTCGATGCCGTCGGGGAAGCGCAGCACGGCGAGCGCGTCGCGCAGCACGGTCTCCTTGCTGTGCAGCGTGCCGTGCGGGATGGCCACGCCCTCGCCGATGTAGGTGGAGACGCTGCGCTCGCGCTCGAGCATCGCCTCGACGTACGCCGGACCGACGGCGCCTACCTCGACGAGCACGGCGCCGCAGCGGCGGATCGCCTCGTCGCGCGATCCGGCCCGCTCCTCGAGCCGGATCGCGTCGCGGGCGAGCAGGTCACCCACTGAGTTCACCGCCGCGCTGCACGGCGTTGACGACCTTGGTGACCGCGGGGTCGCCGATGAACACCTGGAACGGGATGATGACCTTGTCGGGGGCGCTGACTCGCGCCCGGGCGGCGAGGCCCTTGTGGCACAGCACGACGTCGGCGTCGGCCGGGATCGAGTTGACCGGCGTGTGCTCCACGGTCACCGCGTTCTTGGCCAGTTGCCGCTTGAGCTGGCTGGCCAGCATGACGCTGCTGCCCATGCCGGCGTCGCAGGCCACGACGACCTTCTTGATGGCGGTACCGCTGATGCTGGGCATGTCTCACGCCTCCTGGCGGCTGAGCTTGGCCGCCACGTTCGCGGCCTCTTCGGGATTGACGACCGTCTCCTCGTCCGGGCCGATCGCCTCCTCGGCGGGCTCCCCGCGGCCGAACCCGAGCAGGACCGATGCGACGGCGAAGGTGACCGCGGCGGCGATGACGATGCCGAGGAGCACGCCGAAGTAGCCGCCCTTCGGGGTGACCGCCATGTAGGCGAAGATGCTGCCCGGCGACGGGGTGGCGACCAGGCCGGCACCGGTGATCATGAACGTGCCGACGCCGGCGGCGCCACCGCAGATCATGGCGAGGATCAGCTTCGGCTTCATGAGCACGTACGGGAAGTAGATCTCGTGGATGCCGCCGAGGAACTGCACGATGATCGCGGCCGGGACGCTGGGGCGCAGCGAGCGGGGGCCGAACAGGAAGAACGCGAGCAGCAGGCCGAGGCCCGGGCCGGGGTTCGACTCGATCATGAACAGGACCGACTTGCCCTTCTCGGCCGCCTCGGCGACGCCCAGCGGCCCGAGCACGCCGTGGTTGATCGCGTTGTTGAGGAACAGCACCTTGGCCGGCTCGACCACGATCGAGGTCAGCGGCAGCACGTCGTGCCCGACGAGCCAGTCCACGCCGTGGCCGGCCTGCCTGGTGAGCCACTGCACCACGGGGCCGATGCCGTAGAGGCCGCCGATCGCCATCGCGCCGCCGATGATGCCGGCGCTGAAGTTGTCGACGAGCATCTCGAAGCCGGGGCGGATGCGGTTCTCGATGAGGCCGTCCCACAGCTTGAGGATGTACGCGGTCAGCGGGCCGATGAGCATCGCACCGAGGAACATCGGCACGTCGGCGCCGATCACGATGCCCATCGTGGCGACCGCGCCGACCACTGCGCCGCGCTGGCCGTGCACCAGCCGGCCGCCGGTGTAGCCGATGAGCAGCGGCAGCAGGATCTTGATCATCGGGCCGACCAGCTGCGCGATGTGCTCGTTGGGCAGCCAGCCGGTCGGGATGAACAGCGCGGTGATGAGACCCCAGGCGATGAACGCGCCGATGTTCGGCATGACCATCGACGCGAGGTAGCCGCCGACGCGTTGCACGGAGGCTCGGAAGCCCGAGCCGGTGACCTCAGGTGTGTAGGTCGTCACGGGGGTGTCTCCTTCAGGAGGGCGGACCGGAGCGGAGCAATGGGCGGAGCTCGTCCGGCTGGGGGTGGATGGTGACGTTGTGGCGGATCAGGTCGGACGGGCCCGGCATGCGACTGCCGGGCAGGCTCACCGCGGCGGCGCCCCAGGCGAGGCCCTCCGCCAGGGCCGCGGCGCCGCGGGCGCCGGCGGCCAGGAATCCGGCCAGCAGCGCGTCGCCGGCGCCGACGGTGCTGCGCGGCCGGGCGACCGGGCAGGTGCCGGTGACGACGCCCTCGTGGTCGACGAGGACGGCGCCGTCGGCGCCGAGGCTGGCCAGGACAGCGCCGGCGCCCCAGTCGCGCAGCCGCTGCGCCGCGGCGACCACGTCGCCGAGGTCGGCCAGCGGCGCGCCGACGACCTCGGCGAGCTCGTCGCGGTTGGGCTTGAGCAGCGTCGCGCCGGCCAGCGCCGCCTCGCGCAGCGCCGGGCCGCTGGTGTCCACGGCGACCGGGATGCCGGCCTCCCGCAGGCGCCGGCACAGCTGGGCGTAGGCATCGGCGGGCAGCCCGGGCGGGACGCTCCCGCACAGCACCACCCAGTCGGCGTTGCCGGCCCGGCCCAGCACGCGGCCGGTGATCTCGTCGAACTCGGCCCGGACCAGCGCCGGCCCGGGCTCGTTCACCTTGGTGACGGTGCCGTCCGGCTCGGCCAGGGTGATGTTGGAGCGGGTCCGGCCGGAGATCGGCACCGCGAGGACCTCGACACCCTCGGCCTTGAGCAGCCGCACCAGCTGGCCGCCCTCGTCGCCGCCGCAGGGCAGCACCGCGACCGACGGCACGCCGTTGGCCAGCAGCGCCCGGGACACGTTGACGCCCTTGCCGCCCGGGTCGAGGTGGGCCTCCCTGGCCCGGATGACCTCGCCGCGTTCCAGCCGGCCGATGTCCATCGCCCGGTCCAGGCTGGGGTTCAGCGTGACGGTGACGATCATGCCCGGACCACCCTGGTCTCTGCTTCGACGCGGTTCATGCCCGGGCCACCCGTACGCCGGCGCCCTCGATGTCGCCGACCAGGTCGTTGTCGGCGCGGGTGTCGGTGATGAACAGGTCCAGGTCCGTCAGTTCGCCGAAGCGGGCCAGGTAGTCGTTGCCGAGCTTGGTGTGGTCGGCAAGCAGTACCGTGCGCCGGGCCGCGCGGATCATCGCCCGCTTGACCGCGGCCTCGGCCGGGTCGGGCGTGGTCAGCCCGCGCTCGACCGAGATGCCGTTGGTACCGAGGAACGCCACGTCGACGTAGAGGTCCGCGAGGGGCCGCAGCGACCAGTCGTCGACGGTGGCGAGGGTCTTGCCGCGCACCCGGCCGCCCAGCAGCAGCACGTTGAGGTTGGTGCGGGTGCCGAGCATCGTGGCGATCACCGGGGAGTTGACCACGACGGTCAGCTCCCGGTCAGTGGGCAGCAGGTGCGCCAGTTTGATCGTGGTGGTGCCGGCGTCGAGGATGAGGGCGCCCTCCTCGGGCACCTCGGCGAGCGCGAGCTTGGCGATGCGCTCCTTCTCCTCCACGAGCACGGCGTCGCGCGCGGCGAGGGCGGGCTCGAACCCGATGCGCTCGACCGGGATGGCCCCGCCGTGCACTCGGCGCAGGACCCCGGCCCGCTCCAGCGTGGTGAGGTCGCGGCGGATCGTCTCCGACGTGACGTTGAGCTCGTCGGCCAGCCCGGCTACCTCGACCCGCCCCTGGTCCCGGGCGATCCGCAGGATGGCCTGCTGCCGCTCCTCGGCATACATGATGTGGTTTCACCGCCGTTTCATTTTGCTTCTGCTTTGTTTACGCCCGATTGTGTGGGCAGTCAAGAGTTGAACCACAGAAACCCACACCGGCCAGCCCACCAGCCACACGCCGACCACGAGCCCGACCAGGCCGGTCATGCCCTGCAGCGCGTCGGTGCGCCGCGGGTCGTCGATCCACAGCCGCCCGCCCTGCAGCAGCGCGACCGCGATCGCGGCGGCGAGGGCCGCCTTGCCCCACTCGCGCCACTCGTACCTGACCCGTTCGGGCCCGCGCTTGGGCACGACCCGCGGCGGCGGCCCGCCGGCGAACCGGTGCGCGAACCGCACGTCGGCCCACCGCACCAGCGAGGGCCCGAAGGCGACGGAGAAGCCCAGGTACACCGCGGCGAGGGCGTGCGCACGGCCCGCCGCTCCCCCGTTGCCGAGGTCGGCGCCGGCCACGACGAGCAGCACGAGGTCCACCACGGGGGTCGCGGCGAGCAGCACGGCGCCGGCCCGGGGCCGCCGAAGCGGGTATCGGGCGAGCAGCCCGGCGGCGAGCAGCACCCAGAACGCGATTTCACATCCGACGATCCCGATCAACATGCATCCGAGCCTCGCCGCGTCGCGGGCCCGCCGCCTCGGCCCTGCCGACGGTTCGCGTACATCGTTGGTAGCACCGCCCGGCGTCGACCACCGCGATCCTGAACTTCCTCGCCGGATCCTGGGTGCGCAACGGGGCATCGGGGCTCGCGCGCCGGATGTACGCTCCCGGCCATGCACCGCCGTCGCTCCGCATCCGCCATCACGCTGGCGGCTCTCTTCATGGCCGGGTGCACGGCGGACCCCGCCGCCGGCCCGGCGGCCACCACGGCGCCCGCCTCGGGCGTGCTCCTGCTGGACGCGCTCGCCCACGTCGCCGACTCCGACGCCACCCGGACTCGGTTCGAGTTCTCCGACATCGCTTTCCTGGGGACGATGCAGGGCGAGGGCTGGGCCGACATCCGGTACCTCGGCGCGCGGAACATCTCGCTGCTGCTGGTGCAGCGGGCCGGCCTGCCGGTCGACGCCGCGAGCTACGCCATCACGGCGGGCCCGGAGCCGCGCCAGGTGATCGTGCTCGCCGGAGGCCAGGACGCCACCACGGCGACGGCGGCCCTGCGGCAGCTGGGCTGGCGCGCCGACGGCGATCGGTTCCTGGCGCCGCTGCTGACCGCCAAGAGCCCCGACACGGACAACGACGGCGGCCTGATCCCCCTGGGCCAGGCCCGCCAGAGCGGCGCCGACCTCCTCGTCGGCGGCACGACGGCCGACCTGGCCGACGCGGCGCCGGCGGCAGGCCGCCCGACGCTCGTCGTCCGGCCGGTGGTCGCCGCATTAGCCGGCTGCCTGGGCGACGTCGTGGCGGCGAAGGCCCGGTTCATGCCGCACGTCTCCGGGCCGCAGATCTACCTGGGGGTGGCCGCGACCGGCGTCCGCCGCCCGGCCACGCCCGACGCGAAGCCGCGGGTGGTCCTGTGCGCCGCGCACGACTCGGCCGCCACCGCCACCCAGACCGCCGAGACGCTGCGCCACGCCTTCGCCAACGACGCCTCCAACGGTGTGCCGTATACGCAGCTCTACAGCGACGTCACGGTGACGGTTCTCGACGGCCCCCAGCACATCGTCCGCGCCGAGGCGACCGCCGCCACCCCGAATACGATGCTCTACGCCTTCGGCGGCTACTCGCTCCCCGGCGAGGTGGGCCAGGGAGACGTCTGACCGGCGATCGCCCCTACGGCAACCGGCGCCGGCCCCGACGCGGATCGTCGTAGGTGTACATCGTTGGTCGCATTTCCCCGGCGTACGCGCGGATGGTGGAATCGGGGCGTGAAAGGGCGCACCGTCGACCTCGTCCTCGCCGGCAGCGGGCTCGGCGCGGGCGCGCTGATGTTCGTAACCGGGCAGTATCAGGCCCGCGTCGCGCCGGCGTGGCTGTTCCTGCCGCTCGCGGTGTGCTGCGGGGCGCTGCTGCTGCGCCGGACCGCGCCGCTGACCTCCGTCCTGGTCGGCACCGCTGCGGTGGCGGCCGACATCGCGATCGGGCCCTCGCTCGCCACGCCGCTGGTGTACACCCAGGTGCTGTACGACGCCTGCGTGCACGGGCGGGCGGCCCTCGCCCGGGCGCTGCTGGCCGCGTCCGTCATCGGGTCCGTGATCACGGCCGTCGCGTGTCTCGTCGTGGTGCGCGACGTGCGGGCGCTCGGGATCGCCGTGCTGCTCGCCCTGGTGACCGTGGTACCGGTGCTGACCGGCAACCACGTGCGGCACCACCGCGACCAGGCCGCCGCCGCGCGCCGCTCCGCCGAGCAGGTCGCCCGGCTCGCCGAGGCCGACCGGGCCAACGCGGTCGCGGCCGAGCGGGCCGGCATGGCCCGCGAGCTGCACGACGTGATCGCCAACCACCTCAGCGCCGTGGCGATCCACGCCACCGCGGCACTGTCGGCCGACCTGGGGCCGGACGGCACCCGGCAGGCGCTCACGGTGATCCGGGAGAACAGCGTGCAGGGCCTGGCCGAGATGCGGCGGATGATCGGGTTTCTGCGCGAGCCGGCCGCGCTGCCCGAGCACGCCCCGGGCGGGCTCGCCACGCTGGACGACCTCGTCGCGCGCGCCGGGCTGCCGGTCTCGCTCGAGGTGCGCGGCGCGACCGGGGACGTGCCGGTGAGCGTGGACCTGGCGGCGTACCGCATCGTCCAGGAGTCCCTGACCAACGCCCTCAAGCACGGCGACGGCGGCCCGGTCACCGCGCAGGTCGTGTGTACGGCCGGCGCCGTGGACATCCGCGTGTGCTCCGGGCTCGCGCGGCACACGCCGAACGGGGACGGGGCCGGGCTCATCGGCATGCACGAGCGGGCGGCACTGCTCGGCGGCACGCTGACCGCCGGCCCGGACGGCGACCGCTGGGTCGTGGCCGCACACCTGCCCTGGGACGGCCCGTGAGCGGTACGCAGCGCAGCGGAGTGGCCGCTCACAAGAGACGCAGGTTCACCTCACGCCGCTGCCGGAGCGAAGCGGAGGTGACGGCGTGAGCGCCGTTCGGGTGCTCGTCGCGGACGATCAGCCGGCCGTACGGGCGGGGCTGGTGCTCATCCTGCGCTCGGTGCCCGGCATCGAGGTGGTCGGCGAGGCGCCCGACGGGGCCGCGGCGGTCGAGCTCGGCCTGCGGCTGCGCCCCGACGTGGTGCTCATGGACCTGCGGATGCCCCGCGTGGACGGCATCGCGGCGACCCGGGAGCTGGTCGCCGGCGGGGTCCGCGGGGTGCTCGCGCTGACCACGTTCGACCTCGACGAGTACCTCTTCGGCGCGCTGCGGGCGGGCGCGGCCGGGTTTCTGCTCAAGGACGCCTCCGCCGACGAGCTCGTCGCCGCGGTCCGCACGGTCGCCCGCGGCGACGGCATCGTCGCCCCGGCGGTGACCCGGCGGGTGCTGGCCGCCTTCGCGGGGCCGGCCGCGGGGCACGGAGCGCCTGGTCTGGGTCGGCATCGCGAAGCCGACCGAGCCAGACTGGGCGTGATCGGCCCGGTGCCGGTGGGGCTGCTCACCGCGCGCGAGCGGGACGTCCTGGCGTGCCTGGGCGAGGGGCTGTCCAACGCCGCGATCGCCGCCCGGCTCGGCATCGCCGAGGCGACCACCAAGACCCACGTCAGCCGGATCCTGGCCAAGCTGGGCCTGCAGAGCCGCATGCAGGCCGCGCTGGCCGCCCGCGCGCTCACCTCGCCCGACAGGTGACCCGATTGACACGTGACCTTTGAGTCACCTAACGTCGGGGTGTGGACGACGACGATCGTGTCTTCAGGGCCCTCGCCGACCCGACCCGGCGGTTCCTGCTCGACCTGCTCTTCGCGCGTGACGGCCGCACGCTCACCGAGCTCGAGTCGGAGCTGGAGATGACCCGGTTCGGGGTGATGAAGCACCTCAGGGTCCTCGAGGAGGCGAACCTCGTGGTGACCCGGCGCAACGGCCGGGAGAAGCTGCACTTCCTCAATCCGGTGCCCATCCGGCAGATCCACGACCGGTGGATCGACAAGTTCACGAGCGACAACGCCGGGGCGCTGCTGGAGCTCAAACACGAACTGGAGGACTCATGAGCGGTACGCAGATCTACAAGGTGTACATCAAGGCCACGCCCGAGCGGATCTGGGAGGCCATCACGTCTCCCGACTGGAACGAGCGCTACGGCTACCGCGGGCGCACGGAGCTGGACCTACGCCCAGGCGGCGCGGTGCGCGGGCTGTCCAACCCGGGGATGATCGCCGCGGGCGCACCCGAGGTCGGCGTCGACGGCGAGGTCATCGAGGCCGACCCGCCGCGGCGGCTGGTCCAGACCTTCCGCATGCTCATGGACCCGGGCACGGCCGCAGAGGGGTTCACCCAGCTGACGTACGAGCTCAAGGAGGGCAAGGACGGCGTCACCTCGCTCACCGTGACGCACGAGCTGACCGGCGCGCCCAACCTGGCCCGCCTCGTGGCCGGCGAGTTCGAGGACATGGGCGCCGGCGGGGGCTGGGCCTGGATACTCAGCGACCTCAAGTCGCTGCTGGAGACCGGTGCCGCCTTCGGGGATTGAGTCATCCAATCTTTGCCGGGCATGAATTACGACATAACCGGCGACGGGTGGGGGCATGAGGGGCATTGACGAACTCAATCGTCCCATGTTGACTCATGTCACCAATGCGACGACCGTCCGTGGCCCCGCGATCGGCGGGCGTGGGCCGCGGGCGGTCCCGCACGACACCCCGAAGGAGATGGACCGTGGGCAAGCCCCGCCGACTAGCCCTGCTGGCGGCCGCCACCGCCGTGCTGGGCACGCTCGCCGCCGTCGTGCACGGCGGCAGCGCCAGCGCCTCGACCACCGACCACGCGTTCAACCAGAGCACCGGCGTGCTCGACGTGGACTACGCCGGCTACCTGTCCAAGCACGACGTGGTCTACAACAGCCCGCAGACCAACCCGCTGTACGGCCTGACCGTCGGCAACGGCAAGACGGGCGCCATGGTGTGGAACGCGAACGGCCTCACCATGCAGGTGTCCAACGTGGACCTGTCGGAGCAGTCCGCCTACGCCGCCGGGCTGGTCAACCTCAACACCAGCCCGGGGCTGGACACCGGGTACACCAGCTACCAGCAGCGGCTGTCGCTCTACGACGGGACGCTGACCACGAAGTACGACAACAACCGCACCGTGACCGTGCTCGGCGTGCCGGGCTCGGAGGTGATGGGCATCCACGTCGACGACTCGCGCACCGGGCTCGGCACGACCACGCTCAACCTGAGCATGTGGGACCCGAACTCGGTGACCAACAGCGGCGACGTGCCGAACCTGACCACCTGGAAGACCGTCAACACGTTCAACGACGCCAGCGTGGCCGGGTTCAGCCGGGGCATCGCCGACCCGAACGGCTTCGGCTACACCTTCGCCGCCACGGTCGAGGGCGCCTCGTTCAGCACCCAGGTGGTCAACGGCACCCAGGTGCGGCTGAACATCACGCCGTCGTCGAGCTACACGATCTGGTACACCGCCGCGAGCCGGATCAACTCGCCCGGGCAGGACTCCGTGGCTCAGGCGCGCAACCAGCTGACCGCCGCCAAGAACACCGGCTACGCGACCAACCTGAGCAACTACAAGAACTTCTGGCACAACTTCTGGGCCAAGTCGTTCGTGCAGTACTCGGGCGCCGCGGGCACGGGTGACTACCTCGAGAACGTGTACTACCTGGCGACGTACATGATCGCCGCCGGCGGCTACGGCAACTACCCGTTCCACTTCATCAACGGCGTGTTCCGCGCGACGCAGGACAACACCAAGTGGAGCAACGGGTACTGGTACTGGAACCAGCGCGACGTCTACAACTCGATGCTCGCGTCCAACCACGTCGACCTGTTCGCCACCGAGAACAAGCTCTACAGCCGCAACTTCAACGCGCTGAAGGCATACACCCAGACGCGGTACGGCATCGACGGCATGTGGACGCCGGAGACCATGGGCTGGGACGGCAACGCGCGCGGCACCATCAACTCCGACTACGTCAACGACATCTACACCACCGGCACCGAGGCCGCCTACAACATGTACCTGCAGTACCGGTACACCAACGACACCGCGTACCTGCAGAACACCGCGTATCCGTTCATGCGCGAGGTCCTGAAGTTCTACCAGGCCAAGCTGTCCCGCGACCCGAACACCGGCCGGTACTACATGGCCACCTCCAACGCGCACGAGACGTACTGGGACGTGAAGAACGCGATCACCGACCTGGCCGCGGTCCGGCTGATCTTCCCGCTGACCATCGCGGCGAGCAACCAGCTGGGCCTGGACGCGAACCTGCGGGCCGGCTGGCAGCAGGTGCTCGACAACATCGAGCCGTACAAGGTGAGCAACGGCGCTTGGCTGGCCTACGACCCGCCGACGGTGCAGCAGCGCAACGGCGAGAACGTCACCTCCGAGCTGATCTGGCCCTATGACCTGACCGGCATCGGGGCGAGCGACTACCAGACCGCGCTCAACAGCTGGAACACCCGGCCCAACCCGTACAGCAACGTGTGGGCCAACGACGCCGTGCAGGCGGCCCGGCTGGGCCTGGGCGACCAGGCACTGTCCGGCATGAAGCTCATGCTGCAGCGGTACCAGAACTACCCCAACGGCATGACCAACAACACCAACGGCGTGTTCGAGTACCTCGGCGTGCACCTCGCCGCGACCAACGAGGCGCTGCTGCAGTCGTACAACGACAAGATCCGGGTGTTCCCGGCGGCGCCGAACGACAGCAACTTCGCCGGCAAGTTCACGCTGCTGGCCAAGGACGGGTTCCTGGTCAGCTCCGAACGGGAGGGCAACGAGACCAAGTACGTCGGCGTCAAGAGCCTCTACGGCAAGCAGGCGCGCGTGGTGAACCCGTGGGGCACGCAGGAGATCCGGGTCCGCCGGACCTCCGACAACGCGGTCCTGGCCACCACCACGGCCGGCGAGGTCACCTTCGCCACCGCCGCGGGCACGGTGTACGTCGTGGAGCGCACCGCCAAGCCGCTGAGCTCCTACGGCAAGACGACGCTGACGGGCACCGCGAACAACGGCGTCAAGTCGCTGTCCGGCACCGCCTCGACGCTGGGCACCCCCGGCGGAAGCAGCGGCGGCGGCAACGGCCCGACGTTCTACTCCGACATCAACTACGGCGGCACGGCGGTGACGCTCGGCCCCGGCAACTACGACCTCCCGCAGATGCAGGCCAACGGCATCGCCAACGACAGCATCTCCTCGATCCGGGTGCCGGCTGGCTACACCGTCACCGCCTACGCCGACAGCGGCTTCGCCGGGACGGTGTGGACGTTCACGGCCGACAACCCGAACCTCATCAACACCGGCAACAACGACGCGATCTCCTCGCTGCGCGTGGCGACGACCGGCCCTGCCGGCGGCTCGGCGCTGCGGGCGCAGGTCAACGCGAAGTACGTCAGCGCCGACAACGCCGGGGCGAGCCCGCTGATCGCCAAGGCCACGGCGGTCGGCTCGTGGGAGACGTTCGACGTCGTCGACCTCGGCGGGGGCAACGTGGCGCTCAAGGCCCGGGTCAACGGCCAGTACGTGTGCGCGGACAACGCCGGGGCCAACCCGCTCATCGCCAACCGCGCCGCGGTCGGCTCGTGGGAGACGTTCAAGCTGATCCGCAACTCCGACGGCAGCGTCAGCCTCCAGGCGGCGGTCAACAGCAAGTACGTGACCGCGGAGAACGCGGGCGCGGCGGCGCTGATCGCCAACCGGGACGCCATCGGGCCGTGGGAGAAGTTCGACCTCATCGCCTCCTGACGACCGGGTCGAGGGCATGAGACGTGGCGGGCGCGGGGGGCCCCCCCCCCCCCCCCCGCCCCGGCGGCCCCCCCCCCGCCCCCCCCCCCCCCCCCCCCCCCCCCGGGGGGGGGGGGGGGGCCCCCCCCCCCCCCGCCGGGGCCCCCCCCCCCCCCCCCCCGCGGCCCTGTTGCCGCGTCGGCGTCACGACAACAGGGCGTCACCCGGCGGTTGTGGCGGTGGCTCCGCCCATCGAACCATGGGCAACCCTCGACTCGATAGTGAACATCCGATGTCTCCCCGCGTCAAGAGCGGGCCGAACTTCCGATCGTCGCCACGAAAGGCTTGCCATCGGTATCCATCGCCTGCTAAACATCGGATGTATTCGCTGAGGATCAACCGAGGGCGGGGCCGATGACCAACCGGTTCGTGGCGCTGGACACCTACGACGTGCGGTTCCCGACGTCCCGGCAGCTGGACGGGTCCGATGCGATGAATCCGGACCCCGACTACTCCGCCGCGTACGTCGTGCTGCGCACCGACGCCGTCGACGGCCACGAGGGGCACGGGTTCGCCTTCACGATCGGGCGCGGCAACGAGGTGCAGACGGCGGCCATCCACGCGCTGCGCCCGTATCTCGTCGGACGCCCGGTCAAGGAGATCCTCGACGACCTCGGCGGCCTCTGGCGGGAGCTGGTGCACGACTCCCAGCTGCGCTGGCTCGGGCCGGAGAAGGGCGTCATGCACATGGCGATCTCCGCCGTGGTCAACGCCCTGTGGGACCTCAAGGCGAAGCGGGCCGGGCTGCCGCTGTGGCAGCTGCTGTCCTCGATGCCGCCGGAGGAGCTCGTCGACCTCGTCGACTTCCGGTATCTCACCGACGCCCTCACCCGCGCCGAGGCCCTGGACCTCCTGCGCCCCGGCGCCGAGGGGCGCGAGGAGCGCATCGCCACGGTGCTCGCGGACGGCTACCCGGCGTACGCGACCTCGCCGGGCTGGCTGGGCTACGACGACGACAAGCTCACCCGGCTGTGCCGCGAGGCCGTCGACGCCGGCTTCACGCAGATCAAGCTCAAGGTCGGCGCCGACCTCGACGACGACCTGCGCCGGATGCGCATCGCCCGCGAGGTCTGCGGGCCGAACGTGCGCATCGCCGTCGACGCCAACCAGCGCTGGGACGTCGGCACGGCCGTGGAGTGGGTGCAAGCCCTCGCCCCGTACCACCCGTGGTGGGTCGAGGAGCCCACCTCGCCCGACGACGTGGTCGGCCACGCCGAGATCGCCCGCCGCATCGCGCCGATTCCGGTCGCCACCGGCGAGCACGTGCAGAACCGGATCGTGTTCAAGCAGCTGCTGCAGCTGCGGGCGGTCTCGTTCGTCCAGCTCGACGCCGCCCGCGTCGCCGGGGTGAACGAGAACGTGGCGATCCTGCTGCTCGCGGCCAAGTTCGGCGTCCCGGTGTGCCCGCACGCCGGCGGGGTCGGCCTGTGCGAGCTGGTGCAGCACCTGTCGATGTTCGACTATGTTGCGGTGTCTCGCAGCATGCACAACCGCGTCATCGAGTACGTAGATCATCTGCACGAACACTTCATCGACCCGGTCCGGCTGCGCGAGGGCCGCTACCTCGCGCCGACCGCGCCCGGGTTCAGCTCCACCATGCGGGCCGACAGCCGCGCCCGCTACGCGTTTCCTGACGGTCCCATCTGGAATTCCCACACCCCCTGAGGAATGGTCATGAGACTGCTGCCACCCCTCGTCGCCGCCGCGCTTGTCGTCAGCCTCGCGGCATGTGACTCCACCGCCAAGCCGGGCGACGCCGCCTCCGGCGGTGCCGGCGCCCCCATCGCCGTCGACCTGCCGCGGGCCGACTCCGACTTCTGGAACTCCTACGCGAAGTACATCCCGCAGTTCGCGAAGGACAGCGGCATCAACCTGATGACGCCGACCAACTCGCAGAACGACATCGCCAAGCTCGTGGCCAACACGCAGGCATTGACGAGCCAGGGCGCGAAGGCGATCGTGATGGCACCGCAGGACACCGGTGCGATCGCCACCACGCTCACCACCCTGGAGCAGAAGAAGATACCCGTGGTCACCGTGGACACCCGGCCCGACAAGGGCAACGTCTACATGGTGGTGCGCGCCGACAACCGGGCGTACGGGCAGAAGGCGTGCGAGTTCCTCGGCGAGAAGCTCGGCGGCAAGGGCAAGGTCGTGGAGTTCCAGGGCTCGCTGTCCTCGGTCAACGGCCGGGACCGCTCCGAGGCCTTCGCCGAGTGCATGCAGCAGAAGTTCCCCGGCATCACGGTCTTCGCCGAGCCCACCGACTGGGAGGGCGCGAAGGCGTCGGCGGCGCTGCAGACCCGCCTGGCCCAGCACCCGGACATCAACGGCATCTACATGCAGGCCGGCGGCGTGTTCCTGGCCCCGACACTGCAGCTGCTGCGCTCCAAGAATCTCATCGTGCCGCCGAGCGACCCGAAGCACGTCTTCATCGTCTCCAACGACGGCATTCCGCAGGAGTTCGACGCGATCCGCAAGGGCGAGATCGACGCGACCGTGTCCCAGCCCGCGGACCTGTACGCGAAGTACGCGCTGTTCTACGCCAAGGCCGCCGTGGACGGCAAGACCTTCCAGCCCGGCAAGACCGACCACGACAGCACGATCGTGCAGGTCCGCGAAGGGTTGCTCGAGGACCAGCTGCCCGCCCCGCTGGTCACCAAGGACAACGTCGACGACACGGCGTTGTGGGGAAACCAGATCGGTAAATGATGTCCTTTGATGAAAGTGCCGTGGCGGCCGTCGGGGTGAGCAAACACTTCGGCGCCACCACGGCGCTGTCGGACGTGACCCTGCGCATCGCGCCCGGCGAGACGCACGCGCTCGTCGGGCGCAACGGCGCCGGCAAGTCGACGCTGGTCTCGCTGCTGACCGGGCTGCACCGGCCCGACGGCGGCGAGATCCGCTTCGGCGGCGAGCCGGCCCCGCCGGTCGCCGACCGCGGCGCCTGGCGGCGGCGGGTGGCCTGCGTCTTCCAGCGCTCCACCATCATCCCGACGCTGACGGTCGCGGAAAACCTGTTCCTCAACCGGCAGGCCGGCGCCGGCCCGATCCGGTGGCGGGAGCTGCGGCGGCGCGCCGGGGAGCTGCTGGAGGAGTACGCGGTCGGCGTCGACCCCAGCGCGCTCGCCGGTGACCTCGGCGTCGAGGAACAGCAGCTGGTCGAGATCGCCCGGGCCCTGTCGCAGGGCGCGCGGTTCATCATCCTCGACGAGCCGACCGCCCGCCTCGACGGGCCGGCGATCGAGCGGCTGTTCGCCCGGCTGCGGGCGCTGTCGGAGTCAGGGGTGACGATGCTGTTCATCTCCCACCACCTGCAGGAGATCTTCGCCGTCTGCGACACCGTCACCGTGCTGCGTGACGCCCGCTGGGTGCTGACCCGCCCGGTCGCCGACATCGGGCACGACGAGCTGGTGGCGGCGATGACCGGCGAGGCGACCGGGCTCACCGACGTCGCGCCGCGGCCACCGGTGGCCGCGTCCACGCCGGCCGCCCTGCGTCTGTCCGGCCTGGCCCTGGACGGCGCCTACGAGCCACTGGACCTCGAGGTGAAGGCCGGCGAGATCGTCGGCGTCACCGGGTCCGGCAGCAGCGGCAAGGTGTCGCTCGCCGAGACCGTCGGCGGGCTGCGCCGGGCGACCGCCGGCACCGTGAGCGTCGGCGGCGCCGCCGTCCGTCCGGGCGTCCCGGCGGCGCTGAAGGCCGGCGTCGGCCTGGTGCCGCAGGATCGGCACCGCCAGGGGCTCATCCCGCTGCTGTCCGTGGCCGAGAATGCCACCCTGCCGATCGCCGACCGGCTCGGCCCGGCCGGCGCCATCGTGCCAGGGCGGCGGCGGGCGGTCGTGGAGGGGTTCATCCGGCGGTACGACATCCGGACCGAGGGCCCCGACGCGCCCGTCTCCAGCCTCTCCGGCGGCAACGCGCAGAAGGTCGTGCTCGCCCGGGCGCTGTCCAGCGAGCCGAAGGTGCTGGTGCTCATCAACCCGACCGCGGGCGTCGACGTGCGCTCCAAGGAGTCGCTGCTCGGGGCGGTGCGCGCCGCCGCCGACGCCGGCACCGGGGTGCTCATGGTCTCCGACGAACTCGACGACCTGCGCCACTGCGACCGGGTGCTCGTCATGTTCCACGGGCGGGTCACCGCCGAACTACAGCCAGGCTGGAGCGACACCGACGTGGTCGCCGCCGTCGAAGGAGTCTCCGCATGACCACCACCATCCAGGCGAGTGAGACCCCGGTCCGGCGGCGCACCGTGCCGCGGCTGGCCCGGATGCGGGACCTGGCGCTCGTGCCGGCGATCATCGTGCTGCTGATCGTCGGCGCCCTCATCGACCCGGTGTTCCTGACCCGAACCAACCTCGTCAACGTGCTGCAGCAGCAGAGCGAGCTGTCGCTGGTGGTGCTCGCAGAGACGCTGATCCTCATCGGCGGCAAGTTCGACCTGTCGCTGGAGTCGATCGTCGGGCTCGCCCCGGCGCTCGGCGTCGCCCTGGTCATCCCAGCGACCAGCCACGGCATCGGCACCGAGTGGGCGACCGCCCTGGCGGTGCCGCTGTGCCTGCTCACCGGCCTGATCGCCGGGGCACTCAACGGGGTGCTGATCCTGCGCTTCGGCCTGTCGGCGTTCATCGTGACGCTCGGCATGCTCATCACGCTGCGGGGCCTGCAGATCGGCATCACCGGCGGGCAGAGCCTGTTCGACCTGCCGCCGTCGGTGGCATACCTCGGCAACACCGCCTGGCTCGGCCTGCCCGTCTCGGTCTGGCTGTGCGCGGTGCTCTTCGCCGCCGGCATCGCGGTACTCGGCTGGTTCCGGCACGGCCGCGCCCTCTACGCCATCGGTGGCAACGCCGACGCCGCGCGGGCCGGGGGCATCCGCACCGACCGGGTGATGTACGCCGTCTTCATGATCGCTGGGGTGCTCGCCGCGCTCGCCGGCCTGCTCATGACCGGCCGCCTCGGCTCGATCGCGGCCGCGCAGGGCGACAAGATGATCTTCATGGTCTTCGCTGCGGCGGTCATCGGCGGCGTCAGCATGAACGGCGGCAAGGGCACCCTGTTCGGGGCCCTCTGCGGCGTGCTGGTCCTCGGCCTGGTCACCAACATCCTGACCCTGGCCGGCGTGTCGGCCCAGTGGTTCCAGTTCGCCTACGGCCTGATCATCCTCGTGGCGCTGGTGCTGGCCCGGCTCACCACCGGCAGGGCGCAGGACTGAGGGATGCGGGCGGGGCGTCCGGGGCGCCCCGCCCGCACCGGCTCAGGCGAGCGTGACGGCGGTGTCGTCGATGACGAACGAGGTCTGGTACAGGGAGTCCTCGGTGCCGTTCCACTTCAGCGTCACCGTCTGGCCGGCGAACGCGTTCAGGCTGTAGGACTTCTGCACGTACCCGCTCGCCTTGTTCAGGTTCGACAGCGTCACCAGGGTCGTCGAGCCGGCCGTCACGGTCAGCTTGTCGTACGCCGTGGTCGTGGACGTCTCGGCGGAGTCGATGTGCACCCAGAAGGTCAGCGTCGCGCTGCAGCCGGCCGGGATCGTCACCGCCTGCGAGATGCTCTCGGTGTGCGTCGAGCCGTAGCCGAGCAGCCACGCGCTGTAGGTGCCGCCGTGCGCGGCCTGGCCCTGCGACGCCCACTGGCCGATGGTGCCGGTGGTGCCGCTCCAGTTCGCCGCGCCCGACTCGAAGCCCGGGTTGAGCAGCAGCTGGCCGCTGCACGAGCCGCCACCGCCGCCGACCGTCCAGGTGAACGTCGCGCTGCCGCTGGCGCCGGTGGTGTCAGTGGCGGTCACGGTGCTCGTGGTGGTCTGCGCCGTGGTGGGGGTGCCGGAGATGAGGCCGGTGCTCGCGTTGATGCTCAGCCCGGCGGGAAGGCCGGTGGCTGAGTAGGTGAGCGTCTGGCCCGACGCGGAGTCGGTCGCGGTGATCTGCAGCGACTTCGGCGTGCCGACCGTCGCCGTCTGCGCGCCCGGGTTGGTGACCGTGACCGTGTTGCCCTGGCCGGCCGGCTTGGTAAGCAGGCAGCCGGAGACCGTCAGGTCGATCGCCCGCGAGGCGTTGAGGCAGGTCGTGAACCAGTACGTCTGCTCGCCGTAGGACTGTCCCTTGCGGACGGTCACGTTGCCGTTGGCGTCGACCTCGCACGGGTTGTTCAGCGTGCAGCTGGCCCCGTCGTCGTTACCGGTGTTGTTGATCCCGATGATCTGGTTGTCCGCCGAGCGGATGATCGGCGAGCCCGACGTGCCGTGGGTGGTCTGGCAGCCGGTGTCGTACCGGATCGAGTCGTGCCACGTCCACTGGTCCTCGCGCAGGGTGGGCACGAAGCCGTTGACGGAGCAGGTCCAGACCTGCTTCCAGTAGCTGGACGGGATCGTCATCGCGGTGCCGTCGGCCGGACGGGTGGCGGCGACGGTCAGCGCGGTGGTGTTGTACTTCGACTTGATCGACGCGAACGTCTCGTTGAGCTGGTAGAGCGCGACGTCCGTGTTGGTCATGGTGCCGTAGATCAGCGTGTCGGCGCGCACCGTGCCCAGCGCGTTGCCGGTGTTGCCCAGCAGGGTGCCGGAGCGGGTGCTTGCGCGGTTCTGCAGCACCTGGCCGGCGTTGATGAAGCCGTTCTCGTAGCAGTGGCCGTTGGTGAGCATCAGCGCCCGGTCGGTGTCGACCGAGGACGGCCAGCGGACCAGGCTGCCCGAGCAGTTGTTCAGCGCGATCGTCGCGGTCAGGCCGGTGACCGAGAGCGCCTGGGCCGGTGCCGGGCCGGCGACGACGCCCGCGGCGACGGCGAGGATGGCCGCGCCGACTGCGAGGGTGCGTCTTTTGCGCATGGGGGATCCCTTCGTTGGGGCTACGCGCGGCTGTCGTGGGCTGTGCGCGTAGCCACCCGTCAATGTGAATGGAAACATCACATTGACGAACGTGCCCGTCAACGGCGGTGGACCCTTTGCCCTGCCCTGCGTTTCACTCCTCGATGGCGCCGCCGATGCGGCGCAGGTGGTGGCGGAAGGTGTACGCCGGGTCGGCGGCCCGGCGGGCCAGGTAGTCCTCGAACGCCGTCTGCTGCCGCAGCGTCTCCCCCGCCGCGATCCGCCGCGCCTGGTCACGCTCGGTGCCCCGGATCGCCCGCGCGATGCCGAGCACCTCCTCGGCCCGCGCCGCCTCCAGGAACAGCACCCCGTCGTCGTCGGCCAGCACCAGGTCGCCGGCGGTGGCCAGGTGCGCCCCGAACCGCGCGCTGCACAGCGCCTCGTCCTCGCGCGGGTCGACCCGCAGCGGGCCGAGCGGCAGCGCGCCATAGCTGAACACCGGCACGCCGATCTCGACCAGCTCGGGGGTGTCGCGGTGCAGCCCCCACACGACCAGCCCGGCGACGCCGGCCGCGGCCGCCTCGAGCACGGTCAGGTCGCCGACGCACGCCTCGTCGGTGCGCCCGCCGTTGTCCACGACGAGCACGTCGCCGGGGCGCGCGCCGCGGTACGCCTCCAGGAACACGTCCACGCTGCCGTAGTGCCGGGCCGGCAGCACCCGGCCGGCCAGCCGCGCCCCGGCGACGACGGGCCGGACACCGGCGGGCGCGACCCGCGGCGGCACGCCGGCCCGGACGCAGGCGTCGGCGACGAGCGGGGTCGAAAGGTCCGAAAAATCGATCACGGCGCCATCATGCCCCGCGCCGGCCCGGTCCGGTCCGGGCCAATCGCGGCCGGGTGGCTCCGCCTCAGTGGGGCTCGGGGCCTCAGGGGGCTCAGGGCCCTCAGGGCAGGATCGCGGCCAGCCGGGCGACCGCCGGCCGGGCCTCCAGGTGCAGCCGGGCGACATTGATGCCGTCGTCGCCGAGCACGCAGAGCAGGGCCCGCTCGCCGACGGCGTAGACGGTGAAGTACCCGCCCTCGCTGCGCAGCGTGGCGTCGCGGAACGGGCTCTGGCCGAGCACCAGGGCCGTCTGCCGCCCGAGGCCGAACGTGGTCGCGGCGAGCGCGGCCAGGTCGTGCGGCTCCACCACGGCCGGCAGGTCATGGGTGATGAGCAGGCCGTCGACCCCACCGATCGCCGCGCCGCGCACGCCGGGCACGCGCAGGCGCAGGTCCGACAGCTCCGAGCGGACCGCCGCGAGCGCGGCGGCCGCCGGATCGATCGTGGTGCCGAAGGGCTGCGTGGCGGCGCCGGCCCAGTTCTGCTCCGCCCGTCCCGCGCGCCGGGGCAGCCCGTCGGTCGCGGTCTCGAAGAACGTCACAGCTGCAGGCCTTCTTCGATACCGCGTAGATGGTGGCGGGCGAGCGCCAGGTTCGCGCGGGCCTTGGCCAGCGCGAGGTACAGGAACAGCCCGCGCCCGTTGACCGCACTCAGCGGCCGGATGAGGTGGTACTGGCTGTCGAGGGTGATCAGGATGTCCTCGACCCGGTCGGGCAGCCCGAGCATCTCGATCGTGCGAAGCTTGGCCCGCACGACGTCGGTGTTGCCGGCCGCGGCCACGGTGATGTCGAAATCCGGCGATCCCCCGAGCGTGCCGAGCGTCATGCCGCTGGTGTAGTCCACGAGCGCGACCGCGATCGCGCCGTCGATGTTCATCGCGCTCTTGAGCGCGATGTCGAGGTTGTTGCTCAAGCCTGCCTCCGCGGGGACGTGCATCCGTTAGGGGTGGAGCCTGACACACGGCGATCATCGGGGGCAGGTTTCGAAACATCTTTCAGACGACCGGCTCATCGGCATATGACCTGCCGACCGATACACCGGTTACGCAGGGTCGCGCCAGCCGATCACACCGTCGCAGGCGCGGCCTTCGCGCCCTGGCGACATGGTCCGGCGATCCGGGTGGGCTGCGATCTCCGTCACGCGCCGAACAGGGAAATGTCCGTTGACCGGAGGGTTGCCTCCGATATTGTGGAGGCATGCCTCAGGTTACCCGGTCGTCGTACCGGCTCACGTTCGGCGTGCTCGCGGCCTCCACCGCGGCGTTCTCGATGCTGCAGTCGCTGGTCAGTCCCGTGCTTCCGGTCATCCAGCGGGACCTGCACACCAGCGCGGGCACCGTGACGTGGGTGCTGACCGCCTGGCTGCTCGCCGCCTCCGTCGCCACACCGCTCATGGGGCGCGTCGGGGACATGATCGGCAAGGAGCGGACCCTGCTGGCGGCCCTCGCGGCGATCGCCGTCGGGTGCCTGCTCGCGGCGCTCGCGCCCAATATCGCCGTGCTCATCGTCGCCCGCGTCGTGCAGGGCCTTGGCGGCGCGCTGTTTCCGCTGTCGTTCGGGATCATCCGCGACGAGTTCCCGCCCGGCCGCGTCGTGTCGGCGGTCGGGGCGATGTCGGCCGTCATCGCGCTCGGCGGCGGCACCGGCATCGTGCTGGCCGGCCCGATCGTCGCCGCGCTGAACTGGCGCTGGCTGTTCTGGATCCCGCTCGGCGTCGTCACCGTCACCGGCCTGCTCGCCTGGCGCTTCGTCCCGCCGTCGCCGGTGCGCTCGGCCGGCCGGGTGAACTGGCTCGCCGCGGCCCTGCTGTCCGGCTGGCTCGTGGCGCTGCTCCTGCCGCTGAGCAAGGGCAACACGTGGGGCTGGGCGTCGCCGCCGACCGTGGGCCTGTTGGCCCTGGCCGCCGCGCTGCTGGCCGCGTGGGTGGCGGTCGAGATCCGCTCCGGCAACCCGCTCATCGACATGCGCATGATGCGCCTGCCCACCGTCTGGACCACCAACGTCGTGGCCCTGCTGTTCGGCGCCGGGATGTTCGGCGTTTACGCCTTCCTGCCCCAGTTCATGCAGATCCCCCGCGCCGCCGGCTACGGCTTCGGCTCCTCCGTCGGCGAGGCGGGCCTGCTCATGGTGCCGATGCTGGCCACGATGGCGGTCACCGGCATGCTCAGCGGCCCGCTGTCGGGCCGGTTCAGCAGCCGCGCCCAGGTCGTCGCCGGCGCCCTGCTGGCCACCGCGGCGAGCGCGGCCTTCGCCTTCGCCCACTCGTCCCGCTGGGAGGTCGCGACGGCCGCCGCGGTCTTCGGCGTCGGCATCGGCCTGGCCTACGCCTCGATGACGAGCCTCATCGTGCACAGCGTCCCGATGGCCCAGACCGGCGCGGCGAGCGGCATGAACGCGAACATCCGCACCATCGGCGCCTCCATCGGCACGGCACTGGTCAGCTCCATCGTGACCAGCGGCCTGCGCCCGGACGGCCTGCCGACCGAGTCCGCCTTCACCGCCGCCTTCGCGGCCCTGGGCGCGGCCGCGGCACTCGCGGTCGCGGTCGCCCTGCTCATCCCGCGCCACCGCACGGCGCCCGCGACGACGACCGCGACCCCGGACGCGCAGGGAGAGCCGCTGGTGGCCCCGCGGGCAGTCCAGCCCGCGGGGCCCGTTGTCACGCGGTCAGTTCCATAGCTGGAACAGGTCGCTGCCGGAGCAGGCCCACTGGAAGATGTTCCCGTTCTGGCCCGCGGTCGATGCGTCGGCGTCCAGGCACGTCCCGGAACCGGCGTTGTGCAGTCCGGCGTTGGCGTCGCCGTTGCTGTTGAGCTGCCCGCTGCCCGCGAACCACCACCGCTGGTAGGCATCGCCGGTGGTGTCGCAGGCCCACTGGACGATCCGCCCGCCATTGCGCGCCTCGGACGAGATGGCGTCCAGGCAGGTGCCGGTGCCGACGTTCTGGAGCACCGGGTTGTAGTTGTTCACACCGACCACCACGCGCCACTGCTGGTAGTTGTCGCTACTGTTGCAGGGCCACTGGGCGATCCTCCCGCCGTTGCGCACGTCGGACGAGATGGCGTCCAGGCAGGTGCCGGCGCCCCGGCTCTTCAGCTGGAACGAAAACCCGGTGATGGCGTCGCGCGCCGTGTCCAGGTAGTTCTTCCACGCCCCGTTGTTGTAGGTCGACCACGGGGTCCAGTTGCTGCCGTGGCTGGAGATGTTCCACGCCGCGTTGGCGTTGCACTGGACCTGGTAGGCGCAGGCGTCACTGACCTCGGGGTGGTAGTAGTTGTTGATCTGCCACAGGCCCCGGTCGATCGAGCCGGGGTTCTGGCCCACCGCCGACGGGTTGCAGCTCGACTCGGCCATGGCGACCGCCACGGCGATCACGATCTGCCGGACGTTGCCCGCGGAGGTGCTGACGTTCGCGGTGTACGAGAAGCCGGCCTTGGCGGCCACCTTGGCGCAGACCGTGGCGGCGGCGGAGGCCGCCAGGGCCGTCATGCCCGTGGACGCACCGGCCGCCGCGCTCAGCGACGCCGGCGCCTGTCCGGCGGCACCGGCGGCCGAGGCTGAGGCAGCACTACCCAGCGGAACCATCAATACGGCGGCCAGCGGCACGACCAGCAGTCGCACCGGCCGAATCCGGCCGACGCCCCGCCACCACGGGAGCCTTCCGCTTACGGGATCGGATCGCACACACGCCTCCTCAGGACCAGGGCTCGTTCACTACACCCGGCGGCATCACGTTCGCCGCATGGAATAATAGGTGTAAATGCTTAAATGTCTATCCCGGATCCTCGACCTGGCGCCGGTGCGCGCAGCAGCTTGAGCTACGGCGGGCAGGACCAGATCTGCAGCGTCGGGCCGTCGGCGGGCAGTCCGCCGGCGAGTTCGGCGCCGCCGTAGAGGTTCGTCGCCTCGGGCACGTCCGGCAGCGGCACCGGCGTGCCCGGCGCGCGGCGGGCCAGGATCAGCAGCCGTTCGTCGTGGGTCTCGCGCCAGAACGCGACGGCGTCGGCGCCGACGTGGTCGAAGCGCAGGCCGCCGCCGCGCAGTGCCGGGTGCTTGCGGCGCAGGGAGAGCAGCCGGCCGTACCATGGCAGGGTTTGCAGGCTCTTGCGCCACGGCATCGGCGTGCGCGCCTCCTCGCCGTTGGACCCGGTCAGGCCGAACTCGTCGCCGGCGAACATCATCGGCACGCCGGGCAGGGTGGCCAGCAGGCCGACCGCGACCTCCATCCGGCCCAGGTCGCCGACCACGGTACGGATGCGGGCGGTGTCGTGGCTGCCGAGCAGGTTCCACGAGTGGGTCCACGCGCGCCAGGACATGCTGGCCATCATCAACAGCATCGTGCGCACCAGCGCGTGGCCGTCGCGGCGCGGCACGCCGCCGGGGACGCCGAGGAAGTCGGGCAGGTCGAGGTCGTCGGCGCGCAGCCAGCTCCACAGTGGACGCAGGAAGCCGGCGTAGTTCATCGTGCCCTGCCAGCCGCCGGCATCGAGGTCCGCGCCGGCGCCGTGGGCGTGCTCGGCGACGAGCAGCGCGTCGGGGCGGGCGGCGCGGACCGCCTGCGCGATGAGCCGGGAGACCTCGTGGGTCAGGTCGTCGGCGGCCCGCCGGCCGGTCATGTTGGCCACGTCGACGCGCCAGCCGTCGAGGTAGCGCAGCCACCGCCGCACGATCGAGTCCGGATCGGTGACGAAGCGCCGGCGCAGGCGGGCCGAGTGCCAGTTCAGCTTCGGCAGCGACGGGACACCGAGCCAGGACTCGTACCCGCCGTCGGCGCTCATGTAGTACAGGTCGGGCTGGTCGAACCACGGGTGCTCGACGCCGGTGTGGTTGGTGGTGAGGTCGCCGACGAGGCGCATGCCGCGGGTGTGCAGGGCATCGGCGAGGCGGCGCAGGGCCCGGTCGCCGCCGAGCAGCGGGTCGACGCGGTCGAAGGCGACGGCGTCGTAGCGGTGGTTGGAGCGCGCCGGGAAGAACGGCGTCAGGTAGACGGTGTCGGCGCCGAGGTCCTGGATGTGGTCCAGGCGCCGGGCGATGCCGTCGAGGTCGCCGCCGTACCACTGCGTCGAGGCCAGCGGCCCGCGGCCCTCGACCGGCTCGTCCCAGTCGCAGCGCACCGCCCAGTCGGGGGTGGCCGGCGCGGTGGCGGAGCGGGCGAAGCGGTCGGGGAAGATCTCGTAGACGATCGCCTCGCGGGTCCAGGGCGCCGGGCCAGGGTGGGCGACGAGGCGGAAGTCGGTGTCGTCGGGAACGTCGTGGGCGAAGCGGCCGAGCACGGTGTACCAGTCGCCGTCGACGTGGAAGCGGTACCGGGTGACCGGGTTGCGCACCAGGACGCCGGCGCGCCACCACAGCTCGCCGCCGCGGCGCTCGGCGGTGGCGGCGGTGAAGCGGGGCTCGCCGTCCTCGACCGAGCGCACGTGCACGGCGCGCACGCCGGGGCCGGTGCGCAGCCACACGTCCACGCACGCGCCGAGCCGCGGGTTCTGGTCCGGCACGTACAGCGCCGACCCGTCGTGGTGGATCATCCCTTCACCGCCCCGGTCGTCAGGCCGGACACGATGTACCGCTGCAGCGCCTGGAAGACCACCACGGTCGGGATCGCGGTGAGCAGCGAGCCGGCGCAGAACATGCCGAAGTTGGCGTCGCGCTTTTCGGCGACGAGGCCGTAGAGCCCGACCGCGAGGGTCTTCGCGCCGTCGCTGTGCAGGAAGACGTTGGCGAGCAGCACCTCGTTGATGGTGCCGATGAAGCCGAGCAGGGCGGTGACGGCCAGGATCGGCGCGACGAGCGGCAGGGTCACCCGGAAGAAGATCTGGGCGTGGCTGGCGCCGTCGATGACCGCGGACTCGTCGAGCTCCTTGGGTACGGTGTCGAGGAAGCCCTTCATCAGCCAGGTGTTCACGCCCAGGGCGCCGCCGAGGTACAGCAGCATCAGCCCCCACGGGCTGTCCAGGCCCAGCGCCGGGTAGAAGTCGCCGAGCCCGGCGAAGATCAGGTAGATGGTCACGACCGACAGGAACTGCGGGAACATCTGGATGAGCAGCAGCGAGACGAGCCCGGCCCGGCGGCCGCGGAAGCGCATGCGGGAAAACGCGTAGGCGGCCAGGATCGACAGGAACACGCCGGCGGCCGCGGCGATGCCGGCGATGAGCACCGAGTTGAGGTACCAGTGGGCGAAGTCGGTCTTGCGAAACAGGTCGCCGAAGTTGCCCAGCCCGGCCGAGCCGGGGATCAGGCCGGTCGAGCTCAGCGAGCCCAGCGGGTTGAGGGCGGCGGAGACCACGAAGAGGATCGGGAAGAGCGAGAAGGCGACGGCGAGCAGGCCCGCGCCGTGGCGCCAGCCGGTGCGCCGGACCCAGGCGATGGTTCGGGCGGTCACGTGTAGACCTCCTCCTGCTTGCGGCTGCGGCGGAAGCCGATGACAGAGATGACCGCGACGATGGCGAAGATGTAGACCGACATCGCCGCGGCGAAGCCGAACTGGGCGCCGGAGCCGCCGAACGCGAGCCGGTAGGTGTAGGTGATGAGCAGGTCGGTCGCGCCGATGCTGGAGTTGCCGGGCGGGAACGGCGCGCCGTCGGTGGTGAGGTAGATGGCGTTGAAGTTGTTGAAGTTGAACGCGAACGACGAGATGAGCAGCGGGGTGAGCGCGACGAGCAGCAGCGGCAGCGTGACCCGGCGGAAGCGCTGTGCGGCGCTGGCGCCGTCGATGGACGCGGCCTCGGCCATCTCGCGCGGGATCGCCTGCAGCGCGCCGGTCGCGACGAGGAACATGTACGGGTAGCCGAGCCACAGCTGCACTCCGATAACGGCCAGCCGGGCGGTCCAGGGGGTGCCGAACCAGTCCACGTGCAGCCCGGTGACCCGGTTGATGAGGCCGAAGTCCTGGTTGAACAGGTCGCGCCAGACCAGCAGCATGGCGAAGGACGGCATCGCGTACGGCAGGACGAGCAGGACCCGGTAGATGTTCCGCCCGCGCAGCCGGTCGGTGTGCAGGGCGAGGGCGCAGGCAAGGCCCAGCGCGAAGGTCACCAGCACGGAGCCGACCGCGAAGGCGAGGTTCCACACCAGGGACTTGAGGAACGGCCCGGCGATGCGCGGGTCCGTGACCACGCGGGCGAAGTTGTGCAGCCCGACGTTCACCTTCCAGCCCTGCGCGAGGTGCTCGCCGCCTGCGCTGCCTCCGCTGCCGACGAACTCGCCGGTCCGTTCGTCGGCGAACCACTGCGCGCCGCTGCCGCGGTCGGTGACGCAGTCGCAGCCGGCGTCGTAGAAGCGGGTGGCCTGGCCGGTGTACGCGCGGGTGAGGCCGGAGGCGCGGATCGCACCGTCCGGCGTGGGCACCGTGAAGGCGAGCACCTCGTCGTTGCGCTGCGTCGCCTGGCCGAGATCGAGCAGCTGGTAGCCGTCGGCGGCGGTGATGCGCCCGCCGGTGACGGTGACCGCGCCGGCGGCGAGCTCGTGCAGGCCCTGGGCGTCGCCGGCGTACGCCTTGCCGTCGGAGGCCAGCAGCAGGAACTTCAGGCCGCCGTCGTCCAGCGCCACCGACAGCGCATACTCGGCGGAGCCGGGCACCTGCCGTACGGAGGAGCTCTGGATGGCGGTGATGGCGTCCTGCTTGGTGCCGCGGTGCCCGTCGCCGTAGTTGGTGAACGCGGTGGCGACGGTGTAGAGGACCGGGATCACCTGGAAGGCCAGGAGGAACAGCACCCCCGGGACGAGGTACTTCGCCGGGACCGGCCGCGGCGACAGGTAGATCGCGAAGATCAGCCCGGTGACGACGACGAGGACGGCGAGCCATCCCCAGGCGTGCGCGCCGGCGAGCGGGAAGGCGGCGTAGACCGCCAGCGCCAGGGCGAGCCCGAGGACCGCGATCTTCACGACGATGCCCCGAGGGTGCGTGTCCGTCATGGCGCGCTACTTGTTGATCGCGTCGGTGATGGTCTTCGACGCGCCGGTCAGCGTGGCGGGCACGTCGGCGCCGCCGACGATGGCCGACTCCGCCTTGCCGAACGGGTCCCACACCGCGGCCATCGCCGGGATGGCCGGCAGCACGGCGCCGCCCTTGCCCGCGGTGAGCCACTTCTCGATGTCGGGGTCGCCGCCCTTGACCTGGTCCATGGCCGCGGTCAGCGCCGGCGGGCGCGGGTTGGCCTGGTACAGCGCCACCTGCAGGTCCGGCTTGGTGAGGTAGTTGGTGACGAACTCGTTGGCCAGGGCCTTGCTCTTGCCCTTGCTGGCCACGTAGAAGGCCTGCACGCCGACGAACGGCTGCGCGGGCTTGCCGCCGGCGAACGGCGGGATCGGCGTGATGTCGTACTTGATGCCGGCCTTCTTGATGTCGGCGACGGCCCACGGCCCGGAGATGAGGAACGGCGCCTTGCCGCCGGTGAAGGCCGGGATGGCGTTGTCACTGTTGACCGAGCGGGTCAGCGCGCCCGAGCCCTTCTCGCCCAGCGCGGCGATCTTCTTGAACGCCTCGACCGACTCGGGCTTGCCGACGCCGAGGTCGGCCGGGTCGTAGTCGCCGTTGGGCTTGGTGCCGAACAGGTAGCCGCCGGCGGAGCTGAACAGCGGGTAGATGTGGTACGCGTCGCCGTTCTGGCCGACCTGCAGCGACAGGATGTTGCTGACCTTGCCGGCGTCCTTGAGCGCCTTGCCGGCCGCGACGAGGTCCTCGATGGTGGCCGGCGCGGTGGGCGCCAGGTCGGTGTTGCGGATGAGGGCGAGGTTTTCGATCGCGTACGGCACGCCGTAGACCTGGCCGTTGAACGTGACGGCCTTGACGGCGACGTCGGCGAACGCGGACTTCTGCGAGTCCGACAGCTGGATCGGGTCGATGGTGCCGTTCTGGACCAGGTTGCCGATCCAGTCGTGCGCGCCGACGACGATGTCCGGGCCCTTGCCGGACTGCGCGGCGGTCACGTAGTTGGTCTGCAGGTCCTTGGAGACCGCCTGGACCTGCACGTCGACGTGGTTGGCCTTGCCGAAGGACTCGGCGAAGGGCTTGAGGGCCGCCGAGCGCTGGTCGTCCGCCCAGATGGTGAGGGTCGCGGTCGGCTGCGTGGAGGCACTTTCGGGGGTTTTCGACGACCCGCAGGCCGTGAGGGGTAACGCGGCGAGGGCGAGCACGCCGACGACGCGCAGCGGGATGCGCATGGAAACTCCTGTTCAGGGGCCCGGCCCGCGACGGTGATTGGAGCCGTCGCGCGGCCAGGGAGGGTGTGCCGGCATCGATACCAGGGGTGTCGATCGATTGCCGGTGGCGCAGACCGTAGCAAGGAGTTGCAAAGAATGAAAGACCTTCCAGTCGACTTTCAATTTCGCCGTACGGCCGCTTACTCTCGACCCATGGCCATGGACGCTCCACGAGCTCGTCTCGCTGACATCGCCCGGCAGGCGGAGGTCAGCGAGGCCACCGTCTCGCGGGTGCTCAACGACCGGCCCGGGGTCAGTGCGGACACCCGGCACGCCGTGCTCACCGCGCTCGACGTGCTCGGTTACGAACGCCCCGAACGGCTCCGCAAGCGCAGCGCGGGCCTCGTCGGCCTCGTGACGCCGGAGCTGGAAAACCCGATCTTCCCGCTGTTCGCGCAGGTCATCGAGTCGGCGCTGGCCCGGCACGGCTACACGCCCGTGCTGTGCACGCAGACGCCCGGCGGCGTGACCGAGGACGAGTACGTCGAGATGCTGCTGGACCGCGCGGTCGCCGGCATCATCTTCGTCTCCGGCCTGCACGCGGACACCACCGCCGACCACGACCGGTACCGCAAGCTGATCGACCGCCCGCTGCCGATCGTCATGGTCACCGGGCTGGTGCCCGGCCTCGAGGCGCCGTGCATCTCCTGCGACGACGTGCGGGCCAGCGAGCTGGCGGTGGACCACCTCGCCTCGCTCGGCCACACGCGCATCGGGCTCATCTCGGGCCCCGAGCGGTACCTGCCGGTGCAGCGCAAGATTCTCGGGTACCGCGAGGCGATGCTGCGCCACGGCCTGGTGAACAACATCGAGCTGTCGCTGTTCGGCGTCGAGGGCGGGCACGCCGCCGCCGACCGGCTGCTCGACCGCGGCGTCACCGGCCTGGTGTGCGGCTCCGACCTCATGGCGCTCGGCGCGGTGCGGGCGGCGCGCTCGCGCGGCCTGTCGGTGCCGCGCGACGTGTCCGTCGTGGGCTACGACGACTCGCCGCTGATCGCGTTCACCGACCCGCCGCTGACGACGCTGCGCCAGCCGGTGCGGGCCATGTCCAACGCGGCCGCGCAGTCACTGGTCGACGCGATCAACGGGCAGCCGAGCCCGCATTCGGAGTACCTCTTCGCGCCCGAGCTCGTCGTGCGCGGCTCCACGGGCATCGCGCCCCGCTGACTCCCCCACCCCGATCCGGCGCGGTTGGCGGCCCGCGCCCGGACAATCACGCCTCACGAAGGGACCACTATGTCCGATATTTCGGACTTTTCTGTCGCACCACGACAAATCTCCGGCGATGAGGCCGACGCGGCCGCCGGCGCGGGCGCGCACCTGACCCGTGGCGCGGACCTGGCCACGGGCGCGACCTCGGCCACAGATGCGGGTGCGGACGCGGCCACCGGCGCAGACGCGGCCACCGGCGCGGGTGCGGACTTGACCCCTGGTGCAGCGGACCTGGCCGCCGGCGCGGGCGCGGACCCGGCCGCCGCGGTGCCGACCCCACCCACCGTGCCTCCGCCACCCGTCGCGCCGGCGGCGACCACGGTGCGCACCGCGCCGGCTGCGGCAGCGGCGGCGGTGCCGGCAGTGGCGGCGGCGGTGGAACGGGAAACGGCGAAGGGGGAGCAAGCGGCGGAGCCGTGGTGGCGCACGGCCGTCATCTACGAGATCTACGTCCGCAGCTTCGCCGACGGCAACGGCGACGGCGACGGCGACCTGATCGGGCTGCGCGAGCGCCTTCCCCACCTGCGCGACCTCGGCGTCGACGCGATCTGGCTCACGCCGTTCTTCCGCTCCCCCATGGTCGACGGCGGCTACGACGTGTCCGACTACCGCGACGTCGACCCCGCCTTCGGCACCCTCGCCGACTTCGACGCGATGCTGGCCGCCGCCCACGACCTGGGGCTGCGCGTGATCATCGACGTGGTGCCCAACCACACCTCCAGCGAGCACCCGTGGTTTGCGCAAGCCCTGCAAGCCGTTCCGGGCGATCCGGCGCGGGCGCGGTATCACTTTCACCCGGCGACACCGGACGGTCACCCTCCGAACGACTGGGAGTCGGTGTTCGGCGGCCCGGCGTGGACGCGGGTGGCCGACGGCGAGTGGTACCTGCACCTGTTCGACCCCGCCCAGCCGGACCTGAACTGGGACAACGCGGACGTCCGGCTCGAGTTCGAGTCGGTGCTGCGGTTCTGGCTGGACCGCGGCGTCGACGGCTTCCGGGTCGACGTGGCGCACGGGATGATGAAGGCCGCCGGGTACCCGGCGGCCGGCACGACCGGCCAGATCGGCCTGCTCGGCCGGCGCGAGCTGCCGTACTTCGACCAGGACGGCGTGCACGAGATCTACCGCGCCTGGCGCAAGATCCTCGACTCGTACCCGGGGCAGCGCATGGCCGTCGCCGAGGCGTGGGCGTCCACGCCGCAGCGGCTGGCCCGCTACACCGCGCCCGACGAGCTGCACCAGGCGTTCAACTTCGAGTTCCTGCAGGCGGACTGGGACGACCCGGCGGCGGTGCGGGCGAGCATCGACTCGTGCATCCACGCGGCCGAGTCGGTCGGCGCGCCGACGACCTGGGTGCTGTCCAACCACGACGTGCGCCGGCACCCGACCCGGCTGGGCTCGCTGCGCCGGGCCAACGCCGCGGCGCTGCTCATGCTCGCGCTGCCCGGTTCGGCGTACCTGTACCAGGGCGACGAGCTCGGCCTGCCCGAGGTGCTCGACCTGCCCGCGGACGCGCGCCAGGACCCGGTCTGGTTCCGCTCCGGCGGCACGGATCCGGGCCGCGACGGCTGCCGGGTGCCGCTGCCGTGGACCGCCGCGGCGCCGGCGCACGGGTTTTCCGCCACCGGCCGGTCCTGGCTGCCGCAGCCGGACTGGTCGGCGCTGGCCGCGGACGCGCAGGCCGGGGACCCGTCGTCCACATTGGAGCTGTACCGCGCGGCGCTCGCCCTGCGCCGCGCGGTGACCGGCCCGCTGCGGTGGCACGAGAGCGCGCCCGGCGTGCTGGACTTCTCCCGCGGCGGCCTGCGCTGCGTCGTGAACCTGTCCGGCGGGCCCGTCGCGCTGCCCGATCCGCCCGGTTCGCGCGTGGCCCTGGCCAGCGGCACCGTCGCGGGCGGGACGCTTCCGGAGGACACCACGGTGTGGATCTTTGCAAGAACTGTCAGATCTTCCTGATAGTTTCTGCAGCTCAAGGACCTTGCGAGAAGTGCTTTTGGGCAATCCTTGCAAGGTCCTTGACTTAGGTTTCCACGAGGAAGAGGCTCAGCGTCAATCGATCCGGCCGCCACCGGATCGTCATGGCACACCCCACTCCGCTACCGCCATTCCGGAGGCCACCCGTGCGCGTACCCCGCCTGTCCAGACGCCTCACCAGAACCGTCGCCGTCGCCGCCGCGCTGCTGCTGGGCGCGGCGCTCGCCGTGCCGCTTTTGTCCGGCAACCGCAAGGCCGAGGCCGCCACCGGCAGCAACGACGTCATCGCCAACCTGTGGCTGTGGCCGTGGAACTCCATCGCCACCGAGTGCACGAACGTGCTCGGCCCGGCCGGCTACGGCGCGGTGCAGGTCGCCCCGCCGGAGGACTCGATCAGCGTCGCCGGCCACCCGTGGTGGGACATCTACCAGCCCGCCGCCTACGACCTCAACAGCCGCATGGGCACCCGGGCGCAGTTCCAGAGCATGGTGAACGCCTGCCACACCGCCGGGGTCAAGGTGTACGTCGACGCGGTCATCAACCACATGACGGGCGCCAACCAGTCGAGCACCACGGCGTACGGCGGGGCGAGCTTCACCAACAACTACAGCTACCCGAGCGCCGGGTACAGCTCCTCGGACTTCCACTTCTACCCCTCCGACTGCCCCCAGTCGGACAACCAGATCCACGACTACAACAACCAGACCGAGGTCTGGAACTGCCAGCTGGTCGGCCTGTCGGACCTCAAGACCGGCACCGACTACGTGCGGACGAAGATCGCCGGGTACCTCAACGACCTCATCTCGACCGGCGTGGACGGCTTCCGGGTCGACGCGGCCAAGCACATGGCCCCGGCGGACCTGTCGGCCATCAAGGGCAAGCTCACCAACCAGAGCGTGTACTGGGCGCAGGAGGTCATGCCGGGCGGCTCCGGCAACCTGGCCCCGTCGGCGTACGAGGGCATCGGCGGCATCCTCGAGTTCAACTACGCCACCAACCTCAAGAACCAGTTCAACGGCAGCATCGCCAACCTGCAGACGTTCGGGCCCAGCTGGGGCCTCGAGCCCAGCGCGAAGTCCACGGCATTCGTCTCCAACCACGACACCGAGCGCAACGGCTCGACGCTCAACTACAAGGCCGGCGCGACCGACACCCTCGCCAACGTCTTCATGCTGGCCTGGAACTTCGGCACGCCGAACGTGATGAGCTCGTTCACCTTCAGCAACAACGACGCGTCGCCGCCGGCCGACGCGAACGGGTTCGTGACCGCGGTGACCTGCGGCAGCGGCTGGGAGTGCCAGCACCGCCAGCGCGCGATCAAGAACATGGTGGGCTTCCACAACGCCACCCGCGCCGACACGACCGTGGGCAACTGGTGGTCGGACGGCTCGAACGCGATCGCCTTCAGCCGCGGTACCAATGGCTGGATCGCGATCGACAACGGCGGCAGCGCGGTGTCGTCGCGCACCTTCAGCACCGGCCTGCCCGCGGGCGTCTACTGCGACGTCATCCACGGCGACTACAACGCCGCCGCGCAGACCTGCTCCGGCCCGACGGTCACGGTCAACGGCAGCGGCCAGGCCACCCTCGGCGTGGCGGCCAAGGACGCCGTCGCCCTGCACGTCAACGCCCGCGTCGGCGCCAACCCGACCACCTCGCCTACCGCGTCGCCGACCCCGTCGGCCAGCGGCGTCTCGTTCACCGTCACCGGCGCGCCGAGCGGCAATCCGATCTACCTCGTCGGCTCGGTCGCCGCGCTCGGGTCGTGGAACACCTCGGCCGCGCTGCCGATGACGGCGAACGGCTCGTCGTGGAGCACCACCGTGTCGCTGCCGGCGAACACGGCGATCGAGTACAAGTTCATCGCCAAGGACGCCGCCGGCAACGTGACGTGGGAGCCCGGCTCGAACCACACGTACACCGTGCCGGCCTCGGGCACCGGCAGCATCGACACGACGTGGAACGGCTCGTCCACGTCGAACCCGGCGGTCACCTTCAACGCCAACGTGACCACCACGTGGGGGCAGAACGTGTTCGTGGTCGGCTCGATCCCGGCGCTCGGCTCGTGGAACACCGGCAGCGCGATCGCCATGTCCTCGGCGAACTACCCGATCTGGTCGGCGACGGTGACCCTGCCGGCGAACACCGCCGTGGAGTACAAGTTCATCAAGAAGAACTCCGACGGCTCGGTGACCTGGGAGAGCGGCGCGAACCGCACCCTGAACACCGGCACCACGGCGCAAACGGTCAACGCGACCTGGAAGTAGTTGTACCCCGGGGTGGCGCGGTGTCCACTGTGGACGCCGCGCTACCCCTCGGCCGCGAGCACCAGTTTGCGCAGCAGGTCGGCGAGGGTCCGGCGCTCGGCCGGGCTCAGCGCCGACAGGAGTGCCGACTCGCCGCGCTCCTCGCCGCCGACGTGGCGCAGGAAGGCCTCGTTGCCGGCCTCGGTGAGCCGCACGTGGACCCGCCGCCGGTCCCCGGCGTCCTGCTCGCGCACGATCCAGCCCTGCTCCTCGATCGCCGCGAGTCGCGCCGAGAGCGCGCCGCGGGTGAGGCCGAGCAGGTCGGCCAGTTGTGAGGGGCTGGCCGTGTACGGCGGCCCGGCCCGGCGCAGCATCATGAGCACCTTCAGCTGCCAGTGCTGCAGGCCGCCCGCGGCGAGCACGTCCCGTCGCCGCTGGGCCTGGTGCCGGGCGAGGATCGCCAGCCGTACGAAAATGGCCTCGGCCACCGGGTCGAGGGAGTCCAGCTCCCGGGCCCACACCCCGACATGCCGGTCCGCGGCGTCCTGCTCCTCCCGCATGTCCCCCACGATAACTAGTTTTCTTGTGGATAGTTTTTTCGGTTACTACCGTTCGGCGCATGACCGAGAACGCCACCCTTCCGGTCGGCCTGCTGGTCGACGCCGCACGGAACCTCGCCAACGCCGGACGGTGGGAGCGGGCCACGACGCTGCTGGACGCCGCGTTCGCGAGCCTCCCGCAGGGCGCCGCCGGCCGGGGCGCCGCGGCCCGGGTCGCGCTCGCCACGGCCGAGATCGCCGTCGACTCCGGCTGGTTCACCGGGGTGGGCGACGCCGCCGCCCGGCTGTCCAAGGTGGACGAGTTCGGGCTCGACCCCGCCGGGCGCTGGGACCTGGACTTCGCCTGGCTGCGCTACGAGTACCGGGAGAGCTTCGGCCGGCCCGACCGCAACGTGCGCCGGCGCGCGCAGCTGCTCGCCGAGACCGCGCCCGACCCGCTGCGCCTCGGCTGGGCGCACATGTACCTGGGCCTGGTCGCCGACAACCTGTTCGACGAGCGCGAGGCGGCGCCGGCGCACTACGAGATCGCCCTGCACAACTCGGCCGGCGACGACCTGCTGCGCCGCGAGGCCCAGCGCCACCTCGGCGATCACGACCACGACCGCGGCGACCACGACGCCGCCCTGTCCCGCTGGCGCGACGCGACCGAGGCGGGCGCCCGGGCCGGCGCGGTGCCCGGCACCCTGTCGCAGCAGATGCTGCTGGCCGTGCTGGCCCGCGACGCCGGCGACGAGGCGGGCGCCACGGCGCTGGCCGGCGAGGTGGCCCGCTGGGCGACGGCGATCGGCGCCGCGCGGACCGCCGCCCAGGCCACCGCCTTCCTCGACGGCGTCGACCCCACCCAGCCCCCGCCGGCACCCGGCACCGCCGCGGAGACGAGGTTTCCCATGATTTCGGACACCAGTGACACAGATCGATACAGGTGATACACAAAGCGGCATGGCAGAGCGATTGCTCGAGCAGTGCCGGCTGTTCAACGAGGGCGTGCGCAGCGGCGACTGGACCGGCTACCTGGCCCGCTTCGGCGACAACGCCACGCTGCGCGTCGCCGGCGATCCCGGCAGCCCGTACGTGGGGCGGGACGCCATCGCGACCGCATACGCCGAGGCGCCGCCCGACGACACGATCGGCGTGACGTCGGTGCTGTCGGACGGCGACGCCGACGTGGCCCGGTTCGAGTGGGGCCGGGGCGGCACCGGCACGCTGCGGCTGCGCTGGTCGGCGGGGCGGATCGCGGAGCTCGACGCGGAGTTCGACGGCCTGGCGTAGTGCCCGGCCTCGGTACCGTGGGCGGTATGGAGGATCCGTACCAGCTGTCCCGGTTCGTCGAGGCACAGGCCGGCGTCTACCCGGAGGCCGTCGCCGAGTTGCGCAAGGGCCGCAAGCGCAGCCACTGGATGTGGTTCGTCTTCCCGCAGATCGCGGGGCTCGGCCTGAGCGCGACGTCGCAGCGGTACGCCATCGGCTCGCTCGACGAGGCCCGCGCATACCTGCAGCATCCGGTGCTGGGTCCCCGCCTGCTGGAGTGCGCCGACGTGCTGCTGACCGACGGCCGGCACACCGCCGTGGAGATCTTCGGCGAGGTGGACGCCATGAAGCTGCGCTCGTCGATGACGCTGTTCGCGCACGCGGATCCGGCCGAGCGGCGCTTCGCCCGGGTCCTGCACCGCTACTTCGACGGCGTGCCGGACGCCGAGACGATCCGCCGGCTCTGACCCGCACTTCCGAACACGCCGGTAGGTTTCAGCACCTCGGCGGCGGGTTGGTCGCCGCGGCGGCCACCGTCGTGACCGACGGCGACGGTGCCGGGGACGCCGGCGCGGAGGACTCCACGGTGGACGGCGACGGGCCGCCGTAGAGCGGCGTCTGGGTCTGCTGGAAGTCGTTGCGGCCCAGCGCCAGGCCGGGCACGAGCGCCTGGTGGCCGTACGCGTCGGAGATCCGCAGCGTCACCGGGGCGCTCAGCGCGCCTGACGGGCCCGTCCACGTGTTGTCCTCGCCGTGGCGCAGGGCGGTGAAACCCGACTCCGTCTGCAGCTCCACAGTGGACAGCGGGTTGCCGTGGTTGTTCACCACCACGCTCAGCGACGAGCGGGCGGTGCCGCCCTTGAGCTTCACCTGCAGCGTCCCGACTTGGGGGTCACGGACGGTGGCGTACGTGACGGGGATGATGCCGGCGCTCAGCGCGCCGATGCGGGCGAACGCGCCCTTGCCGAGGTCGACCTTGCCGGCCGGGCAGCTCGGGCACAGGTCCACGACCTGCACGCGGGTGGTGCCGTTGGGCCCGGTCACGTCCAGGTAGGTGCCGCACGCGCTCCCGCCGGCGTACTCGGCGCGCCCGATCGCCGCGTACGCGCCCTCGGCGGGCGTGCCGAGGTTGCACATGCCGTTGCGCCCGGCGGTGTAGTACGACGCGGAGCCACCAGCCGCGCACGCCGCGTTGCCGCCGACCTGGGTCGCGAGCACGACGGCCACGACCGTGGCGACGACGGCGGTGGCGGCGGGCACGATCCAGCGAAGATGACGGCGATGCACGTGCGGGATTGTACGGTCTGGTAATTCATAGGCATGGAGTTCCCGTCGTACCTCGGAACCATGCCGATGCACGCGATTACGGAAATCTATGGCGAGGCGGGGCTGCGGGAGCGGTACCGCCTGGAGATCGGCCGTTTCGCCGGGCCCGACCGCGACCGTCTCGCCGCCGCTTTCGACCTCGCCGCCGAGTTGCACCGCCACGACCACCGGGTGCGTGAGCCGTACGTCAACCACCTGCTGCGGGTCGCGATCCGCGTCATGCACCACTACCAGGTCTCCGACGTCGACGTGATCGCCGCCGCCGTGCTGCACGACGCCGTCGAGGACCACCCCGACGAGCTGGCCGGCCGCCCAGGCGCCACCGCCGCGCAGGCCGTGGCCGTGCTCGCCGCCCGGTTCGGCGAGCGCGCCGCGCGGCTCGTCGCCGCGGTCACCAACCCCGAGTACGACCCGTCGTACGACCGACACGAGCAGTACCGCGAGCACGTCAGGAAGAGCCTCGACCGCGAGCCGTGGGCGCGCGTCATCAAGGTCTCCGACTTCACCGACAACGGCGTCGGTGTGATCCACACCACGGGTCCGAAGGTCGAACGCTCGGCGACGAAGTACCGCCCCATGGTCCCCGTGCTGCGCGAACTCGTCGGCCGCCCGGACACGCCCCTGTCCCGCCTCGTCAAACAGCACATCTTCCGCCAGCTCGACCTCGCCGAGGAGCGGTTCGCGGCCATTCTTGACGGGCGGTGAATATGCGAAGGTATTCATCGTGACGATGGTGGAACTCGCGGTCGGCTGGCTGGCATCGCACCTGTGGAGCCGCGGCCGGGCCGAGACGGCCGAGCCGGCCGTCGAGGAGCAGCTGCGCGGGCTGGCCGGGCTGGTCCGCGCGAAGCTGGACGACGATCCGGCGCTGCGCAGCCTGGAGCTCGAGGCCGCGCAGTCCCCCACGCCGAGCGCCGGCACCCGTCGCCGCGTGGTCCGCGCCCTGGAGGACGCGGTGTGGACCGACCCGACCTTCGGCGAGGCCCTCGCCGCCACGGTGGAGCGCCTGCACCCGGTCATGCCCTTACCGGCCGACTGACGACCGGTTCCGCGGCGTGCCGGTCAGGCGGCGGCCGGGGCCGGGAGGGCGCGGCTGGGCAGGCGGAGTGCGAGCAGGGCGGCGGCCAGGGCGAGCCCGGTCAGCACCAGGCCGACCTCGTGGAACCCGGCGATGGGGCCGACCCGGGTCGCGCGGGCGGCGAGCAACGAACCCAGCACGCCCACGCCGATCGACCCGCCCAGGCGCTGGGCGATGTTGAACAGCGTGTTGCCGTCGGCCATCTGCGCGTCGGTCAGCGGCTGGAGCATGACCGACAGCAGCGGCGTGATGCCGAAGCCGATCGCGGCCGCGCGGCCGGAGAGGATCAGCGCGGTCACCCACAGCGGCGTCGACGACGTGATCAGCAGCAGGCCGGCGCTCGCGATCCCGAGCAGCACGAAGCCGGCGCACACGAGCATCCGCACGCCGTACCGCCCGGCGAGGCGCTGCCCCACCGCGGCGCCGACGCCCGTGATCAGGCCCTGCGGCAGCAGCGCGAGCCCGGTCGCGAACGCGGTGTGGTGCTGCACCGACTGCGTGAACACGGGCAGCAGGAACACCGCCGCGAACGCCACCACCGATGACGTCACGCCGAGCCCCAGCGCAAGCGCGGAGCGCCCGTGCCGCAAGAGCGTGAGGTCGACCGCAGGCTCTTGCACGCGCCAGGCCCAGAAGGTGTACCCCACGAGCAGCGCCCCGCCGCCGCACAGCGCGCCGAGTGCAACGGGTTGCGTCCAGCCGTCCACGGTGGCGCGGCTGGCACCGTACAGGGTGCCGACGAGCCCGGCGCTGAGCAGGGCGAGGCCGAACGGGTCCGGCCGGGCGTGCCCGTCCGCGTCCGGCGCGACCCCGGCCGGCAGGCGGCGCACCCCGAGCAGGGCCAGCACCCCGATCGGCAGGTTGACCAGGAAGATCCATCGCCACCCGCCGGCCGCGATGAGCAGCCCGCCGACCGAGGGCCCGATGGCCGGCGCGAGGAAGAACAGCAGGCCGGCCGCGAGCGGAATCCGCCGCGCCGCGCCCTGACGGCCGAGCAGGACGCTCATCGCGAGCGGTACCAATGGCGCCCCTGAAAGTCCTTGCAGCGCCCGCGCGGCGATGAGCAGCCCGATGCCCGGAGCCGCGGAACAGATGGCCGACGCCACCACGAACGCGGCCAGGGCGACGCCGTAGACCCGCATGGTGCCGAAGCGCCGGGCGAGGTACGAGGTGGTGGTGAGCCCGGCGGCGAGCGCCAGCAGGTATCCGCTGACCACCCACTGCGTGGTCGGCAGGCCGGCCCCGAGCTCCCGCGCGATGTCGGGGGCGGCGACGTTGACGATCGACGAGTCGACCATCGTGAGCAGCGGCCCCGCGAGCAGGCCGAGCTGCATGAGCCCGCCGAGTCGCGGCCCGTCGTGCACCGCGGCCGTCATCACCCGGTCCGCTCGTCGTCGCCGGCCAGCTCCGCGAGCCGGGCGATCCAGGCCAGCTCGCGCTCGACGCGGTCCGCGAGCTCGGCCACGACCAGGCCGCCCCAGCGGTGGTTGCGCGGGCTCGCCGCGGTCTGCTCGGCCAGGGCGCGCATGTGCCGCGCCTGCCCGTGCAGGGCCTCGGCGCGCGCCTGCAGGACGCGGCGCCGCTCGTCGGGCGTGAGCTGCTCGAACTGCCCGAGCCGGGTGAGGAACTCCGGCTCGTCGGCGGCCTGCTCCGGCGGCAGGTCGGCGAGCATGTCGTGCAGCAGCTCGCGGCCGACGGCGGTCAGCTCGTACACGTGCCGCGGGGGCTTGCCCTCCTGCTGCTCGGCGGTCTTGGTGACCGCGCCGGCCTCCTCGAAGCGGCGCAGGGCCGGATAGAGCGTGTTGTTGTGCAGCGCGTAGGCGGTGGTCGCGGACACCCGTCGCTTGAGCTCGTACCCGTGAACCGGCCCGCGCTGCAGGTGGCTGAGGATCACGATGTCCAGGTACATGCCGTCCAGCCTGACATAGGTACAACTGGACGAGCAACCCCGCACGGGTGCCAGCTCCGCCGGAAGATGGCCGTTGCCGGGTCGGATCAGGCGGTGTGGCGGGCGACCCGGGCGCGCAGGCGGTCACGGGTCGCCGGCCACTCGGCGGCGACGATCGAGAACATCGCAGAGTCGCGCAGGCGGCCCTCCTCGCCGGGGACCCAGGACTGCGACCAGTTGCGCAGGACGCCCTCGAACACGGCGCCGGTCGCGGCGATCGCCGCGCGGGAGCGCTCGTTGCGGGCGTCGGTCTTCAGGTCCACCCGGGCGACCTGCCATCCCTCGAAGGCGTGGGTGAACAGCAGCAGCTTCGCCTCGGCGTTGCGGCCCGTGCCCTGCGCGGCCGGGGCCAGCCACGTGAACCCCACCTCCACCGCGCACAGCCGCTCGGTGCCCGGCCAGCAGCGCGGCTCCCAGTAGGCGGTCGCCCCGACCGCGCGCCCCGTGGCGAGATCGATCTGCGCGTACGGCGACAGGCGCCCGGTCTCCTGCCGCCGGCGCATCTCGGCGAGATAGTCGGGGATCTCGTCGGGGCGGGGCACCCAGGTGAAGCCGTACGTCGCGCGGTCGCCGGACACGGCCTCGGTCAGGTCGGCGGCGTGGCCGGGCGAGAGCGGCTCCAGCCGCACCAGCTTGCCCTCCAGCACCGGACCCTCAAGACGCAACGTCACGCCAGCACCCTACAGCCGGTGCGCGACCCGTTCCGGGACGGACCGTGTAGGCGCTCCGGTGGCGGGTAGCCGCTCGGGCTGATGGCGCGAACCGGGAAAGAGTGAGGAGAACACACGATGAAGGCCATTCAGTTCGAGCAGTACGGTGAGCCCGCGACGGTCCTCGCGGTCGAGCAGCGGCCGGTTCCGGAACCGGGGCAGGGTGAAGCGAGGGTCCGCATCCTGGCCAGCCCCGTCAACCCGTCCGACCTGCTGTACGTGCGGGGCCACTACGCGGGCGTCGAGGCGCGCTTCCCGGCGCCCGTCGGGTTTGAGGGCGTCGGTGTCGTGGACGCGCTCGGGCCGCGGGCGCAGGGTCCCGTTCCCGGGCGCCGCGTCGTGGTCCTCAACGGCCCCGGGGGCAACTGGGCCGAGTACTCCGTGGTGCCCGCCCGCGACCTGATCCCGGTGCCGGACGACATTCCCGACGAGCAGGCGGCGTCCTTCATGATCAACCCGGCGTCCGCCGTCCTCATGGTGCGCCACGTGCTGGCGGTCCCGAGGGGCGAATGGCTGCTGCAGTCGGCGGCCAGTTCCGAGCTGGGCCGCATGATCATCAAATTGGCCAAGCGCGACGGCATCCGCACCGTCAACGTCGTGCGCCGCCACGAAGCGGTCGCCCAGTTGCGGCGCCTCGGTGCCGACGCCGTCATCGTGTCCACCGACGGGCCGATCGACGAGCAGGTGCGCGGCGTCGTCGGTCCGGAGGGGGTCAAGTACGCCATCGATCCGGTGATCGGAGAGACCGGAACCCAGATGTTCAAGGCACTGGGCGAGGAGGGCCGGATGCTGGTCTACGGCTCCCTGACGGGTGAGCCGATGCTCGTGGGTGACGATCCGGGCTACATTCTCTCGGGCCGCCGCGTCCTGGAGGTCTTCTGGCTCGGCTACTGGCTGCCCCGCCTCGACGAGAACGCGCGGCGCCGGCTGGTCGAGGACGTCGCCGACCTGCTGCGCGAGGGTGTTCTGGAGACCTCCCCCGGCCGGGAGTACTCCCTCGACGAGATCGCCGCCGCCGTCACCCAGGCCGAATCGCCCGGCCGGCAGGGAAAGGTGTTCCTCGTTCCGGCGTGACGAAGGCACTCGCCGGCTCGGTGACCGCCAGCGACACCGCGCAGTGCCAGCAGACCGTGACGGTGCAGCCGAACCGGACGTGCCGGCTCGACGCGTACGTGCAGGGCAGCTACGTGTACATCGGGGCGACCGGCACCGGGGTGGACGCGAGCACCCCCCGTCGACCTGCGTCGCCCGTTTCACCTACGGCCGGGCGGCGCAGGTCGACGCGTGCTCGGCCAACCACTGCATCGCCGGCGTCAACGCCTCCGCGTCCTCGTCGATGCCGCAACCGGAGCACCGCTTCGTGAGGTACCCGGTAAGGTTCATCTCGATCCAGGCCTGCGCTCCGCCGGCGGTCGTGAGGACGTCCGACACGATCTCCCGGTACTCCTCCATCCCGTTATCGTCCCGCCGGCCGCCGGCCGCCGGACCCCGTCACACCGGACGGCACAACCACCCGCACAATCGCCCGCGACGGGCGCCGCCCCGGGTCGACGGTGGCGCGACACCCATACCCTGAGGCCCGGGGGTGGACCGATGGAGCAGGCGCGCCGGCGACGGGTGGCACGACGCAAGGAAGTGTCGGCGCTGCAGTGGTCGCGCGCGGGCCGGCATCCGTGGGCGATCGACCTGGCGAACGAGGCGGTCGCGCTGCGGCGGCCGCTCGCCGAGCAGGAGCCGGCGGCGATGGCACGAGCGCTCGCCGTCCGTGCCGCGTGCCTGTACGTCAGGGGGCGCACGGCCGAGGCCGCCCGCGACGTCGACGAGTGCCTCGCCTACCGGGACCGCGCGAGCGGCGCGGCGAGCCTGGACGACCTCACGGCCGTCGCGTCGCTGCTCGATCGGGCGGGCCGCGCCGAGGAGGCGCTCGGCTTCGCGGAGCGGGTGCTGGCCGACGCGCGGACGCTGCCGCGCCCGCGGACGCTCGAGCCGATGCTGGTGTACGGCGGGCTGCTGCTGCGGCGCGGGCGCGCCGAGGAGGCCATCGCGCCGCTGCGCGAGGCGTACGCGGCGGCCTCCTCGTGGTCCCGCGGGCGGGTGCGGGCGAGCGCCATGCTCCTCGAGGCGCTCGCCCACGCCGGGCACCACGAGGAGCTCGAGGAGCAGGCGTACCGCGATCTGTCGATGCTCGCCGGCAACGCCTGGGGAAGCATCCGGGGGCGCGTGCTGTACATCCACCTGCTCGAACTGCTGGAACACCACCAGGTCGGCTCCGGCCGCCTCCCGCCCCTCGCGGCGACGATCGCCCGGCAGCGGCGCAAGCTGCTGCGCCAGCGGCGCCGGCGATGGCTTCTGGTGGCCGCCGTCGGGGTCCTGACCGGCCGCCCCCGCGAGGTGCCGGACCGGCCGCGGGCGACCGGGTCACCGGACACCGGCCGCTCCCGCGAGGTGCCGGAGCGGCCGCGGGCGACCGGGTCACCGGACATCGGCCCCGCGGCGTTCCGCGTGGCCCGGGCCGAGGCCGACATCGAGCGGTACCGCGAATCCGGCGACGCCCGCGCGCTGTCGAAGGCCTGGGGCGCGCTGGCCGAGGCGCGCTGGCAGGCCGGCGGGCAGCGCAGTGCCGCCCTGGAGGCGCAGCGCAACGGGCTGGCGGAGGCGCGCCGCTGGGCCGCGGAGGATCCGGACGGGGCCCGGCCGGCACTGGTGGTACACCTGCGGCGCTTCGCCGACTTCGCCGCCGTCATCGGCCTGCGCACCGACGCGCAGCTGGCCCGGGCGGAGGCCGAGGACCTGGACCGCGCCGGCCGGTAGGCCGCGTCTGGCCCGCGGCCCGTCCGGCGTCAGCGCACGATGACCAGGTTGGCCATGTCGGCCACCGGCCGGTAGCCGAGGGCGGCGTAGATCTTGTTCGAGGTCGGGTTGGCCTGGTCGGTGAACAGGCACACCCGCGCGCCATCGGCCCGGATCCGCCCGGAAACCGCGGCGACCGCGTTGCTGGCCCAGCCGCGGCCGCGCTGCGCCGGCGGCGTGTACACCGGCGCCACGCGCGCCACCCCGAACGACGGCGGGTTGGCGCCGATGAGGTGTACCGGCTCCCCGGTCTCGTCGACCCAGAACCACACCCATCCGGATCGCAGCCGGCGCAGCATCTCCGCGCGATCGGGCACCTCGTGCGCGCTGGAACCGCGCGGCCGGCCCGCCTGCTCGTCGGCGTCGCCCGCGAACGCGTCGAACCACTCCGTCGCCAGATTCAGGTCGTCCTCGGTCGCGACCCGCAGGCCGCCGGGCACCGGCGCCGGCGACGCCAGCTCACCGAGCTCGTGCAGCCGCGTGTGCCGGCTGACCCGCACCCGGCCCCCATCGAGCCGGGCCAGCTCGGCGGCGCACAACTCGACGGCGGGAAGGGCGCCGTTGAGCCCGAGCACCTCCTGCCCGCGCTCGTGCAGCGCGCAGGCCAGGGCGACCGCCGCCTCGTCGGGCATCGGCAGCAGGAACGGCGGATACGGTTCGAACGGCGCCGTGCGCATCCCGGCACCGACCACGGCGCCGGACCCGTCCCTGACCACCAGCCACCAGTTGCGCTCGGGCTGCGCGACCCCGTCGGCCCGCTGCGCCAGCAGCCGATGCGCGAAGGAGGTCACGATCGTGTTCACCACGGGGTCGGCGGCCAGGTAGTCACCGGCCGCCGCGAGGAACTCCCCCGGATCGGTGCAAAACTCCAGGCGCGGGCTCATCCGCGTAACCTAACCACCGCCCTGCCCCACCGGCACCCGAATTTCGCCCTTGCCATCCGTCTATGGTGTACCACGATGGCGCTGTATGACCGGCTCCGCGACGCCCTGCGGAATCCCGACCCCGCGGTCCGGCTCGAAGCGGCGCGCCGGGCCACCGACTCGGGCGACGACCGGCTGGTCGAAGCGCTGCTGCAGGTCGCGCTGCGCGACACCGCCGAGGTGCGGGTGGAGGGCGGGTTCGGCGAGACGTACGAGCACGTCGGCGACGCGGCCGCGGTCGCGCTCGGCGAGATCCTCGGTCGGCGCAACGGGATCGACGCGCGGGTCGCGTCGGAGGTCACCGACCTCGGGCACGACGACGACCGGGTGGCGACGCTGCTGTACTACCTGGGCCAGCGGTACGAGCCGCTGCGCCAGCGCCTCGAGGCGCACCCCGAGCCGCGGGTCCGGCTGCGGGCCGCCCGGGCCGTGCTGTCCATCCATCGGACGGCGGCGTTCGCGGCCCGGCTGCTCGCCGACCCGTCGCCGCTGCTGCGCCTGGAGGGGCTGCAGGCGCCGGCGAGCGTGCGCGACGACCAGGACTGCCTGCGACTCATGCTCGGCGACCCGGCCCCGGAAGTGCGCGCGGAGGCGGCGCTGCTGCTGCGGTTCACGGCCACCGGCGTGGAGCCGTTCGCGATGGCGGCCCGCCACGAGCGCGACGGCGGGGTGCGCGCGGCGCTGCTGGCCTGTCTGGCGCACCGCCGCCGCGACCCGGCCGCGGTGCGCGCGATCGTGGGCATGCTCGGCGACCCCGAGACGGCGGTACGGCGGGCGGCGGCCGAGGCGCTGCGCGACGCCACGGACCCGCGGACCACGCCGATCGTGGGGCCGGCGATCGGGCTGCGGGTGCTGGCCGAGCCCGACGAGGACGTCCTGGCCGCGCTGCTGCACTATCGGCCGCTGCTGAGCGAGGCGCCGGAGCTGCGGCCGCTGATCGAGCGCCTGCACCGCCACGCCAACCTCGACGGCGACCGGCGCGCGCTCGCCGCCCTGCTCGTCACTCCCCCGAAGGCCGTGCCCGCCGCCGCACCGGGTCGCGACGTGTCGCAGAGCGACGAGATGGCGGCGTACGAGGCCGCCATGAACGACCCGGCGCACGCGGCCGCCGATCCGGTCCGCGGGCCGACGACCGCAGCGCGCCGGGCGATGCTGCTCACGAGGGCCGCCAACGCGCTCACCGCCCGGGTCCTCGCCGCCGGGGCCGAGCCGCCGCCCGCCGCCCCGATCCTGCGGCTGCTGCTGCCCGGCGAGAACCCGGTCGAGGCGCTGCGCGAGGTGCTGCCGGTCGAGGAGTGCCGCCGGGCCCGCAACGTGACGTGGCTGCGGCTGCTCATGCGGCCGGCGGACGAGGCGTGGTACCTCGAGACGCTGCGCGCCGCCGGCCCGCGGGAGCCGGCCCCGGACGACGACTGGCACCTCGAGCTCGCCGCCGCCGCGGCGGAGGGCCGGCGCACCACCGGCTGGCGGTAGGCCGGCGGCGCAGGCAGGCCCGCCTCACCGATCCATGGACAGCTCCAGCGCCGCCTCGCGGACCTCGGCCGCCGGGTGGTCGCGCAGCGCCTCGACGAGCGCCCGCCACGGCGCCGGCCAGCGCAGCCGCGCGCCCTGCTCCGCGTAGGCCAGCGCGAGCAGCCCGTCGGCGACGCCGGGCCGGGCGGCCAGCTCCGCGGCGATCGGGCGCAGCAGTTCCGGCTCGTACTCCGCGAGCCGCCGCGGCAGTCCGCGGGCGATCCGGGCGGCGAGGATCGGCCGGTCGGCGACGAGGTCGCGCAGGCGGCCGACGCCGGTGACGTCCGCCGGGTCGGTCGCGGCGGCGAGCAGCCGGGCGGCCTGCGGCACGAAGCCGTCCACGGTGGACAGTGCCGCGGCGGCGACACCGAGGGTGTCGCGGACCGGTGCCGTGAGCGACGGCCGGCCGGTCAGCCGGTCCACGATCGTCCCGACCCGGCGGCGGGCCGGGAGGTCCAGGTCGCCGGGCAGATCACCGGACTGGGCGCCGTCCAGGGCCGCGAGCGCCCCGAGGGCCTCGGCGAGCAGGCCGTCGTCGTGCCCCGCGGCGACGACCGCGACCAGCGCGTCGGCGACCGCCGGCCACACCGTGCGGTCCCGCAGGTCGCACAGGCGCGCGAGCACCTGGCCGGCGGCGCCGGGCAGCCAGCGCGCCCAGCCCGGGAACGCCCGCCAGGCCGCGACGGCCACCTCCCGGTCCGTGGACGCGCACACCGCCGACACCAGCTCGGCGTACCCGGCGCGCAGGTCCGGGCGGACGAGGTCCGGCGGTGCGGCGAGCAGCGGCAGCACGGCCTCCCGCGTGCCGCCGGCCGCCGCGGCGCGCAGGATCGGCCACATCGCCGGCCGGTCGGTGTGCTGCCGGGCCGCGGCGACGACGGCGGCCCGCACGTCCCGGTGCAGGTCCTCGTCCTGCCACAGCGCCCACAGGGTGTCCTCGGCGCCGGGCACCGCCAGGTTGGCCAGCAGCCGCACCATCTCCTTGCGGCTGGTCACCTTGCCTTGCCGCGGGTCGAGCCGGTCCCGCAGCGTCGACGGCCGCACGAACCGGGCCGCCCGGGTCGCCGCGGAAGCCGCGACGCGGGCCCGGTCACCGTCCACGTGGGACAGCAGGATCGGCAGCGCGTCGAGGGGCCGGTCGGTCCACGCCAGCGCGGCCAGCGCCGACTCGGCGATGTTCACGTCGTCGGCGCCGGCCCAGTGCCGCACGAGCGGCCAGCCGTCCTGCGGCACCCGCGCCGCCCACCGCAGCGCCGTCGCCCGCTCCTGCCAGGCGTGCCCGGTGTCGGCGGCGAGCACCGCCATCCGGTTGACGTAGGCGCGCCGGTGCCGCGCCTCCCAGTGCCGCGCGTGCACCGGCGGCCCCGGCGTCCAGCTGACTCCGCCGGGCACGAACCGGCCGACCGGCGACGGCCCCCGCAGCAGGCCGTCGAGCAGATCCCGGCGGCGGACGCAGACGGTCCGCCACACCACAGACAGCGCGATCGCCGACGGGTCCTCGCGCAGCACCGCCTCGACCCGCTCGGCCCGCGTGCGGCGGTCGGCCAGCCACAGCTCGATCGCGGTCAGGGCAACCCAGGGCAGGGTGTCGCGGCGGGTCGCACGCTCCAGCATCGCCTGCAGCCCCGGCAGGTTGTCGGCGCGGCGGCCGAGTGCCCTGGTCACCGCGAACAGCGGCGCGTACTTCGCCCGGTCGGCGGAGTCCTCGAGCCAGCCGCGGACCGCGTCGAAGACCTGCGCCTCCTGGCCCCGCCGCAGCCAGGGTGCGAGCCGGCCGAGGTCCGGGACCCGGTCGTCGCCGAGGACCCGCCGGAAGGTGCGCTGGGCCCAGTCGAGCAGCGGCGGCGAGTCGAAGCGTTCCCGCAGTACCGTCGCCGCCAGCGTGGTCAGGTGGGCCAGCGTCGTGCTGGAGCTGTCCCGGGCCTCCACGGCGTCGGTGACCAGGCGGTCCAGCGGCCCGGCCAGGTCGTCGCCGAGCAGCCGGGCCGGCACCAGCGGCAGCGCGGCGAACGCGGCACCGCGCACCGGGTCCCGCTCGTTGCGCAGCCGCAGGAGGTGCTCGACGGCCGCGCGGACCGCAGCCGGGTCGCCGCCGCGGGCGGCGCACCGCACGAGCTCCTGCCAGGCGCGGGCCCGGTCGTCGGCGTCGGCGGCGCGGGTCGCGGCCAGCAGCACCGGCTCCGCCTCGGCCCACGGCAGGTAGGCGGTGTAGTGCAGCGTGAGCCGCTCGTCCTGGCGTACCTCCTGCAGCGCCAGCACCCGCCGCGCCTCGGCGATGCGCGGGGCGACCGGCAGCACGTCGAGGATCGCGTCGTTCGTCCGCTCGCGCGAGCGGTCCACGCCGGACGTGGCGAGGGCGAACCACTCGCCGCGGTGCCGCGGCGCCGCGCCGTCCAGGAACCGGGCCAGCTCGGTGACGTTGCGGTTCAGCCGGCGGGCCAGGTCGCCCAGGCCCGGCAGGCCGGGCGGCGTCGCGCGGGTCAGCCGGTCCAGCAGCGCGGCGGGCAGGCGCGTGCCGGCCACCCAGCCCGCCCGGCGGGGCGCGGTCAGTAGCGCCACCACGCGCGCCGGATCCGTCTCGGCGAGCACCCCGTAGGCGCTCAGCGGGTGCGGCAGGCGGTCGTCGGGGGCGAAGCGTTCCAGCAGGTCGAGGGTCTGCTCGGGCCGGTACCGCGCGGCGGCCAGCACGGCGGCGCCGCCGCGGCTCCACCACCGGGCGCGCTCCTCGCCGGACAGTTCCGCCAGTTCCCGCGCCGCCAGGTCCAGCACGAGGCCGGGATGGCGGCGGGCGATCGCGGTCAGGCCGCCGAGCGCGTAGCCGAGGTCCGGCAGCAGGCGGGCCACGGTGGCCGCGCCGCAGGCGGGCAGCAGGGTCGCGGCCTCGTCGTCGCCGTACCGCGCCCGGACCTCGTCGACGAACGCGTCGGCGAGGTCGGTGCGCCAGCGGCGGCGGATCGCGTGGTACAGCTTCAGCCTGGTGTCCTTGGGCGCGTCGCCGAGCAGCGCCCGCAGCGGTTCGGGCCCGCCCCGCAGCGGCCCGACCCACGCCCATACCGCCAGCCCGTCGCCCTCGGCGATCCCGGCAAGCACTTCCTCGCGATCGAACGGCCCCTTGTGCACGGTCCGTATCTTGACGGACCGGCGCCACCGGCGGCAGCCGATATCAGTCGCCGAGGCGCGCGTACAGCTTGCGCAGGTGGGCGTCGACCTGGGCGCGGTCGTACCCGCGCACGGCGACGACCAGGTCGGGGTGCTCCAGGGCGGCCCGGGCCTCCGCGCGCCGGGCCGGGTCGCCGGACAGCAGGGCGTCGGCGGCGCGGCGCAGCAGGTTGTCGACGCGGCCGGGCTCGTAGCCGCGCAGCACGACGGAGAAGTCGGGGCGGTCGCCGCGGCGGGCGATGCGGTTGTCGAAGCGGCTCCCGGCGTACCGCTGCAGGGCCTCGACGATCTCGTCCTGGCTCTGGCGGACGTCGTGGAGCTTGAGCACGACCCGGTCGCCGGGCTGCAGAACCAGGTGCGGTCCCGAGGTGGCCGGCGGGGTCGGCTCGTCCAGCACGACCCGCTCGACGGCCGCCCACTCGACGAGGCCGTCGCGGGTCGTCACGCCGTCGGCGGAGATCGCGAACCGGAAGGGTCGCAGCTCGTCGCGCACGAGCACGGCGCCCAGGCCCACGGCCAGGGCGCCGCACACGGCGTAGAACACGGTGGACCCGACGTTGGCCGCGCCCCACGCACAGATCAGGGCGACCAGGCCGAAGGCGACGACGAGGAGGGCGAGCCCGAGGGACCGCCGCCGGCGCTGCAGCTCCATGCGTCGAAACCTTAGCCGGTACGGCTACTCGGTGCGCAGCGCCCGGGCGGTGCTGGTGCGGGCCGCCCAGCCGGCCGGCAGCAGCGCGCCGGCGAGGGCGATCACCAGGCCGCCGAGGGCGAGCGGGACGAGCAGCGGCACGTCGTACACCCGCAGGATGTGCGCCGGGAACCGCGTCCCGGCCGCGTGGCCCATCTGCGGCAGGACCCAGTCGTGCAGGACGATCCCGGCCGGCACCCCGACCAGGCCGGCCAGCAGGCCGATGCCCGCGACGGAGGTGAGCACCATCGCGACGGTCTGCCGCGGTGCCATGCCCAGCGCCTTGAACACGCCGAGCTCGTGGACGCGTTCGCGGGTGTCGAGCACGACGGTGTTGAGCACGCCGAGGCCGGCCACCGCGACGAGCAGCAGCGTGAGGGTGCCGGCCAGGGTGTCCATCGCCACCACGGTGCTGCTGATCTCGCCGATGTTGACCTCCGCGTGGCCGCCCTTGCCCTCGATGGTCGCGTTGAGAGCGGCGGTGTAGGCCTTGACGTCGGTGCCGCCGGCGAGGTCGACGTGGTACTCGCCGCCGCCGCTGGTGTCCCTGAAGTTCAGGCCCGCCACGGAGCGCAGGTCGGTGATGACCCGCCGCCCGTCGGAGCTGAGGTCGAGGACCTCGCCGACGATCCGGACGGTCACCGTGCGCCCCTCGCTGCCCAGCGTGAGCGTGTCGCCGATCTTCACGCCGGCCGCGTCGAGGAAGGCGCTGGGCACGACCGCCTCGCCCGGCCCGTTGAACCAGCGACCGGAGATGATCTCGTAGGTGCCCCAGGAGGCGTCTCCGTCGAACGTGACGAGGTCCATGGTGCCGGTGATGCCGGCGACGGTGACCTCGCCGAAGCCGCTGCGGAAGTACCGTGCGGTGCCGGGCTGGGCCTTGATCGCCGCCTCGACCGCGGCCGGGTCCGGCGTCGGCGGGTCCGGCGCGCCCGGCCGGCTGATGTGCACCCCCTGCCCGCCTTCGAGGAAGACCATGACGTCGCCGGCATGGCGGCGGTTGAGCGCCGTCTGCACGCCGCCGACCGACAGGGCCAGGCCCACGCCGAACGTGACGCCGAGCGCGCCGAGTGCCACCGCGGCCGCGATCGTCGCCGAGCGGCCGGGCCGGGTGAACGGGCTGGCCAGGCCGAGGCTCATCGGGCGAGGCAGCGGCAGCCGGCCGAGCAGGTGCCGGGCGGCGCGACCCCGCGACCCACCATGCCCCGCGGACGGCGTGCGGCCGACGGCGAGCGCGTCGACGGTGCGCAGCCGGCCGGCCCGCAGCGCGGGGACGAACGCGGTGGCCACGACGGCGGCGAGCGCGGCGAGGGGCACAACGACCGACACCCACCAGTCGAGGGTGGCGGTGCCGGTACCGAACGCGTCGCCCTCCTCCCGCAGGACCGGGATCGCGGCCAGGTTGCCCAGCGGGATGCCGATCAGGGCGCCGATCGTGGCCGGGACGAGGGCCTGCCCGACGTAGGCGCGGGCAACCTGCGCCGGGGTGTACCCGAGCGCCTTGAGGATGCCGATGCGCCGGGTGGCGGAGCTGACCGCGCCGCTGACCACGATGCCGATGATGAGCACCGACATGGCCAGGCCGAGCACGCCGAAGGCGACGACGAACGGCGCGAACGTGGCCGCCACCCGCTCGGCGTCGTGCTTGACCAGCAGGTAGGACGCCGTTCCCAGCAGGGCGCCCGGCGGTACCGCCCCCTCGATGACGGCCCGGTCGGCGTTGACGTCGGCGTCGGTGGCGGCGTTGGTGAAGCGGTACAGCATCTGGAAGCCGCCACCACCCGGCCCGGTGAGCGCCGCGACGGTGGCCGGGGACGCCCAGAGCTGGCCGGTCCGGCCGACGGAGCGGGCCAGGCCGACGAGCTTCACCTTCGGCGCGCCCGGCGCGCCCGGGAAGGTGAACTCGTCGCCGATCTCGAACGGGGACTCGCCGGCGGCCCAGACCATCTCGCCCGGCCCGGTGGCCCACCGCCCGGCGGTCAGGTCGAGCCGGTCGACGTCGCTGCCCGGGTCGGGCCGCCCGACGATCGTCATCGACGGCAGGTCGAGGCCGGCCGGCGGGCCGTCCGGGTGGGCGGTGGCGGTGCGCGGCCGCAGGTCGACGGTGGGGAACGGCCCGGCGGCAGCGGTCACCCCGGCGGCGTGCGCGGTGGCGGCCAACTGCTCGGCGGTCACCTTCCCGGCGTCGAACTGCGCGGCCAGGTGCGCGCCGTGCTGGCGGGAGAACGCCCGCGCGAACGGCGCCGAGGAGGCGACGAGCAGCCCGACGGCGAGCACCGAGGCGGTCACCGCGAGCAGGGTGGTCAGGGTCATCACGACGGTCTGCACCCGCCGCCGCCCGACGCCGGAGCGCACCACTCGGCCAAGACCGCCCCCGCTCACGCGGACACCTCGCTCGGCGCGAGGCGGCCGTCGACGAGGGAGATGGTGCGGGTCGCGCACGCCTCGGCCAGGGCCAGGTCGTGGGTCACCAGCAGCAGCGTCTGGCCGTCGCGGTTGAGCTCGGTGAGCAGGTGGCGCACCTCCTGCCCGGACGCGGTGTCCAGCGCGCCGGTGGGCTCGTCGGCCAGCAGCAGCGGCGGCCGGTTCATCAGCGCCCGGGCGACCGCGACCCGCTGCCGTTCGCCGCCGGAGAGCCGGCCGGGGAACGCCTTGCCGTGGCGCGCGACCCCGAGATACGACAGCAGCTCGTCGGCCCGCCTCAGGGCCTTCTGCCGCGGTACCCCGGACAGCTGCGCCGGCAGCAGCACGTTGTCGAGCACCGTGAGGTCGTCGAGCAGGTTGAAGAACTGGAAGACCATGCCGATCCGGCCACGCCGGTACTGTGCGGAGGCGGCCTCGCCCAGCCGGTCCACCCGCACCCCGTCGACGGTCACGGTGCCGCTGGTCGGGCGGTCCAGCCCGGCGACGAGGTTGAGCAGCGTCGACTTGCCGCTGCCGGACGGCCCGAGGACGGCCAGCGCCTCCCCGGCGCGCACCCGCAGGGTGAGCCCGTCCAGCGCCGCGGTCCCGCCGTCGTACCGCTTGGTCACGTCGTCGAATTCGATCAGGGTGCCTGATTCGGTCAGTCTGTCTGCTTCGGTCATGGTTGCGGACGTTAGGCGCGCGGCAGGGTGCCACACGTCGGCCGCGGTGGCGGTTTCGTGTCGCCCGCGGTGCGGATGCCCGGCGGCGTCATCATTGCGATGTACGCACCGGTCGGGACGCGCCGCCGCGGGCCCGTCGTCCAGACTGGGCGGGTGAGGGTTCGGGAGTCGATCGCGCGTGGCTGGCGGGCCGCGGTGGCCTGGCTGCGGGTGGAGACGCCGAGCCAGCCCCGGCTGACGGCGTGGGCGTTGGCGGCGGACATCATCCTGGCGCTGCTGCTGACGGCGGGCGCGGTCAACGGCGCGACGCGGCCGCACTACCCGGGCGACGACGTGCCGCTGCACATCCAGATCAGCGTGCCGCGCCCGGGCCCGCCGGACCCGCCGGGCCCCGGGGTGACGATCCCGCGCGACGCGCTCAATCCGTTCGACCCGCTGGGCCCGTACGGATCCCAGCGGCTCCAGCGCCACGGCTTCGACCCGGGCCCGAGCGGCGAGCTGCTCGTCGTCGCCGCGTCCACCGCGCTGCCGCTGGCCACCCGCCGCCGGTACCCGCTGGCGTCGTTCCTGGTCATCGCGGTGTGCGCGTTTCGGATCTACCGCCTCGACGCCGACCCGACCTGGACCGTGGTCGCCTCCGTCGTCGCCGCCTACAGCGCGCCGATGTACAGCCGGTACCGCAACCTGGCCCTCGCCAGCGTCGTCCTCGCCGCCGCGCTCGTGATCGGCTTCAACCGCGACAACCTGCCCGGCCTGCCGTCCGGCCTGGTGACGTTCCTGCTGCTATCGTCGGTCGGCCTGGCCGCCAACGCGATCCACACCTGGCGGCAGCGGGCCCGCACCCTGGAGCGCGAGCAGGAGGCCGCGACCCGCCTGGCGGTGGACCGCGAGCGGGCCCGGCTGGCCCGCGAGCTGCACGACGTGGTCACACACAATGTGAGCGTGATGGTCGTGCAGGCCGGCGCGGCCCGCAAGGTGATGGACGCCTCGCCGGACATGGCGAAGGAGGCCCTGCTCGCGGTGGAGGCCGGCGGCCGCGCCGCGATGACCGAGCTGCGGCAGGCGATCGGCCTGCTCACGGTCGACACCGACGGCGCCGACCTGGCGCCGCAGCCGGGCCTCGGCCAGCTGCCGGACCTCGCCGCACGGGTGCGCGAGACCGGCGTGCCCGTCGAGCTGACGGTGACGGCCGGCGAGGTGCCGCCGGGCGTGGGCCTGGCCGCCTACCGGGTGGTGCAGGAGGCGCTGACCAACGCGGTGAAGCACGCCGCCGGGTCGGGCGTGCGGATCACCGTGTCGGCCGCCGGCGCCGTGCTCCGGATCGAGGTCGTCGACGACGGCGGCGCCTCGGCGGGCGGGCACGGCAGCGGGCGGGGGTTGATCGGGCTGCGGGAGCGGCTCGCGGTGTACGGCGGAACGCTCACCGCCGGCCCGCGCCCGACCGGAGGCTTCCGCGTGGTGGCGCAGATCCCGTTGGCAGCGGCGGGGCCTTCCACGATCGTGGAGTGAACGTGCCGCTCCTTGTCCCCAGGGAGGACGCTTGACCGCGCTGTTGCGGGTCGTGATCGCCGATGACCAGGCGCTGGTGCGCACCGGGTTCCGGATGATCCTCACCGCCGACGGGATCGAGGTCGTCGCCGAGGCCGCCAATGGCGTCGAGGCCGTCGAGGCGGTGCGGCGCACGCTGCCCGACGTCGTGCTCATGGACGTACGCATGCCGGAGATGGACGGCCTCGAGGCGACCCGCCGCATCCTGACCGGCCCCGCCGACGCCGCCTGCGCCGCGCCGCGGGTCGTCATCCTCACGACGTTCGACCTGGACCGGTACGTGTACGCGGCGCTGTCGGCCGGTGCCAGCGGCTTCCTGCTCAAGGACGTCAGCCCCGAGCAGCTCGTGGCGGCCGTGCGGCTGGTGCGGGCCGGCGACGCGCTGCTAGCACCGGCGATCACGCGGCGGCTCATCGAGCGGTACGCCTCCCGGGACGCGCGGACCGCCACGCTGCACCGGGACCTCTCGACGCTGACACCGCGGGAGGTGGAGGTGCTGGCGCTGCTCGCGCGCGGCCTGAGCAACGCCGAGCTGGCCGAGAGCCTGCATCTCAGCGACGCGACGGTAAAGACCCACGTGGCGCGGATCCTGTCCAAGCTGCGGCTGCGCGACCGGGCGCAGGCGATCGTCGTGGCCTACGAGACCGGCCTGGTCACGCCGGGCGCAGCGGGGCCGGCGCCGCCGGCAGCCGGCTGAGCGCGATCCCGAACTCGGCGCGGTCTGCCGGCGAACCAGTCCGGCGGTGTCCGGCGCGCGCCGCCGGACGCCCAGGCCGGCGGCTTCCGGACACGGGTGGACAGATGCCGGACAGCAGCACGCTGGCCCTCGGGGCGGCGCGTCCGCTGTGCTGGCGAATGCCCGCTCAACCGTGAGAGAGGATTCGCATGTCCCTTCGACGATGGCACCGCGTCGTCGCCGCGACGCTGGCCGCGGTCGGCGCCGTCCTGACGCTGACGGCCGCGCCGGCGCAGGCGGCGACGGTCTACGGCACCGCCAAGGCACCCAACGGCCTGACCATGCGCAACGGTCCGGGCACCGGGTTCGGTTGGGTCGGCAGCATGGCGTACAACTCGAAGCTCCCCGTGCTGTGCTACGCGATCGGCGAGAGCGTCAACGGCAACTCGTACTGGGATGTCGTCGACAACGGCAGCCAGCACCCGCCTTACGTCTCCGACTACTGGCTCGACACCGGCGGCGACGTCACGACGCGCGGGATCCCGAGCTGCCGGACCTTCATGTACGACGAGACCCCCGGCATGGCCAAGCAGCCGGGCGGCCTGCCCGTCTACGACAGCCCCGGCGCCGGTCCCCAGGGCATCTCCCTGACATAAACAAGAGCCCGGTCATGCTCGCGGGCGTGCAGGTCGGCGCGCTGGAGCTCGAGTACTCGGCCTGGTGCGGCGCGGGCTGGGCCCGCCTGTACCTGTACCCCTCCCGGCCGACCATGATGGGCAGCGTGACCGTGGAGTCGCCCGATGGCCGGCTGTCCGCGATCGGCAATCCGCTGGTGAAGCAGAGGCCCATCTTCACGAACGTCATCGTGGTCCCGTCCGGCGGCTGCCTCGGGGCCCAGGGGACCGTGTCGGCGACCGGGGCCGTCCCGGTGAGCGCCGCCATCGCCTGCCAGGCACCGCCGGCCTCGTAGCGCGGCCGGCCCAGGCGCAGATCAGGACCATGTCGCCGGCCCCCATGTACCGCCAGGCCGTGTCGTTGGCCGTGTCGTCGTCCAGCGTAATCTGGATCCAGCCGCTCGAGTGCTCTGGATCGGACCCTCAGCCGGCGGCCGTGAACACGGCGAGCCGCTTGGCCGCGGCGGCGAGCGCGGTGCGGCCGGTCGCGGCCACGGCGAGCCCAGGGATCGCGGGTCGCGTGCCCGGCGCGTGGCCGCCGGCCCGGGCGGCGGCGACCGCGAGGTCGATCAGGTCGGCCACGCCCGGCCGGGGCGGGGCGGCGAGCAGCGGTGGCAGCGCCGCGGCGGCGATCTGCCATGCCGCGTCGTGGGCGCCGCCGCGCAGCGCCTCGGTCAGCGGCGCGACGATCCGGCCGAGCACGATGAGGTCGGCCAGCGCGAGGGCGGCGACCTGCGCGCCGACCTCGCGGCCGTCCCAGCCGGGCCGCGCGGCGCGGGCGAGCACGGCGTCCCCGGCCGCGATCCGCACCGCCGTGCGGTGGTTCGCCAGGGTGTACGCCAGGACGAGCGCCATCGCCGGACCATCCGGCCCGTCGGCGGCGGCGAGGCCGGCGAGCACCTGCGGGTCCAGGCTGCGGTGCTCGAGCGCCGCGGCGACCTGCGGCTGCAGGTGCGCGGCGGCGACCTCCGGGTGGGACGGGGTGATCATCGGCCACAACGTCAGGTCCGGGGCGGGCCACTGGTACACCACACGCTCGGCGGCCGGGCGCGGGTCCGCGACCTCCTCGGGCAGGCCGGCCGCCTCGAGCATCGCGACCCGCTGGCTCGGCAAGTGCGGCCGCGCGGGGATGTCCTCGATCCAGGTCACCGGCTCGGGCGGCCCGTCGTGCAGCCGCTGGGCGAACGCGAGCCCGGCCGGCGAGGCGAGGCGGTCCGCGCCGGCGCGCACGGCGGCGCCGATCTCGCGGGGCATGCGCAGCAGCGCCTGGGTGAGGTCGGCGGGGCCGGGCTGCCGGCCGTCCTGCTCGGCGGCAGCCAGCAGCGCGAGCACGCGTTCGGGGTCGACGTGCCCGGCGACGGTCGCCGGGGTGGCCAGCAGCGCGGGCGGCGGGTCGGTGGCCAGCCGAGCGGCGAGCTCGGCGAGCCGCGAGTGCACGAACCTCGACAGCGGCGGCGCGCCGACCGCCTCCGCGGGCCGGGGGTGCGGGACCGGGTTCCCGGTCGCGGCGGCGATCAGCTCCGGCCAGAGGCCCGGCCACCGCGGCCGGACCGGCCCCAGTGCGCGGACGGCGGCGCCGCGGTCGCCCCGTGCGGCCCGGGCCAGGCCGTCGAGCAGCAGCTCGTGCCGGATCGGGTCGTGCTCGGCGGTGCCCAGCCACACGGCCAGCTCGGTGGCGAGGCCGTCGAGGTCGAGCGGCCCCGGCATCGCCGCGGGCGGGTCGGCGACGAGCGGCGGCGGGGGCGGTGGGGCGGCGGCGGTCGCGCCCAGCAGGGCGGCGAGCCGCTCGGCGATCTCGCCGTCGAGTGCCGCCACCTCGCCCCGCAGGCGGTCTTTCGCGGCCGGGGTCAGCCGCGGGGCTACGAGGTCGAGGGTGGCAGCGGCGAGTTCGGTCGCCGGGTGGTGCAGCCCGGCGACGATCCCGTCCGTCAGCTCGGGCAGCAGCTCGTCGAGCGGCTGCCGGCGCAGCCAGGCGAGGTGGGCGCGGACCAGCTTCTTCTCCGGCCGCGACAGCACGAGCAGGGTCACCTCGGCGATGGTCGCGGCGTCCAGCGGCGCCTCGTCGTGCAGCGCGAGCAGCCCGGCATGGGCCAACCCGGCGACCGTCGAGCCGGGCGCGCTCAGCAGCCCGGCCAGCTCGGCGCGGTGCCCGTCCAGCTCGCCGGGGCGGGGCTCAAGGCCGGTGAGCAGCGCGACGTACGGCTGGAGCAGCCCCGGCCGCCCACCCGCGAGCAGCCGCCGCAGGCAGCCGGCGATGAGGGTCGCGCGCGGGACGCGCCCGATCGCGGCCAGCTCGAGCAGCGCCGGGGGCCAGGACCGCCCGGCCTCCCCGGCGACGAGAGCGGCGGCGACGCGGTCGTCGTCGAAGAGGTACGGCAGCACGGCGTCGAACCACGGGTCGGCGGCCAGCAGCGGCGCGAGCGGGCGGCCGCGCCACATCGACACGTACTGTGCCACGGCGGCCGGATCGTCCGGCAACCCCTCGCCGACCGCGCGCAGCAGCGCCTCCGTGAACGGCCACGGCGTGGCGGCCGAGCGGGCTCGTCGCGCCATGCCACGGGCGAGGGTCGTGCACCACGCCGCGCCGCGGACCCGCAGCAGCGGCGCCGCGGCCTCGGCCGGCAGGACCAGCGCGGGTCCGGCGCTCCACGGCCGGTGGGCGGCGCGGATCACGTCGGCGGCCTTGGCCGTGCACGCCGCGATCGCCATCGCGCGGGCCGCCCCCCGGCGCGCGGTGTGCCGGCGGGCCGCGTCCCACGCCCGCCGTTGCAACACCCACTTCTCGGTGCCGCTGCCCGGCTCCCAGCCCGTGGAGCCGGGCTGCCCGAGGTATGCGTGCACCTCCTCGATGTCGCCGGGCGGCTCGGGGTGCTCCGGCGTGGGGAAGAACATGAACGCGAACCCGTCCGCCGGCAGCGCCACGAGTCGCGGCTCGGCGGCCGCCGGCGGGTGGGCCTCCAGCGGCGCCAGCAGTGCCGCCCGCGCGCCGTCCCCGGCCCCGGCCAGCAGGTCGGCGAGGCCGTCGAGGTCGGCCTCGTCGATCCGCGCGCGCACCTCGCGCCACAGTTCGTCCACGGCGACCCATCGTGCCAGCGCCCGCCGTGGCTCGCTGTCCCCCGGCCAGGCTCCGGCGGCCGTACGGCCCGTGCCGCCGGGCTACTGCGCCGCGATCTGGATGAGGTTGCCGCAGGTGTCGTCGAAGACGGCGGTGGTGACCGGCCCCATCGCGGCCGGCGGCTGGGTGAACACGACGCCGGCCGCGACGAGCCGTTCGTATTCCTTGTGCACGTCGTCGACCGCGAACGACGTCCACGGGATGCCGTCGGCGACGAGCGCGTCCCTGAACGGCTTCACGGCCGGATGGTTGTCCGGCTCGAACACGAGCTCGACCCCGTCGGGCTGCTCGGGCGACACGACGGTCAGCCAGCTCACGCCCTCGCCGAGCGGGACTTCGGTCTTCTTCACGAACCCGAGCACCTCGGTGTAGAAGCGCAGGGCCTTGGCCTGGTCGTCGACGAACACACTCGCCAGGTTGATCTTCATCGGGACTCCTTCGGGCGCCAACGGTCGACGATGGCCTCCAGCGGGCCGGCGTCGATGTGGTGGAACTTGTACCGCCCCTCGCGCCGGGTCCGGACCAGGCCGGCCGCCTCGAGGACCTCCAGGTGCTGCGAGATCGCCTGCCGGGACGAGGTGATCGCGTGCTTCATGGCCAGCCGGCTGCACAGCTCGAACAGCGTCTGACCGTCACGCTCGGTCAGCTCGTCGAGGATCGTGCGCCGGGTCGCGTCGGCGAGCGCCCGGAAGACGTCACCGTCCGCCACGCGGTCCAGCATATGCAAGTGGCAGCTTGCCTATCAACCCGGGAGCCGTCGTGACGCGCCGTCGGCACGACGTCAGCGTCGCGCCGGCACGGGAAGGGCCGGCTGCTCGCCGGTCCGGGTCGGGATGGTGACGAGCAGGGACGTGCCGCCGTTCGGCGGGCTCGTCATGACCATGTGCCCGCCCAGGGTCTCGACGCGGTCCCAGAGACCGGTGAGTCCGGACCCCCGGGCCGGGTCGGCGCCGCCGACGCCGTCGTCGCGGATGGCGAGCCGGAACATGTCGGGCTGCGTGGTGACCTCGACCTGGACCACCGACGCGCCCGAGTGCCTCGCCGCGTTCGTCAGCGATTCCGACACGACGTAGTACGCGGCGATCTCCACCGGTGCGGGTGGGCGGCGGTCGGCCTCGACGCGCAGTTCGACCGGAACCGCGGATCGGCGGGCAAGCATCTTGAGCGCCGGCACCAGGCCACCGGTGGCGAGGACCGCCGGATGGATGCCCCGCGCCAGTTCCCGCAGGTCCGTGGCGACCTCGGTGAGGCTCGTCGCCGCGTGCGCCATGTGCGCCCGCAACTGCTCGGCCGGCAGCTCGGCCTCCTCGGCCGCCCGGAGTTCGAGGCTGATGGCGATGAGGTGCTGCTGCGCGCCGTCGTGCAGGTCGCGTTCGATGCGCTGGCGCGTCTCGTCGGCGGCGGTGGCGATGCGCGCGCGGGAGGCGACGAGCTGGCTGCGGCTGTCGGCGTTGGCGATGGCGGTGGCGGCGAGGTCGGTGAAGTCCGTGATGCGCGCCTCCGCGTCCTGCGGCAGGGGCTCGGGCCGGGCGGAGGTGACGATGATGGTGCCCCACAGCCGCTCCTCGACGAGGATCGGCACCGCGACCGCTGAATGGATACCCAGCTCACGCCTGCGCGTGCTGACAGGATCGGCGCCGGAGTACGAGTCGGCCCGCACGGGGCGGCCAGTGCGCCGCACGAGCTCGGCAACGCTGCCGGTCTCGAGCTTGCCGCTCTCGTACGGCGCCGCGGCCGGCCCGCGGCTGCCGGCCAGCGCCATCAGGCCGGGCTGGTTGGTCGAGACGATGGTGACCGAGTCATCGGGCTCGTAGTGCAGCAAGGTCGTGTGGCGGTTGTCCAGGAGCCGGCTGACTTCCGCGGTGACCGCGTGAAACACCTCGGCCGGACTGACGGCACGCGCGACGAGGGTCGCCACCCGACGCAGTGCGGCCTGCTGGGTGGCGAGTGCCTGCAGCTCCTCCCCTCGCGCGGCGAGCGTGTTGACCATCGCCGCGCGTTCCCGTGCGGCGTGCAGCAGCGATGCGAGCGGCGGGACCACGCGCTGCCGCAGGCGCTGCACCTGCCGCACCGGCAGACCGGCGGGCACGTGCAGCGTCCCCAGCAAGGTCCCGTCGTGCTGGAGCGGGAACACGGTCTGCCGGGCATCCGCATGACCGGTCCCGCCGCCGGCGACCCCGTCCGGAAACGCGGCGGTCCCGTCGGGGGCCGCGGCGACCGCGCCGGGAAACGTGACGACCCCGTCCGGGGAAGTGGCGACGGCGTCGGGGACCGACGGCTCCGGTTCGATGGCCGCCATGGGCAGGTCGAGTGCGTTCCTGATCTGCTGGGCCACCGCGGGCAGGACCGAGTCGACGTCGTTGTTGTTGTTGAGCAGCAGGCGGGCCATGTCCGCGGTGAGATCGGACTCCTGGGCCCGTGCGGCCCGCATTCGGGACTGGTCCGCCAGCGCGCTGGCCACCGCCGCCACGCCGATGAAGACCACGATCGGCGTCACGTCCCGGATGTCGGAGTCGAAGAGGTTGCTGATGGGATGGACGTAGAAAAAGATAAATACGCCGACGCTCGCCAACGCCATGGACACCCCGAGCCACAGCCCCCAGACGATCGAGACCACCACGACGCCGAGGAGGTAGATCACGCTAGGGGTGGACTCTTTCGTGAACGCGTGCAGGGGGTAGGTGAGCAGGGTCTCCAGCACCAGAAACAGCAGAGCGACCGAGATCCCCAACCACTTCGACGGGGGCGTCGGCCGCACCAGGATCGACAACGGGCTCGCGCGCATATTGCCACTTTAGTCCGGTTCTGTACTACCGCCTCCGCGCCGCGGCCGCGGTGACCGGCGGCGGGGAACGACGACTACGCACGCCCGGTCTCGAGGGCGCCGCGAATCGTCTGCGCCGACAGTTCCGCCTTGTCCACGAACGCGACGGCGGGACTGTCCTGGAGAAGATCGATCATCTCGTCCCGGTCGTGACTGGAGATCAGGATGACCCGGACCGCCCACCGGCCGGCCTGAACGTTCGCCTCGATGCGTTCGGCCAGCGTGAAACCGCTCTCCGCACCCAGGTACACGTCCACGAGGACGACATCCGGCCGGAGGGCATCCATCTCGGCAATGGCCTGCGCGCCGTCCTGCGCCACACCTACGACGGATATCCCTTGGCTGGACAACGCCCGCTCGGCCGCCGCGAGAAACGCGACCGAGTCGTCGACTATGAGACACCGGATGCCCATCGAACCCAGCCTCCCGGCCGAACCAGCAGAGGCTTCCGCAAACTGCGGACAACCTCCGGCCAACCGTAACGCGTGCGCAACGGCGGATGCATTCCAGCCAGGCCGCGCAGCACGCCACCGACCGTTGGCGCTTACTGTCACATCCCCACAGGGCGTCGAGCCCGGCAATCTCTAGTTCCCTCACCGGGCCGTCCTAATCCCCCATCATCGGGCGAGGACCGCGGTGAACCGCGTGAACGCCGACGCCAGAAAACTACAGGCCGGCCCGCCGGCGCCGATCAAGGAAACGTAGGACGGTTCCGGAACACAGGGCGGGCAGACCGGTGAGCACCACCACGGCACAGGACGCGCAGCCGGCGTGCCCACTCACGGGAACGGCGTCGTTTGCCGCGATAAGCTGATCGGAGGCGTCGTGTCTTGACGCGAGGTGGATGGGCGGTCGCTGATGCGGGCGCGCCTGATGGCATTGATCCTGAACCCGAAGCCGCCGCCGTTTGCGCTCGGGCTGCTGGTCGCCGCGGTGCTCATCACCGTGGAGACGTTGCTGCTGTTCGCCCTGCGGCCGGGAACGCCGGAGGGCGCCAGAAGCGTGGTGTACCTGTGCGGTGTCCTGATCATCTCCAGTCTGTGGGGCGCCGGGCTCGGCATCCTGACCTCGGTGCTCAGCGCGCTCGCCTTCAACTACTTCCACGTTCGCCCCTACTGGACCTTCACCCTCGTTCCGCGGCGGGATCTGCTCAGCGCCGCGGTCTTCATCGCGGCCGGGCTGTTGACCAGCTTCCTTGCGAACCTGGCCCGGGCCCGTGCCGCCGAGGCAACGGAGCGGCACCAGGAGGCCGACCTCGCCGCCGAGCTGGCCCGCCGGATGCTGGGCGCCGACAGCCTGCGTTCGGTCCTCGGTCCGGCGTCCCAGCGGATCGCGGAGGTGTTCACGCTGCGCTCCGCGGCCATCGAGCTCGGGGCGGTCTCCAGGGACGAGGGGCGGGCTGCGTTGCCGCTCTGGGATCACGAGACGCGGCTGGGCACCCTGCTGGTCCCGGCCGAGCTGGCCGAAGGGACGCTCGATCGCCTGCGGCAACGGGTGGTTCCGTCGCTGGAACAGCTGCTGCGCGCGGCAATCGACCGTGAGGGGATGACCAACTCGCTGCGGGCCAGCCGTGAAGAGGCCACCATGCTGATGGAGGAACAGGCGGCGTTGCGGCGGGTGGCCACCCTGGTCGCGCAGGGATCCACGCCGGCCGAGGTGTTCAATGCGGTGACCGAGGAGCTGCGCGAGATCTGCGGCCCCCAGAACACGGCGCTCATCCGCTACGAGGTGGACGGCACGGGCACGCTCGTCTCGGGCCGCAACGAGCCCGGCATCGTCAATCTGCCGGCCGGGACGCGCATCGGGCTCGAGGGGGACTGCCTCTCCGGGATCATCCGGCGCACCGGAAGCTCGGCTCGCGTGAGCTACGACGGCGCCCCGGGTTCCACCGCCGCGATGCTGCGCGAGAAGGGCATCCGTTCGGGGATCGGCGTCCCGGTCATGGTCGAGGGTCGTCTCTGGGGCGCCGCCCTCGTCACGACCACGTCGCCCACGCCGATATCGGATGCCGCCGAGGCGCGCCTCGTCGACTTCACCAAGTTGCTCGCGACGGCGATCGCCAACGCCGACAGCCGGGCGCAGCTGACCGCCTCCCGTGCCCGCGTCGTCGCCGCCGCGGACAACACCCGCCGCCAGCTCGAGCGTGACCTGCACGACGGCACGCAGCAACGTCTCATCTCGCTCGCCCTCCACCTGCGCTGGATGGAAGCGTCGGTGCCAGCGGGCTGCGACACGATCAGGGAGGAGCTGTCACTCGCCGCCAACGGCCTGACCGACGCCTGCGACGACCTGCGGGAGATCTCCCGGGGCCTGCATCCGGCGATCCTGTCCAAGGGCGGGCTGGGCCCGGCGCTGAAGGCGCTTGCCCGCCGCAGCCCGATTCCGGTCGAGCTCACCCTGGACATCGACCGGCGGCTGCCCGAGCGGATCGAGGTCACCGCGTACTACATCGTGTCCGAGGCACTCACCAACGCCGCCAAGCATGCTCGGGCGAGGCTGGTGCGCGTCGACGCCGAGGCCGGTGACGCGGCACTCGGGCTCTCGATCCGAGACGACGGCGTCGGAGGAGCCAACACCGGCAGCGGTACCGGACTGATCGGCCTGCAGGACCGCACCGAGGCACTCGGCGGCAAGATGGAGGTCGTGAGCCCGATCGGCGGCGGCACGACGCTCAGGGTCAGCATCCCGATCGACCCGATCGCCGCGGTCTGAACGACGACCACCGGGTTTCGCCGGGCGCTTCGCGGGTATGCCGCGCGCCATGTGGCGGAGCATCCTGGCCGGCGCGGCCGCCGGCGCCGCCGGTACCACGGCCCTCAACGCGATCGGCTACGCGGACATGGCGTGGCGCGGCCGGCCCGCGTCGACCGCGCCGGACCGGACCGTCGAGCGGCTCGCCGAGCGGCTCGACCGGTCCGTGCCCGGCGAGGGCGAGACCCGCAGCAACCGCGTCTCGGGCCTGAGCGGCCTGTCCGGCACGCTCACGGGCGTCGGCATCGGCGCGGCCGCCGGACTGCTGCGCGCGTGCGGGGTCCGCATCCCGCCGGCCGCGGGCGCGGCGGTGATCGGCGCGGCCGCGATGGCCGCCACGGACGGCTCGATGGCTGCCCTGCGCGTGAGCGACCCGCGCACGTGGTCGACGAAGGACTGGGTAAGCGACGCCGTCCCGCACCTGGCGTACGGCGCGGTGACGGCCACCGTCCTGGACGCCCTGACCCGGCCGCGGACCCGGGACCGCTCACGCTGATCCCGGCCCGACCGCAACGGACATGCCACCGCATCAGGACTGGACCTTGGCGGCCGGACCGATGTTTGACGACGATGACCGGGTGCCCCTCCCCTTGATCGTTGTCACCCCGCTCCAGCCGGACGACCGCGCGACCTGGGAGGAGCTCTTCCGCGGCTACAACGCCTTCTACGAGCGGACCTGGCCGCCGGAGAACTACGACCGCACGTGGCAGCGATTCCAGCAGGGCGATCAGATCCATGCCCTCGGCGCCCGGCTCGACGGCCGACTGGTCGGCATCGCCCACTTCCTCGTGCACGCCAGCACAACCTCACCCGACGTCTGCTACCTGCAGGACCTGTTCACAGCCCCGGACGCCCGGGGCAAGGGCGTCGCCCGAACGCTGATCCGAGCCGTCGAAGCATGGGCCCGCCAGCAGAGCTGCGCTCGGCTCTACTGGCACACCCAGCAGCACAACCACACCGCCCGCCGGCTCTACGACCAGGTCGCGGACTTCCGCGACTTCATCCTGTACGCGATGCCGCTGTAGCCGGCTTCCCCGCGCACGCGGGGGTGGGTCCGTGGCATCCGATGGTCGAGGCGTGGTGGAAGCTGTGTTCCCCACCGCTCACGCTTTGTTACGCGGCGCCCGGCTCGGCCACCGCATCCGGCTGCGGCTGTGGCTGGTAGATGTCCGGCTCGACGAAGATCAGGGTCGCGATCGGCACCGCCGCCCGGATGCGGGCCTCGGCGCTGTTCGTGGCATTGCTGATCTCCTCGGCGACCGTGCCGGGCGCGACCGTCACCTTCACCGCGACCAGCAGCTCGTCCGGGCCCAGGTGCATGGTCCGCAGGTGCACGATCCGGTCGAACAGCGGCTCGGTCAGCAGCGCCTCGCGGATCCTGGCGATGTTCGCCTTCGACGCGGCCTCGCCGATGAGCAAGCTCTTGGTCTCCATCGCCAAGATCACCGCGATCGCCACGAGCAGGGCGCCGATGACGAATGTGCCGATGCCGTCGAAGACCGCGTTGCCGGTGATCACCGTCAGGCCGACGCCGAGCAGGGCGACGACGAGACCGGTGACGGCACCGGCGTCCTCGAGCAGGATGGTCGGCAGCTCCGGGGCCTTGGCGTGGCGGATGAACTGCCACCAGGTCCGGTTGCCGCGCGTCTCGTTCGCGGACTTCGCCGCCGTGATCAGCGCATACCCTTCCAGGCCGATCGCGATCACCAGGATGATCACCGCGACCAGCGGCGACGTGAGCGCCTTCGGCTCTGTGATCTTGTGGTAGCCCTCGTAGAGCGCGAACAGCCCGCCGAGGGTGAACAGCACGATGGAGACGATGAACGCGTAGATGTAGCGTTCGCGGGCGTAGCCGAACGGATGCTGCTCGTTCGCGGCCTTCTTCGCCCGACGCCCGCCGACGAGCAGCAGTGCCTGGTTCGTGGTGTCGGCCAGCGAGTGCACCGCCTCCGCCAGCATCGAGGACGACCCGGTGATCAACGCGGCGACGCCCTTGCTCACCGCGATGCCCAGGTTCGCCGCCAACGCGGTCAGCACCGCCCTGGTACTGCTACCTTCCGCCGCCACAGACACCAACCTCCATATCCGATTGCCCGTCTGCATCGACCGGGCCGATCACCAGTGTCGCAGGCGGGTCACAGCCCGGCCGGACAGGCCAATGGCCGCACCCTCTTCGCCGGGGCCGTGTCGGCAGCGGACCGGGATCGGTCAAGATGAGTTGTGCGCACGACAGCGACCGTCCGACGCATCGGCATCGGCTGCGGCACAGCCGCGGCCGGACTGCTCACCGCCGCCTACGCGGCCACCGACGCCACGATGATCCTCGCCGTGGTGGCGCTGGCCGTCGCCGCGCTCATCACCCAACTGCCCCGGCCTGTGCTGCCCGCCGCCGCGCGCCCGGGCCGCCGCGACCGGCTACTGCTCCCGCTGACCGCGAGCGTGGCCGCGTCCACCGTCGCGGCACTCACCGTCGTGTGGGCGGCCGTCACCCCGGAAGGGCCGATCCCCTGCGTCGGCCCGTCCAGCAACGCCCGCGTGGAAATCATCGCCGCCCTCGCCGTCCAGCTCATCGCCGCGACCGTGGTCCTGCGCGCCGCCGACCGCCAGCGAGGACGCGCGTCCTGGCGGGCCTACCTGCGGCACAACCCGCGCATCCGGGCGTCCCTCGCCGTCGCGCTGCACCTGGCCGCGCCCGCCGCGACGCTGGCCACCCTCGCCGGAGCCACCGCGTGCCGCCTCAGCCAGACCTGGCTGCTGGACACCGTCGCCGCGGGCACCGTCGCCGCCGCGATCGCCGGCGTCGACCTGCTGCTCGTGGTCCGGCTCGTCGGCCTGGCCGTCCTCGCCCCCGCCAGGACTGCCGACACCGACGGGATCGAGCTCGCGCTGCTGGCCGCCGACATCCGCTCCGTCACGCACCTGCACGTGGTGCACGTAGCCCACGACGAGCTCATGGTCACCGCCCGCGTCGGCCTGCCCACCGACGCCGACATCGCCGCGACCCTGCACAGCGCCCGCGCGCACATCCAGGACTTCGTCCCCACTGCCCGGCACATCTACCTGCAGCCCGAATCGCTGCCCTGACCGAACCGGCCCCGACCTGCATCGCGGCTTCGCCGAGTCAACGTTCGTTCAATGTTCGCGAAGGGGAATCTCCACGTACACGTCGGGAAGTCCTGCTGCCGGCCAGGCGACGATGAGGGCGAGGATGTCGCCATCGAGCCTGCTCAATGTGAACTCGATCGTGGAGCGGAAGACGCGGCTCCCGCCGTAGGCCGAACCCCCACCCGGCCGAACCCAGGCCGCGTCGCGGTCGTGCACCACTGCGACGGATGCCCCGGGGCCGTGTGCTCGCATCTGCTCGGCAACGTCGGCGATGGCATTCACGGCGCGCGCTCGTTCCCCGTCGGCCACGCTGAGGATCTCCATCGACAGGGCGTCGCCGACCGAGGTCAGGCGGGTGAGCACGACGGCAGCGTCATCGCGGCGGCTCAGTACCTGTGGCATCGCGACAATCCGCCCCGCCTCGACGGCCAACGCCTCGGTCGGGACGGCGGCGATGCGATGACGCAGCGAACTCGGTGGGCGCCTCACATCCAGCGGCGCGTCCCATATCGAGACGGTATTGCGCTCGACCGTCGCCCGGTCCGGCAGGGACAGCTCTACGACGGTCTCCGCAAATCCGATCTCGGGCCACGCCAGCACCACCGACACGTGGTCGAACAGCGGCGGAAAGCGAAGCACGGTGTGCAGACTCGGGCCGTTCCTGCCCTCGAAGTGGTCGCCGCTGCTCGACGACCACGACCCGAACTCCCAGTGTGCGTGCCCGTCGTGATCGAGCCATCCGACCCGCAGGTCGATGCCCTCGTCGAACGGCGGCAGAAGCCGGCGCGGCGCCATCGGCGGCGCGCCCCGCCCCGCGCGGATGTCTGCCTGCCGTTCGGAGGCGTTGCGCCGGTCCAGCGGCCGGCGTGCGAGCAGCTCGAGCTCCAACCCGGTGGGCCGGGAGACTGCGCGGACAATGCCGACGCTCAGCTCGGGTCTTTCGACCACCAAGCCGCCGTGATGTGCGAGCACCCCCAACGTCTCAGCCACGGGCATGCGTCATGCCTAACGCCTCCGCCGTGCGCCTGGAAGTACTGACCATCGCCGGACAGCAAGTGACGTGCGACCGCGACGTCGCCGCCGACCCGGACCCACGCTATCACCGGCGCCGTCGCCAACGTCACCTGCGGCGAACTGCTCGACCAACACCTCACCGACCGCTGCTACGGCGACGGTGAGGCGGTGGTGCAGGGCAAGCCGTTGAGCGCGAAGACCCGCGGCACGTCCGTGGCGCCGGGCCCGTCGATGTTCGTGCCGACGTCGAGAGCCGCGGTGCCCGGGGCGATTTGCGCGTTGTGCGCGGCGGCGAGCACGGTGACGTGCCGGCCCTGCTGCTGCCAGGTGCCGTTCCAGCCGCCCCGGGTCCGCAGGCCGTCGGCGAGGTCAAAGGTGAGCGTCCATCCGTTGATGTCGGCGCGGCCGGTATCGGTGATCGACAGCGACACCGTCGCGCCGCCGGTCCACGTGTCCTTGATGGAGTACGCCACCGAGCAGGATCCGCTCGGCACGGTGCGGCCGGTGGACCGCTGCGTGCCGAAGCTCGCGACGCCGACGGCCAATGCGGCCACGCCGATAGCCGCGACCGCCGCGCCGGCGGCTGCCTTGGCCGCGGTCCGGCGCCGCCATGGCGGTCTGGGAGGGGCCGACTCCGCGGACGAGGCCAGCGGTACGGTCCTCAGTTCGACGGTGGCCGAGGGCTCGCCGGCCACGGCACCGACGCGTATCCCTGCCAAGGCCGCGAGCCGGCGAGCGACCGCCGCGACCGGCGGGCGGGTGTTCGGGTCGGGGGCGACGCACTGGCGGTACAGCTTCAGGATGTCCTTCGGCATCCCCCGGACCGCAGGCAGCGGCAGCGGCGGCATCTGCGGCTGGTTGCCGGTCAGCGCCGCGAAGAGCACGGCGCCCAGCGCGTATACGTCCGCCGAGGGCCCGCCCGGCTCGCCGGCCAGCCGCTCGGGCGCGAGGTAGCCGGGCGTGCCCATGGCCGGGGCGTCGGACGGTACGCCGACGAACGCCGCGATGCCGAAGTCGACGACCTTGACCCCGGAGCCGGTGAGCATGATGTTGGCGGGCTTGACGTCGCGGTGCACGAGGCCGCGCGCGTGCGCGGCCGACAGCGCGGCCGCGACGAACGCGCACACCTCCACGGCGCGCTGCCACGACAGCGGCCCGTGTTGCAGCTGCGTCCCCAGCGACACGCCGTCGAGCAGCTCCATCACCACGAACGGCTCCTCGGCCACGCCGTAGTCGTAGACGGCGCACACGTTCGGGTGGCTCAGTACCGCGGCGGCCTGCGCCTCGGCGCGCAGCCGCGGCTCGCCCGGCAGGTCGGCACCGAGCAGCTTCACGGCGACCCGGCGCCTGAGTATCTCGTCATGGGCGAGCCAGACGACCGACATCCCGCCCTCGCCGATCGGTTCGATCAGCCGGTACCGCCCACTGAGCAGCCTCGGCGCTACCACGCCGCGGCCGCCGTCATCCGGCCTCACGAGATGGCCGGCGCCCGACGGTGACCGCCTCGCCGCGCAGCCGGTAGGCACCCCGCGGACCGGCACGCAGCGACATGACTCCCGGCCCGCGCGGGCCGGCGGCGGCGCTGCGCGTGCTGTCCTGGTACATGTCCCCATCCCTCAGCCGGCTGGTTCCCGGTCCGCGCCGAATCCGGCGCCGCCGGTGTCGCGCCTTTGATGCTGGGTAGTGAACTTAAGCGCGAGCTGTACGCCGCCTGAGAGGGTCCTGATCGGGCGGGCTCGCGGATAGGTGCGGAGCGTTGAACAGAACCGCTGTCCGGGGCGGACCGGAACTGCGCCGCCTCGACGGGGGACCGGTGCGGGTGCTGCTCGTCGAGGACGAGCCGGGGATGGCCGAGCTGCTGTCCACCGCGCTTCGCTTCGAGGGGTGGGAGGTCAGCAGCGCCGGCGACGGCGGCACCGCGGTCCGGCTCGCCCGCACGGTCCGGCCCGACGCGGTGGTGCTCGACATCATGCTGCCGGACATGGACGGCCTGGAGGTACTGCACCGGATGCGCGCCGAGGCGCCCGAGCTTCCGGTGCTGTTCCTGACGGCCAGGGACAGCCTTGCCGACCGGGTCGCCGGGCTGGAAGCCGGCGGCGACGACTACGTGACCAAGCCGTTCAGCCTCGAGGAGCTGCTGGCCCGGATCCGTCGCCTGCTGCGGCGCACCCGGGGCGTCGCCCGGCCCGCGCCCACCACGCTGCTCGTCGGCGATCTCAGCCTCGACGAGGACAGCCGCGAGGTACGCCGGGCGGATGAGCCCATCGCCTTGACCACCACCGAGTTCGAGCTGCTGCGCTTCCTCATGCGCAACCCCCGGCGGGTCCTGAGCAAGCCGCAGATCCTCGACCGGGTCTGGAACTACGACTTCGGCGGGCAGACCAACATCGTCGAGCTCTACGTCTCGCACCTGCGCAAGAAGATCGACGCGGGCCGGGAACCGATGATCCACACCGTGCGCGGCGCCGGCTATGTCCTCAGGCCTCCCGACTGACGAGGAGCCGCCGGCCGGCCGTCGCCGCTGGTGGTGGGCGCCGAGGTCGCTGCGCACCCGGCTGCTCGCCGAGATGGTGTGCCTGCTCGCCGCGGTGTGTGTCACCGTCAGCCTCGTCACGGGCGCCATCATGTACCGCCTGCAGGTCGCCCGGATCGATCAGGAACTTCGCTCGACGTCGGCGCGGGTCGTGTCCTTCGACAAGACGGCCGGGCACATCCCGCTCACGACCGCGCCCGGCGTGCCCGCGCAGACCGTCCTCGCCCGGGTGACCGGTGCGGGCGTGACCGACGCCGGGTGGCGCGACCGTGCCACCGCAGCGAAACGGGACCTCACCGCGCGGCAGCTCACGGCGCTGCGGAACCTGCCGCTCGACCGGCCGGTCACCCGCCACCTGGCGGGCCTCGGCGACTACCGCCTGATCGCCACCGGAGCCGCGGGCGGCGACATCGTCATCACCGGGCTCCCGCTGCGCCCGCTGTACACGGCCGAACGCTGGCTGCTCGGCATCGACGTCGGCGTCGCCCTGATTTCGCTGGTCGTCGCGACGGTACTCGGCGGCCTGGTGATCCGCCGGACGCTGCGCCCGCTCGAGAACATCGCCGCCACGGCCCGGCGGGTCACCGGACTGCCCCTCGATCGCGGCGAGGACGCGCTCGCGGTCCGCGTGCCGTACGAGGACCCGCGCACCGAGGTGGGCCAGGTCGGTACGACGCTCAACCGGATGCTCGGCCGCCTCGCCGACGCGCTCGCCGCGCGGCGAGCGGTCGAGGAGCGGCTGCGCCAGTTCAGCGCCGACGCCAGCCACGAGCTGCGCACCCCGCTGGCGGCGATCCGCGGCTACACGGAACTGATCCGCCGCAGGACCGACCTGCCGCCGGACGTGGCCCACGCCATGGACCGCATCGAGTCGGAGACCGCCCGCATGACCACGCTCGTGGACGACCTGCTGCGGCTGGCCCGGCTGGACACGGACCGGCCGCCGGTCACTGCGCCGGTCGACCTGTCGTGGCTGATCGCCGACTCGATCAGCGACGCGCGCGCCGCCGGCCCGGACCACGTGTGGCGGCTCGACCTGCCCGCGGAGCCGGTCACGGTGCGGGGCGACGAGGCCTTGCTGCGCCGGGCGCTGACGAACCTGCTGAGCAACGGCCGCGTGCACACGCCGGCGGGTACCACCGTGGCCGTCAGCCTGACGGCGTCGCGGGAGCAGGCCGTCGTCACCGTCGTCGACGACGGTCCGGGTATCCCGGACGGCCTGCTCCCGCACGTGTTCGAGCGGTTCACCCGGGGCGACGTGTCCCGGCGCCACACCGCCGGGACGAGCGGGCTCGGGCTGGCCATCGCCAAGGCCGTCGTCGATGCGCACGGCGGCCGCATCGAGGTGACCAGCCGTCCCGGCCGTACCGCCTTCACGGTGCGGCTACCGGTGCAGGCTTCACGACCGCGACGGTGACGCGGGGTTGAACGCGGCGCCGTGGCCGTGGGGTTCATCACCAATAGCCCGGAACTGTCCGCCTGGCCGGCTTTCGCCCAATTGACGGGCTCACTTCGCCCGCTTTCGACAGGCTACGGACAGGTATGTGCCCTACCGTCCCCCACTTGGAGCGCTCCCAAACCTCCGGTCGCACCAAGTGAGGAGCACTGTGACACGTTCATTCCGGGCGTTCGCGGGCATCGGCCTGATGCTCGCGGCGCCGCTCACCTACGTCCTGACCGGCGCCGGCACGGCGCAGGCCAGCACGCAGCTCTGCGACAAGTACGACTCGACCACGGTCGCGCAGCGCTACGTCGTCATGAACAACCGGTGGGGTGCCGACACCCTGCAGTGCATCACCCCGACCGCCGACGGCTTCACGGTCACCGCGGAGCACAACAAGCCGACCAACGGCGCACCCGCCTCGTACGCCGCCATCTACTACGGCTGCCACTACAGCAACTGCTCACCGGGGACCACCCTGCCGATGCAGGTCGGCCAGATCGGCAGCGCGACGAGCAGCATCCGGTTCTCACTGCCGAGCACCGGCATCTACAACGCCTCCTACGACATCTGGCTCGACCCGGCGCCGAACACCCAGTCGACCAACCAGCAGGAACTCATGATCTGGTTCAGCAAGCAGGGACCGATCACGCCGGTCGGCTCGCGCGTGGCGTCGACGACCATCGGCGGCCGGACCTTCGACGTCTGGTCGGGCAACAACGGCACGAGCGACGTCGTCTCCTACGTGGCACACTCGACGGTGTCGTCCTGGACCGTCGACGTCCACCGCTTCATCACCGACGTGAAGACCCGCAGCGGCGTCACCGACGCTTGGTACCTGACCAGCATCCAGGCCGGGTTCGAGCCCTGGGTCGGCGGCACGGGCCTCGGGGTGCACTCGTTCAGCGCGAAGGTCACGGGCGGCGGCGGCCCGATCCCGGCAACGCCGGCCCCGCAGGAAACCCCGTCGACGCCGGCCCCGTCGGAGACCCCGGAATCGCCGGCACCGTCGGAAACGGCCGCTCCGTCGGAAACGGCCGCTCCGTCAGAGACGGCCGCCCCGTCAGAGACGGCCAGTCCGTCGGAAACGGCCAGTCCGTCAGAGACGGCCGCCCCGTCAGAGACGGCCAGTCCGTCGGAAACGGCCAGTCCGTCAGAGACGGCCGCCCCGTCAGAGACGGCCGCTCCGTCAGAGACGGCCGCTCCGTCGGAAACGGCGGCTCCGTCAGAGACGGCCGCCCCGTCAGAGACGGCCGCCCCGTCAGAGACGGCCGCCCCGTCAGAGACGGCGGCTCCGTCGGAAACGGCCGCCCCGTCAGAGACGGCGGCTCCGTCCGAGTCGGATTCCTCCAGGAGTTGCGGGGGCTCTTGACGCGTCCGCTGCTTGTGGCGGCGCGCTCCGCGCCGCCACACGGCAGGATCAGTCCCGCACACGCCGCTCGCCGTCCCCATCCGGCCGGCGATGCCATCCACGCCCGCGTGCCCGTTCAAGACACCGATACTGTCTGTATCTATGGTGGGGGCATGCATACGGTCGGCGCCAACTCTGATTGCCGTTATGGAGCCGGTCCCGACGACCAAGGCCGACGGCATCGAACCGATCAAAATCCTGCCTGTTGATCTATAAACCCGCAGCTCGGCAAGTGTTCTCCCCGCGCACGCGGGGGTGGTCCCTTCGCCGGCGGGATTACCGTCGGCGGCTCTGGGTTCTCCCCGCGCACGCGGGGGTGGTCCGGCCGGACAGGGCCAGTCATACCCCGCCGTCGCGTTCTCCCCGCGCACGCGGGGGTGGTCCGTAGCCGTCGTCCGGAGCGAACGACGACAGGCGGTTCTCCCCGCGCACGCGGGGGTGGTCCGATTCTCCGGGTGCGCGGGCGTATCGGCTATGCGTTCTCCCCGCACACGCGGGGGTGGTCCCTCGTCGCGCCGTGCCGTCCGACGCACCCGCCGTGCTCCCCGCGCACGCGGGGATGGTCCCCGTTCGGGAACCGCATCGCGATTCCACGCGCGGTGCTCCCCACAGTGGCACCGCGGCCGCCGGCCGGCGTCGTGCCGGGCCGGCGCCGCCTTCACCGGCAACGGTCGGCGCTGCGGAGGCGTTCGTTCACCGGCCGGCCGGGGACCCGGGGAGAGCAGAATCGGGTCGTTATCGGGTCTGGGCGCCCGGTGCAGCCATGGCGCGCAGGCGGCGAACCCGCTCGGCGGTCGGCGGGTGGGTGCGGAACAGCGCGCCGATCCCGCCGCCGGACAGTGGGTTGGCGATCATCAGGTGCGCGGTCGAGGCGTGCTGGCCGTCGGCCGGCAGCGGCAGCTGCTGTGCGCCGGACTCGATCTTCTCCAGGGCGGCGGCGAGGGCGAGCGGGTCGGCGGCCAGCCGGGCGCCGTCGGCGTCGGCCTGGAACTCGCGGCTGCGGCTGATCGCCAACTGGATGACGCTGGCGGCGATCGGGCCGAGGATGAGCATGAGCAGCAGTGCGACCGGGTTGGGGCCGTCCTCGTCGTCATCGCCGCCAAGGGGCAGGAACAAGGCGAGGTTCGCCACCGCGGTGATGATCCCGGCCAGCGCGGCGGTGACACTGGAGATGAGAATGTCGCGGTTGTAGACGTGGGACAGCTCGTGGCCGAGCACGGCGCGCAGTTCCCGGGGCGTGAGCAGGCGCATGATGCCGCCGGTGACGCAGACCGCGGCGTTGGCCGGGTTTCGGCCGGTGGCGAACGCGTTGGGCTGCGGGGTCGGGCTCACGTAGAGCCGGGGCATCGGCTGGCCGGCCTGCGTGGCCAGGTCCCGCACCATCGCGTACAGCTCCGGGGCCTGGCGTTCGTCGACCGGTTGGGCATCCATCGACCGCAACGCCAGCTTGTCCGACCAGAAGTAGGTCGCCCCGTCGTCACCCCAGCCGCGTGCGTCCCATTGCAACACCTCAACCAGAACGTATCACTGTATGGTCTACACTGACGTGGCATGCAGGCTCCGTATAGCCGGCCGGGTATCGGCCCGGCACTCCAAGTGACCCAGCCTCCACGGTCCGGATGCTCCGCGGACGTCGTCCGCCAGGTGCAGGGCGCGGACCGATGAGCGGCTATTGGCTACAACTCGCCGTCGTCCTGGGACTGATCCTGCTCAATGCCGTGTTCGCCGGCAGCGAGATCGCGCTCATCTCGCTGCGTGAGGGGCAACTGCGCCGGCTGGAGCGCCGAGGCGGCGCCGGGCGGATGCTGGCCCGCCTGGCCCGAGACCCCAACCGGTTCCTGGCCACCATCCAGATCGGGATCACCCTGGCCGGGTTCCTCGCCTCCGCCACCGCCGCGGTCGCCCTCGCCGAACCGCTGGCGCCGCTCCTGCCGTTCTTCGGCGACGCGGCCCGGCCCGCCGCCATCATCGCGGTCACCCTTGTACTGACGTTCCTCACCCTGGTCTTCGGCGAACTGGCCCCCAAGCGGATCGCCATGCAGCGGGCCGAGGGCTGGGCCATGCTGGTGGCCCGGCCACTGACCGCGCTGGCCGCGGTGTTCCGTCCGGTCAACTGGGCGCTGGGGGCCAGCACCGACGTCGTCGTGCGGCTGGCCGGCGCCGACCCGCGGCGCAACCGCGACGAGATGAGTCCCGACGAACTGCGGGACCTGGTCCAGACCCAGCGCGGGTTCAGCACCGAGCAGCGGCGCATCATCTCCGGCGCCGTGGAGATCGCCGACCGGACCCTGCGCGAAGTGCTGGTACCCCGCCCGGCGGTGTTCGCGCTGCCCGCCGACACTCCGGTCGCGCAGGCCGCCACGGCCATGGCCCGCGCCGGGCACTCCCGGGCGCCGGTCATCGCCGGCGCAGACCTCGACGACGCGGTCGGCGTGGTCCACTGGCGTGACCTCGTCGACGCCGGCACGAGCACCGTCCGGCAGGTCGCCCGGCCGGCCCTGCTGCTGCCGCAGTCGCTGCCCGTCGCGCAGGCGCTGGCCCGGTTCAAGGCCGAACGGCGGCAACTGGCCCTCGTCGTCGACGAAAGCGGCGCCATCGACGGCATCGTGACCCTGGAGGACCTCATCGAGGAGGTCGTCGGCGAGATCTACGACGAGACCGACGCCGACGTCCAGGCGGTCACGCACCGTCCCGACGGCACCATGCACCTGCCGGGCAGCTTCCCCATCCACGACCTGCCCGACCTCGACGTCGACCTGGAGCAGCCCCCGGGCGCCGGCTACACCACCGTCGCCGGGCTGATCCTCGCCGGCCTCGGCCACCTGCCCACCCAACCCGGGGAGACCGTCACCGTCCAGGACTGGACGTTCACCGTCACGCAGGTTCGCGGCCGCGCCATCACCGGCGTGACCCTCAGCAGGACGAAACCGGCGGCCGGCCACGCCACCCCCGCGGCCGCACGGTGAGCTGATCGCGGCCGGCCGTGCAGCGCCCGACGTGCGGCAGACGCGATTCCGGCGGCCACCGCGGGGACGCGGCACGGCTCTGCGACAATCGGCGGGTGCGGCGTGCCGACAGCGCTGTCCGAACAGCATGGCAACCCGCGCTGACCGGCGGGCTGCTCGCCGCCGCGCTGCTGGCCGTCCTCGCGGCCCCCGCGGACCGGCCGCACCCGCCGGCCGCGGCGCCCTCGGCGCAGCCGGAGCGTTCCGCCGCCACAGCCACGCACCCCACCGCGGCGCCGCCGGAAAGTCCAGGCGGCCGGGGCGCCGCCGCAGACCCGGACACGGTGTGCACCATCAGCGACCCGCGAGCGGTCGGGCTGTCCGGACTGCTCGCCACCGCCACCGGCTACCTCGTGCAGAACGACCGCACCCCCAACCCACCGAGCGTGCTCGGCGTATTCGTGCTGGACCACGCCTGCGCGGTGACGGCCACCGTCACCTACCCGGGCGACACGGTCGACCCCGAAGACCTCGCCATCGCACCCGATGGGACGGTGTGGGTCGCAGACACCGGCGACACCGACATCACCCACCCGCAACGGCGCCGTGCAACCATCACCCTGTGGCGACTGCCCGACCCCACCACCATCGCCTCCGGCACGGCATCGGCACCCGAACCGTACCTACTGCGCTACGCCGACGGCCCGCACGACGCCGAGGCCCTGCTGTTCGACGGTGACAACCGGCCGATCCTGGTGACCAAGGACGCCACCGGCCGTGCCGGGCTCTACACCACCGGCGGCCCGCTGCGGCCCGGACCGGAACCGGGCCTGCTGCAGCGGGTCGGGACGTTCCGGCCGGTCCGGACCGGCACCCGCAACCCGTTCGGGTCGCTCGGCACCGAGGTCGTCACCGGCGCCGCCGTCGCCCCCGACCGCAGCTGGGTCACCCTACGCACGTACGCCGACGCCTATACCTGGCAGACCGCGAACCGTGACCTGCTCACCGCCATCACCACCGACACCCCCACCATCACCCCGCTGCCCAACGAGCCGAAAGGCGAGGCGATCGCCGCGAGCTCCGACGGCCTGGCCCTGCTCACCATTTCCGACCAGCCCGGCCCCACCCGCCTGCTGCGCTACACCCCCACGGCCTGGACCAGCACCTGGCCCGCCGACGCCGCACCCTCACCTACCGCCCCCCGCACGGCCGGGCCGGCCGCCGGGCCGGCGACGCCGTCCCGGCTGCCGCACAGCACCGACCTGACCGCCGCCGTCATCTTCGGCCTCGTCATGATCTCGGTGGGGCTGCTCGGCATCCACCTCGCCCGCCGCCGCGCCGAACCCGTGCCTGCCGCCACATCGCCGCCCGCCGGTCGCCCCGGCCCGGACCCGCCGCCACTGCCGGCACAGCCACCGCCGGCCGACGACAACGCCTACCGACCCGGCAGCGACATGGTTGATCTCGCTACAGTGAGACCCGCCCGCCGGAGCACAACGGCGGGCGAACCCGACAGCACACCTGGAGCCGGCCCGTGAACTCGCCAGATGCGCCCGACCAGCCGAACGTCGGCGCGCGCATCGACCCCGACCCGTCACCCGCCGCCGGCGACACCGCCCGACCCGAACCGCGCCAGGGCCGAGCTGCCCGACCTGGCCAACCCGGCCAACCTCGCCAAGGCCGCCGCCAGGACCCGACCTGGGCCCGAATTTTCATCGCCGTCGGTGTCGTCCTCACCGTCCTGGCCGGCGCCGCCCTCGTCGGCAAGGAGGCACTGTTCTCCTACGCCACCCGCAGCGTCGCCCAGCAGAACCTGCTCGGCGACAGCGGCAAACAGGCCCAGCAGCGCGGCCACGTCGACATCACCGGCGCCAAGAACATCCTCCTCATCGGCGTCGACGCCCGCCCCGGCCAGGACCCGGCCGAACTCGTCCGGGCCGACTCGATCCTGATCCTGCACATACCGGCCAGCCACAACGCCGCGTTCCTCATCTCCATCCCCCGTGACACCTGGGTGAAGATCCCGCCGTACGACAACGGCGTCAAGCGCTTCCCCGGCGGCCACGACAAGATCAACGGCGCCTACGCGTTCGGCGGCGACGGCCTCACCGGCGCCGCGCAGCGCAGCCGCGCCGTCCAACTCCTCGCCCTGACCATCAAGTCGCTGTGGGGCCTCACGTTCGACGGCGCCGCAATCGTCGACTTCACCGGCTTCCAGCAGGTCGTCCAGGTCCTCGGCGGCGTCGACATGTACGTCGACCAAGAAACCATCTCCGTCCACATCGGCCACGACGCCAAAGGCGAGACGAAGGTCCCCTACCGGCAGTACACCCGCGCCGACGGCGGCCAGGGCCTCTCCCCGATCCCCGGCGTCACGCCGGTCGTCTACCACGTGGGCTACCAGCACCTCGATGCCTGGCAGGCCCTGGATTTCGTCCGTCAGCGGGAGCTGCTGCCCAACAGCGACTACGACCGGCAGCGCCACCAGCAGCAGTTCCTGAAGGCGCTGTTCAAGAAGATGCTCAGCCGCGACGTGCTCACCAACCCGGTCCAGCTCAACCAGGTCCTGCAGGTCGTGGGTCAGGCCATGACCATCGACAGCGGCGGCATCGACCTGGCCGACTGGGTCTACGCCATGCGCGGCATCGGTGTCGACGACCTGCTCACCGTCAAGAGCAACAACGGCACCTTCAACCCGGACCCCGCCAACCACAACGCCGAAGCCCTCGACCAGACCACCCTCGACCTGCTCGACGCAGTCCGCACCGAACAGGTGCCCGCCTTTCTCGCCGCCCACCCCGACCTGATCGCCGCCGGCTGACCGCCGCCGGCGCCGGCAGGGGCCGCAACGGCGGGCCGATCGGTCCCGGCCCGCCGCAGCGGCGAAGCGGCACTACGAGCAGGCCCGCTTCAGGTCGAGCGCGCGGTCGGTGCGCTCCCACGTGAAGCCAGGCAGGTCGCGGCCGAAGTGGCCGTAGGCGGCCGTCTGCCGGTACACCGGACGGAGCAGCTCGAGGTCCCGGATGATCGCTGCCGGCCGCAGGTCGAACACCTCCTCGATCGCCGACGTGATGCGCTCGACCGGCACCGCCTCGGTGCCGAACGTCTCCACGAACAGTGACACCGGGTGCGCCTTGCCGATCGCGTAGGCGACCTGCACCTCGCACCGGGAGGCGAGGCCCGCGGCGACGACGTTCTTGGCGACCCAGCGCATCGCGTACGCGGCCGAGCGGTCGACCTTCGAGGGGTCCTTGCCGGAGAACGCGCCGCCGCCGTGGCGCGCATAGCCACCGTACGTGTCGACAATGATCTTGCGCCCGGTGAGGCCGGCGTCGCCCATCGGACCGCCGATCTCGAACCGGCCGGTGGGGTTCACGAGCAGCCGGTAGCCGGCGGTGTCCAGATCGAGCGCCGCCAGCTCCGGCTCGACGACGCACGCGCGGATGTCCGGCACCAGCAGCGAGTCGATCGAGATGTCGGACGCGTGCTGGGACGAGACGACCACGGTGTCCAGCCGGGCCGGGCGCCGCCCGTCGTACTCGATGGTGACCTGGGTCTTGCCGTCCGGGCGCAGGTACGGCACGGTCGCGTCCTTGCGGACCGCGGTGAGGCGGCGGGCCAGCCGGTGCGCGAGCGCGATCGGCAGCGGCATCAGCTCGGGCGTCTCGTCGCACGCGAAGCCGAACATCATGCCCTGGTCCCCGGCACCCTGCAGGTCGAGGTCGTCGGCGGCGGAGCCCGACCGCGACTCCAGCGCGGCCGAGACGCCCTGGGCGATGTCCGGCGACTGCGCCCCGATGGAGATGCTGACGCCGCAGGACGCGCCGTCGAAACCCTTCTTCGAGGAGTCGTAGCCGATGTCGAGGATGGTCGAGCGCACGATGCCGGGGATGTCGGCGTAGGCGGAGGTGGTGACCTCTCCGGCGACGTGGACCTGCCCGGTGGTGATGAGGGTCTCGACCGCGACCCGGCTGCGCGGGTCCTGGGCGAGCAGCGCGTCGAGGACGGCGTCGCTGATCTGGTCGGCGATCTTGTCCGGGTGCCCCTCGGTGACGGACTCGGACGTGAAGAGGCGGCGTGGCACGGCGGTCCTCCTAATGAGGATGATGATGGGCGAGCTGGGCCTGCTGACCGGGCTCCACCACCACGACCTGGCCCATCATGCCGCTGTCCTCGTGTTTGAGGAGGTGACAGTGGTACATGTAGGGCGTGGTCGGGTCGGCGTAGTCGACGAACCGCACCAGCAGGTCCATCTCCTCCCCCGGCTGGAGGTTGATCGTGTCCTTCCAGCCGCTCAGCGGCGGTGGCGGCGGCCGGCCGTTCTTCGATGCGATCTGAAACCTGGTGCCGTGGACGTGGAAGTTGTGCTGCATGAAGTCGGTGTTGCGGACGGTCCACCGCTCGGTGACGTCCTTGACGGCGACCACATCGACCCGGTTCATGGCCATCTTCTGGCCGTTGATCGCCCGGCCGCCGAGCTCGAACGTGCGGGGCACGGCGCCGGCCGGGTCGAGGCGGGGCACGTCGGTGAGCTTCGCCGGGACGGGGGGCGATGGCTTGAGCGTCGCCGCCGCGCGCAGCTGGAGCACGTCGAACGCGTCGGCGCCGCCCTGGAACTGCCGTACGACCGTCCCCGAGTCCGGGTTCGGCGGGTAGCTGCGCAGGACGACCCGCTCCCCCGGCCGCATCGCGACCACGATCTCGGCCCGCTCCCCCACCGACACCGCGACCCGGTCGGTGCGGTACGGCGCGGACAGCAGCCCGCCGTCGGTGCCGACGAGGTCGAACGCGCGGCCGTCGGAGAAGCCGAAGCTGTAGCTGCGCGCCGTGGAGGCGTTGAGCAGGCGCAGCCGGACGAGCTGCGTCGTGACGTCGTGGTACGGCCCGATGGTCCCGTTGACCAGCAGCGTGTCGCCGAGGATGCCGAGCGTCCCGCCGAGCTGGTTGGGGATGGTGAACTCCCCGCCGTCGGTGAACCCCTTGTCCTGCACGATGACGGGCACGTCGTCGACGCCGTAGCCGGACGGCAGGGCTGGATCGGGACCGCTGCCGGGACCGTCGACGATGACCATCCCGGCCAGGCCGCGGTAGACCTGCTCCTCGGTGCGGCCGTCGGGATGGGGGTGGTACCACAGCGTCGCCGCCGGCTGGTTCACCGTCCACGCCGCCGTGGCGGTGCCGCCCGGCCGGATCGCCGCGAACGGTCCGCCGTCGGCCTTCGCCGGCAGGTGCATCCCGTGCCAGTGCACGGTCGTCTGCTCCTTCAGTCCATTGTGGATGTCCACTTGCACCGGCTCGCCCTGGCGCACCCGGAGGGTGGGGCCGAGGTAGGCGCCGTTGTACCCCCAGGTCGGGGTGCGGCCGCGGCCGAAGTCGCTCACCCCGGCCCCGGCCTCGAGCGTGAAGGTGCGCACCCCCTTGGGGTCCACCGTCGACGGCGCCAGCGGCGGAATCCGCAGTGGACGGTCGAACCGCACGTGGCCGACGGTGGAGACGGGCGGGCGCACCAGCAGATAGCCGCCGTACGCGAGGCCGCCGAGGACGAGGACCAGGATCACGGCGAGCGCGAGGCGCACCCCAGGACGCACGGCAAACCCTTCCACAAGACCGATGTCACAACGGGACGTTGGCGTGCCGGCCGCGGCCGGCGGGCGGCGTCATCGTGCTACCCCCAGCAGCGCTGCCTCCCGCAGGTCGGCGAGGACCGCGGTGGCGAAGTCGGGCGGGGCGTCGCGCAGGTAGAAGTGGTCACCGGGAAACACACGCACCCGGAACGCGCCGGTGGTGGTGAGTCGCCAGCCGGCCACGTCGACGGGGAGCGCGAGCGGGTCGTCGTCCCCGGCGTAGGCGTACACCGGGAACGCCAGCCGCAGCCCGGCGCTCGGCAGGTACGTGTCGTTGATCTGGTAGTCCGCGCGCAGGCTCGGCAGGATCGCCTCGAGCGCGCGGGGACGCCGCAGCGCCTTCTCGGGCAGGCCGTTGAGGCTCAGCACCTCGGAGACGAGGTCGGCGTCGGACAGCTGGTGCGTGAACGGCGGTGGCACCGGCGAGTGCGGTGCGCGCCGGCCGGAGGCGAACAGGCACCGCGGCTGCGGCAGGCCGAGCTGCCGCAGCCGGTGCGCCGTCTCGTAGGCCACGGCCGCGCCGAGGCTGTGGCCGAAGAACGCGAACGGCCGGTCGAGGTGCGGGCGCAACGCCTCGACCAGGTCGGAGACCAGCGGCTCCATCCGGGTGTACGGCGGTTCCAGCAGCCGCCCGTCGCGCCCCGGCAGGACGATCGCACACACCTCGACCACCTGTGGCGCCAGGCGCTGGCGCCACAGGTTGTAGAACCGGCTCCCGCCGCCCGCGTGGGGGAAGCAGAACAGCCGCAGCGGCGGCTCCCCCATGGCGGGCGCGCCGGGCTGGACGCTCAGGCCGCTGAACCAGGTCGCCGACATGCCGCTCAACGCATCTCGTAGGCCGGCGTGTGCAGTTCGGCGACGGCGCGCGCGACGACGGTCGGCACCTCCAGCGGCAGCATGTGGCCGACGTGCGGCAGCAGCTCGTACCGCGCACGGGGCATGGCGGCCGCGATCGCCTCGCCGAGCGCCGGCTTGACGACCTTGTCCCCGCCGCCGGAGAACACCACCGCCGGCACCGTCACCGACGCGAGGCCGGCCCGCAGGTCCATGCCCTTCGAGGCGCGGAACGCCGCCTCGCGGACCTTGCGCGGCGTGGCGGCGAACAGCCGGCGGTTCGTCTCCAGGTCCGCCGGCGTGACGACGGCGCCCATGGTGTGCCGCAGCATCCCCCGGCCGATCGGACCGCGGCGCAGCGCCCAGCTGAACACCGGGTTGCCCATCATCCTCGCTTCGCCGTCGCCGACGTACTGGTCGTGCGCGGCGGTGCCGAGCAGCACCAGCCCGCGCAGCCGGCCCTCGACGTCGGCGGCGTCGGCCACGGCATAGGAGAGCGCGCCGAACCCGCCGCCGGAGTGCCCGACGACGATGAGCCCGGCACCGCGCACGACCTCGACGACGGCGGCCAGGTCGCGGCCGGCCCGCTCGACGGTGAACGGTGCGCTGCCGGTGCTGGACGCGCCGTGGCCGCGCTGGTCGTACGTGACGACCGGGAAGCCCTGGCCGACGAGCCGCCGCACGACGGCGTCCCACACCGGCCGTCCGGCGCCCCAGCCGTGCGACAGGACCACGGTCGGGGTGCCGGGCGCGGTCGTGGCGGGGGTGTGGCTGGTAACGGCGAGCAGCGCCCCGTCGTCGGTACGCACCTGCAGCTCGACCGGTGGCGCGCCGGCCGGCGCGCCGCGCAGCAGCGCGTCGAGGCGGACGAACGCGGCCTGGGTCGCCTTCAGGTGCTCCTGGCCGACGTCGGCGAGCTTGGCGAGGGTCCGCACGGGGCCCTGCGGATCGGCGAGGAAGTGCATGGCGAGCCGCGTACGCCCGTCGCCGAGGGGGTTCAGCGTGTACGTGCTGACGCCGCTGAACCCGCCGCCGACGTAGTCGGCGACGAGCAGCCGGCCCGGCTCGGCGATGCGGGTCCGGGCGATGAACTTGAGCTTCGGGCCGCCCTTGTCGACCCCCTTCGGGTGGACGGTCACCTCGACGGTGCCGCCCCGCCGGTCCGGCGAGCCGGCGGTGGTGCGGAACGTGTTGGCCGGCACCCACCACTGGCGGGCGCCCTGGAACTCGGCGATCAGCGCGTCCCAGACCCGCTCCGGCGGGCTGCCGACGACCGCCTCGTTGACGATGTCGTACCGGTGCATCGCAAACTCCTCAGGAGAAGAAGCCCTGACCAGGGGTGAGGATCCCGTCCGGGTCGAAGCGCAGCTTGGCCGCGCGCAGCGTCGCCCAGTGGGGGCCGAAATGGCGCCGCCAGTCGGCGCCGGTCATGTTCGGGACGGCGCCGACGAGGTACCGCTTGCCGCCGAGGGAGACGCCCAGGTCGTACAGGCGCCGGTTCTGCCGCAGCATGCGGTCGATGTCGCCGGTCTGCTCCGGGCCCGGGAAGCGCAGCAGGTCGAACAGGTAGGTGACCGGCTCGCCGGTGGCCGGCAGCGCGAACATCGGCCTGGTCAGCTTCCGGGTCGGGAAGGGGTAGAGGCCGGTGAAGCCGCCGCCCAGGTCGGCCGCGGTCAGCTCGGCGACGACGGCGGCGGTGAACGCGGGCACGGCCGAGGTCGGCAGGACCATGCTCAGCCAGGGCTTGGCCTGCTGCCAGTACCCGTACTCCTTGAGGAACGCCTCCCAGGCGTCGGCCCGGAAGATCCACTCGCGGTAGGTGGTGTCCTGGACCTCCAGCGACGCCCGGTCGTGCCGCAGCCCCGCGAGGAGCCGGCCCTGGTCGGGCGTGCCCGGCGGGTTGTAGTAGACGACCGCCTCGATCTTGTACCGCCAGCCGGTGCCGTCGGCGGTCGGGACGATCCCGCCCTCCTGGTGGTCGAACCGCCCGTCGCGCATGACCTTCTCGGCGTCGGCCGTGTAGGTGGCGAGGTCGTTGTAGTACAGGTTCAGGTTCAGCGCCCGGGCCTGCGCCGGGACCAGCTTCACCGTCGCCCGGACGATGACGCCGACCTGGCCGCCGCCGGCCAGGACCGTGTTGAACAGGTCCGGGCGGACGGTGGCGGACGCGGTGACGAGGTCGCCGGCGCCGGTGACGACGTCGACCTCCTGGACGGTGTCGACCAGCAGCCCGTACTTCTGGACGGTGCCACCGACACCGCCGACGGAGATGGTGCCGCCGATCGACAGGTTCAGGTAGTCGGTGAGCGCCGGCGGGGTCAGGCCCCGCGCGAGCGCGGCGTCGGCGAGCTGTGCCCAGGTGACGCCGGCGTCGACGACCGCGCTGCCGGCGCCGATGCTGTGGATGGTGGACAGGGACCGGGCGTCGATCGAGATGCCGCCCGGGACGGCGGCCTGGCCGTAGTTGGAGTGCGACTCGAGGTCGGCGCCGGTGCCGCTCTGGCCGTTCATCGCGACCTTCAGGCCGGCGCGCCGCGCGTACCGGATGATCCGCACGACGTCGGCGACCGAGCCGGGGCGCAGCACCGCGCGCGGCGTGCCGCGCACCAGCTCGCCGAAGTCGTGCGAGAACCGGGCCAGCACGGCCGGCGCCGTCTCCAGGGTGCCGTCGAGCGCCGGCACCGGAACCATGCCGGCCGGGGCCGCCTCGGCGGCGGTCACCCAGCCGGACGCCTGGCTCCAGCCGACCGCGACGGTGGCGGCAGCGGCGCCCTTGAAGAGGGCGCGGCGGGAGGCGGTGGTCATCGGTCAGCCCGCCCGCCCCGCCGGGACGCCGTCGCCGGTGGTGACGGCGACCTGGTAGGACTCCAGGTCGAACTTCTTCGTCAGCCGGCGGAAGCGCCAGGTGAACGTCGGCCAGATCGACGAGTTGCGGCCGTTCGCGTCGACGTACCAGCTGCTGCAGCCGCCGGCGTTCCAGACCGTGCCGTGCTGCAGCTGGGCGACCAGCTCGTTGTACTGCTCCTGGGCCTGGGGGCGGACCTCGACGCTGGCGAGGCCGCGCTTGTCCATCTGCCGCAGCGCGTCGACGACGTAGGCCAGCTGCGCCTCGATCATCACCGTCTGCGACGAGTGGCCGAGGGTGGTGTTCGGGCCGAGCAGCATGAAGAGGTTCGGGAAGCCGGCGATCGTGGTGCCGCGGTATCCCGCCATGCCGTCGCCCCACGCGTCGGCGAGGCGCACGCCGTTGCGGCCGTGGAGCCGCTCGGCGATCGGCCGCGAGGTGGCGCGGAAGCCGGTGCCGAGGATGATCGCGTCGACCGGGCGCTCGACGCCGTCGACGTCGACGATGCCGTTCGGCCGGACCTCACGGATGCCGGTGGTGACGACGTCGACGTTCGGCGATTGGATCGCCGGGTACCACGTGTTCGAGAACAGCAGGCGCTTGCAGCCGACCGCGTAGTCGGGGGTGAGCTTGGCCCGCAGCCCGGGGTCCTTGACCGACTTCTGCAGGTGCTTGGCGGCCATGCCCTGGATCGACTGGCTGGCGCGCTTCGGGTCGGCCATGAGGAACGCGACGATCTCCCGGCCGTTCTTGTTGAAGTTGCGCCGGAACCGCTGGTAGCCCGGGACGTGCTTGCGGACCCAGATGTGGCTCGGGGCGACCTTCTTGTCCGGCTTCGGCCCGACCCACGGGGGCGTGCGCTGGTAGAGGTCGAGGTGCCCGACCTTCGGCTGGATGGCCGGCACGAACTGGATCGCGGACGCGCCGGTACCGATGACCGCGACCCGCTTGCCGTTGAGGTCGAAGTCGTGGTCCCAGCCGGCGCTGTGGAACAGCGCGCCCTGGAACGTCGACAGGCCCTTGATGTCGGGGATCGCCGGGTCGCTGAGGTAGCCGGTGCCGGTGACGAGCACCTGGGCGGTGTATTCGCCCTGGTCGGTCCGCAGGTGCCAGCGGCGGGTGCGCTCGTCCCAACGGGCCTCGAGCAACTCGTGGCCGAAGCGGATGAACGGGCGGATGCCGTAGCGGTCGGTGCACCAGCGCAGGTAGTCCAGCACCTCGTCGCGCTTGGCGAAGGTGGTCTTCCACTCCGCGCGCGGGGCGAACGAGTAGCTGTACAGCAGCGCCATCACGTCGCAGGCGCAGCCGGGGTAGGTGTTGTCGCGCCAGGTGCCGCCGACCTCGTCGGCGCGCTCGAAGAGCAGGAAGTCGTCGCTGCCCTGCTGGCGCAGCTTGATCGCCATGCCCAGGCCGGAGAAGCCGGTGCCGATGATGGCGACCTTCACGTGGCGGCCGGGGGCGCCGCCGCCCGGGCCGCCGGAGCCGACCTCGGCCGGCGTTTCCACGATGCTCGTCACGACGGCCTCCCTCAGCCGCGCCGCGTCAGCACGACGCGGAAGTTGTTGAAGTACTTGTCCTCGAGCGTGTACGCGAAGATGTCGAGGTACCGCTCGAAGCGGGCGACGACGTCCTCGCCCTCCAGCGCCACGGCCTCGTCGCGGCGCTCCGCGAGGTACCGCAGCCAGACCCGGCAGGCGTCGGCGAACGACAGCTGCTCGTTGCGGATCTCGCGCACCTCGAACAGGCCCTCCGCGCCGGCGGTCAGCTCGGACAGGTGCGGGATGTGGCAGCCGGCGAACTCCTCGCGCTGCAGGAACTTCAGGTCGTCCAGCAGCTGCCGGTTCAGCGGCAGGCGCTCGGCGGTCATGGTGTGCAGCACGAAGCCCGCACCGGGCTTCAGCAGCGAGTGCACCTGCTCGAAGAACACGCCGTAGCGCTTGGTGCGCTCCTTCGGCGGCAGGCTGGACAGCACGAAGTGCTCCAAGGCGTTGATGCAGAAGGCGCCGTCGTACTTCTCGTCGCTGCGGTGGTCCTCCCAGGACTCGACACGCACCTCGACCGCGGGGTTGCCCAGCGCCTCGATGTAGTCGGCCTGCGTGCGGCTCAGCGTGACACCGACCGCCTTCTTCGCGCCGTGGACCTTCGTGACGCGGTCCAGCATGGTGCCCCAGCCGCAGCCGATGTCGAGCACCCGCTCGGCGCCGGCCGCACCGGCCAGCTCGATGAAGGCGTCGAGCTTGCGCAGCTGGCCCTCGTCGTGGTTGGCGTAGCGATCCTCGCCGTCGGCCCAGTAGCCGCCGGAGTACATCATCGTCGGACCCAGCAGGATCCGGTACAACTCGTTGCTCACCTCGTAGTGGTGCCGGATCGCCCCGATCTCGGGGTTCACGGGCCCGGCCAGGACCGTTGTCATGCCGACCTCCCTCGTCGCTTCCAGGCTGCGAGGTGTGAGGTAACCGCTTCGCCGCAACAGGCGCGCAAGAGCGTCGATGGGCTCGGACCGGTTCGGACCGGCTCGGTCCGGGCCGAGCCGGACGGGCCGCCGGGCCGTCACGGCCGCGCCGCCGGGCCGTACGGGCGCCGATCGGGCCGCCGCCGCACCGCGCCGCAGGTCGGGGGCGTCGTGACGGGCGGTTGCGGCTCCGTTGCGCCGGACCACGTTTGCTGCAACCAAGGCAGAGTGCCTGCCGCAAGCCAGGCAGCACCCCGGAGATGACAGGAGCGAAGCAGATGGAGATGCCGACCGTCGAAGAGCTCGCGGAGCAGCTGCGCGAGGTGTCGGGCGCCACGGCCGTCGACCCCGACGCGCCGATCCAGCACATCGCGGACGTCGACTCGCTGGACCTCATGGAGTGGCTGTACGGGTTCCAGAACAAGTACCCGCACATCCCGGCGGACGAGTCGCTGTTCAAGGACATCGACGACACCACCACCATGCGGGTCGTGTACGGGCGCATCACGGCGCTCCTGGGCGAGCCGGCCGCCTCCGCCACCGCGACCGCCTAGCCGTGGACGGGTTCGACATCACCGGCTGGGGCACCTCGGTGCCCGCCCAGGTGCTCACCAGCAAGGCGCTGGCTGAGCACCTGGGCGTCGACGAGGACTGGATCGTCAGCCGGTGCGGTATCCGGGAACGGCGCATCGTCGAGGCCGGCCAGACCACCGCCAGCCTGGCGGTGGAGGCCGGCCGCCGGGCGATCGAGTCGGCCGGGCTGCGCCCGGCCGACATCGCGCACCTCGTCGTGGCCACCGCGACGCCGGAGCAGCCGTCGCCGGCCACGTCCGCGTTCGTCCAGCACGACCTGGGCCTGACCGCCAGCGCGCACGACGTCAACGCCGAGTGCTCGGGCTTCGTGTACGCGCTGCTGCACGCGGTGGCGCTGCTGCGCCTCGACCCGCGGCCGATCCTGGTCATCGGCTCGGACACGCACAGCCTCTCGGTCCGCCCGGACGACCGCGACCTGCGCATCCTCGTCGGGGACGGCGCGGGCGCGGTGGTCGTCCAGCCCGGACCGAAGAACCGGCTGCTGGCCTGGAACCTCGGCGCCGACGGTTCGTGCACCGGGAGCCTGAAGGTGCTCGCCGGCGGCAGCCGCATGCCGACGACCGAGGAGACCACCCGCGACGGCCTGCACTACGCGCGGATCAACGGCAACGAGATCTACCTCAACGCCGTGCGGTTCACCGTCCGTACCGTGCGGGCGACGCTGGAGCAGGCCGGGGTGAAGCCGGACGACGTGCACCACATCGTGCCGCACCAGGCCAACATCCGCATCATCAACTCGGTCCTCAACCACGCCGGCATCGCGCCGGAGCGGCTGGTGACGAACCTCGAGCGGTACGGCAACACCGCCTCCGCCTCGATCCCGCTCGCCCTGGCCGAGGCGCTGGACGCGGGCCGGATCCACGACGGCGAGCTCGTGCTGCTGGCCGGGTTCGGCGCCGGGATGACGTGGGGGTCGATGCTGCTGGACTGGGGGTCGGTCCGATGAAGGACACCACCGCCGGAGCGCGGCCGGCCCAGCCGGTCGCGCTCGTCACCGGCGCTTCGGGCGGGCTGGGCCAGGCCCTGGCCCTGGAGCTCGACGCGCTCGGCTGCCGGGTCGCCGTGCACTACAACCGCTCGGCGGAGCAGGCCCACGCCGTCCGTGAGAAGCTGCAGAACGACGCCATGGTCGTCACCGGCGACGTCGCCTCGTGGGAGGCGGTCACGGCGATGTACCAGGAGATCAGCGACCGGCTCGGGCCGATCGACGTGCTGGTCAACAACGGCGCCGTCCGGCGCGACTCGCTGATGGCCATGCAGGACCCGCGGGACTGGAAGCAGGTCATCGACACCAACCTGGTGGGCACGTTCCACACCTGCCGGGCCAGCGTCCCGGCCATGCTGCGGCGGCGCTGGGGCCGGATCGTCAACATCGTGTCGCCGTCGGGCCTCATCGCGACGGCCGGGCAGACCGCCTACTCGGCCTCGAAGGCCGGCGTCATCGGGCTGACCCGCACGCTCGCCGCCGAGTGCGGCCGGCGCGGTGTGACCGTCAACGCGCTGTCGCCGGGCTTCATGATCACCGGGATGACCGAGAACCTTTCGGACGGCGTCATGGAGGGGATCCGGGGCAAGACCCCGATCCCTCGCTTCGGCACGACGGAGGAGGTCGCGCGGGCGATCGGGCTCTTCCTCGACAGCGACTTCATGACGGGGCAGGTTCTCAGCATCGACGGCGGGGTATCAATTACCTGAATCAGATTCATTTATGTCCGAACGATCGGCGATTGGCACCCGACCCCGGCGGCCAATCGCTCGACCGTTTCAACAACGTTTCTGAAACGTCACCTGAATCCACCGTGCCGTCGGGAACCGACACGACGCAATTCCATGCACCGTGATAACTTCCGTCGTGCTCCTGCGAAGATCACCCGGAAACCTCCGACCGCCCGGTTGGCCGCTATGACATCTGCATTAGCGACGTTGCTGCTCGCTGAGTTCGACGATCGCTTCCGCGCCGACGAATCCGATGAAGCGCGGGACATCGCGCTGCACGCGGACAGTTTCGAGGTACAGGTCGAGGCGCGCGACGGGGTCCGCACGCTGCGGGCCTTCTTCGACAGCGGCTTCGACGCCGCCCGGGCGGCGATCGAGATGGTCACGGCGCTGGACGAGGACCCCGGCGGTGCCGGGGCGGCGGACCCGGCGCACAACCCCGCCGCCCGCCGCTGGGGCATGCGGATCGCGCTGTGCGCGGCCACCGATCGCACCACCGCGCCGGCCCGGGCCGCCCAGTTGCTCGCCCGGACCGGGCGCGGGCAGATCCTGGTGACGGCGCCCACGGCGATCCTCGTCGGGGCGACCCTGCCCCGCGGCGCCGACCTGCTGTACCACGGCGTGTGGACGCCGGCCCAGGACCGCCGCCCCGAACGGGTCTACGAGCTGTGCCTGGCCGAGATCGGCGGCGACAGCGACGCGACGTCCAACCTGCACTGGGCGCGCCGCGCGGTCGAGACCGAGGCGGAGGCGACCGGCACCGTGCGGCATCTCGGCACGCTGCTCAAAACCTGGCAGCACGGTACGACCGGGCACCTGCGCATGGTGCTGGTCAGCGGCGGCAGCGGCGCGGCCCGCACGGCGGTCTGCGCCGAGCTCGCGCTGCGGGTGCACGCCGACGACGCGCTCGTGCTGTACGGCCGGTGGGACGAGAGCCACCCGGACGACTACCGCGCGTTCCGCGAGGCGCTCGGCTTCTACGCCAACGGCTGCGGGGTCGAGCGGCTGCGCACCGACCTCGACGGGCGGGTCGAGGCGATCGTGCGGCTGCTGCCCGAGGCCGGCGTGCGCATCGGTGTGCCGTGGACGGCCGAGCACGGCGACGCGGGCTGGCCGTGGGACGCCACCGCCCAGGCCGCCGAGGCGCTCGGCGGGTGGCTCGCCCAGATCACCGCCCGGCGCCCCACGCTGCTGGTGCTCGACGAGCTGCAGTGGGCGGACGCGGCGTCGGTGCGGCTGCTGACCCATCTGTGGCACGCCTGCGGGCGACGGCCGCTGACGGTGCTCATGACGTCGGCCGCCGGCGCGACCGACGACGAGCGCCCGACGGTCGCCGACCGGCTGATCGGCTCGGCCGCCGAGGTCCGCGCTGTCGCGATCGACCACATCCGCCTGTAGCGGGCGACGAGCCGGCCGGCGGTGTTCAGGCGCGGGCGGCGCGTGGGGAGCCGAGGCTCGTCAGCACGCGACCGGCCTCGGCGCGCAGGGCGGCGGCCCAGCGGTGGTCGCCGGCCCGCGCGCGGCCCTGCAGCGCGACCGCCAGCGACTGCTGGGCCAGCGCGATCCAGGGGCGGGCCTTGTGCGTGCCCAGCTGCGACAGGGCGGCGGTGAGGTGCCGCTCCGCCGCGGACCAGTCGCCGACCGTCACCGACAGCCGGCCGAGGTGGAAGGAGACCGGGCCGGCGAAGCTGCGGTAGCCGACGCCGCAGTACAGGTCTGCGTAGGGCATCAGCAGCGACCGCGCCGCGTCCGCCGTGGTCGGGTCGCCGAGCTCGTGCACCGCCATCGCGAGGACGCCCGCCTGGTGCAGGAACAGGTCCCCGGCCGGCAACGGCTCGACGCCCGTGGCGAGGGCGCGCAGGCGCAGGTGGGCAGCGCCGCGCTGGCCGCGGGCCAGGGCCGCGAGCGCCTCCTCGACCGGGTCGTCGGGCGGGACGGCCGGCCCGGCCAGGTCGGTGCGGCCCGCGCGCCGCCCGGCCGGCGGCAGGTGCCGGTCGGTCAGCAACAGCGGCCACTCGGCGAGGAACAGCTGGCGCGCCGCCACGGTGCCCGGCGCGGGTTCGATGCCGACGGGCGGCCAGCCGCCCGGCAGCCTGGCCCGGCCGGTCATCGTCGCGGTGAGCATCGCGTCGGTGAGGCGGCCCTGCGTCAGCGCGACCGCCACGGCGTGCTCGGTCAGCAGCATGTCGACGAGCCACTCGTCCTGCGCGCCGCCGGCCTCGCCCGCCGCGGCGAGCATCTCGAGGGCCGCGGCGCGCACGGTCAGGTCGCCGACCGTCTCGGCGGCCATCGCCCGGTGGTGGGCGGCGAACAGCTGCTGCTTGTGGTCGCCGATGGCGGCGGCGAGCGCCAGGACCTCGCCGGACAGGGCGAGCCGCCGGTGCGCGTGCTCCGGCCCCTCCAGCGCCCGCAGCTCCCGCCCGAGCGCGTCGACCCCGGCGGTGGCGGCGGGGCCGGGCGTGACCCGGCCGCCGAGGCGGGCCTGGCGCGCCAGCAGCCGGCCGACGGTGGCGTCGTCGACCGAGATGAGCGGGCGGTGCCCGGCCGGCCGCAGAGCCGGCGCGTCGGAGGGATCGGCGAACCCGGCCGCCGCCGGGACGGCGCTGTGCACGAGCGTGCCGATCAGCGCCTCGGCCTCGCCGCGCAGCGCCGGTCGGGTCTCGACGACGTCGGCGAGGCCGAGCGCGGCCTGGGCGGCGATGTTCAGCCGGCCGCTGTGCAGGGCCCGGATCGCGGCGTCGAGGAGCGTCTGCTCGCACCCGGCGTGGCCGGCGGCGAACTGGGCGAGGCCGAGATTGGTGAGCGCCTCCGCGCGCAGTTCCTCGTCGCCCGGCGGGACATGGTCGAGCGCCACGCGGTGCAGGCGCACCGCGTCGTTGGCGGCGCCCTCCGCGCTGGCCCTGGCGGCGGCCCGCCAGCCCCACCGCACGGCGCGCTGGTCGCCGTGCGGGGTCGCGCCGGCGGCGCGGTGGTGGGCGAGGGCGCGGCTGTACCGGCTGAGCTGCCCCGCGCGGCGCACCTCGATGGCGTCGGCGAGCCGGGTGTGCAGCCACCGCCGGCGCGCGTCGTTGAGCCGCTCGTAGATCGCCCGCCGGAGCAGGTCGTAGGTGAAGCGGTGGTGGTGGCCGCCGCGCACCCCCTCCGCCGGCCCGCCCGCCTCGGCGATCATGCCCCGGCTCATCAGGACGTCGATCGAGTCCATCGCCCGGCCGGCGTCGAGCTCCGCCGCCTCCGCGACGAGTTCCAGCTCGAACGACCCGCCGGCGACGGCCGCCGCGCGCAACAGCTGCAGCGGCGCGGGGTCGAGGGTGGCCAGGCGCGCCGTCGTGTACTCGTGGACGGCCGACGGCAGCTCGGGTGCCGCCTCGCCGTCGCGGTCCCGGTGCCAGCGCAGCATCTCCAGCAGCAGGTACGGGTTGCCGGCGGTGTCGGCGATCAGCCGATGCGGCGGCGGCATGCCGGCGACGGACCGTTCCGGGACGAGCTGGCGCAGCAGCGCGAGCGCGTCGGCCTCGACGAGCCCGCCGAGCACGATGCGCCGCGCGCCGCCGCCGATGCCGCCGCCCGCCACACTGTCGCTGCCGTAGACGTCGACGTCGCGCAGCGCCGCGGTCACGGCACCCGTGCGGTCGTTGGCCGGGTTGACCGTGCCGAGGACGAGCAGCGACGACGTGCGGCGGTGCCGCAGCAGGTGGCGCAGCAGCTGGAGCGTCTCGGCGGTGGCGTCGTCGAGGTCGTCGAGGATGAGCAGTATCGGCCGCTCGCCGGCAAGGCCGGCCAGCACGTCACCGAGGCCGGCGAGCAGCTCGGCCCGGTGCGCGGAGCTCAGGCCACCGGCGGGCAGCGCCGCGGGAGCGAGCGTGTCGAGCGTCTCCCGTGCCTTGCGGCTGAGCTCGGGCAGGACGTCGACCGGGGTGGCGGCGAGGAAGTCGGTGAGCGCCGCGACGAACGGCTGGAAGGGCGTCGCGCTGTCGCGGTCGCAGCGGCCGTACATGACGACGCCGCCGGTGAGGCTGATCCGGCGGGCCGCGACCGTCACCAGCCGCGTCTTGCCCGCGCCGGGCGGGCCGCTGACCAGAACCATCGTGCTGCCGCCCCGCTCGACACGGCTCCAGGCGTCGGCGATCGTCTCCAGCTCGGCGCGGCGGCCGACGAACGGCACCGCGGGCACCGGCCGGTTGCGGGCCGGCGACGGCGAACCGGGCGCGGCGCGGCCGCCGGTCACCGGGCGCGGGTCGGGGCTGCTGAGCAGGTCGAGGTAGGCGGCCTGGGTCTCCGGGGCCGGGTCGACGCCGAGCTCCTCGGCCAGCGCCCGGCGCAGGTAGTTGTACGAGCGCAGCGCCTCGGCCCGGTTGCCGGCGGCGACGTGCGCGGCCATCCGGCAGCGGTGCGCGCTCTCGCGCAGCGGCGCCCGCCGGACCGCCTCCTCCGCGCAGCGCAGCGCGTCGCGCTCGTCGCCGAGCGCCGAGGCGGCCAGGCTCGCCGTCTCCAGCGCCTGCACGAGCAGGCCGTCGAGCCGCTCCCGGACCGTGGCGACCCACTCGCCCTCGTGCTCCGGCAGGAACTGCCCGCGCAGGCAGCCGATCGCCGCGGCCGCCTGCCGCTGCGCCTCCGCGTAGGCACCGGCCGCGAACGCCTGCGTCGCCGTGTGCACGTCGGCCTCCGCGCGTTCCACGTCGACGGTCACGTCGTCGGGCAGCCGCAGCAGGTACCGCCCGCCCTGCGCCACCAGCACGGCGCTGTCGTGGTCCTCGGACCCGGCGGCGAAGGCCCGCACGCGGCTCACCACGCTTCGCAGCGCCGACGCCCACGTGTCGGGCAGGCCGTCCGGCCACACGGTGTCGGCGAGCTGGTCCCGGCTGGTGCCGTTGTGCCGCTCCAGGGTGAGGCGCGCGAAGGCGACCTGTGCCTGGGCGCTGGACAGGGAATGCGTCGGCCGCCCGCTCTCCTCGATCGTGATCAGTCCGCAGAGTTTGATCAACAATGTCAGACACCCCCGCGAGACGCCATACCCATTGAGACTGAACGATACCTTTGATTTAACGGGAACGGTCAAGGCACCACAAGATGGATTCTTCGCGACAAGTTCGCGGCCATTACCTGCCCGTATCCGGTCGTACCGAGGCGGCGCAACAGATGCGCATCGGCACCGCCGCCGCACGCGCACGGGCACGGTGCACGTGCCGGACCGCCGGCGCCGCCTGACCGGCCGGCCACCGCCACCGAATCACCTGCCCAGCAACGGTTTCCGCCGCTGCACCCACCTCCCGATCGCGTATTGCGCGGCCGTTGCGCGCCGGACTGTAGACATGCGTCACCGGACGACCGTGATGAGGAGACAGGCATGAATGTATCTGAGGGATGGCGGCGTCTCGAACCGAAGGTGACGGCGACGAACCAACGGGTGGCGTCGCTCGAGTCCGACCCCAGCCGCAAGAACAGCTTCGTGCCGTACAAGCACGACCGCGACAGCGCCTACGCCGAGATCGACGGCGAGCGTTACCTGATGATGTCCGGCTACAGCTACCTCGGCCTCGGCGGCGACGAACGGGTCGTCGCGGCGGCCAAGGCGGCCGTCGACGTCTACGGCACCGGGACCCACGGCGTGCGCGCCCTGGCCGGCTCCACCCCGCTGCACGAGGAGCTGGAGGCGGAGGTCGCCCGGTTCACCGGCCGCGAGGCGGCGATGGTCTTCGGCTCCGGCTACGCCGCCAACGTCGGCACGATCGGCGCCCTGGTCGGCCCCGGCGACACGGTCTTCATCGACAAGTACGACCACGCCAGCATCGTCGACGGCTGCAAGCTCAGCGGCGCCACGGTCACCCGATTCCGGCACAACGACGTCGAGCACCTCGACCGCCGCCTGCGCGACGTCGGCGGCGACGGCGTCCGGCTCGTCATCGTCGACAGCGTCTACTCGATGGACGGCGACATCGCCCCGCTGCCCGACCTGCGCGCGGTGTGCGACGCGCACGGCGCGCTGCTGATGGTCGACGAGGCGCACGCGCTCGGCGTCATCGGCCGCACCGGCAGGGGCATTGAGGAGCACTTCGACGACCGGGTGCGAGTCGACGTCAAGCTGGGCACGCTGTCCAAGGCCATCCCGTCCAACGGCGGCTACGTCGTCGGCACGCGCGACCTGATCACGCACATGCGCTACCACGCCCGGCCGTTCCTGTTCTCCGCGGCGCTGGCCCCGGCGCAGGTCGGCGCCGCCCTCGAGGCGCTGCGCATCCTGCAGCGGGAGCCGGAGCGGGTGGCGCACACCCAGCACGAATCGGCCCGCCTGCGCAAGATCCTCAACGAGGCCGGCATGCGCACGCTGTCGAGCGAGACCGCGGTCATCCCGCTCATCGCCGGCTCCGACGAGGCCGCCTACGACTACGCGACCGCCTGCCGCCGCGCCGGGGTCATCGGCCTGCCGGTGGTGTCGCCGGCGGTACCGAACGACCTGGCCCGCCTTCGGATCGCCATCACCGCCCGCCACGACACGACCGACATCGACGTCGCCGCCGAGGCCTTCCTCAAGGCCGCGCGCGAGTGCCGGCTCATCACGGACTGACCCATGCGCAGCAACGTGCAGGTCGCCATCACGGGACTGGGCGTCGTGTCGCCGGCCGGCTGCACGGCCGAGGACTTCTGGGCCGGGATCTCCAGCGGCCGGTCGGCCGCCGCGACACTCACCGACCCGGAGCTCGCCGGCCACCCGGTGCGCATCGGCTGCCGGGTGCGGGGCCTCACCGACGAGGGGCTGTCCCCGAAGGAGGCCCGCCGGCTCGACCCGTTCGCGCGGTTCGGCCTCGCCGCCGCCACCCGCGCCTACCACGACGCCGGCGCGCCGACCCCCGATCCGGCGCGCGCCGCGATCGTGGTCGGCAACGCGGTCGGCGGCCGGCGCACGAGCGACGACGAGAGCCGCAACTACGCCCGCTCCGGCCCCCGCGGGGTCAGCCCGCTGATGCCGCTGCTGTCCATGCCCAACGCCGCCGCGGCCCTCATCACGATGCGGCTGGGCTGGCTCGGCCCCGCGCTGACGATCGCGACCACGTGCGCGAGCGGCGCCGACGCGATCGGGCACGGCGTCATGCTGCTGCGCACCGGCCGCGCCGACGTGGTCCTGGCCGGCGGCTGCGAGTCGATCCTGACGCCGGTCACCATGGCCGCCTTCGCCAACCTCAGCGCCGTCTCCGCCCGCAACGACGCGCCCGAGCTCGCCTCGCGCCCGTTCGACGCCGACCGGGACGGCTTCGTCATGGGCGAGGGCGCCGGGTTCGTCGTGCTGGAGCGGCTCGACGACGCGCGGGCGCGCGGCGCGCGGACCTACGCGACGGTGGCCGGCTACGCCGCCGGCGCCGACGCGCACCACCTCGCGATGCCGCTGGAGGACGGTTCCGGCGCGGTCGCCACCATGACGGCCGCCATCGCCGACGCCGGCCTGGAGCCGGCCGACATCGTCCACGTCAACGCCCACGGCACCTCGACGGTGCAGAACGACCGCGCCGAGGCGGTCGCGCTGCGCAAGGTGTTCGGCGCCGGCGGCCCACCGGTGACCTCGACCAAGGGCGTCATCGGCCACCTCATCGGCGCCGCCGGCGCGGTGGAGCTCATCGCGACGGTCCTCGCCATGCGCGCCGGCCGGGTGCCGCCCACCGCCAACCACCAGCGAACGGAGCCGCAGATGGAGATCGACGTCGTGCACGGCGCTCCCCGGCCGGTCCCGGTCGGCCCGGCCCTGTCGAACTCGTTCGGGTTCGGCGGCCACAACGCCTGCCTGGTGGTGGCGCCGGCATGAGCGGTACGGAGCGAAGCGGAGTGGCCGCTCATCAGGAACGCAGGTTGAGTTCGTGCCGCTGCCGGAGCGAAGCGGAGGTGACGGCATGAGCGCTATGACCGTCACCGCGCAGGACATCACCGGCTACCGTGCCGTCGTACGGTCCATCATGGACGGTGCCCCGGACGACGGGAAGGCGTCCCCGGTCTTCCCGTTCGTGCTCGCCTCCGACGCCTTCGAGCGGATGGCCGCCGAGCTACGTGCGCAGGGCAGCGCCGGCGGCCGGGTCCACCTCGGGCAGGAGATCCAGGTGTACCGCCTGATCCGGCCCGGCGACGAGGTCACCACCGACCTGGAGCTGCTCGGCGCGCGCCGCGAACCGCGGGGCGTCCGCCTCGCCGTCCGGTGCGCCGTGCGCACGGCCGGCGGCACGCCCCTCGCCGACCTGATCACCGCGGCGCTGTTCACCGGCGCCGTCACCCCGGAGCCGTTCGGCGACATCCCGCAGAACGGCGCGCCCACGCCGGCGGGCGAGCCGATCCCGAAGACCGTCACCGTGCGGAAGATCCCGGTCCAGACCGTACGCGACTACGCCCGGGTCTCCCGCGACGACAACCCGATCCACCTCGAGGACGCCGCCGCCGTGGCGGCCGGGTTCCCCGGGGTCATCGCGCACGGGATGAGCGTCCTCGCGCTGGTCTGCGAGGAGGTCGTCGACCGGTTCGCGGGCGGCGACGCGGCCCGGGTCCGCGCGCTGTCCTGCCGGTTCTCCGGCCCGGTCAGGCCCGACGAGCCGATCGAGATCACCGTCGGCGGCGCCGCCGACGTCGTCACGTTCGCCTGCCGCACGCCCCAGGGCCCGGCCCTGAAGAGCGGCTGGATGCGGTTGGGGGAAGCCGATGGCTGAGCACACCGAGATGACGGACAGCGTCGACCTGTGCGCCGCCATCGCCGCGCACGCCGAGCGCACGCCGGACGCGCCGGCCCTCGTCTGGCACGACACCGTCACCACCTACGGCGAGCTCTACGCCCGCGCCGAGCGCCACCGCGACGCCGTCGCCGCATGGCACCCGTTGCCCGGCGAGCCGGTCGGCATCGTCGCCGCCAAATCGCCGGAGACGGTCGCCATGATCCTGGGCTGCCTGCTGACCGGTCAGCCGTTCCTGCTGCCGTCGCCGGCCCTGCCCGACGACGTCCTCGCCAACCTGCTCGCCCAGGCCAGGTGCCGTCACGTCCTCGGCGACACCCGCGGCCTCGTCCCGGCGGACGGCGTCGAGACGTTCCCGGTACCGGGCGGCACCTCGTTCATGCTCACCACGTCCGGTTCGACCGGCCTGCCGAAGGTGGTCCCGCTCGGCCGCGAGTCCGTCCACCGGTTCCTGCGCTGGGCCGGCGAGACGTTCGAGCTCAAGCCGGGCACGACGGTGCTCAACTACGCGCCGCTGAGCTTCGACCTGTGCCTGCTCGACGTGTGGGCCACCCTCGCGCACGGCGGGCGGGTGGTGCTCGTCGACCCCGACCAGGCGGCCAACGGCCGGCACCTGCTGGACCTGCTGGTCCGGTACGACGTCGACGTGGTCCAGGCCGTGCCGATGTTCTACCGCCTCATGCGCGACGCGGCACGCGGCGAGGAGGCGCTGTCCACCGTGGTCGGCCACGCGATGTTCACCGGCGACGCGATGCCGGAGCAGCTGCTGGCGCAGCTGCCGCGGATGTTCCCGAAGGCCCGGCTGTACAACATCTACGGCTGTACGGAGACGAACGACAGCTTCTACCAGGAGATCGGCGAGCTGGCCGACGGCGCCTCGATCGGGCGGCCCCTGCCCGGCGTGAAGGCGCTCGTCGTGGACGACGACGGCGCGCTCGTCACCGGCGCCGGCACCGGCGAGCTGCTGGTGTGGACGCCGTTCCAGACGTCCGGATACCTGGACCGGCGCCGGTTCGCCGACAGGTTCGGCCCGCACCCGACGGGCGCCGACGACCTGCGGTACTTCCGCACCGGCGACCTCGTGCGCCGCGACGAGCAGGGCCGCACCGTTCTCGTCGGCCGCCGCGACCACCAGGTCAAGGTCCGTGGGGTCGCCGTCAACACGGCCGAGGTGGAGCAGGTCCTGCTGCGCCACCCCGAGGTCGTCGAGGCGGCGGTGCTCGCGGAGAGCGACCCGGTCACCGGCCGCCGGCTGGTCGCCCACGTCCGCCGGCTGTCCGCCGGCTCGGGGAACCGGCTCAACAGCCTGACGCTGCGCGAGCACTGCGCGCGCCGGCTGCCCCGGGCCGCGGTCCCGTCGGTCCTGCGGATCGTCGACGCCCCGCTGCCCAGGACGTCCACCGGCAAGGTCGACCGCATCGCACTCGCCAACTCCGGAAAGGGAACCGAGCAATGAGCGACAACACCGCAGCCATCAAGCAGTACATCGTCGAGGAGTTCCTGCCCGACCTCACGCCCGAGGACCTGCCGGCCGACCACGACCTGCTCGCCGACGGTGTCATCGACAGCCTGGGCCTGCTCAAGCTGATCGCCTGGATCGAGGACCGGTTCGTTCTGCCGGTCGCCGACGACGCCATGGACCCCGACAACTTCCGCAGCGTCCGCGCGATCGACGCGTTCGTCGCGCGGGCCCAGCCGGTCGCGAACGGCTGACCGTCATGTCCGACACCGTGACCGCGCTGCTCGACCGGGACGCCCCGATCCCGGTCGAGGCCTGGCGCGCCCTGTGGGACCAGGTCGAGGCGGGCGGGCTGGACCACGCCCGGTCCGTCGCGCTGCTCGCCTCGCTCACCACCGAGCTGCCCGACGACGAGTCCCTCGCCGGCCTGCTGGCGTCGCTGCGCGAGCGGCAGGAGCCCGGCACGACCTGGCCCGGCACGGTGAACATCGTCGGTACCGGCGGCGGGCCGAAGACGTTCAACGTCTCGACCGCCGCCGCGTTCGTGGCCGCCGCGAGCGGGGTTCGCGTGGTCAAGACCGGCTCCCGCGCGTACACGAGCAGCCTCGGATCCGTCGATCTGGTGGAGCGGCTCGGCATCCGGCCCGCCGGCACCCCCGCCCGGACGGCCGAGGCCCTCGACCGCTTCGGGCTCGCCTTCGCCGGCGGCTACGTCTACCCCCCGGTGCTGGGCCGCCTGGCCCGCAACGTCCTGCCCCTGGGCATGAAGGCGTTCGGCCGGTTCCTCAACGCGCTCGGCCCGTTCCTCGCGTCGCCGCCGGTGACCGCCCAGGTCACCGGCGCGTCGGCCCGGATGCCCCGGGACAAGCTGCGCCGGCTCGCCGGCACGGTCACCGACCGCGTGGTGTGGCTGTGCGTCAACGACCTCGGCGCCGACGAGTTGCTGCCGTTCGCCGACAACACCATCCACACGCCGCAGGGCGACGTCCGGCTGCCGCGCGGCGCGGTGATGCCCGGCGACGGCTCGTTCGACGACCTGCGGCCGGTACCGCCGGCCGAGGCCGCCGCGCACTTCGCCGAGCTGCTGGCCGGCCGGGCCGGCGCGGTCGCGCTGCGGACCGTGTGCCTCAACGCGGCCGCGCTCGCCGTCGCCACCGGCCACGAGCCGGGCTGGACCAGCGCCGTCGAGCGGGCCGAGGACGCCATCCACAGTGGAGCGGCCGCCGGCCTGCTGGCGCAGATGCGCGCGGCGAAGCTCGCGGTGGCGGCCCATGGCTGAGTTCTTCCCGCGCCGGCGGCGCGGCGAACCGTCCCTGGCGCTGTTCCTCAACGCCGGCGACCCGCCGCTGGACGTCCTCACCGACGTGGTGCACATGCTCGACGAGGCCGGCGTCGACTGCCTCGAGCTCGCCGTGCCCTTCCCGGACTCGGTCACCGACGGCCCCGTCGTGCGGCGCTCCGCCCGGCGCGCCCTCGACGCCGGGGTCACACTGCCGTCCGTCCTCGCCTTCGTCGCCGCCGTGCGGCCCGGGCTCCGGCGGCTGCGCATCGCGCTGCTGGCCGACTGGAGCCACTCCGTCAAGCCCCGCCCGCTGCCGGACCTGGTGCGCGACGTCGCCGCGAGCGGCGCCGACGGCCTGCTTCTGCACGCGCTCCCGCCCCGCCTGCACGAGCCGTACCACGCCGCCGCCCGATCGGCCGGCCTGCCGATCGTGACCACCTGCTACGCCACCGGCTCGGCCGAGTCGGCCGCCGCCGCGGCCGCCCACGCGTCGGCCTACCTGTATCTGGTCGCCCACTACGGCCGAAGCGGCACCCCGCCCGCCGCCGGCTTCGCCGACCTCGCCGGGACCGTGGCGCGCCTGCGCGCCGCGACCGCCGCACCGATCGCCATCGGGTTCGGCGTGCGTACCGGAGCGGACGTGGCGGCCATCCACGACTGCGGTGCCGACGCGGCAATCGTCGGCTCCGCGGGGGTCGCCCGGATCGAGGCGGCCCAGGCCGACAAACGGGACGTCGTCGTGGCACTGCACGACTTCGTCCGGTCCATCCAGCCGGCGCCTCGAGATCAGGTGCCGGAGATCACCGGGAGGCAGAGATGATCATCCGCGAGCTCACCAACGTGAAGACGGTGGACTGGGGCAACGGCCTCAGCCGGCGCTTCCTGCTCCAGTCCGACGGCATGGGCTACACCGTCACGGACACCACCGTGCGGGCCGGCACCAAGTCCAACCTCGAGTACCGCAACCACCTGGAGGCCTGCTACTGCATCGAGGGCTCCGGCGAGGTCGTCGAGATGGACGGCACGGTGCACCCCATCACGCCGGGCACGCTCTACGCCCTCGACCAGCACGACTCTCACTGGCTGGTGGCGTCGCCGCACGAGGACCTGCGCCTGGTGTGCGTGTTCACCCCGGCGCTGCAGGGCGACGAGGTCCACCGCCTCGACGAGGCCGACTCAGCCTACGGTACCGCGTCATGATCGAGTGGGACGCCGATCAGCGGGCGCTGCGCGACGGCATGGCGAAGTGGTTCGACGCGCTCAACGCCGACCGCGTCGAGCACGACGAGAGGGCCGTCTTCTCCTGGGACACGTGGAAGGTGATCCAGCAGTCCGGCCTGCTCGGCCTGCTGTTCCCGCAGCGCTTCGGCGGGCTCGGGCAGAGCCTGCTCACCACGATGTACGTGTTCGAAGGGTTCGGCCACGGCTGCCGGGACAGCGGCCTGACGTTCTCGGCCACGACCAGCGTGGCGAGTGTCGGCGTCCCGCTCGACCGGTTCGGCACGGCCGAGCAGCAGCAGCGGTACCTGCCGGGCGTGTGCTCCGGTGAGATCATCGGCGCGCACGCGATCACCGAACCGCAGGGCGGCTCGGACGCGCTGCGGATGCTGGCGACGGCGGAGCGCGACGGCGACACGTTCGTGCTCAACGGCACCAAGACGTTCATCACCAACGGGCCGATCGCCGACGTCTACACCATCTACGCGCGGACGCGGCCGGACGCCGGGCCGCTCGGCGTCACCGCGTTCCTGGTGGAGCGGGGCACGCCCGGGCTGCTCATCGGCGAGCCGATGCGCACGATGGGCCTGCGGACCTCGCCGATCGGCACTCTCACGCTGGAGGACTGCCGGGTGCCGGCGAGCCAGGTCGTCGGCCGCGTCGGCAGCGGGTTCCTGGTGCTCGACCACGTGATGAAGCGCGAGATCCTGCTCGCGTTCATCCTCGACGTCGGCCACATGCGGCACCGGCTCGAGCGCACCATCGGCTACGCCCGGCAGCGCTCGCAGTTCGGCCGGCCGATCGGGCAGTTCCAGACGATCGCCAACGTCATCGTCGACATGAAGATCCGGCTGGAGACGGCCCGCAAGTGGCTCTACGACGCCGCGGAGCGGCTGGAGCGGGGCGAGAACGCGACCGCGGACATCGCCATCGCCAAGCTCGTCACCAGCGAGGCCAACCTGGCGAGCAGCCTCGCCGCCATGCAGGTCTTCGGCGGCAAGGGATACCTCACCGAGCACGGGATCGAGCAGGACATCCGCGACGCGGTCGGCGGGCGGATCTACTCGGGCAGCAACGAGATCCAGTACAACCGGATCGCCAGCATGCTGGGCCTGTGACGTGCGGATCAAGGTGTGTGGAGCGAGGAGCCGGGCCGACGTCCGGCTCCTCGCCGGCGCGGGTGCCGACCTCGTGGGCCTGTGGCACGGCGTGCCCGGCGGCCACGCGGAGCTGCCCCTGGACATCGCCGCCGACCTGACCCGGCGCTGCCTCGCCACGGGCGGCACCGAGCCGGTCCTCGTCACCTTCGTCGGCGACCCCGATCGGCTCGCGCGGATCGTCGGGGTGACCGGGGTCCGGTGGGTCCAGCTGCACGCGTACCAGCAGCCCGGCGTGGTGAAGGCGCTCAAGACGGCCGCGCCCGTCACCGTCGTGAAGGTGCTCCACATCCGCGACGGGATCTGCCTCGAGGAGCGGTTCATCGGCGCCTACGAGCGGGCGGGCACCGACCTGTTCCTGCTCGACACCGTCTCCGCCGACGGGCGGGTCGGCAGCACCGGCCGCCAGCTCGCCGCAGGCGCGGCCCTCGCCCTCGCGGCGCGGCTGCAACGGCCGTTCCTGCTCGCCGGCGGCCTCTGCGACACGGTCACCGAGCAGCAGGCGGAGGTCGCCGCGCATCCGCTGTTCCACGGCGTCGACGTCGACACCGCGGCGCGGGACGCCGACGGGGAGTTCGCGGCGGCGCGGGTCGAGGCCATCACGCGGTGCTGGCGCGCCGCGGTACCAACCTAGGGGTTGTCATGTTCATCGACGCTCTGCGCGGCGCGGCGCGGCCGTTCGTGATGGAGATCAAGCGCACCGACGCGGACGGCAGCCCGCTCGTCGGGGACCGGCCGGTGGCGGACGTGGTGGCCGCCTACACCGCGGCCGGCGCGCCGTGCCTGTCCGTCGTCACCGGCCGGTGGTTCGGCGGCTCGCCGGACCTGCTCGCCGAGGTCGCCGCGCTGACCCGGCTGCCGTTGCTGCAGAAGGACTTCGTCACCCGGACCGCGCAGCTGCACACGGCCCGGACGCTGGGCGCGTCGGCCGTCCTGCTCACCGCCGGGCTGCTGCCGCGCACCGCGCTGCACCGCCTGGTCGGCGCGGCCCTCGAGCTCGGCCTCACCCCGTTCGTGGAGGTCGTCTCCGCCGCGGAGATCGCCGGGCTGCCGCACGCCGACGCGTGCGTGGTCGCGGTGAACAACAAGGACATCAACACCCGCGAGCGCAGCGGCGGCGGCATCGAACGCAGCCTGGGGCTGCTGCGGGCGGTGCTGGACAGCGGCACCCGGTGCCCGGTGAGCGCCAGCGGCATCGACCGCCCCGAGGCGGCGGCGCGGCTGCTCGCGGCCGGCTACGCGGGCCTGCTCGTGGGCACCTCGCTGCTGCGCGCCGGCGACCTCGAGCGCTGGCTGGCCGCGTTCGACCACTGCCACTCCGGGGATCCGGCCGGCTCCTGACCGCGTCGCCACCGGCCCGGCCGTGCCCGCCGTCACGTACTGCGGAGGCCGGGCCACTACTGGTCCAGGGCGGCCCGGCGGTGCTCCAGCGGGCTGACCCCCCGGACCCGCTTGAACGCGGTGCTCAGCGCGAACGCGCTGCCGTAGCCGACCATCCGCGCGACGTTGCCCACCGTGGCGCCCGGCTCGCGCAGCAGGTCGGCGGCGAGCGTGAGCCGCCAGTTCGCCAGGTACTTCATCGGCGACTCGCCGACCAGTTCGGTGAACCGCCGGGCCAGCGCGGCGCGCGACACCCCGGACTTGGCGGCCAGATTGGCCACCGTCCAGTTGTACGCCGGGTCGGCGTGCAGCATGTGCAGGGCCGCGCCGATCACCGGATCGCGCTGCGCCCGGTACCACGCAGGGGTGGGCGCCTCCGGGCTGGCCAGCCAGGACCGCAGCACGGTGACCACGAGCAGGTCGAGCAGCCGGTCGAGGACGAGTTCCTGCCCCGGCTCGTCGCGCACGATCTCGGCGGCGAGCAGGTCGACGAGCGGCCGCTCCCCGGCGCCGATCGGGCGCACCATCATCGGCGGCAGCACGCCGAGCAGCCGATGGCTGACCTCGCTGTGCAGCTGGTAGGTGCCGCTGAGCATGATATCGGCGCTGTCCTCGGAGCTGCTCCCCCAGGTGCGCACCCCGGCGTTCAGCGAACCGCCCATGTCCAGACCATCGATCGTGGTGCACCGTTGCCCGGGATGGATCACGATCTGCACCGGGGTCTCGGGACCGTCACAGATCGTGTAGGCATCCGGGCCGCGCATGATGGCGATCTCACCCGGTCGCAGCCAGGCCGGTTCGCCGGTCGTCGGCACGATCAGCGCCTCGCCCCGCGCCATCGTCACCACGGACAGTGGCGCCTCGTCCTCGATCCGCAACGACCAGGGCGGGGTGAGCATGGACCGCAACAGGAACGCCCCCCGCGCCCTCGGCTGGTCGAGCAGTCCGGTGAGCGCGTCCATAGGCCGAATTGTAGACGCAGGCGCATGAAAATGAGTAGAAGAACCATGGCGCCTCTGCGTCGAAGGCATTTCACTGAGATTGACGCAAGGCGATCCTGAAAGGAAGAACGGCATGGAGTTGGTTCGTGAGGCGGCGCTCGTGTTCGCCACCCTGACCATGGGTCTCATCGCGGGCCTCTTCTACGGTTATGCCTGCTCGGTCATGCTGGCGCTGAGCCGCACCGACGACCGGGTGTTCATCGACGTCATGCAGCGCATCAACTCGTCCATCCAGAACGGTTGGTTCGCTCTGAGTTTCATGGGCTCGGTGTTGTTCACCGCGCTCGCCCTGGTGCTGCACATCGGCACCGGGCAAACCACCCGCCTGGTCCTCATCGTCGCGGGGCTCGTGCTGTACCTCGTCACCTTCGGCATCACCGTGCGCGGCAACATCCCGCTCAACATCCAGCTCGACGCGGCCGGCGCGGTAAGCCGGATCGGCGACCCGGCCGCGGTGCGGGCCCGCTTCGAGCGCCCGTGGGTGCGGCTCCACCTGGTCCGTACGCTCTCCGCGATCGGAGCGTTCGGCGCGCTGTGCGCGGCCTGCGTCGTCTGAGCCGGGGCGATCGAGCGTTGATCGAGACGATCCTCCCCGCGGGTGTGCGGTCGGCCGAAGCCTTCGACGACCGCGCGCCCGCGCCGCTGTTCCCCGAAGAGGCGGCGCTGGTCGCCGGCGCCGACCCCAAGCGGCGCACGGAGTTCGCGACCGCGCGGGCCTGCGCCCGCCGTGCCCTGGGTGAGCTCGGCCTGCCGCCGGTGCCGGTGCTGCGTGACGCGAGCCGCGCGCCGCGGTGGCCGCACGGCGTGGTGGGCAGCCTGACCCACTGCGCCGGCTACCGCGCCGCCGCGGTGGCCCGGGCCGACGCGTTCGCCGCCGTCGGCATCGACGCCGAGCCGCACGCCCCGCTGCCGGACGGGGTGCTGGGGCTCGTCGCCGGGCCCGTCGAGCGCGCGGAGCTCGCGCGGCTCGGCCGGGCCGACGGGTCGGTGTGCTGGGACCGGCTGCTGTTCTGCGGCAAGGAGGCGGCCTACAAGGCGTGGTATCCGCTCACCCGCCGCTGGCTGGGCTTCGGCGACGCGGTGGTCACGATCGATCCCGCCGGTACCTTCACCGCCGAGATCCTGGCCGCAACGGCCGGGACCGCCCCGGGGCCGGCCCGGTTCGCCGGCCGCTGGCTGGCACGCAACGGCCTGTTGCTCGCCGCGGTCACGGCGAGCAACAGGCGCGAGCACGGACCGGACGGTCACCGCGGTCCCGAGTAGGGCTGCGGTCGGGGCTGGGCGTAGGGCTGGGCGAGAGGCTGGGTGAGGGGCTGGTGCTGTGCCCGGGCGTGCAGGGAGAGCGCGCGACCGAGACCGGCGACCGCGATCGTGCACAGCAGGGTGCGGAAGTGGTTGACCGTCACCCAGACGCCCTCGAAATCGGTCCGCACCTTGTGCAGGTCCGGGATCCGGTCCGGCGAGCCGGCCCGGGCGAGGGTGTCGTTGAGCGGTACCTCGACGCCCATCGTGAGCACGAGGACGAGGAAGTAGGCGACGGTGGCCAGCGCCGTCCACAGCGCCGCGCCGCGGCGCCGCTGGGCGAACAGGACCACCACCGCCGCCGCCGGCAGCAGCAGCGCGGCGACGAAGACGAGGCCGAAGAGGCCGTTCTCGATGTCGGCGTTGATGTGCTGCATGGCGGTCACGAAGGTACGGTCGTCGGAGTCGCCGAGACCGGGCATGACGGAGATGTCGAATCCCCAGAACAGCCCGGCCATGAGGCCCATGCACACGACGGACGCGATGAGCAGCGCGCCGGCGACGCGCTGCCCCCCGCCGGTCGACGGGGTGCCGGCCGGCGCCGGGCGGGCCGTGCTGTTGCCGAGAGTTGCCATGGTCCGTGTTCCCCCTGCTGTTCGTTGGTTGGTTGACTCTCAGGCTGCGGTCAGCAGCCTCGGCAGCTCTTCCGGCCGGCCCTGCGCCACCAGGCGACCCCGGTCCAGGACACCGATCCGGTCGCAGACCTCACGCACCTCCGCCACGTCGCGGCCGGCGTAGAGGACGGCCGTACCGCCGCCACGGACCCGGTTGACCGTCTCGAGCAACCGTTCCCGGCTCCGCGGGTTGAGCCCGCGGGTCGGCTCGTCGAGCACGAGCAGCCGCGGCCGTCGCAACAGGGCGACGGCGAGGCCCATCTCGCGCAGCACCCCGTCCGGGCACCGGCCCACCGGGGTTTGGGTGTGCTCCTCGATGCGCGCCAGCGCGAGGACCTCCATCGCCCGCTCCCGTCCCAGCGTGCCGGGCAGCCCGAGCAGCCGGGCCCACAGCCGGACCGTATCGCCGACCGTCAGCGATGCCGTCACCGCGACGCTGTGCGCGACGTAGGCGGCCGGGTCGTCGAGCGGATCGTCATCGGTGCCGCCGACCGGCTGCCCGCCGGCCAGCACCACCCCGGGGTCGGCGGGCATGAGCCCGCACACCATGCGCACGATCGTGGTTCGCCCGATCGTGTCGAGCAGCGCCGCGGACCCGGTGAGCCCGAACCCCTCACCCTCCCTGACGTCGAACGCGACGTCGTCGAGCACCGTCTCCCCGTCGAGGCGGTGCCGCAGCCCGCGGACCGACAGCACGGGCCCCGGCGTCGCCGCCGGCTGTCCCGTGGTACGCCTGGTCCCGTCCGAGAACAGGTTGGTGTGCCTTCTGGGGCCGTGGTCGAACCGGGATTCCCGGCGGTTCGGACCACCACCCGCGGACTTGCACACGCAGCCCGGCCCGGCGACATTGATGGATTCCATCAACTCTCCTCAGTTGCGATCTGACGGCGGTGACCGCTCACGGAACCGGGTCGACGTCCCGAGGCGGTACGACGCCCGGCTCAGATGAGCGATCGCACCGGTGCCACCATGCGCTCGTACCGCCAGCGCAGCACCGTGCCGCCCAAGAGCCGGACGGGTGGCGGGATCGTGGCCTCCACACTGGCCACCGCCCGCCGGTCGGCCCCGTCGAACATCCATGGCTGGAGATACGCCATGACGCGCGCGGGGGCCGTGGCGACGACTCGCCGTTCAATCGCCAGATACTCCTGCGGGGTGAGGTCCTCGGTGAACACCGGGAACACGAAGTCCTCCTCCGCCCGGAGGTGTTCGTGGAGCACGGTACTGAACCGCGTCGCCGCCGCGGTCAGCCCTTGCACTCCGCGCGGTGTCAGCGCTACGGACACCGCGTCCATCGCCGCGTCGAGGGCCTCGTGGTCGCCGTGGATCGCCGCCTCGCGCGCGGCGAACCCGCGCACGCGACGGCGAAGCTCCGGCCACAACACCTCGTCCTCGCTGTGGTGGTGCCAGTCGATGGCCCCCCGGACCCGCGACCACCACGTCGCGACCGCCGGTCCGGACGACGCGGTGACCGCCGAGGCGGCTCCGGTCAACCGGCGGGCGTCGCGGCGCATGGCGACATGCATCAGCGCGAACCCGCGCACGTGCTCGGGAAGGCCGTGCACACCGTGCTCGCTCGACATCGGCACCTGTGCCATTGCTGATTCCGCCTCCCCAACCACCGTGAGCGTCGCAATTCGCGCATTCGTCGCCACTACCAGTGAACGCCAGCGACCTCGCGACGATCCATAGCTGGGAAGCTCAACTGCATGTGCTGTCGTCTCGCCGGTCCCGGGACGAGCCTCGACCACGATGCGATCGAGACTTGACTATGCCCTCAGCGCCGCGGCGGCCAGCAGCTCGACGCGGCGGTGCAGGACGTCCACGGCGGCCGCCGTCTCCGGCCTGAGCAGCACGGCTCGCACGATCCGCGCGCCGGCGGCGTCGATGCGCAGGCCCGGGTGGCGTGCCGCGAGGCGTTCCCGGACGAGCCGGATCGTGCCGAGGTACACCGGGTCGGCGATCGCCGCCGCGCCGTCCCGGACCATCCGCAGGACAGCCCGGTCCAGCGCCGACACTTCCCCGACCGCCGGCAGGCACGTGACGACGTCGAGCTCCGGCGGCTGGTGCAGGACCAGCTGCGGGGAGCGCCGGATCAGCGCCGCCCACCGGGTCGCGGCGCGCCGGGTCACGGCGAGCAGCCGGCCCAGTCCGTCGCGGGTCGGCGGCAACACCCGGAACGTGAGCCAGAGCGCGGCCACCGCGGCACCGCCCGGCGGGTCGGCGACGCCGGCCTCCGCGGCGTCGGCGGGGTCGGTGAAGAACACGGCCGCGCACCCGGCCGGCTGCAACGCGTGCCGGTGGGCGTCGACGACGATCGAGTCGCAGGCGGCGAGTGCCGCCCAGGGCTCGGGCCGGACGCCGCCGCGGCCGTCCCGCTGCGCCGCCAGCAGCGCGAAGAAGCCCCCGTAGGAGGCGTCGACGTGCACACGCACGCCGTACCGCTCCCGCAGCGGGATCACCTCGTGGATGGGGTCGACGGCGCCGGTCTCCGGCGCGCCGGCGGTCAGCACGACCGTGCCGATGTCGCCGTCGCGCACCGCGTCCTCGAGCGCGCCGACATCGATCCGGCCGAGGCCGTCGACGCGCACCGCTCGCCCCGGCACGCCGAGCGCCCGGCAGAGCCGGCCGAGGGTGCCCTCGCGGCCGGCGGCGTACGCGACGCCCTGCCCCGGCCGGGCCTCCCGCCCCACGCAGAGGGCGTCGAGGTGCGCAGCGGCGCTGCTGACGGCGAGCCGGCCGGCCGCGCCGGGCACGCCGAGCATCGCGGCGAGCTGGGCGAGGACCTCCTCGGCGAGGTCCGGATAGGCGTCCTCGCCGGCGAGGGCCGCCGCGACATGCCCGACGACCGCGGCCGGGTGGGCGGGCCGCTCGGGTCCGACCACGAAGCGTGGATGGAACACCGGCCGGCCGCGCCGCAGCCGGTCGGTGAGCGCCTCGAACGCCGCGGCGAACGTCTCGTCGTCGATCCACTGGACCGAGGGGCCCGGCGGCGCCGGCCGCGCAGGGTGGACCGCCGGGCCGAAGTCCGCCGCCCATGCGGCGGCCTCCGCCACGGAGCGGTCCAGCCAGTGCGCAAGATCCAACGCCTGCTCCTCCGGCGGGGTGAGGATCCGGGCGCACAGCATGCTCTGGAGGCCGCAACGTGAACGCAACGCGAACCGGCGACGATCAGCCGGTTCCGCTGCGGCACGGTGTCCGCCGCCCGGGCAAGGGCTATGGCCGCGACACACTATTCGTACAACACGGCGGGCGTGTTCGTCCCCGGTTATTCAGAACTCTCTTCGCCGATCGTCCGGTTCGCACGTCGGCCGTCTGGTACAAACCTGGATGTAGACGCCTTGGGCTGAGATGCACGCATGGCACAGGCCGTCCGGTTCGCCGGCTTGTTCCAGCCGGATTCCGGCCGGACTTCCAACCTGTGTACCGCCTACGTGGCAGGCTTCGCCGCCCGCTCGGCCCAGGGTGCCGGGCATCGCTGTCTTCGCCGTGCCCGTCATCCGAACGAGACGGCGGCCGCCCCTGCCCGTCTGCAGATCCCTTGTCTCCATGTCCGCGACGACTGCCGCCGACGGACCTGTACCGCATGAAAGGACAAGCATGCTCACGATCTTGTTCTTCGCCCGATCTCTGCTACCCGCAGCCCTCCTGGCGGTCGTACCGGCGCTCCCCGCCACCCCGGCCACCAGCGGCGCCGTCCAAACCCAGACGGCACGGGTGGTCTCGGGACCCGAGCTGCTGGCGAAGGCCGCGCCGGACGAGTGCTTCGCCGGGGTCGGCCAGCCCTACCCACCCGGACCGCCCTGCACCACGGGCAAGCCGAAGGTGAACCAGTCCTACGTCTGGGGCATGACCAAGTCCGGCGACCGGATCTGGTTCGGCACCGGCGCCAACGTCCAATGCCTCACCCTCGGCACCAGCCTCGGGCAGCGCACACCCGTCCAGAACGACGACTACGTCTGCGAATACGGCTCCAGCCAGCTCAGCAAACAGACCAGAGGCCTCGCCGCATCAGTGGGTGACTGGCGCCCACCCAAGGTCTACCTCTACCAGACCTCCTCGAAGAAGCTCACCGACAAGACCGGCGACATCACCAAGGCCTCCAGCAACGACAGCCGCCGGATCAACACCACCGTCGGCATCCGCGCCGCCGGCTCCAACAACGGCATCGTCCTGCTCGGCGGCCCCGGCCTGCTCGGCATCAACCTCTTCGCCTTCGACAGCAACTCC